>NZ_JALKIG010000006.1 GCF_023051165.1 Veillonella sp. KGMB01456
AGAGTATGTCCAGAAAAGGAAATTGCTATGACAATTCGCCTATGGAAAACTTCTTTTCAATTTTGAAGCAAGAAATGTATTATGGAAAAACATTTCATAGCTACAAGGAATTAGAAACAGCACTTACTCAATATATACTCTATTACAATGAAAAACGAATAAAAGAGAAGTTGAATTGGCTAAGTCCGGTAAAGTATCGCTTAAAGAATACAGTAGCATAAAAAATTCCGAGAAACCTATTCAGGCTTCTCGGAAATAAAAGTCTAACTTTTTGGGGTCACTACAGCTGGGAGGCTCTTTTTGTTCGAGTTAACTTAATATCCTCCACACAAAATAGGATAAATTCATCCTATTTTTGTGTTATAATATAGCTATAAGATAAAAACCAACTATTTCAGAACGAGGTGAATTACAATGATTACGGATACAAATAATTTAATTTCTATTACAGAGGCCAATCAAAACTTCTCTAAAGTAACTAAACATGTTGATGAAAACGGACCTGTAATAATTTTAAAAAATAATAAACCAAAATATGCAATCATTCCAATTCAAATGTTACTTAAGGAATCATCAGCCGACTACAATGTTAATCCTCATCGTGATATACTCGAAGCTTCTAAAAAACTATTACAAAAAAATAAGGAAGCTTATAAGGTATTAGCTAATGAAGAAAATTAATTTAGATGAAATTTTATTAATCCATGAACAAATGATTGATACATTTGGAGGCACAAATGGGATTAGAGATAAAAGATTACTTGAATCTGCAATTCAAAGCCCATATCACACTTACAGTGGAATCGATATCTTTAATTCTATAGAAGAAAAGGCTGCTCGTTTAGGTTTTGGAATTATTTAAAATCATCCTTTTATAGATGGTAATAAACGAACTGGAATACACTGTATGCTATTGTTACTATTAATCAATGATATCAACTTAGATTATAGTCAAAAGGAGTTATGGGAAATAGCTTTAAAAATAGCAAATAATGGAACATATGATGATTTGTTAAAATGGATTAAAAATCATAAAATTATATAATTATAATTTTCTTCTACTATTAAATATCGTGCTAATCGGATTATCCACAAATTTATTGGCTTCATTGATATAACGACGTACCATATTAACACTGTGGTGACGTGTTTGCCTCATAATATTACGTTCTTCAACGCCAAAGGACGCTGCCGTTGTTGCAAAACCGTGGCGTAAACTATGAGCACCATACATAGACGGGTCTAATCCGATAAGCTCGACATATTTTTTTACAATCTCCGCAATACTTTTATCACTCAAAGCCGTCTTGCGAATGTCCATTTTCTTCGTAAAACCTCTGAAAATTGGACCGGTTTTAATACCAGTATACCGGAGCCATGCCTTAACGGCCCTTACAGCGCAAAATTCGGCGTTTTCGATATAAGGGATAGCTACAACAGCACCTTGACCTTCTTGGTCGGCCTTAGAGGAGCGCACAAAGATTTCGAGCCCTTGTGGTGAAAACGTTAAGTCTTCAACCATTAAAGCGCTGATTTCACTGCGACGAAAAGCACCCATAAAACCGATTAAGAGGATTGCTTTATCACGAAGCAGCTGAATTTCCGGTAAATTAAGCGATTCCATTTCCTTAAAGATATCTTCCAAATCTTCTAAAAGGATAGGGGTTTTACCTTGCTGATACGTTCCTTTAAGTCGACGAATACCACGCAAGGCGGAACTCACCAAAGAAGACTTACAAGGATTGTCGGCTAAACCGGCAGCATTAAAATTTTCAGAAATAGCACTGATACGTCTGGATATAGTATTAGCCTTAGCATGATCGGCTAAGTCGTTAATATAGTTAACGACAGTTTCCGGAGAAGCCGGAAAATAATCGACATGACGGGATTCACACCAATAGACGAAATCGTCCCAGTCGGATTCATAAGCATCAACAGTATTATCTGATTTAGAAGACAAAATGCTTAATTTAGCTTTATCAGAGAGTTTGCTGCTGGCCATGAGTATTTCATTGTCACGCAGATAAAAATGTTTGTTAGACGGCATATAGAAGACTCCTTTAAGTGCCTAAAACTGGCTAAAACACTGATTAGGGCTGAATTAGGCCTATTTTTATATAAAAAATTACTTCCGATAATATATCGTTATCGGAAGTAATTATATCATATCACTCTATTTAGTTCAATAGCCGTCTATTTTCAGAAATCTGTATATAAAACTATTATATCTAGATAACTGTAAAAACAGGTATATCTTTACCATTTACATTAAGGGATATAATTTTAGTTTTAATTCCAAAATATTCTTCCATAGATTCTTCTGTAATAATTTCAGGCGTTTTGCCAAAAGAATACTTTAAATGACCAAGCAATAATGTTTTGTCAGAAATTCGCAAAGCATGATCAGGATAATGTGTGTTAATTAAACAAGTTAATTTGTATTTAATGACTAAATCATTGATTAACTTTAATATCTTCGACTGATTTTTAAAGTCTAAATATGATTCCGGTTCATCCAATACGAGTATCTTAGGCTCACCGGCTAAAGCTCTAGCTATAAACACTAATTGTAATTGACCACCACTAAGCTGTGTCGATAATGCATCTTTCAAATGGTAAATACCCACTTGATCCATCGCATTTTTAACAATCGCCTTATCAATGTTTCGCGGTGTTCCAAAAATACCAATATGTTTAGCACGGCCCATCATGACTACTTCTTCAACTGTATAAGGAAAAGATAAACTTTTAGCCTGTGGTACATATGTTATCAATTTACTTTCTTCTGAGTCACCGGTTACTTCATTGTTTAGAATAAAACTACTACCACTTGTCCATTTCATGATACCTGTTATACATTTTAACAATGTAGTTTTACCGATACCATTTTGCCCTAGTATTGTCAGTATTTCTCCTTTTTGTAATGAAAAGCTAATATCCTTTAAGACAAGTTGACTATTTAAGTAACTAAAGCAGCCCTGTTTTACTTCAAGTATTGGAATTTCTCTGTTCTTTATTTCTATATCATTTTCTATAGAAAGCTCTTTTCTATTATCTTGGTTCGTCATTTTATAAGCCCCCTTTCAAATGTTTAAAAAGGAAGGCAAAAAAAGGTGCACCTACTAAAGCCGTTAAAATACCAATAGGAATTTCTGCAGCACTTACCGTACGAGCTAAAAAATCTACCAAGATCATAAACGTAGCTCCTATTAAACAACTTAAAGACAGTAGCTTCGAATGGTTAACACCTATAATCATACGACATATATGAGGAATTACGAGCCCCACCCAACCGATTACACCGGTTGCCGTAACACAGGCCGCAGTTATAAAAGTCGCTAATACAATTACTACCTTTCTGGTTTTTTTAGGATTTACACCTAATGCCAATATTTCATCTTCACTAAGTGATAAAATATTAATGCGCCACCGCATAAGTAATAAGATTACGCAACCAATAATAATGGGCATCCCTATAATCAATAAGTTCTGATAAGAAGCACTGCTAAAACTTCCCATGAGCCAATATGTAATGGCCGGTAATTTATCATATGGATCTGCTACATATTTAATAAGAGATATTAAAGCGCTCCCTACTGCCGATATAATCATACCTGCCAACACTAAGGTTAATGTTGTCGATTCGCCTCTTAATTTAGACAAATTATAAGTTAGCCAAACGCTCAAAATACCACAACTTAGTGCTATAATCGATGTCATATACTCATTATAAGACATTAAAATCCCCAAACAGGCGCCTAATGCAGCACCTGTACTAACACCAAGTACATCAGGACTTACTAGCGGATTTCTAAAAATACCCTGGAATACGGCACCGGATAACGCAAGCCCCATGCCTACCAGACAATTTAGCAAAACACGAGGCAAACGCAAATTCCAAATAACAGAATAATCTACATTATTAGGCAATTCACCGGTTAAACCGGCCCATAAAATATATATAACTTTATGAGGTTCTAGTACATAACGACCACCAAATAATGATAATGTAAATACCATAAAAAAGACAATAAAACAAATTACTGTAATATACAAATTACGGTTCACTATATTCATTAGACAACCTCTTACAGTGTCGGAATCACCGGATTTACATTACTTTTCAAAATATCGTTAACTTCTTCTTCGGATAAATCATACTTCAAATAATTATGATAGAAAGATTTTAATTCTTGTGACATGGAGTAATCATTAAAAACCTCCGGTTGTAAAACCTTACCTAACCAGCGCATCATAAGAGGTGTTTCTACTGCAGGAGCATCCCAGCGGTAAATCCCCATCGGAGCTTTATATACTTGTTTAGTTTGTAATGCTTTCACCTGACTCCAATCTTGGCCGGTTATCTTGTTATTATATAAATCTTCCGGCATAAGTTTAGAGAAGTTACTAATAACAATAACATCAGGATTCCAAGCCAAAATTTGTTCCATCGTAGTTGGTTTCCATTGACCTGAAATATCTTTGGCAACATTAATACCACCGGCACTTTCTATCATAAGTGTATTGACAGAGTCTTTGGCCGCTACATTTAACTTTTCATCTCTTAAATATAAAACCTTTTTTTTAGGTTGTGCTTTTAATGCTTCTTGTTTACCTTTAAAGTAATCAGCACTTTGAATATGGTAATTTACTAATGCCTCTGCTTCTTTAGGCTTATTAATAATATTACCAACCAATATCATCCCTTTTTGAATGTCTTCCAAAGTACCGTATTTAATTTGTACCGATGGAATCCCTAATTCTTTTAACTTCTTGGCTACTTCCGGCTGATAATCCCAAATAACTACAACATCTGGTTTTAATTTGGCTAACTCTTCATAATTTACATTAAAATTATTATCTACAAAAGTAGCGTTAGCATTTTCCATATTAGGTGCCATCGTTTTTAAGATACTGTCTTCATATGCTTTTTTTGCCGATGGATGCATAGCCGCAATTTTATCACCGGAACCGTCAACTGCATAAACTATAGTCGCCCAAGGAATAGGCACAATTGCAATCTTATTCACATCTTTTGGCATTATAACTTCATTACCTACTAAATCGGTAACTACCTTTGTCGTCTGCACTTTTTCTTCTTTTGATTCCGAATTGCCACACCCCACGACAAATAGAGTAATAAAAGCTATACATAAGCCAATAATTACCAATTGAATTTTATTTCTTAGAACTATCCCCACACCAACAACCTCCTTAAAAACCTACAATAAATAAAAATAAATACCTTAGTTTTTATTGTACCGTTTTGTTTGATACTTTAATAATAACTATTGTTCATATGTTGAATTATAAACAACAAAAAGCAACAATATAAAGAAGTAATATCTTTATATTGTTGCTTTCGTTTAATTTACTAGTCTTACTAAATTCTATTAATTAACTAAAAAACAAATAGTATATTATTTTCTTGTAGAACAACGATCCAACAAGTATGCAATACTTACAAATGGAATACCGCCGCTTTCGCCGAGACCGATTTCACAAGTAGAACTGGAACTTACGCCTAAAGTTACACCTAAGTTTTTAACTTCTTCGGCTAAATCTTTAGTAGATGATTTATTAAGTTCCGGTGTGAAGAAACCTTTTTGACCGGCAAAACCGCAACATGCGAAAGATTTAATATTAAATACTTTGTCGGTACATGCACGCGCTAAGTTTTCAATATAATCGCCTTTATTCAAGGTCTTAATCTTACACTGTTTATGAACGATAACAGATTCATTACATTTTGTTACATTCAAGTTTGGTAAAATTGTGTACAAGAATTCGGAAATATCAAGAATCTTCAAACCTTTAATATGTTTGAATGCATGATTGAAGCAAGCGGAATGGTCGATAACAATCGGATAAACCCCACCTTCACTGGCTTTAGTAAGCGCTTCAGTCAAATCAGCCAAAGCTTGTTTATCGATTTCTTCATAATTTTCAAAACTTAAGCCACAGCATAAGTTTTCAATATGCGGCGGATAAATTACATTGTACCCTGCCTTATCGCACAAGCTTTCAAATACTTGTTGTAAGCTGCGAGTATCATCATAACCTTGGTTTTGACGGAATGCACGATTAGCACAAGTACTGAAGTATACTACATTTTTCTGATAAGCCGGATTGCGTTTATTTGTCAATTTGTACGTATTAGCTTTCGGCATTGTTTCCGGTACATATGGTGTTAAACCGGTAATCTGATGTGCATCTTCGGAAATTTTTGCCAATAAAGACTTAGTAGCTACTTTACCGGCTACACCACCCAAAGTAGCCCCTACTTTAGCGGCTTTTAAGGTATTGCTAAAGTTGTTATAAATAGCATGGGCAATGCCACGGCCCTTCGGATTGATTTTACGCATGGAAATAGCAATTTGCGCTGTATCGATGCCTAAAGGACAAAGCATGGAACACATGGAACAAGCAGCACAGGTATCAACACCATAGTAATCATAGCCTTTTTTAAGTTCTTCAGCCATAGCTGTATTACCTTCTTTAAGTAAGCGCTGTTCTTCACGAAGTAAGGAAATACGTTGACGAGGTGTTAAGGTTAAGTTACGGCTTGGACAATTACGTTCACAGAAACCGCATTCCATACACATGTTATATAATGGATCGATATCGCTCATAGCTTTTAAATTCTTTTTGTAGACATCAGGATTATCAGTAATCATAACATCCGGATTTAATAAGCGTTGAGGGTCAAAAATTTCTTTAATACGACGGTTAACGGCATAGGCTTTTTTACCCCATTCCAATTCAACAAATGGAGCAACCATGCGGCCTGTACCATGTTCGGCTTTGATGGAACCTTCTACACCGGCTACGCGTTCCGCCATTTCTTTTACAAGGCCGGCAAAATTATCCATTTCACGCTGTTCATTGAAGTTTGGTGTAATGATAAAGTGAACATTACCGCTCAAGGCATGACCGAAGATAATGCCGCTGTCTTCGAAATCATACTTTTTGAACAATTCCGTAATCATTTCGATACCATCGGTGAAGTCTTCAATTTTGAAGCAAACGTCTTCGGTGATAACCGTAGTGCCCGGACGGCGAAGACCGGCAGCAATCGGTAATAAACCTTTACGAATTACCCACCATGCATCATATTCCTTAGCATCTTTGGAATATAAGCTTGGAATAACTGTCGGAATGTCTTTCAACTGATCTTTAATGTATTCTAAGTTAGCATCCAAAGTAGCTTCATCATTGCTTTCCGATTGGAATAAAATACAGCTGGTCCCTTCCGGTACATTATGTACGAAGGATGGAACTTCCGGTAACTGCTGTACGCTCTTAAGACTTAAGTAGTCCATCATTTCAGCGGCTACTACTTTATCGCGCGACATATTGGCTAAGGCTACTACGGCACGAGATGCATCGTTGAGTTTAGCAAAGAACAAGAGGCCGCAACCTTTGTATTTAGCGTCATCTACACAATTATAAACAACTTCGCTTACAAAACCGAGGGTCCCTTCACTGCCGATGAAAATATGGTTTAAAATATCTACAATGTCTTCAAAATCAACTAGGGAGTTAATACCATAACCGGTTGTATTCTTAATTTTGTATTTACGACGAATTAAGTCTACTAATTCACTGTCAGCCATGATTTCACTGCGCAAATTAAGTACATCATCAATCAATTTGCTGTGCGTTGCCATGAACTCTTTAACACTTTGCGGATTACCGGTATCTAGAATTGTGCCGTCTGCCAATACAGCACGCATAGA
Source organism: Veillonella sp. KGMB01456 (assembly GCF_023051165.1). GTDB lineage: Bacteria > Bacillota > Negativicutes > Veillonellales > Veillonellaceae > Veillonella_A. The sequence goes on from NZ_JALKIG010000006.1 coordinate 7,740, forward strand.
GCGAACCGTTTTATAAGAGTTTTCAACTGTGCCGCAACACATACCGCTGGAGTTATTGTTAAAAATACCACCTACCAATGCTGTTGTAATGGTAGCGGGATCCGGACCGATTTTCTTGCCGTACGGTTTTAACGCTTCGTTCGCATCAGCCCCGATTACACCGCAAGCCAAACGAATGGCATTGCCGTTTTCAAGAACTTGTACAAATTTAAAACCATCATTGGCAACAATTAATACATCTTCAGAAGATGCCTGACCGGATAAGGAACTGCCTGCAGCACGGAATGTAACCGGCGTACCGCAACGATTGGCCAATAATACTAATTGCACTACTTCTGCTTCCGTATTAGCTTTTACAACTACTTTCGGCAAATAGCTGTAGCAAGATGCGTCAATACCATAGGCATAACGCAATAGAAAATCAGTGAATACCCTGTCCGGTGAAATTTTCTTTGCTTCTAATACAAAAGTGTCATAATCTCTCTTCAACTGTAAGCTCATATTAGGACCTCCCACATCGTATTGTGCCACTCAGCACTACTGTACGACTTCATATAGATTTAGGATAGCATACCGAACTTATCATGTAAATCAACCATATAGGTATAACCAATACTCATATGTGAATAGACCTTGTAAAAACCTACAAATTACAGAAAAGTCAAAATTCGCAATGTAACTCAGATTCCACGAAATGAATAATTTTTTAATTTTACAGGTTAATAATTCATAAAACTCATTTTAAAGTTAATTAATAGTAATTCTCATAATATGACGTGTTTTATCCCTCTTTTTATTATTTTGTACACAATGTACTTGATTTATCGTTTACCATTTTACAATTAGCCCTGTTTCAAGGTATAATAAAACGATATAAGAATACATAAAAGTCATAAAATAATTGTACTTACGCTCATACTAAATAGGATATTACGATCCCGGGCGTTAAGTTCCACATCTGTATAACAAGAGATTAAATAATAAAAGAAAAGGAAATTAAATTTATCTAATATACGACGATACTCAATAAGGAAGGTGTAAGTATGTCTAACGCAATAGGAACTCATTTATTAATAGATTTATATACTTGTTTGGAAGACGTAGTCAATTCCCCGCTAATCATTCAGGAAAGCGTGACCAATGCTTTGGAAGCAGCACAACAGCCGATTGATGAAATCAGCTGCCAAGTTCTTGATGACGAAGTGGTGTTATTTGCTGTCTCACCGCATTGCCACATTGCCGTTCATGCCTATCCGGACATGGGCTATGTAGCCGTAGATATTTATACCTTTGACTTGCCGCTCCAAGCAACCTTAATCATGCGCGTTTTAAAACAATCTTTTGGTGCCGAACGCGTTAAAGCAACCAGCATCAACCGAGGCGACTTCGGCTCTATTCGCGATATGAAACCGCGTAAGAAAACATCCCTATCTGCTATGGCTCGCGTTACCCGCACTCGTATGAGCCTAAAACAAACCGGTTCTAAGTTAAAAAACACCGGTAAAAAGGTATTTAACGTTATTGCCAAAAAACGCGATCCCCAACCTCGTGACTAACTGCTAACCGGCTTACTAAGATAAAACCTAATAAGCTATGAAAGCCGATAAAATTAAGATATCAGCAACAAAAAAGCTATTCTCTATATTATAAATATCACATTATAATAGGAGAATAGCTTTTATTCGTTATGTAATTATATATTACAGTAAGGTATCTACCGCAATATTTAAGATAACATCAGACGGTGTATCACATAGATAGTCGGCACCGGAGTTTTCCAACTCTTCGCGCGAACCATAGCCATAAGTCACCGCTACCGCACGACAGCCTAATTTTTTAGCGGCTTCCATGTCATACTTACGGTCACCTACCATATACCAACCGGTAATATCTTTTTTGGTACGATTGGAAGAAATTTCTTGCATGGCTGCTAACGCTTCTTTCAAAACATCATCTTTATGAGTGATACCACGGGCTGCATCAGCGCCTTTGATAATTTCAAAGTATTTGGTAAGGCCGAAGTGTTCGATTACTTCATTGGCCAAATGCTGTGGTTTAGCCGTTGCTACCGCCACATAGGTATTCGTTTGACGCAACGTAACCAACATGCGTTCTACATCTTCGTATACACGATTTTCAAACTTACCGATAGTTTCATAACGTTCTTTAAAATAGCCGTACGTTTCCGCTGCTTCCGCATCGTTCATGCCGCAATGCTCGCGCAAAGAATCAACGATAGGCGGTCCGATAAAGAGTGTTAAGATATCATCACCGGGTACCGGTACCCCTTTCTTTTCCAATGCATAGACAACGGATTTTTTAATGCCTTCCGCAGAGTCTGTAAGCGTGCCATCTAAATCGAATAAAACGCAAATCATAGGTTCTTCCTTTCTTTATTAACTCCTTCATTCTTATTAACATAGAATTTGCAATCTATGATACAATAAGGTTACAGATAGATTTAACTAATGAGTTTTGAATCAGATTTTATGTATAAGTATATGTACAGAAAGCTATACTGAGTAGTATAGGAGGTAAAGTTATGGATTTTGAAGAACAAAAAGTTCCCGACAGTATTTTGGACAAGTATACCAAAGTTTGTACCTGTCGCAGTATTTCCCGCAAAACGATAAAAGAAGCTATCAACGACGGTTGTGATACCATTCCTAAAATCAGAGAACGTACGGGGGCCGGTACCGGTTCCTGCGGTGGCAAACACTGTGGTGTCCGCATCGTTAAGCTGTTGCAGGATATGGGCAAATTACCAAAACCGGGCGCAAAAAAAGATGAGTAATTCATTATCGAAAACCCAGACACATAATTCAATATGAGTCCTTTTCGGGGACTGTTAAAAAGGAGTTAACGCATAGCGACAAGGTTGTTATAGGTTAACTCCTTTTCTGTATCTCAGCAATCACACATTGCTTAATTTGCTTCTTTTTTTAATGCTTCTTTAAGCGTATGCCATGCCAATACGGCACATTTTACACGAGCCGGCATATTGGAAATATTTTGAAGTGCCATGGCATCTTCCAACTCTTCCAATTCAGCTTCATCCGTTACTTCCTTTTTAATCATGCCAAGGAAAAGATCGACTAAGCGAAATGCTTCTTCAACGCTCTTCCCTTTGATGATATCAATCATCATGGAAGCGGATGCTTGGCTGATGGCACAACCGGAACCGGTATAAGCTGCATCTTTTACGATACCATCTTCTACATCGACCTGCAACGTCAAGTCATCACCACAACTTGGATTATGACCATGTTCAGATACGGTAAACGTATCCAATAAGCGCTTATTACGTCTATCCTGATTATGTTCTAAAATTAACTCAGTATATAACTGATCCATCTCCATACTAAGGAACTCCTTCTATGTTTACTGTAACCTGTGTTTAATCTTCAAAGCCCATGGTAGGTCTTACTTTTTTAACAGCGTCCAAGAAGATATCAAGATCTTCTTTACGAGTGTAGACGTACATGCTCATACGGTTCGAGGCCGGTACTTTGTAGTACGCGCCAAGCGGTTGTGCACAATGATGGCCGGAACGAATGCAAACGCCGTAGCTGTCCAAAATTGTAGCCACATCATGAGGATGTACATCATCAATAGTGAAAGCAATAACGCCATGCTTTTCTTTAGGATCTTCGGAACCCAATACACGAACATGCGGAATGGCCACAAGTTTAGGCAATACATAGGCTACCAACTCTTTTTCATAGGCATTGATATTGTCCATACCAAACTGTTCCAAGTATTCGATGGCTGCCTTCAATGTTACGGCACCATGTGCATTCGGCGTACCGGCTTCAAATTTATACGGCACTTCATTGTAGGTAGTGCTCTGTTCTTGCACATACTCAATCATGTCACCACCCAATAAGAACGGTGGCATTGCTTCTAATAAATGACGTTTACCGTACATGACACCGATACCTTGGGACGCACACATTTTATGGCCGGAAAAAACGAAGAAATCGCAATCCAAGGCCTGTACATCAATCTTTTTATGAGGTGCCGATTGAGCCCCGTCAAGAATAACTACGGCGCCTACATCATGAGCACGTTTAGTCAATTCGGCTACCGGAAACTCCATACCGAGTACGTTGCTTACATGAGCAAAGGCTACAATCTTAGTATGGCTGTCAATTTTATCCATTTCACCATCTTTAAGATGACCACTTTCATCAAGATACATATATTCCAAAGTAGCGCCCGTAGTTTCGGCTACACGCTGCCAGGTTACCAAGTTGGCATGGTGTTCGGCAACGGTAATTACGATTTTGTCGCCTTTCTTTACATTATGCATACCATAGCTGAAAGCAATTAAATTGAGACTTTCCGTAGTATTACGTGTCAATACGATTTCTTCACGGTATTTGGCATTGATAAATTGCTGCACCGTGTCACGAGCCGTTTCATACGCTTCTGATGCTTCCACAGCCAAGATGTGAGCTCCGCGATGCGGATTACCGTTATGATTCTTTAAATGAGTTTCCAATGCATTAATTACATATTCCGGAACCTGAGTCGTAGCGCCACTGTCTAAATACACCAAGCGATGACCCTTATGTTCCCTTTGCAATATAGGAAAATCTTTATAAGCTTCTGCAATCGACTTCATAATACACCCTCTTATTCTTCAATTAAATTTTGGCCCGTACGGCTTGCAATACAATCTCTTCTAATTCTTCATCATTAAGTCGATCAATAACAGGTCGCAACATGGATTCTACAATAATATGTTTAGCTTCATCTTCGCTGAAACCACGACTCATCAAGTAGAATAATTTAGTTTTATCGAGCTGACCGGCGCTGGCCGCATGGTTACCTACTACATTGTCTTCTTTACAGAGCAATAACGGTAAGGATACGGATTTAACAGTCGGATCAAGTAATACACAAGTATCTTCTTCCGCACCTTCGGAAGCAATACTGCCGCGAATGAAATCCAAGGTACCGCGGAATGATTTTTTTGCATTATCGCCCAACGCACCGAGCACATGAATATCGCTGACGGATTTAGGTGCTACATGGGACATAAGCATGGAAATATCGAATTTCTGGTTATTGTCGCCCAAGTAAGCTAAATCATGAACAATGTGAGCTTCTTCACCTACAAGATCTTGCGTATAGTGCAAGAAGCTTTCGCCGCTGCCCAATTCTACGTTCAAGTATTCTACTTTGCTGTTCGCCGCTAATTGACTGTAACGATGTTCAATCTGCTGTACCCCTTCACTGAGAAGCTGTACTTTTTTGAAAACTACGTTAGCATTTTCAGCTGCTTTTACTTCGGTTAAAAGGTTTAAACCACCGGTTTCGGCTTCCCCTTTAACTACATATAATACTTCTAAAGAAGCATCTTTAGCCACGTCGATAGCCAAACGAGTTCTGTCGCCTACGCTTTTACCTTCGGCATCAATCGTAATAATTACTTTTTCTTTACCGCCGGCCGGCACTGTAATAGCCATGCCTTTAGTAAAATCATCGGTAACCGCTTTTAAAGAAGTGGCTTCCGCTCCTTCAAAATCAGCTTTTAACAAGGCTTTAGCAGTAAGCTCGGTTACAACCCCTTCATTGGCGCTGACCGTAACTGCTGCAGCTGTATCGCCACCGGCAACCGTACCTTCAGTATGATTTACTTGTAACCACCGGAAAGTAGGTCTTGGGAGCTCATTAAATAATACGTTACTCATCTGTACCTCCTAACCGATAGAGCCTTCAAGCTCTAAGGAAATCAAATTATTCATTTCTACGGCATATTCCAACGGTAATTCTTTGGAAATCGGTTCAACGAAACCACGTACCAACATGGCGCGTGCTTCTTCTTCACTGATACCGCGAGTCATCAAGTAGAAAATAGCTTCGTCGGAAATACGACCGATTTTAGCTTCATGACCCAAGTCCACATTGTCGTTTTCGATAGAAATGGAAGGAATTGTATCAGACTGAGAAATTTCATCCAACATCAAAGATTCACAAGAAACGGTTGCTTTCGCGTGTTCTGCTTTTTTACCGATGTTCAATACACCGCGGTAAATAGCAGCGCCGCCGCTCTTGGAGATAGATTTGGAGTTAATATTGGAGGTAGTATGAGGTGCTACATGCACAACTTTAGCACCGGTATCCAAGTACTGACCTTCACCGGCAAAAGTTACACCGGTAAATTCACAATGAGCGCCTTCACCGGCCAAAATACTCATTGGATATAAGCAGGATACCTTGGAACCGAAGGATCCGGATACCCATTCAATGGTGCCGTTTTTGCCAACGGTACAACGTTTTGTATTCAAGTTGTACATGTTTTTAGACCAGTTTTCAATGGTGGAATAACGAAGTGTCGCATTATCTTTAACAAATAATTCAACACAACCGGCATGTAAGTTGGCTACATTGTATTTAGGTGCGGAGCAACCTTCAATAAAGTGTGCTTTAGCCCCTTCTTCAATGATAATCAAAGTGTGTTCGAACTGACCGGCGCCCGGTGCGTTCAAACGGAAATAGGACTGAAGCGGAATATCTACTTGTACACCCTTCGGTACATATACGAAGGAACCGCCGGACCATACAGCGCCGTGCAAGGCGGCAAATTTATGGTCGGTTGGTGGCACCAAGGTCATAAAGTATTGTTTAACAATGTCTTCGTATTCATGAAGCGCTGTTTCAATATCAGTATAAATTACGCCTTGTTTTACAAGATCTTCCTGAATGCTGTGATATACAACTTCGGAGTCATACTGAGCACCTACACCGGCGAGGGACGTTTTTTCCGCTTCCGGAATCCCCAAACGGTCAAATGTGCTCTTAATATCTTCCGGAACTTCGTTCCAGTCACCTTTCATGTCAACTTTCGGTTTAACATAGGTAACAATATTAGCCATATCAAGACCGCTAATATCCGGAATCCAGTTTGGAATATCCAATTCATTATAAATGCGCAAAGATTTCAAACGGAAATCAAGCATCCATTCAGGTTCGTTTTTATTTTCCCATATTTCGCGGATAATATCTTCCGTTAAGCCGGCATCAGATTTATAAGAATATTCGAATTCATTCTTTATATCGTAGACGCCACGGTCCATATCCTCCACATATGTTTTCTTTCTAGTTTCCATGAGTGCCTCCTAAACTAACGCTTTGTAAGCATCATAGCCTTTGCTTTCGATTTCAGCCACTAACGATGCGTCGCCTGTTTTTACAATACGGCCATCAATTAATACGTGTACGAAATCAGGTTTTAATTTCTGTAAAATGGAGTTGTGGTGAGTAATGATAAGTACAGCATTATCTTTCGTATGGAAACGATCTACACCGTCGGATACGATACGAACGGCGTCAACGTCAAGACCGGAGTCAGTTTCATCGAGCATAGCCAATTTAGGGTTCAATACGGACATTTGTAAAATTTCGTTCTTCTTGCGTTCGCCGCCACTGAAACCTTCGTTTACATAACGCTGTGCATAGGATGCGTCAAAAGATAATTCATCCATTTTAGTTTTCAATTCTTTTTTGAAAGCCAAAGCACGTACGTTTTCACCGGTTACAGTTGCTTTTGCGGTACGAATGAAATTTTCTACCGTAATCCCCGGAATGGCAATCGGGTTCTGGAAGGACATAAAAATACCGGCTTTAGCACGATCGTTAACGGCTTCGTCGGTAATGTCTTCACCGTCAAAGGTAATAGTCCCTTCGGTTACTTCATATACAGGGTTACCCATGATAGCATTGGCCAATGTGGATTTACCGGCACCGTTAGTACCCATTACTACATGAATTTCACCTTTATTAATTGTTAAGTCGATACCTTTTAGGATTTCTTTGCCCTCTATGGACACGTGTAGATTTTCTACGCGAAGTAATTCTGACACTGTACAGTCACTCCTTTTATAAATTAATTATATAGTTAAGTCATAAATAGCTTAATTGCTAAATGTTATAAAAAAAGCGGTATCCCACCAAAGTGAAACACCGCCTTATCAGCAAAATTATTCTACCACTTCGGTAAACAGCAATTCTTACAACATCTATTCCTAATAAACATTATACAATCTAACTGTTTACTGCGCAAGTTAATTTCTACTAAAATACTATGAATTTGTTTATAATTATTGAATATTTTAAATATTATGAAAAAATATGACTCTTATTAGATTTTTTAACATTTGAAAAATCAGACTCACACTGTTTCAATACTAATTAATTATATCACAGTTTACAGTAAAAAGATAGAAATTTTACTATAAATCACTGAAATCCAATGTTGCAAATAAATCATCTAAGGTTTCGGCTCGACGGATTTGGGTTACGCTGCCGTCTTCATTAAGGAGTAATTCCGCGGAACGCAATTTACCGTTGTAGTTAAAGCCCATGGAATGACCGTGTGCACCGGCATCATGAATAACAATGCGGTCACCCATATCAATCTTCGGCAATTTACGGTCAATGGCAAATTTGTCATTATTTTCACAAAGCGAACCGGTTACATCATATACATGATCAAGTGGCGCATTCTCCTTACCCACTACCGTAATATGGTGATAAGAACCATATAAAGCAGGACGCATCAAATTGGCCATACAAGCATCGAGACCGATGTAGTGCTTGTAAATATCTTTGCGATGAATCGCGGTGGCTACCAAGTAACCGTAAGGGCCGGTTACCATACGACCACATTCAAAGGCCAATGAAATCGGGCTGTGGCCGTTATCGATAATCATAGTTTCATAGGCTTCTTTGATACCGGCACTTAAGGCATCATAATCCACCGGCGTTTCTTCCGGACGATAGGCCACGCCGATACCGCCACCAAAATCGATGAAGTCAACTTCGATGCCCGTTTCTTTTTTCACACGAAGGGCTAAATCAAACATCAATTCAGCCGTGCCGATGAGTCCTGTAATATCAAGCTCATTGGACACAACCATGGTATGCAAGCCGAAACGGTTAACACCGCGAGTTTTACAGTAATTAATAGCTTCAATAATCTGATCGCCGGTCATACCGTATTTCGCTTCTTCCGGCAAGCCGATAATCGTATTACCGCCGTGTTTTAACGGCCCCGGGTTATAACGGAAGGCCAAACGGCTCGGCAATTCGCCGTGTTTTTCCAAATAGGCCACATGAGTAATGTCATCAAGATTGATAATGGCGCCCATTTCCATGGCTTTGGCATATTCTTCATATGGTGTGTCGTTGGATGAAAAAATGATATCGTCCCCCGTGATACCGACTTTTTCACACAAAATAAGTTCAGCCAAAGAGGAACAGTCTGCACCTACCCCTTCTTTTTGCAATAAGCGCATGATATAAGGATTCGGTGTTGCTTTTACGGCAAAGTATTCTTTAAAATCTTTCGCCCAGCTGAAAGCTTTAATAAAACGGCGAATATTGTCTACAATCCCTTTTGCATCGTAGATATGAAACGGCGTGGGATACTCCGCTATAATCTCTTCTAAACGCGCTTCCGACACGGGCAATGTTTTTTCATTCATCTATCTCTCTCCTCAATATTAATACATTTTGAATAACTTCTATGTAAGATTATACTTAATTTTATAGGTTGTAGTCAATTCTATAGAAAAAAGGGTGTAAAAAAATGGCAACTAAGCCAAAACTCAGTTGCCATCCTTTAATATTATATTAACATCAGCTATAGCTTATGATTTATTACATCATGCCGCCCATGCCGCCCATTGGAGGCATAGCAGGTGCTACCGGAGCATTTTCTTCTACTTTATCAGCTACGATGCTTTCAGTAGTCAATACCAAGGAAGCGATGGAAGCTGCATTCTGAAGAGCGGAACGAGTTACTTTAGCTGGGTCAACGATACCGGCTTTAACCATATCAACATATTCTTCAGTCAAAGCGTTGAAACCAACACCGGCGTCAGTATTTTTAACGCGTTCAACAACTACGGAACCTTCTAAACCTGCGTTGTAAGCAATCTGACGAAGAGGTTCTTCAACAGCACGTTTTACAAGGTTAATACCGGTCTGAACATCGCCTTCTTCTTTCAACGTTTCAAGAGCAGGTAAGATATCGATAAGGGTAGTACCGCCACCGGCTACGATGCCTTCTTCAACAGCTGCACGAGTAGCGTTCAAAGCATCTTCGATGCGGAGTTTTTTGTCTTTCAATTCAACTTCGGTAGCAGCACCAACTTCGATAACAGCTACGCCGCCGGACAATTTAGCCAAACGTTCTTGAAGTTTTTCTTTATCGAATTCGGAAGTAGTTTCTTCCACTTGGTTTTTAATCTGAGCAACACGCTGTTTAATAGCTTCGTTGTCGCCGGCACCGTCGATAATAACAGTTTCGTCTTTGCTTACGCGTACTTGACGAGCTGTACCGAGGTCTTCCAATTCAACGCTGTCTAATTTGCGGCCCATATCTTCAGTAATTACGGTACCACCGGTTAAGATAGCGATATCTTCGAGCATTGCTTTACGACGGTCACCAAAACCAGGCGCTTTAACAGCAACGGCTTTGAAAGTACCACGCAATTTATTAACTACCAAAGTAGCCAATGCTTCACCATCAAGATCTTCAGCGATGATGAGTAATTCTTTACCTTGTTTTACCACTTTTTCAAGGGTTGGCAACATATCGGCAATAGCGCTGATTTTGCGGTCAGTGATCAAAATGTAAGGGTCGTTCATAACGGCTTCCATTTTGTCAGGGTCGGTTACCATGTAAGGAGAAATGTAACCGCGGTCAAATTGCATACCTTCTACTACGGAAAGGTCTGTCTGTAAGCCTTTGGACTCTTCAACAGTGATAACGCCGTCGTTACCAACTTTTTCCATAGCTTCAGCAATAAGACCACCGATTTCAGTGTCACCGGCAGATACGGAAGCTACTTGAGCAATATCTTCTTTACCGTTAACCTTAATAGATTTCTTTTTGATTTCTTCTACTAAAGTTTTAACAGCTAATTCAATGCCTTTTTTCAAAATCATTGGGTTAGCACCGGCTGCTACGTTACGCATACCTTCTTGAATCATAGCCTGAGCCAATACAGTAGCTGTTGTAGTACCGTCACCGGCTACGTCGTTAGTTTTGGTTGCTACTTCTTTAACGAGCTGAGCACCCATGTTTTCGAATGGATCGGATAATTCGATATCACGAGCAATGGTTACACCATCGTTAGTGATTGTAGGAGCACCGAATTTTTTATCTAATACTACGTTACGGCCTTTAGGTCCCAACGTAACTTTTACTGCATTTGCCAATGCGTCAACACCACGGCCTAAAGCGCGGCGAGCATCTTCATTAAAAAGAATTTCTTTTGCCATGTCTATTACCTCCTGATACTGCCTTGCGGCAGATCTCATTGAATATATAAATTAGAGAATCGTTGTTATTATAGATATATTATTTTTCTAAAATAGCTAAAATATCGCGTTCGCTAATTACGAGATGGTCAACACCATCAATTTTTACTTCTGTACCTGCATATTTGGAGAACATTACTTTATCACCAACTGCTACTTCAGGAGCAACACGCTGTCCGTTGTCATATACTTTGCCGGCACCTACAGCAATTACTTCACCTTCGGAAGGTTTTTCTTTAGCTGTATCCGGTAAAAAGATACCACTTTTTGTTTTTTCTTCTTTTTCAAGGACACGAATTATAACACGGTCGCCTAAAGGTTTCATCATTGTTAATCTCTCCTTTGTACTAATAGATTTAAATTAGTAGTTTTGATTATTTATTTTATTAGCACTCACTAACATCGAGTGCTAACTACAAGTATTATTATAGCCGAATTGAAAATAATTGCAAGTATTATTTTTGATTTTTTGACTTTTTACTAAAATTTTATCTTTTGTCGCATATATTATTTGACTTTTTAATAGAAAAAACGCCGTGCTATACACGACGTTTCTTGGCAGCTGCAATAATCTTTTCACAAGTTGCACTGATTGTTATTCGTTTATCCATGCTATAAGCTCGTAAACGCTCATAAGCGGCTTCCTCCGTTATTTTGTATAAATCTTGTAAGATGCCGGTGGCGCGAGCTATTAATTTACGTTCTTCTAAGCTTTGTTCAAGTCCCTCAATATCCGACTTTAACTGCATGTCTTCCTGAAAACGGTGAAATGCCATTTCTAAAGTAGGTCCCAGTTGATCTTCCCGAACCGGTTTGATTAAATAGCCATAAACACCGGATTCCCCCGCTTTTTTTACAAGATCCTGTTGGCTGTAGGCCGTTAAAAGAACTACGGGACCCCAATTATGATGGCGAATTTGCCGGGCTGCTTCAATGCCATCCAGTTCCGGCATTTTCACATCCATTAAAATTACATCGGGTTGCAATGTTTTAGCCTTTGCTAAGGCCTCCACACCGTTTTTACCTTCCCCCACTACTTCGTAACCGGCCGCTTCCAACTGGTCACGTAAATCCATGCGAATTAAAGATTCATCATCTACAATTAAAACCTTCATACGCGTTGCCTCTCTCTTAATCTCAAACTCTTTTTTCTATATAGGTAACTATTGTAAGCATCGATATCTGTTATAAACAGCTGATGCTATTGTAAGCGTAATGACTCATTCCGGAAATGTTATGGTCACAATCGTTCCTTGATGCGGTGCACTCTTTCGAGCCGCATCAGCTTGCATCTCATCCCGGTGCGCTCGATCTTCAATGGTCATGGTACCACCCAATTCGTTGGTCACTAAATTTTGAATAATTTGTAAGCCTAATCGTCTAGAAGCCTTTACATCAAAATCATCCGGCAAACCACAGCCATTATCCGTCACAGTAAGTGTAATAAGGCCCTTAGTCAGGTATCCCGCCACAACCATAGATCCGGAACTAATGGTTTCTTCTGTTTTTAAACAACCGAAACCGTGTTCAAAGCTATTGGATATTAACTCATTTAGAATTAAGGATACATAACCGGCACGCTGTGATGATAGTAATATGCTGTCACCTATATATTCGCATTGTACATTGTCTTCACTGCGAAAAAATGATCGTTTCAACAAGCGAATTAATTCCTCCGCAATCGTACGAAGTTCAATATAATCCTCTTCATAATGAGATATAACTTCATGGACAAGGGCCATACTTTCAATACGGCTGACGCCTTCTTGAAGTGCTTTTTTAACTTGGTCCGAGTCGGAACGACGAGCTTCCATGCGCAGTAAACCGGCTACGGTTTGCAGATTATTTTTGACGCGATGGTGAATCTCTTTAATAACGGAGTTTTTAACCATTAACTCCTGTTCCTTGCGACGCAAGGCTGTTTTATCTTTTAAAAACAAAAAGCTCCGTTTTGCTCGGGTGCCGGCATTAATCGGTAAGATAGTCTGCTCCACGATAATATCGCCGTAAATTTCTTCGGCCACAGCACCTCGATGATCACGGATTGCCTGTTTAACCCAACTCATCTTCAAGGAACCGCCATAAATTGATGTACCTACCAACCGCCTGTCGAAGCCCAATAAGTCTACCAAATGTGACGCCGCTTCATTGGCATAAAGAATGATGCCTGCTTCGTCAAAAATAATAATGCCGTCCTGATAGGACAATGGCGTATACAGTTCAGCTTGATTTTGCTGTGGCACAATCATTGCCATGTAGGTCGTCTCTGCCAATACATCGGAAGCCGCCATAAGCGGCTCTTCCGTATGAGGCTCTAAGCCGTTATGAAGCATAGCAATACCACCGATGCATTTACCGCCGTTATCCACAATGGGAAAGGCCAATAAGCGTGCCAATTGCCCGTGTTTTCGTTCCATAAAGCCTTTAACCGAACGGCCCGTATGCAATAAATCTTGCCAAAGACCGACTTCATAAGGTTTCAATAAACGGATATCCGGCATAATCTCAGCCTGTGGCCAATCTTTGATATGGCCAAAAACAAGAATCTGCTCGTCCTTAGCCATAGTAAATACACAAACGTCCTGTTGCGGTAGTGAGGCGGCAAATGGCAGTAAGCGAACTACATTACGCATTAAACGCTGCTGCGGTTCGGATAAATCCGTATGCAGTTTTAATGTATCCCGCACTTCACTGTCCTGTAATTTCATAACCATAAGTACCGCTCCTTAATTTAATTATATCGGCATAGATTTCAAAGGTGGTGTTTGGCCCAATGGAATCGATGGTTTTGCATTCAAATGTAAGTCGGCAAATTTGCCGGCTAACGACATATAGTAAGCGCGACAGCCAATCATAGCCGCATTGTCGGTAGCCAAAATGGAGCTTGGTCGATAGAAGGTTAACCCTTCTTTTTCACAAGCCGCGGCTAAAGCATCTTGTAAATGACGGTTAGCAGAAACACCACCGGCCAATGTTACTTTAGTTTGCCCCGTAGCATGAGCCGCTTCGATTGTCTTTTCAACCAATACATCAATGATAGCTTGCTGAAAAGAAGCGGCCACATCTGCTTCATTAATGGCTTCGCCTTTCTGTTTAGCACTGTTAAGGTAATTTAGAACAGCCGATTTCAAACCACTGAAACTGAATTCAAAATTACCTTTTTCCTGCAAGGCTTTGGGAAACTCAATAGCTGTCGGATTCCCATCGGCCCCTTCCCGTTCAATCTGAGGGCCTCCCGGATAGGGATAACCCATGACACGAGCAATTTTATCGAATGCTTCACCCGCTGCATCATCACGAGTTTGACCGAGTACTTCAAATGTTTCATAGTCTTTAACTACCACAAGCATGGTATGACCACCGGATACAACAAGACTTAAAAATGGCGGTTCTAAATCGGGATGAGCCAAGAAATTAGCAAAAATATGGCCTTCCATATGGTGCACACCGATTAAAGGAATATCTGTAGCAAAGGACAAGCCTTTAGCCGCGGCCACACCAACTAATAAAGATCCTACCAAACCGGGGCCATAGGTAACACCGATATGATTAATATCTGTTAATGTTACGCCCGCATCAGCCAAAGCCTGATCAACTACGGGAATTACCTGCTCTATATGATGGCGGGATGCAATTTCAGGTACCACGCCGCCAAATTTTTGATGAATCGGCACCTGACTGGATATAACATTGGATAATACTTGGCGGCCGTTTACCAGCACAGCCGCTGATGTTTCATCACAACTGCTTTCGATGGCTAGGGTATATACTTTCATACCGAGGCCTCCTCTTCTTTTATTAATGACATAATGTACGCATCTTCCACGGGGTCTGTGTAATAACCCTTGCGTAGGCCTTTTACGGTAAAACCTAAACGGCGATACATAGTAAGGGCCGCCACATTGGATATACGCACTTCTAAAAATATTTCGTTCATACCTTTTTTGAACAATTCTCTGATTAATTTACGAGTCATCATGGCGCCGTAACCGTCACGACGGTATTCGGGTGCAATAGCGATATTCGTAATCTGCCCTTCGTCGAGTACCAACCAAGCGCCGGCATAACCGATAACTTTATCGTCTACTTCGATAACCA
Organism: Veillonella sp. KGMB01456; assembly: GCF_023051165.1. Classification (GTDB taxonomy): domain Bacteria; phylum Bacillota; class Negativicutes; order Veillonellales; family Veillonellaceae; genus Veillonella_A. The sequence goes on from NZ_JALKIG010000006.1 coordinate 23,175, forward strand.
TGTACATACGCTGGTCCGTTTCTGCCAGTTCCGTTTCAATAGCTTCCATAGACCAAGGGACTGAAAAACAGGCTTTCTCAATTTCAAAAATAGCTTCCGCATCATGAGCCTCGGCTCTACGCAAATTAATCATGATTTTTAACCTCATCGGCTAACGCCGTAGCCGCTTCGGTAACAACAACCGTTGGATTCGGTACCTTGCCGGCAGCAACCAACTCAGGATGTTTCGCATCCCAAACAACTTCGGCTTCGGAGCGACGAATATAATACGGCACCACATGAGCCGCTTCATCCGGCGCCTCAGCTAAGAAACGGGGCATGGCAGCGAGCAACACACCTGACGCCTTAGGAATCCGTAACGCCGGCGAAGCCAGTTGCAAATTAGGTCCGTAATCAGCCAGGGTATGTCCGAATTTAATGATACCGTCACCGGCTAAGATAACCGGCTCATCAAGCGCCGCTAAGGCTTTAAGTGCTTCATCGCGAGTTTTCACCGTAGGCTCTTGTTCGCATACTAACTTTCCGTTTACCCAACGATAACGACCTTCGTAAACATTCTTCTTTTGCGCATCGACCATAATGGCCAAGACACCGCTAAATTGCCAAAAATTATGAGCAATCCCATCCATGGTCATAACGCCCAGTAACGGAATATTAAGAGCATAGGCTAACGCCTTGGCCGTCCCCATACCGATACGAAGGCCCGTAAAGGAACCGGGACCGATGCTTACAGCGATACCGGTGAGCGCTGTTTTTGCTACGCCGCTTTGTTTAAGTAATAATTCTATATGAGGTACCAACTGTTCCGAGTGCGTGAGACCCGCTTGGACCGTCAATTCACCGATTAGGCGCTGGTCATCCATGACAGCTACGCTCGATACGGCGCTACTCGTTTCAATTCCTAAATACATAGGTTCCTCCAATCTCTAAAAGTTCATCCTCTGAAAGTTCGGCCGTCCGCCATAAACTTAAACGGCTACCGTCGGTTTCAGCGGTTAAACTGATTTCTAATACTTCTAACGGTAAGGCATCAGGAAACTTATCGGCCCATTCAACGATACTCAAGGTATCCTCCGTAAATTCCCCAAAGCCGATATTTTCAAGCTCCGATTCATCATCGAGGCGATACACATCAAAATGATATAACGTACCGTTCATCGTCTCATATGTATTCATTAAAGCAAAAGTTGGGCTCGTTACTTCCTCCGTAACGCCAAAACCTTCTGCAACACCTTGTGAAAAATGAGTTTTCCCCGTTCCCAAATCGCCGATTAACGCCACACATAACGGTCTACCCTGCTGTGCCATCGTGGCCATAAAACGGCCTAATTGACGCCCTAAGGCTATCGTATCATCTACGGTAAGAGTTTTACATGCCATTACCGCTATTTTATTCTGAGAAGCAATAGTTGTCATTGCCGTCACTCCTTTTTAAAATGGTCATACCCTTTGGCTTCTACTAATTCCTCTTTTCCGTCAGCAGTAGTAAGCCATACTTCACCGATGCCCGCCACTACACGGCCAATACAGTGAATCTGAGGGTGTTTTTTTATGTCTTCAGCTAAACTACTCGGCACTGTGCCTACGAGCTGAAAATCTTCACCCCCATATAAAGCCCAAGCTAAGGGATGAGTTCCTAATGCCTTAGCCGCCTCAATTAATTCATTGTGAAGCGGTATGCCCGTTTCATCAATCAACAGATTAACCTTCGATGCTTTCGCAATTTCATTCAGTTCGCTGCCAAGGCCGTCACTAATATCGTTAAGCGAGGTAGCTCTATGTTCACGGAGCCAATTACCTAAAGTAACCTGTGGTTCCGGGCGTTGATGAACTTTTTTTATACTATTAAAGCCCTCAAGGTCCGCTAATAAAGCGGCCAATCCGGCTGCCGAACTACCGATTGTATTCGTAACAACGACTAAATTACCCGCTTTAGCGCCACTGCGAAGAACAGCTTCACCGGCCGGTACTTCGCCGACTACGGTCACATTAAGTACCAAAGGACCTTTAGTGGTCACCGTATCACCGCCTACAATATTTACGTCGTAGGTATGGCAGATTGTTTTAAAGCCTTCATACACCGCTTCCATATACGCAATCTCTGTATCAGGCGGCATAGCGGCAGCAATTACAGCCTGCCGAGGCGTACCGCCCATGGCCGCAATATCACTGATATTAGCCGCCCCTAAGCGATAGCCCACATCATAAGGGGCTGTCGTTTTATCGGAAAAATGTATACCTTTTACCATCATATCCGTCGTTATGAGTTGGTCATAATCGTGAGTCGTGCGATACACCGCACAATCGTCACCGATGCCGCACACAATGGTTTCAGGATTTATGATTGTATTTGATTTTATCGTATCAATAAAGCCAAATTCGCCACGTTCGGATACTTTCATCGTTCTCCCTCCGTAGGTAACTCATGTTCGAATCTTATTTATTATAGCATATTTTTATACGCAGTGCGTATCATCAGTACGGTTTATTAGTAACGATAAGCACCTTTTAGTAACAGTCAAATTGAACCCAATAAAAAAGCAACGGCTGTACCGAACTACGCGATACAGCTGTTGCTTACATTGAGTGATTTATGTCACTGCCTTTATTTTACAATTTGTTGTTCCATGCGCCCCATAGGTTCGCTCAGATCATAACCGCCGTACAGATTGACAGTCTTACCTTCGACCAATAGCTGTACTTTTTTAACATTGTCAAAGGAGGTAGCCGTATTGATGATGGATGCCAAACGAAGCTGGGCACTCAAACCATCTACCTGGCCGCCGTCAAGGAATTGTTTAGACAAATTAATCTTCGCCAAACCGTCTTTAATGTTTACATCTTTGACCTCAACATTTTTAGGAAATACGGGATAGCTTTGACGGCTGTCTTCATCAAAGAGGAATGAAATCGCGTATTTCAACGTTTTCTTATCACTGTCTACCGTAATTGTCTGAGGGCGTACGCCTCTACCGTCATCACGGGGTACATAAATAACCATTTGAGCCATTTTATCTGTATTAGCGTTGCTCTGAGATTTAGACGTGCTTGAACTTGCTACAGCCTGGTTATTACCAAGTTCGGAACCGCTCGCTGTAGGACTGCATCCGGTTACAACTAACACCATAACAGCTAAGAGGGTGGTAACAAATAATTTTGCATTACGTATCATATCACTTACCCCCTAAAATAACTTTCAATACCTGCTGCCACTTCGTCAGCAAATTGTTGTTGTACATTGTCTTTTTTCAAAAGTGCTTCTTCCTTAGGATTGGAAATAAAACCTAATTCCAAGAGAATAGCCGGCATGAGAGAACGACGCAATACATACAAGTTACCCGGTTGGATACCGCGGTCACCGGCAAAACCGGATTCATCGGCAATTTTTGCCTGAATGCGTGAAGCTAACCGTGTATCATACTGAGTTTTATCATAGTAGTATGTGGAAATACCACCTACATTCGGATTGCTGAAGGAGTTGATATGAACACTTATGAAGATATCGGATTTATTAGCCGTCCCCACATCAACACGCGCCTGTAGTTCATCAGGACCGGAGGCATTCGGACCATACACATCCACGTCAGTAGTACGAGTCATATTAACCTTAGCCCCTTTAGCTTCCAAGGCCGCTTTCAACTTCTTGGAAATAGCTAAGGTAATGTCTTTTTCCATCGTCCCGTTAGGTCCGATAGCGCCGGGATCACTACCGCCATGACCCGGGTCAATGGTAATCACTTTACCGGCAATACCGCCACTGGTGCGATAGTCGATTGTCACTGCCTTAGGTTGACTGGCCGTTGCGATGACGGTCGGCTTTTTAGGTGTTGTAGTGGCCTTTGCTTTAGTATTGCTTGTTTTAGTGGATGTATTCTTAGTCGTTGTTTTTTTGTCTGTTTTTACCGTAGCACTGTTGGTCGCCGTATTTTTAACATTCTTATCGGAACCGTAATATACGCTGCGCGGTGCTACCCCTTTTTGCTGAATATCAATGACCATACGATCGGGACGATTGTTGGCTTTATCTTTTTTTAACGAAAACACATTTACATCGCCTACATCAATTGATTTAGGTGTGTTTAACACAACATTAACATTCTTGCCGTCTTGCGATAATTTCGCATTAGTTACGATATTCTTATCCATCGTAATCGACGTATCATCGGTTTTAAGTTTTACATTTTTAAGTTGTACGGTTGTGGTAGTACCGGCTTTATTAATAGAAGCCGATGCTTCAACCGGTGCTGTCAAACTAAGAACGACACGTACAAACGGAATTGGTGCATCAGAACGCGTTACCCATGTCACATCTGTCACATCCGCCGCTCTGACGCTCATAGCCCATAAAGGCAAAATCATTACTGCCATTACTAAGGCAAACCATATTTTACGCAACAATCTCACTCCTATCAATGGCCACACACTACAATGGCCGGTCAAACTATCTCTAAATATCTTTGTGTTCGTTTTTATATACCCATAAGCAGTACAAAAAGCCTACCTATCAGCTTAAAGCCTTGGGCATGTTTACTTAATTATACCACAAGATTTCAGAGAACCCTTGATTTTGCTGCATTTTCACACATCATTCACAAAACAAACATACGCTCCCCCTACTCTCAAAGCCTATATAGAAGGGTTTCGAAGAGTAACGAGGAGCGTATGTTCTTATTATGAAATTTTAAATTTTTACTTGACAAGATTTCTTAATACGGAAAATTTATTACTTAAAAGTCAATAACAGCGCATGTAATTTGATTTTTGTAACCATAGCTAATATTAACGTTCCGTTGTTACCTGCCAAGTGTTGCCATCCGTGTGAATACGAATTGTACCTTGTCGAGCTGTTGTATAAACCATAACGTTTTCAGCCGCTAAACGATCTAAAGCTTCCCTCGTAGGATGACCATAATCATTGTGTAAGCCTACGGAAATAACAGCTGTTTCGGGACGAACAGAGCGTATAAAGTCCTTTTGAGATGAGCTTGCACTGCCATGATGACCTACTTTTAATATGCGACTGAATAATTTAGTATTTTCTTCCTTAATCAGTTTATTTTCTTCAGCTCTTGATGCATCACCGGTAAATAACATAGAAAATTTACCAAATACAAGCTTACCTACAATACTATTATCATTAGGATCCGGTTGGCCTTTTTTATCCATAATATACTGACCTTCTTCCGGTGCGTACACAACAAACTGAGCATCTTTACCTAAATCAACAGTCATTCCCTTATATAAACCAATTCGTTTTAAATTTTTCTTATCCGTATCTTTTGCATATGTATTATACACAGAAGTTTTATATTTCATACCATTATCATACACATGTTCAATAGGAATCCCTGCATCAATAAGTGCATGAAAGCCACCTAAATGATCTGAGTGCGGATGCGTAATTATTACGTTTTTTAATGACTTCACATTGTACTTCTTTAATTGAGCCACAAGGCTGTCACGATGATCTACATCACCTGTGTCAATCAAAGTATATTCATCGCCCACTTTAATAAGATGTGCATCCCCTTGACCGATGTCCAAGGTATACACGTCAAGGGTACCGGAAACCGCCGAACTGCTACCACCGGAATTAGAGGAACTATTACCAATGATATTAGAGCCTGTTTCAAGAATTTTATTAAAACTATCCCCGATTGTCGTACCGGAAGCAGCACTGCATCCGGTAAGCGCGAAGAAACTTACTAAAAAGGCAAAAACTATGGCTAAATATTTTGCCCAAAATTTATTATTCAATTGCATACTTCACCTAACAAATTAAAACACCAAAAGAACAATGTTACCATAACTATGAGTAGCTAAAGATCAGTCGTTATTTAGCGGCAGCTATTCTCTATGAACTACCGCTAAATAACGGATTATTGTTTATTCCACATCAAAATCTAATAATTCAGTTATGGTATATGGCAACTGACGGCTTACTTCAGACGGCGTGTAACCGAAGTTTCTATCCTCGTAAAGAGCATCTGCGGCCGCGCCATGGAGATATACCCCGGCCATAGCCGCTTCCAATTCTTCGAGGCCCTGGCCTAAGAGCCCGGCAATAATACCGGTTAAGGTATCACCCATGCCACCGGTGCCCATACCTTCATTGCCGCTATAATTTACCGCCACAAGCCCTTCCGGTGAAGCGACTACGGTCGGCGCCCCTTTAAGAACTAAAACAACTTTGTATTTTAAAGCAAATTGACGAGCAATTTCTACACGATTTGCTTCAATTTCTTCCACGCTAAGCCCCGTTAAACGAGCAAATTCACCGGGATGCGGTGTTAAAATGGCCGGGAAATCGCGCTTAGCAAATTCGTCGCCTATAGTATCCATATTGCCGATTGCCCAAAGTGCATCAGCATCGATAACAAGTGGCGCATCCGTAGTTGTTATAAAGGTTTTAGCAAGCGTCATACTTTCTTCACTGCGACCAAAGCCCGGTCCGATAGCAACCGCTTCTTTTTCAGAAGCATGCATGCGTAAATGCAATAAACTGCCGAACGATCCGGTTAACACTTCCGGCATGATTTTAGATTGTAGCATTTTTAAGCAATCCGATGGCACTACAGCTGTTATTTTACCGGCACCGGCGTGTACCGCTGCTTCCGCTGCCAAAAGAGGTGCCCCAATCATACCGTCAGAACCGCCGATAATCAATGTATGTCCATTGGTACCTTTATGAGCGGTTTCTTCCCGTTCCGGTAATAAAGCGGCCACTAAATCCGGTGTAATCAATTCGGTTGGGTAATTTTTGTTTTCATCATCCAGTAAAGCCATTTCCCAGGAAAAGCCAAGACCTTTAACCGCAATATTACCACAATAGGAACGGGCCGGATATAGTAACATACCAATCTTAGGCGCTCCAAAAGTAACAGTTATATCCATGGCCATCGTACCATTGGCAACAGCCCCGGTATTGCTGTTCATGCCGGACGGAACGTCAATGGCTACCAACAAAGTATCGGGATAGGTTTCTACATGAGCTTCTATGCGATCCAAGATTTCCTGAATAGAATCGCGTAATTCGCCGGTTAAACCGGTACCTACCAAACCGTCCACAATCACATCGGCCGCTTCGAAAACATCGCCGTCTTCAATTGTTAAAACCGGAATTTCCAAAGCATCAATAGCCGCCATCTGTTGGTCAAAAAGTTCTGAAGCATGACTATCATCATTGGGGATAACAATACGAACTTCATGACCCCATTCTTCCAACTGTCGAGCCGCCACCAAACCATCTGCCCCATTATTGCCTTTACCGGCAACAATAACAATCTCTAGGGGTGATTCAATCTCTTCAAATGCTTCCACAATGGCTTCCGCCACACCACGACCGGCATTTTCCATTAATACCGCTAATGGCAGACCGCCTTTTTCAACAGCCCATTGATCGATGAATTTAGCCTCTTCCTTCGCTAAGATACGCATAGTAGCTCCTTTCTACATAAAATAAATATCGTCGATGACTTTATATCTTCTTCTAAGTCATGACATCTATAACACCGCTTTTATATAAGCAGCGGGTTAACACTGCCAAATACTAACTTTTTAGAGTGCTACTACCGTGGCCACTGCATAGTCTCGGCAATGGCTGATAGATAGTTGCAGGGACGTAAACCCTTTTTGATCGAATATATCTTTAAAAACCCCGTTTAACCGTATAAAGGGTGCTCCATATTCATCGCGTCGAATCTCTATGTCCTGAAAAGTCCCCTGCCTGAAGCCAATGCCTAAGGCTTTTACAAACGCTTCTTTAGCCGCATACATACCTGCTAAGGAAGCCGTCTTTTGTTTGCCGCGACTTTCGGCATAATCAAGTTCATGAGCGGTGTAGACTCTTTTGGCAAAAGAGTCTTTAGCCACGGCTTGTTCGATGCGAGCGATTTCAATAATATCTGTTCCCAGTTTCATATTTCATCAACCTTCGTAACACATTGTTTAGCTAGAATTCCATTAAATTCGTTGTAATTGCAAGGGTTCGTTGCAACAGCGACAGTTTACTGAAGCTGCAATCGTCCAACTTAGACTGCGGTTTAACTTCAAAGAAAAAGCTCCTGACAAGCAGGAGCTTCACTATTAACCTCGCAAAGAACGAATCATTTCACTACGATCCTTTGCACCGAATACAGCCGAACCGGCCACTAAAATATCAGCGCCCGCTTCACGCACGAGTGGTGCCGTTTCTAAATTAACGCCGCCGTCAACTTCAACAACAGCTTTGGTATTTTCATAATAAGCAAGTAATTTTTTTGCCTTCTGGATCTTACGAACCGCATGAGGAATAAAAGACTGCCCACCAAAACCTGGGTTAACGCTCATAATTAATATCATGTCCAAATCGGACGCTATATCTTCCAGCATTGATACCGGTGTAGAAGGATTCAAAGAAATCCCGGCTTTCATGCCATGAGCTTTAATTTCCTGTACTAAGCGATGCATATGCGGTGTCGCTTCCGCATGGAATGTAAAATACTCCGTACCGATATCGGCAAATGTTTTCACATAATCGGCAGGATTGGTCACCATCAAATGAACATCAAACGGTAACTTTGTATGGGCACGCAATGCCTTAATTACCGGTGCACCAAAGGTAAGATTCGGCACAAAATGACCATCCATAATATCGATATGCAATAAATCAGCGCCACTGGTTTCAACGCTTTTAATTTCTTCCTGTAAGCGCGCAAAATCTGCGGATAACATAGAAGGGGCAATCTTTACCATAATTTCACCATTTCCTTTGACTGCGAATTTCATCGCGAATGACTAAGTACGATTCATAACGCCCCGTCCCTATCCGACCGTCTGCAACAGCGTCTTTGACGCCGCATACAGGCTCATGCTCATGATAGCAGGGACTGAACTTACAACCTGATTCAGCAGCTAAAAATTCAGGATAGAGCGACGGCAAGCGTTCCTCTGAAATCTCACTGAAATCGATAGCACTAAATCCCGGTGTATCCATAATAAAGGAGTCTTCATCCAAACTGTACAGCGATGCATGACGAGTTGTATGACGCCCTCTCTTTATTTTATCACTTACTTCACCGGTTTGAAAAGCAAACGACGGTTCAATAGCATTTAAGAGACTGCTTTTGCCTACACCGGATGGTCCGGCAAAAGCACTTACTTTGTGATGAAGTTGTTCTCGCAAAGTATCAAGGCCTTCACCGGTTCGGGTAGAAGTTTCAATCACCGTATACCCGATGCGGCGATATAACTCGGCCAGTGTTGCGGTGTTTTCATCACGAAGGTCACATTTATTAATACAAAGTACTAAAGGAATATCGGCATGTTCAATCATAATGATTAATTTATTAAGCAATAATTCGTTAATATCCGGCTCATGAGCCGCTACTACCAAAATAACCTGATCAAGATTGGCTACATGAGGCCGTTTCAGTTGATTGTGGCGCGGTACAATGGCTTCAATTGTACCGGCCGGGTCAAAACTGACACGATCGCCTACCAAGAGCGAGTAACGCCCCTGTTTCAGACGGCCGCGCACCTTACATTCGTGAACCTCACCATGCTCATCTTGCACGTAAAAATAACCATTCATATTTTTTATTACAATGCCTGTATTCATAGTCCTCCTATAATGTTTGATCTTGTACTAAAGCACCGTTTAAATATACTTGAATCTGTACACGGCCCGTGCCGGATACATCTTTAACAATGCGTTCGCCCGGTTGTGCATTGCCGTCAAATACGGTGCGGGAACCGCTGTCATCACTAACCACAATGCGAACGGCCTGATTAGCCTTACCGGATGGTACCGTAATATCTACCGTACCTTTCGTTACATTACTGTTTGAAGTATTGGCAGCCGGTGCCGCTTTTTTAGCTTCCGCCGTCAATGCAACGGATGTATTGGCATCCAGCGAGCTCCCCGCTTCCGGACTTTGCTGCGTAATTACCGCCGTGTCATCACCGGCACCGCTAATTGCTGCATTAAGGCCTAAGGAAGCTAATGCGTCTTTGGCATCTTTAACTGTCATACCTACTAAATTAGGTAATTCTACTTTCTTACTCTTCACACGGTTTACCGTTACGTCTACGGTAGCACCTTTAGTTACTTTGGAATCTCCCGGAGGCGATTGCATCAAAATAACACCATCTTCTTTACTGTCATCAGTACCTGCGGAAATCTTACCAATCACGAGGCCTAAGTTCTTGAGTCGCGAACGAGCCTGGTCGAGGGTCATACCCGTAATGTCAGGCATCGTAATATCGCCGACGCCCTTACTTACAACGAGATGAACCGTACGTTGTTCCTTGACCTGTTCATTCGCTTCCGGACTCTGTGAAATAACCTGACCTGCCGGTACATCCGGATTAGATACTTCACTTACGGAAACACGCAAATGATTATCTTCCAGAATATGTTTAGCTACCGTAACTTGTTTGCCTACCACATTCGGCACATCTACAGTGGCATTACTCCAGAAGTTACCGAAGCTTAAGAAGGCCCACACGAAGGCTAATAAGAAGACGATAAACGCACCTAACAAAATATACTTTTGCGGTAAGCGGCTAAGTTTAGCCATCCAACCTTCTTGCGTCGGTTCACCGCCATAATATACTTCATCGTCATCATCGGTGTCGCCATAGGATGTTTCCGGTACCGGTGTCAACACCTGGGTGCCAAAATCATGGGGCGCCCGACGGCCGCTGTTACTGTTTACAAAACCTTGCGACATGCGTAACGCAGCTATCATTTCCGTAATATTGCTAAACCGGTCTTCCGGTCGTTTGGCTAAGGCCTTAATGACCGCTGCTTCCAACAAAGTCGGAATACTCGGATTATAACGTGTCGGCGGGATTAAACGCTCCCGTACATGCTTCAAAGCCACGCTGATTGGTGTTTCCCCTTCATAAGGAACGCGGCCGGTTAACATTTCATAAAGCACAGCCCCTAAAGAATAAATATCGGTACTGCCGTTAACCGGCTTACCGCTGGCTTGTTCCGGCGATAAATAATGAGCAGACCCCATAATGGAGTTCGTATACATCATGGTAGTACCGGCATTCATGGCGCGAGCAATGCCGAAGTCGGTTACCTTAATGCGACCCTGCTTAGTAATCAGCACATTATGAGGTTTTATATCACAATGCACAATCCCCATGGCATGAGCGTGTTCGAGTCCTTCGGCAATAGCAATGGTAAACTTTACCGCATTATCAATGGATATGCGTTCATGACGATTAATATATTCTTTTAAGGTTTCCCCTTCAATGTATTCCATCACTATATAGTGATAGCCTTGGTCAAAACCAACATCATACATGCTTACGATATTGGGATGACTTAATTTACCGGCTGCTTGTGCTTCGCGCTTAAAACGGGCTACGAAATCATCATCGCCGGCAAAGTTTGAATGTAATATTTTTACAGCCACCGGACGACCTAATAGGGTGTCTTCGCCTTTGAAAACATCAGCCATGCCGCCAACGCCGATTTTAGATATTATTTTATAGCGATTATCAAGGATTAACCCTTGTAATTTAGTTGCCTTCTCTTTCATGTTCTCACCTCGTTCTTAGCCTATAGTACCAATAACTATGGTTACATTATCGCGAGCCCCTTGATCATATACCAAGTCCATTAAATCTTCAATCAAGCGTTCATCTTTCGGTTCATTCCGAAAGGCCGCTTCAATTACGGCTTGTTCAATATAACCGGTGAGACCGTCAGAGCATAAAAGTATTCTATCGCCGGGCGCTACTTTTTGTACGCCTGCGTCAATTTCTACAACAGGCGACACACCAACAGCCCGTGTCAGCACATTGCGTTGCGGATGTTGCAACATATCATCCGCCTTTAATTCACCTGCTTCATAGAGCGCCTGAACCATGGAGTGATCTGTACTGATTTGAATAAGTCGGTCCTCATGAAATACATATAGACGGCTATCCCCTACATTGGCCCAATATAAATCGCTATCCTTAACATACGCAACAACCGCAGTTGTGCCCATGCCCTCCAAGGACGGTGTTGCTTTAACTCTTTCATATACAGCAGTATTGGCTTTAGCTACGGACTGACGCAATGCCTCAACCGAAACTTCCTGCCAATTCTGTATATCGCAAGCCAGTGTGTCAACTACCATAGTGCTGGCAATTTCACCGCCTTTGTAGCCACCCATACCGTCAGTGACAATACAAAAGGATTCTCCAATGTAAAAACGGTCTTCGTTGCGTTGACGCACCAAACCGATTTTACTCATGCCTATACTCTTCATAGGGCCTCCTTTACCTGTGATACCGATTACTCGCTTTCTTTGTTGGCCTGTTGAATTTTCAACTGACCGCAAGCAGCTTGAATGGCATCGCCCATTTCTTTGCGAACCGTTACGGATACTCCGTAGGAAGCCACAATATTTCTAAAAGCTTCCGTTTGACGGCGCGAAGGTTTAAACAATTTAATATGTTCATTTCCGTTAACCGGAATTAAATTGACATTACAATTTGGGAAGGATTTTACCAAAGCTCCCAATTCGTGAGCATTCTCGATGGATGAGTTAATGCCGTCAATTAAAATATATTCAAAGGTTACACGGCGATCCGTTTTTTCATAATATGTCTTAACCGCCGCCAACACATCGGCTAAATTATAGTGTGCGCCAATCGGCATGATTTCACGACGAATCTTGTCATTCGGGGCGTGAAGGCTCAATGCCAATGTAATAGGAATACCTTCATCGGCTAAGAGATAAATATTTTCTACTACGCCGCAAGTAGATAATGTCATGCGACGATAGCCGATATCAAACGCTTCTTTTTCATGTAAAAGGCGAAGTGCATTAATTGTATTCGTATAATTTTGAAGCGGTTCACCGGCGCCCATCACAACAATGGAATGAATCCGTTCTTTTAAAAGGGCACCAAACAATAAGACTTGCGCCACAATTTCGTGGGTTTCCAAATTGCGATACAAACCGTCGGTAGTAGATGCACAGAAAACGCAACCCATGGCGCAACCCACTTGTGAAGATACACACACGGAATTACCGTACTGCTGTTTCATCAATACTGTTTCCACACGATTACCGTCTGCCAGTTCAAGCAATAACTTCTTAGTCTGACCGTCAGGTGTAGTTTTCTCCGTTACGATGTTTGGCACAGAGATAGCACAATTGGCACTAAGCCACGCTCGTAATTCGCCGGGCAATTGTTGCATGTCCGCAAAGTCGAATACGTAGCGTTTATATATGTAATCCATTATTTGCTTGGCCCTGAAACGAGGAAATTTTGCCTCTGTAATAACAGCCTGCAATTCGGTTAGGTTCTTACCCAATAGTTCTATCATAGTTATATCCTTATTCTATGAAAATCATAATCAAATTCTTTGAAAATCATATGTTAATAATTTACAGGATGGATAGAAGTCAATAGCGGTATTCAGATACAAATCAAAATACCCATATCTAATATATATTGGCTATTTAGCCACTAAACTCCTTTAAAAACTATAAATTTCACGTAAAATTTTTATAAAGCTTTACGAAGTCGTGCAATAAAGAATCCGTCCATTTCATCACGATGGGGCCATAAGGTAACCATCGGACCTTCAGCCTCAAAGGGTAAAAATGAAGACGCATCTTCTAACGTAAAATCAGCATGCGTTTTCAGGAAATTCTCCACGACTGCTTCGTTTTCCCCCTTGTTAATCGTACAAGTAGAATACACGAGGACACCGCCCGGTTTTACCGTTTTGGCGGCCTCGGCAATAATCTGCTTTTGCAATTTAGGAAGTTCCGTCAAGGACTCCGGTGTTTTGTGCCAACGCATGTCAAGTTTACGTTGTAAAATACCAAGTCCCGAGCAGGGTGCATCCACCAGTACCCTGTCAAACTGATTGTACCACGTTTCCGGCATTTGGGTAGCATCTTGCAAGTTAAAATCTGCAATTGTTACACCTAAACGTTTCGCATTAGCCGCCATAAGCCCTAATTTATGCTCATGAATATCATCCGCCGTAATATGACCTTGATTGGCCATACGCGCCGCTAAATGCATGGTTTTACCGCCCGGTGCCGCACAACAATCGAGAACTTTTTCACCCGGCTGCGGATCTACCACATAAGCTACCGCCATAGACGCTTCATCGGTAAACGTAATTAAGCCGTCTTTTACAAGGGACGCACTTTCCAGTGAACCTGTATGACGTGTAATATGGACCGCTTCCGACAATTTTCCGGTAGGTTCTGCCTGCCAACCGGCTTTTTCAAAAGCCGCCATACCGTCAGCCACAGAGCCTTTCAAAGTATTGATGCGGGCCGTCAACTTCGGTCGTTCGTTAAACCAAGTACAAAGCCCAATAGTTTCTTCTTCGCCATACGTCTTGAGCCAATGTTCCAATAACCAGGTTGGCTGATTGTAAATGAACGCCATGCGCTCTATATCATTTTTGGCAAGTTCGTCAATGCTGTAGCTATCGCGATTGCGAATGAAATTACGAAGCACGCCGTTCACAAAACCATCGAGGCCGCGAGCCATTTTTTTGGCCATTTTAACACTTTCATTGACGGCGGCACTGTCCGGTACTTTATCCATGTAAATAAGCTGATAGAGCCCTAAGCGCAAAATTTCCACTACAATCGAGGATAATTTGCGTAACGGACGTTTAGCGAGTGCCATAATAATGGCATCTAAATAATTGCGACGTCGTACGACGCCGTAGACGAGTTCCGTGAAAAAACGACGGTCTACATCACTTAATTTATTATCGCCCAGCATCTGCTGAAGTACGATATTAGCATAGGCGCCGTCGCGATTAATCTGCAATAAAGCTTGCACCGCCAAACGGCGTATATTAACTTGTGCTGTTCCTTTATCCATTGATTAATTTCTCCACCACTTCTTTAATTCGATCCGTATCAACCCGCGTATTACAGCAAGGTCCGCAAGGTCGTTCATTCAGAACGCCTACTACGGGAATCGGAAATACATCATTCATGCCACTTACCAAATCCCGTTCACAGGCGATGGCAACAATAGCTTTCGGCCGAATATTTTTAATCATCAAACGCGCCAAGGTACCACCGGTTACAACCACGAACTTACAACCGTAAGTATCGGCAATATCCAGTAAGGTGCCGACCTGACACCGACCGCAACGCTTACAGTTATGTACATCAGTCGTTACTTTATGAACACAGTCGCTTTTTTGCAAACAATGAGGTGTTAACAAAAGCAAGCGATCCGCCGGTACTTTGTACAAATTTAACTCAACCAAATGATTAATCAAATCAATCAAAGACTGGCTCACCTTATCCTTGGAGGCTCCCACCACTTTACCGGCCAGGAGGACCAAAGGGAAAAATGCATAGAGCCAGCGATTGCTGATGCGGAGCCATATAGGATGAATCCGCCAGTGATTCGTTGAAGCTAAAAGCATACTGCCCCACATTATCCAACATAATAGCGGGAATATGGCAAGGAGTGTTTCCACCCCATAGGCAATAGGTAAACCTAAGCGATGTAAGCCGGGCCACAGCAAATATGCCAAGGCCGCCCAAACAAGGGTAATGCCGGCAAACACGGCGAAGGTTAATTTAAAATATAAAGGATAACGCCCCAAAACGGGGTGATCCTGCTGTTCTTGATTACGCATTGAAAATGAGTCCTGCCTTTACTTGGTGACCACGACAAAAATCGCCAGCCGACATGCGTTTCTTATTATCCGGCTGAACTTCCAACACTCTCACTGCTCCCTCACCGGCAGCTACTACAAAATCTTGTTCGTTCACTGCCAAAATAGTACCGGCTTTTTGACCGGCCGATAAATTATGCTGTTTCATATCATCCATTGTCAGCGCTTCAGCTTGCCATACTTTTAAACGCTTGCCGTCTAAAAAGGTAAAACATCCCGGTGCCGGATTCAAGCCCCGCACCTGATTTGCCAAAGAAATAGCGCTCTTTTCCCAATCAATAGCACCCATCTCTTTGGTAATTTTCGTAGTATGAGTGGCTTTAGCGTCATCTTGTTTCACCGGCTGTAATTCACCGGCCTGTGCTTTCCTTAAGATATCATTAATGACTTCACCGCCCATAACGGCCAAACGATCAAATAATTCGCCCGTCGTTTCCCCGTCTTTAATGTCGGTTTTCACAACATCCAAAATATCGCCCGTATCGAGTCCGTCATCCATTTGCATAATGGTCACACCCGTTTCGGTATCACCGTTTAAAATGGCCCAATGAATCGGTGCCGCTCCGCGATATTTAGGTAACAAAGACGCATGCACATTGATACAACCGAATTTTGGCAAACGAATGAGCCATGGCGGTAAAATTTTACCATATGCCACTACGACGATAATATCAGGCGCCAATGACTCCAATAGGTTTTGTGCCGCTTCATCACGTAAAGTATTAGGCTGATAAACCGCTACGTCGGCTGCTAGCGCACACTCTTTAACAGGTGGCATTTGAACTTTTTTACCGCGTCCCTTTTGTTTATCCGGTTGGCAAAAAACGCCTACTACTTCATTAGGACCATCAATTAAAGCCTGCAAAGTAGGTACGGCAAAGTCCGGTGTCCCCATAAATACAACTCGTAATGAATTCATGAAAACCTCCTAAACCTCTACTGCTTCACCGGCGGATTTTTTTGCATCCGCTGCCGCTTCCTCCATAACCTCAGCCGCTTCATCTTTTACACGATATGCAGCTTCTACTTTTTCAATAAATAAAATACCGTCCAAATGGTCGATTTCATGCTGAATAATACGCGCTAAGAAACCTTCCGCTTTCAATTTTTTCTTCTTGTTATGACGGTCGATATAATGAACTTCAATGTCTTGATAGCGCTTTACGTCACCAAAATAACCGGGCACACTTAAGCAACCTTCAAGGCCAATCTGTTCCCCATCGCCTTTAACGATTACAGGATTGATGAATTCCTGCAAGCCCGTACCGTCATCAACTACGATAATACGTTTCGACACATTAACCTGTGGTGCCGCCAAACCGACACCGTCGGACACACGCATAGTTTCCGCCATATCGTCTAAAAGCTGGCGCATTTTTTTATTTACAAAATCTACAGGTTCTGCTACCTGTTTCAAGACAGGATGACCTGCTTTAATAATTTCTAATACCATATTGCCTCCTATTAAACGGGATCCACGTCAATTTGCAGTCCCTCTTGTGTAAAAATCCACGATGTATATATATATTCTTTTATTTTCTCTAAATGATTACCCCGCACCATAATCGCTACGCGATATAAATCGCGCACCTTTTTAATGCCTTCCTGATAGGGACCCATCACATCCAGTTCCCCCGGTACGGCAAACGGTTCCAATGCCGCTACTATACGCTCCGCTATGTCCATGGCTTTCGCTTCCTCTTTATGTTGAATACGAAAATGCATCATAGAACCTAATGGCGGATACCCCAGTAGTTCACGCGCTTTTATTTCTTCTTCGTAAAAACCCACATAATCATGAGCCTTACTCTTTATTATAGCATAATGTAAAGGATTATAGGTCTGAATTACAACTTGACCTTTACCGGTACTGCGCCCGGCTCGTCCCGCCACCTGCGTAAGTAAGTCAAACGTCCGTTCCGATGCGCTGTATAAAGGAATATTCAGTACCGAATCGGCCGTTAAAACACCTACTGCGGTTACCCCTTTAAAGTCATGCCCTTTGGCCACCATTTGCGTACCCAGCAAAATATCATAACGGCCTTCACCAAAGTCGTTTAGAATTTGTTCCCCATTGCCTTTTTTGGCTGTCACATCCTGATCGAGCCGCGCTATACGGGCATCGCGGAAATTGCGCTGCAATTCCTCTTCCACCTTCTGTGTGCCGGAGCCGAAGAATTTTATCTTATGACTGCCGCAATGAGGACAAACCGTAGGTACCGGTTCATGATGTTCACAGTAATGACAACGCAATTCTTCACCTTCACGATGGTACACCATGGCAATATCGCAGTGAGGACATTTGATGGGTTCACCACAATCGCGACACATGACAAAAGTACTAAAACCGCGACGATTTAAAAGAATAATCATTTGCTCTTTATTGGTCAAGGTCTGGCGAATTAAATGACTCATAGCACTGGAAAAAACAGAATAATTCCCGTAAACCATTTCTTCCTTCATGTCAATAATCTGTACTTTAGGCAAGGGCTGATGAAAAATTCGATGTTTCAATTCCAGTAAGGTATATTGTCCCTGTTTTGCCAAGTAGTACGATTCAATCGATGGCGTAGCGGACCCCAAAATGAGGGGACAACTATTAGCTTCGGCACGCCAACGGGCTACCATGCGTGCATGGTAACGTACCATGTCTTCCTGCTTGTACGACGTATCATGTTCTTCATCCACGATGATTAAACCGATATCATCAGTGGGAGCAAACACAGCGGACCTGGCACCGATAATAATATGGCTGTCCTTACGTCGTAAGCGCTCCCAGTTATTATACCGTTCACTGATAGTAAGCTTACTGTGAAAAACAACTACTTCGTCACCGAAAGTATCCACGAAACGCTTTACAATCTGATTGGTCAGCATAATTTCCGGCACTAACACGATGGCAATTTTATCTTTAGTCAAACAATCCTTAGCAGCCTTCATATAAATCTGCGTTTTACCGCTGCCCGTTACGCCATGAAGCAAGAATGTACCAGCTTCACTTGCTAGCACAGCTTTTTGAATGGGCTCATAGCATCGTAATTGTTCGTCCGTTAATGGCAAATCCTTGGCTTGACGGGCATCAAACTTCGTTTTTGTCTTACTGTATCGTTCTTCTACGGTAATGCCTTCATAGGTCATAACCTGTTTTATAACGGGTAAAGTAAATCCGTCTTTTTGCAGACTATGAACTGATGCGGTACCCAATTCCTGTAAATAAAAACCAAGTTCCCTTTGACGTTTTCGCTTCGGCGGAATATGTTCCGGCTTAAACCAAGGTTCAACCAGTAACCATTGTTCCTTTGGCCGTTCATAGCTTTTTAATTGCTTTTTATCGATTGTAAATAAACTGAGAGCTTCGGACAACGCACAAAGATAATACTCACTTAAGCGCTTTGCCGTAGCCAGCATTTCAGGCGTAAACCATGGTTCCTTATCCAATACTGCTTGGATAGGTTTAATTTGATACGACGGTACTTCTTCCAGCTCACGATAGCCAATAAGAATTCCTTCTTCACGAGTACGCCCCAAAGGGACAGCTACACGTGTGCCCGGCATAATCGTGCCTAAATGTTCCGGCACGGCATAACTGAACGGACTATTCATTTTTTTAGCCGGTCGATTGATAATAACCTCTGCTACACGCATGCTATCCCTCCTTTGCAGTATTTTTTATTATACCATTTTTTTCGATATTTTTAAACAATAGACATGGCGATTCGCATACAAATAATGCGTATTTTGAGTGTGGACTCTAAAAAATTCCCTCCCCGAACTTCGTTAACGAAAAAGTTGCTCGCGGAGGGAATTTACTTTGCCTTTTTCAGGCAATTATTTAATTATTCTTTCGTCAAATCCTTATATTCAGGAACCCATTTAACGGACTTTACTGCACTCGGCACTTCTTCTTTGGAAATTGTTGCCACGTTCTGAGCTACAGCCTCATTAGCTACAGCAATGGCAATCGTTTCAGAAAATTCTGTAAGTTTTGATACCGGTGGAATCGTAGCTGCCCCAGGTTTCGTCACATCAATGATACCGCCTAAGGAATGAGCTGCTTTGGAAATCATTTGGTCTGTCAAAAGTTTAGCTCCGGCCGCAATCGCCCCGAGACCAAGGCCCGGATAAATCAACGCATTATTGGCCTGACCGATGTCATACGTAACACCATTATACGAAACCGGTTTAGCCGGAATACCCGTTGCTACCAAGGCTTTACCATCAGTCCAAGTAATAAGCTGTTCCGCCGTTGCTTCCGCCAGTTCAGTAGGATTACTCAATGGGAAGATAATAGGACGTGCCGTATGAGCCGCCATTTCTTTTACAACAGCTTCCGTAAAGGCACCGCTTTTAGTGGAAGTGCCTACCAAAATTGTCGGATGAATGGCTTTCACACAGTCTTCAAGGGTCGTTAATTTCTTCGTATCGCCGCCTAAAGAAGCTTTAACATAGTCATTAGCTTCCAATTCACTGCGTTTACGGGCAAACGGTTTTTGTTCCGGTGTTAAATCATCCATATCGTCGAATAAAAGGCCCTGTTTATCTACCAAGTAGAATTTCTTGATAGCCTCTTTACGTGGTACGCCTTGGTCCACATATTCTTGTAAAACACGATTAGCAATACCGCAACCGGCCGTACCGGCACCGAAGCACATGTACACTTGATCTTTTAATTCTTCGCCGGAGATTTTTAAACCACCTAAAATACCGGCTAAAGAAATAATACCGGTTCCTTCAATATCATCGTTGAAAACAGGATATTTATCTTTATAGGCATTTAAAATATTAGCTGCATTGTCGCGACCGAAGTCTTCGAAATGGAGATATAAATTAGGAAATAATTTTTCAACAGTCTGAACGAATTGATCTACAAATTTATAGTACGGTTCACCGCTCACACGTTTATGTTTATTACCCAAATATAACGGATCATCCAATAGTTCTTGACGATTAGTCCCCACATCGAGCACAACCGGCAATACACGCTGCGGGTCCAAACCGGCGGCCGCCGTATACACCATCAGTTTACCGATAGAAATGGCAACACCGTTAAGGCCCCAGTCACCGATACCCAAAATAGCTTCCGCATCGGTTACGACGATTAAATTAATATCACGGCCATAAGCTGCATTTTTCAAAGCGTCTTCCATATTTTCCGGGTTATCAATCGATAAAAAGGCGGAATTCTGCGGAGTCGTATAATATTCGCTGTAATTGCGAATCGTATCGGCAATACATGGGTCATATACAATCGGCAAAAAATCTTCCACATGCTGGCTGAACAAATAGTAGAACAAGGTACGGTTATGGCTAAACACCTTCATCAAAAAATGGCGTTTATCCACATCGTTAGTCTTCATAGACATAGCTTGATATGCTTGAGCGGCCTGCTCTTCAATGGTCTGAATTTTGTCGGGAATCATACCATTTAACTTAAATAGTTCACGTTCTTCAGCACTGAATGCCGTTCCCTTATTCAAAAAAGGGTCATTAATAATATCATATGCATTTTTCATATAAATCCTCCTTCTGAATTACCGCTAATTCAAAAACAAAAAATTACATACGTTATCAGGGTATTATGAACGCCGATAATTGATAAACTAATTCAGTATCAAAACATGCTATATCGATATATTTAAACTTCTCTTCTTTAATTATACAATAAATATTACCACCATGGTCAAACACCTTTTTAATAAAGAAAACAATTTCACAAATTGCATAAAAAAGTATCCGGCAGAGTAAGTAATAATGTCTATCAAAAAAGCAGAGACCGTATCAATGATACAATCTCTGCTCTATAGATTTGAAATTAAACTCAGCTTGTTAAAATATAAGCCATTTAAAACTTACTCTGTTTAATTTCAGATTATTTAATTATAAACCCGCTTCTTTGCGAAGAACATCAGCTTTATCAGTGTGTTCCCAAGGCAAATCAACATCGGTACGACCAAAGTGACCGTAAGCTGCCGTCTGATGATAGATTGGACGGAGCAAATCAAGCATTTCAATAATGCCGGCCGGACGAAGGTCAAAATGTTTCTTAACGAGTTCGCCGATTTGCTGTTCGGAGATTTTACCGGTACCGAAAGTTTCTACCATGATGGATACAGGTTTAGCTACGCCGATAGCATAAGCAATCTGAATTTCACATTTATCGGCAAGACCGGCTGCTACGATGTTTTTAGCTACGTAACGAGCTGCATAGGCCGCACTGCGGTCAACTTTTGTAGGATCCTTGCCGGAGAATGCACCGCCGCCGTGACGAGCCATGCCGCCGTAAGTATCAACGATAATCTTACGACCTGTTAAGCCGGCGTCGCCTTGCGGACCGCCAATTACGAAACGACCGGTTGGGTTAATGAAGAATTTAGTGTTTTCATCAACAAAACCTTCCGGTAATACCGGTTTGATAACCAATTCTTTAAGGTCTGCTTCGATTTGTTCACGGGATACTTCAGGACCGTGCTGCGTGGAAATTACGATGGTTTCAATACGTTTAGGCACGCCGTCAACGTATTCAACAGTTACCTGAGTTTTACCGTCCGGACGAAGGTAAGGCAAAGTGCCGTCTTTACGAACTTTGGTCAATTGACGGGATAAGCGATGTGCAAGAGCAATCGGCATTGGCATGAATTCTTCGGTTTCGTTAGTTGCATAACCGAACATCATCCCTTGGTCGCCGGCACCGATTTTATCAAATTTATCTGCGCCGCCTTCACGAGTTTCCAACGCATCGTCTACACCCATAGCGATATCGGCAGATTGTTCGTCAATAGCTACATTAACGCCGCAAGTATCGCAGTCAAAACCGTATTTAGCACGAGTGTACCCGATTTCGCGAATCGTTTCACGAACAATATGATTAATATCTACATAACAGTTAGTGGAAATTTCACCCACTACATGAACTTGACCTGTTGTTACAAGTGTTTCACATGCTACATGTGCCGTTGGATCTTGCGCAATAATCGCATCAAGTACGGCGTCTGAAATTTGGTCAGCGATTTTATCTGGATGACCTTCCGTTACGGATTCAGATGTGAAAAATACATGTTTTTCAGCCATTTACCCTTTACCTCCATAAAAAAATTCCTCATCAGCCAAGCGATGAGGAATATAACCCCATCTTTCGGCATATACCGTCGGACTTAGCACCTTTTCACATGAATGGTTGCTGTAGCTTCACAGGGCCTTTCCCTCCACTACTCTTGATGAGACAAAAATTACTATTAATTTAATTGTGATAGTTTATATCACTGATTTATTATACTATGGAATTACAATTCTGCCAAGGCTGAAATAATTCGCTTAGCGACATCACTTTTTGTCATAAGTGGCAATTGCATAATTTGACCACCCGGATAAATAAAAGTAACTTCATTGGTATCAACGTTAAAGCCTGCATTTTGTTTGCTTACATCATTAGCTACGAGCATATCAAGATTTTTGTTAAGTACTTTTGATTTGCCGTACTCGATGACATTTTGTGTTTCCGCTGCAAAGCCGATAAGTTTTTGATGAGTTTTATTCGCACCTAGACCTTTCAAGATATCCGGATTCTTAACGAGTTTAAGCTCTAAGGTATCCATTTTCTTAATTTTGGTATCTGCCATGTTCTCCACGCGGAAATCGGCTACAGCTGCCGCCATAATAACGGCATCACAATCTTCATAACGACTGTTAACGGCTTCTTCCATATCGCGAGCCGAATCAACAGGCACAAATTCCACGCCATACGGCACCGGCAATGCGCTCGGTGCAGATATTAAAATCGTACGAGCCCCGGCCAAAGCTGCTTGTTCGGCCACAGCATAACCCATTTTGCCGCTGGAACGATTGCCGATATAGCGAACCGGGTCGATAGCTTCCTGCGTACCGCCGGCCGTTACAATTACGGTTTTACCTTCCAGCAAATCACTTTTCATCATATGGAAGGATAACCATTCCACAATCTTTGCCGGTTCCGGCAAACGACCTTTACCGACTATACCGCAAGCCAAGTGACCGCTGTCGGCTTCCAAAATATGCATGCCCAACTCGCGTAAGGTATTCATATTACGCTGTGTTATCGGGTTTTCATACATATTAGTATTCATGGCCGGACATAAGAAAATAGGCGCTTCGGTAGCCAATAGCTGCGTAGTCAACATATCATCAGCAATTCCGGCTGCCATTTTGCCAAGCACATTAGCCGTAGCCGGTGCCACTAAATAGGCATCGGCCCATCGGGCTAACGAAATATGCTCCACATTCCAATCATGTACATCTTCAAACATTTTAACAGCCACCGGATGGCCGCTGATTTCGCCGAAAGTCATAGGTGATACAAACTTGGTGGCGTTTTCTGTCATAACGACTTTAACTTCCGCGCCCAATTTACGTAAGCGACTAACCACCTCAACAGCTTTATAGGCAGCAATACCGCCCGATACGCCTACAATTATGTGTTTATTTTTCATCCTCTGCCCCTGTTGGAATTAAAATTTAATTATTTAATACCGTCTTTGGTACGTGTAAAACCGATTTTATCTTCCGCAATTTCATGTAATGCTACCGATACCGGTTTATCTGTGTCGAGACCGGATACTAAAGCATGGTCACCATCGGTAAGCTCACGAGCACGTTTCGCTGCCAAAGTAACCAAAGTGTATTTACTGTCTACATGTTTTTCCAAGTCCTTTAATAAAGGTTTTACCATCATAACGCATTACTCCTTTTTCCCACCATACTGTTTATAAATGTACTGGATTTTTTCTTTATTTCGTTTAATTTTGCAAGCTTCAGCTCGTAAAATAGACGCAACTTTTTCAACCGCATCGGGCAACACATCATTTACGACGATATAGTCATAGCGGTGAGCCAACGCAAGTTCCGAACTGGCTTTCGATAAGCGCTTATCAATGACATCGGCCGCATCCGTCCCGCGATCGCGCAAACGATTCGATAAAATATCTAAAGACGGCGGTACGATATAAATAAAAACGGCTTCGCTAAAGCGCTCTTTAACTTGCATAGCACCTTGAATATCAATTTCCAAAATAACGCTCTTACCTTCTGACAACAAGTCCATTACATGTTGTTTGGGAGTACCGTAAAAATTGTCGTACACCTGTGCATATTCAAGAAATGCATCTTCTTTAATTAAACGCTGAAACTCTTCTTTATCTCTAAAAAAGTAGCTAACCCCTTCTTCTTCACCGACACGAGGTGCACGAGTTGTCATCGATACGGAATACACAAGATTAGGCATTTGCTGGCGAAGGGCCGCACAAATTGTGCCTTTACCCGCACCCGAAGGGCCGGATAAGACAATTAAGATTCCTCTATCCGACATAATAACACCTACGCTTCCGTTGTTTCAGACGGTGTAGCCTGTACAATACGATGTGCTACGGTTTCCGGTTGGATAGCGGATAAAACGATTTGACCGCTGTCCATAACCAGAACGGCACGAGTCTTACGACCATATGTGGCGTCAACGAGTACGCTCTTTTCACGAGCATCTTGAATCATTCGCTTAATAGGAGCCGATTCAGGACTGATAATCGCAATGAGGCGATTTGCTGAAACCATATTACCAAACCCGATGTTTAAAAGTTTTGTATTCATACTTAGTGACTCCTTACTCTACTACCTACTCTATATTTTGAATTTGCTCTCTAATCTTCTCTAATTCACATTTCAATACTACAACGCGGTCAGTAATCTCTAAATCAGATCCTTTTGATCCCATCGTATTTACTTCACGATTCATTTCCTGTAACAAGAAATCTAATTTACGGCCAATCGGTTGATTCTCTTTGAGTGTGTCTTTTAATTGTACCACATGTGAGCCAAAACGTACAATTTCTTCTGTAATATCTGTTTTGTCACTCATAATGGCTACTTCCTGCAAAAATCTATCCATGTTGATATCTAAATCAGTTTTAGCCAAGGTTGCTTCAATGCGTTGCTGCAAACGTGTTTCATATTTCTTTACAGCTGCTGTTTTGTTGGCATCTACGGCTTTTAGCACATCTTCCAGTTTTGTTATACGACTTTCAATTTCGTTTGCTAAATGTTCCCCTTCGGCCGCCCGCATGGTTATTACGCCGGCGAGAGCATCACCTAATGCCTTCAAAGCCGTTTCTTGAAGTTTCGATTCTTCAAAAGGGACATCCTCCAAAAGAAGCCAATCCTGAGATACGGTCATCATATCTCGCAAGGCCACTTTTTTAATATCTTGAGCAAAACCGTTTTTTACCAAAAACTCGCGAATCTGCAATGCCAATGATTCATTCACGGTAAAAACTTTTTCCCGATCCCGTGTATTGCGTAGCGAAATATTGACTTCCACTTTACCGCGTTGCAATACACTTTTAATCTGACGGCGCAGCTCATTTTCAAAAAAATTCAACGTGGACGGCATATTAATATGCAAATCCAAAAACCTTGAATTAACCGTTTTTATTTCAACTGTAATCTGTAACGCCTCATCAGCGGCTATACCACGACCGAAGCCCGTCATGCTGTTCATAATAAAATAGGTCCTTTCCTTTAATTTTCGTCAATTTTCCTTATTTTTAGATTATTTTCTTATTGTTTACATTTTAACATGTTAGGCCTATAGGGTAAAGCGTTCAAATAGGTCATAAGTGTGATATACTTAAATAATAAGTATGTTTAGTAAAGGAGCAATTTATGAATTTAGATGGCTTAACCTTAGCCGTTTTGACCAGAGAACTTTCGGATCAATTAGTGACCGGTCAAATCCAGCGGCTATTACAAATAGATAAAACCACGATCGTCTTAAAAGTTAATACTCACCAAGGTAATAAAGACCTGGTTATTACAGCCGGTAATTTGCCGGCTTGTTATCTCAGTCACGGCATTACGGATTTACCTAAAGAACCGACTGCGCTTTGCATGTTTTTACGCAAACATTTGGAAGGCGCTCGTATTACAGCAATCAAGCAATTGAACGGTGACCGAATTCTGCGCATCAATGCGGATAAGTTGGCTCTTGACGGCTCCCTTATTTCGAATCGAATTTACATTGAGCTAATGGGCAAATATTCCAACTGCATTTTCGTTCAAGACGGCCAGATTCTGGAAGCGCTCATTCACGTTACACCGCTCATGAACCGCGAACGTTCCATCGCGCCTAAACTCACTTATGAGTTACCGCCGAACAGCGAACGAGGCAGCCTTTTTGAGTTCAATAACGAAGAAATCGGCGAATTACTTCACAACTTCGGTCAAGGAACCGTAGCCGAAACAATTCGTCGCATTTTTAACGGTTTCGGTCCGGCTCTGTTAAAAGAAGTATGTTATGACGCCGGTGTAACCGAAAAAACGGAGTTTACATCACTTACTGCGGAACAAATTACGTCTATTGCAACGTCTCTTATCAATTTAAAAGAGACTATTAATGATGCCAAGCAATTATATGAATACGAGAACGCAAACCATAAAAAGTTCTACAGCCCTGTGCCCCTTACCTATTTATTGGCGCAAGGCGGTCAGTTAACGGCTACCTACGATTCCATCTCACAACCGCTTGAAGTATCCGTTGTAAAACAAGGCGGCATCAATACGACCACGCGTGAATTGGAACGAACTTTAGAACAGGCTATCAAAAAAGAAGAACTCCGTCACAGTAAGATTGAAACGGAACTTAACGATAGCTCCAAAGCCGATGAATATAAGGCTTTTGGCGATTTATTGATGATTAACGCCTATCGCGATACACAATATGAACCAAATATCACCTTAGACAATATTTTAGTAAACCCTGTTGAACCGATTACCATTTCCCTCGTGCCGGAATTAACCGTTGTAGAGAATGCGCAAAATTATTACAAACTGTATACGAAGTTAAAAAATCGTAAACAAAGCGGTTTATATCAATTAGAGCAAAGTAGTCGTCGCATTGACTATCTTCAGTCCGTTTTATACAGTTTAACCATTGCCGATAGCAAGGAAACGGTTCAAGAAATCTACAATGAATGCGAACAGGCCGGGCTTTTGAAAAAATCTAAAAAGCCGGTTAGTTATAAGGCACCGAAACATAACTTCATGCATTTTCAAATTGACGGCGGTGGAATTTTCATCGGTCGCAACAATCAGCAGAATGAATATTTAACCCATCGTTTCGCCAAGCCTGATGATATGTGGTTCCATACTTTGCAGGTACAAGGCAGTCATGTTATCTTACGCACGCAAGGCGGTGAACCAACCGATGAAATGCTTACCTTAGCCGCCCGCTATGCCGCCTATTTCAGTCGGGCTCGCGAGTCCTCCAAAGTAGCCGTCGATTACACCCCGGTTAAATTTATAAAAAAACCACCCGCATCGCCATTAGGCTTTGTTATTTATACAAATCAGAAAACAGCCGTAATCGACCCGAAAGAACCGGTATTAAACAAAGAAACAAATTTCTACGAATAAGCAAAAAAGCTCTCAGGAAATCCCCTATACCAAGTATAGCAAGGATGCTTCCTGAGAGCTTCTTTATTTCAAGCTTACAATGACCGGCATTGTCAACCAAATCACCAAAAGTAACGCAATTAATCGCGATTGGATTGTTTTAAACTTTCACGGTTTTGACGCAAGCTTTCCAAAGTTTTTTCCAAATTGTTTTCAATATAACGCATTACATCTTGAGCATATTGAATCGAACTGTTTTTCAATTCTTCGGAAGACTGGTTAGCCAAAGTAATAATTTGGTTAGCCTGAGTCTGAGCCTGTTTAACAAGTTCGCTTTCTTCCGTCAATTTTGCAATATAATCTTTGGCCTGAGCAATCAAAGTATCGGCTTGGCGCTGTGCATCTGCCAAAATTTTATCTTTTTCAGCCATAATACGGCGGGATTCTTCAAGCTCCAACGGCAAAGATTCATTAATGGCATCTAAGACACGCATAATTTCTTCTTCTTCAATGACACGTTTGGTGGTCATAGGAATGCGACCACTGGTTTCAATTAAATTTTCCAAATCTTCTAAAAGTTTTTCTGTTTTCATTCTCGCCACTCCTATTAGTACTATTCACTACGATTCGCAAATTTTGCTTCTAACGCTTCTTTTACTGCATCCGGAACTAAGCCGTCAAGACGACCATTAAATCGCGCTAATTCGCGAATTCCCGTGGAACTGACAAATGAATACTTATTATTCGTCATGATAAAAACGGTTTCAATATCGTCATCCAAAAACTTTGAAAATAAAGCTCGTTGGAATTCATATTCAAAATCAGCAAGCGCTCGCAAGCCTCGAATAATCATAATACTGTTTTTTGATTTTGCATAATCAATCAACAGACCTGATGCACAATCCACTTCAACATTAGGTATATGGGCTACGGAGGCTTTAATCAATTCAACTCGCTCATCTTGAGTAAACAAATTATTTTTATTCGGATTAGTTAAAACCGCCACAATCAACTTATCTACAAGCTTACTCGCTCGTTCAAAAATATCGACATGCCCGTTTGTCACAGGGTCAAAACTCCCTGGGCAAATGCCTATACGCACTATATTAGCTCCTTTCAAGCTCATAGGGTACACAATACGTCACCTTCGTATAACCAAAGCGTTGTTCCCTCACAAGGCTCCAACCTTCCGGCAATACAAGCGGTTCGTTTTCATGATGCTCCACAATAAGCATTCCATTTTCTTTTATTAATTGCTGATTTACGACTACAGCCAACGTTGCGGCCACAAAACCTTGTTCATATGGCGGATCCGCAAAAATATAATCAAACTGACGACCGGCTAACTGTTTAGCCGCCGTTTCAATCGATGTTGGTATCACTTCAACCGCGTCTTCCATATGACAATGCTCAATGTTCGCTTTAATAATTCGAGCTGTCCGTTTATCAACGCATACGGCCAGTGAGGCACCGCGACTGACGGCTTCCAATCCGAAAGCGCCTGTACCGGAGAAAAAATCAAGTACGGTGGACTCAATCAAACCGTAACTAGTCAGTATATTAAAAATACTCTCCCGCACACGATCCTGTGTGGGTCTCGTACTCATCCCTTTCGGAGCTTTCAATATATGACCTTTGGCACGTCCTGCAATAATTCTCATACTTCCCTCTTTATGCCTACACTTGTCTTTTAATTATAGTATATAATGTTCCAAAATAAAAGTACATTCCTAGGGAAAAATTATTATAAGAACATTTCATCTTTCAAGTTGCGCCCCATCAGCTCCATAAGTGCTGTTTGAGGCGATTTTTGATGATATAAAACTTCGTATAAAGCTTCTGTTATAGGTAAATCCAATTCTTTTGCTTTAGCGATTTCATACACCGTTTTTACGGCAAAAAAGCCTTCTACCACCATATTGGAATGATTCATTATATAATCCATAGTTTCACCGGCTGCCAATTTCTGACCCGCTGCGCGGTTCCGACTATGGCGACTCATACAAGTGGTAATCAAATCGCCCATACCGGCGAGTCCGGCATAAGTTTCACGCCGCGCCCCCATAGCCACTCCAAATTTGGTCATCTCATGAAGACCACGTGTCAAAAGAGCGGACTTACAATTATCACCAAGCTTCATACCGTCTGCAATACCGGCCGCTAAAGCGATAATATTCTTTGTTGTCGCTGCCAGTTCTACACCCGTCATATCTTCATTCACATAGACTCGGAAATTAACAGTACTTAAAGCCTGTTGCACTTGCTCTGCCGTTGGTACCGTTCGTGCCGCCACAACCGTTGCAGCCGGTAAATCTCGGCCTATTTCCTCGGCATGATTAGGGCCGGATAAAATAGCTAATTGCTCCGTAATATGGCCTACCACCTCGTCAGCCACTTCGGATAAACGTTTACCCGTCTCTCGTTCAATCCCCTTAGAGCAAATAACTACCGTCGTTTTCGAAGAAATATATGGGGCAAACTGCTTCAGTGTATCACGCACATAAATAGACGGCGTCACAATCAAAAGGATATTACTGTTTTCGGCCACTACAGCCGGTACATGACTGATATTTAAATTTTCCGGCAAGGCAACACCGGCCAAATATTCTTTATTTTCACGATCCGCCTTTAAGCGCGTCGCCTGCTCTTCACGGCGACAGTAAAGCCAAGCCTCATTGCCGGCTTGAGCACTTTTACAAGCCAGCGCAGTGCCCCAGCTGCCGGATCCTATAATTCCTATTTTCATTTAGAATCATCACGCTCCGTCCGTTCAACTTTTAATTCCTGACCGCGCAAAAGACGCATAATATTTTCACGATGACGCAAAATTACGAATAAAGCGGCCACCGTACCGAATACGATATACCATAAAGGTTCACCGAAGACAATCATCAAAATCGGTACCAACGCGGCCCCTACGATAGAGCCTAAGGACACATATTTGGTAAAGTACACGATAACGGCCCATGTAGCAAAACAAATAGCCGAAATCAAAGGTACTAAAAATATCAACACCCCGAGCCCCGTCGCTACACCACGACCACCTTTGAAGCCCAAAAATACCGACCAATTATGGCCTACCATAGCTAAAATGCCACCTAAAAGCATCAAATTCGGTTCCGGCGAAAAAATAGCAACGCCTGCCATACCTTTACCGGCATCGCAGAGAAATACCGGTAAAGCTGCCTTCATGCCCAGTACGCGATACGTATTCGTAGCACCGATATTTTTACTGCCGTATAAACGGACATCTGTATTGAAAAATAATTTACCGATAATTAAACCGCTGGGAATGGAGCCTAAAAGATATGCCACGACTGCCAATCCGATAATAGTCATAGTATCCATTAGTCGTCATCATTTCCCTTCTTACCGCGTAATATCAAGCGAATCGGTGTACCTTCAAAACCGAAGGACTCACGAAGTCTGTTTTCCAGGAAACGCATATAGGAGAAGTGAATCAATTCCGGTTCATTTACAAACAGTATAAAGGTCGGTGGTTTTACCGAAGCCTGCGTCATATAATAAATCTTCGGCAAACGACCGCTTCTGGACGGTACCGGATTGACGTTCTGTGCATCCGATAATACTTGATTCAACACGCTTGTAGAAATACGCATGTGTTGCTGTTCCGATACGAATTTAATTAAATCGGCTAAACGATGGATACGCTGTTTCGTCAATGCGGAAGCAAAGAGAATCGGCGCATAACGCAAAAAGCCCATTTCATCGTAAATATCTTCCGTGTAACGGATGGTCGTTTTATCGTCTT
Source organism: Veillonella sp. KGMB01456 (assembly GCF_023051165.1). Lineage (GTDB taxonomy): Bacteria > Bacillota > Negativicutes > Veillonellales > Veillonellaceae > Veillonella_A. Next base: position 55,025 of record NZ_JALKIG010000006.1, read on the forward strand.
TTTCTACTAAATCCCATTTGTTGACTACGATGATAATCCCTTTACCGGCTTCATGAGCATAACCGGCAATTTTCTTATCCTGCTCTGTAACACCGTCCACGCCGTCCAATACGAGAACAACGATGTCAGCTCTATCTACGGACCGTAAAGAACGAACGATACTGTAGCGTTCTACCGGTGCATCGATTTTTGCTTTACGACGCATACCGGCCGTATCGATAAGCACAAACTTCTGCCCCTCATGTGTCCAATGCGTATCAATGGAGTCACGAGTTGTACCGGCTACATCACTTACAATAACACGATCCTGTCCCAATAAAGCATTTGTTAACGATGATTTACCTACATTCGGACGACCGATTAAAGCTACATGGATAGTATCTTCTTCATCTTCAGCCGTTGCCGAATCAGGGAAATGTTTTACCACATCATCCAATAAATCGCCAAGATTCATTAGGTTTTTAGCGGAAATACCGATAGGATCGCCAATACCTAAATTGTAAAATTCATAAATGTTGGCTTCCTGATTTACGCTGTCAATTTTATTAACAACCAATAATACCGGTTTACCGCTGGCACGCAAAATATTCGCTACTTCTTCGTCAGCCGGTACGATACCTTGTTTGCCGTCAACGACAAATAAAATAACATCCGCTTCTTCGATAGCAAGTTGCGCCTGTAAACGCATCATTTTAGGAATTACATGACTGTCGGCGGTGATGAATTCAATCCCGCCCGTGTCAATCATGGTAAATTCTCGGTTAAGCCATTCGGCATCAAAATAAATTCTATCGCGCGTTACGCCCGGAATATCTTCAACAATGGAAATACGTTTATTTACAATGGCGTTAAACAATGTAGATTTTCCCACATTAGGACGCCCTACCACTGCTACTAATGGTTTTGCCATATTGTCACCTCAATTTTTACACAAATTATCACACTATATTGTAACATATATAAAGCAATCCATAAAGAAGGGATAATGCAAAAGGAGCCATAAAGGGCAAAGCCCTTTACAGCTCCTTATATAAGCGCTACGCGCTATTGGTTACAATTATTCAGCGTCGGATTCAGCTGTTGCAACAGGTTCCATTAACTCAGTCAAAGCAAGGCCAAGTTTCTTTTCATCTTTGTTAAGAGAAATAACTTTAACTTCTACTTCTTTACCACGAGTCAAGTAGTCTTCTACTTTAGCATTACGCTGTTTAGTGATCTGAGAAATGTGAAGTAAACCTTGGATGTCGTCGTTAACAGCTACGAATGCACCGTAAGCTACCAAACGAACTACTTTACCGGTAAGAACGTCGCCAACTTTGATAGTTTCTTCAGCTACGTCCCATGGGCTCTTAGTCAATGCTTTCAAGGATAAGGAAAGTTTGTTGCTTTCTGCATCAAAGGATTGCAATTTAACTTCGATTTCCTGGCCTACGGACAATACGTCTTCAACGCGTTTGATTTTGTGCCAAGAAATGTCGGAAATGTGAAGTAAACCTTCGATACCGCCGATATCAACGAAAGCACCATAAGGCATAATTTTACGAACAATACCTTTATAGTTATCGCCAACATGAATGTTTTTCAAGGCTTCTTCCAATTTAGCCTTGCGAGCTACTTCCAATACAGCACGACGGGAAAGAACCAAACGGTTTTTCTTTTCGTCGATTTCCAATACCTTAGCTTCGAATTCAGTACCTACTAAGCTATCGAGAGATTTAACGAAGTGTACATCCCCTTGGGAAAGTGGAATAAAACCACGAAGGGATTTAACAGTTACAACAAGACCTGCAGGGATAGCGTCCACACCTTTACAGATGATTGGTTCGTCTTTTTCCTGAGCTTCCTGTACATACTGCCAATCTTCGTCTTTAGCCAAACGAGTGATGGACAAGTAGATAGGATTGTCTTCCTTGATGTGATTCATAATAACGGCTTTAATCTGATCGCCTTCTTTGAGCACGTCTTTAGCAGAGGCAGGTGCCGGATATGCGATTTCAGTACGATTCAAGGTTGCTTCTGTTTTGTAACCGAAAGAAACATATGCTTTGTCGTCTTCTACGGATACAACAGTACCTTCTACTACAGTGCCTTTCTTAAAGTCTTCTGCCCAGTCAGCTTCGTTAGCTAACAATTGTTCAAATTCATTCATTGTGTCAATGACCTCCTTAATTATCCAGTCGGGTGTCGATGCACCGGCTGTAACCCCTACCGTTTGGACATGGTTGAACCAGTCCAATTGTAATTCAGCAGCGGTCTCTATATGGTAAGTAGTACATCCAACGTCACGACAGACCTCTGCTAATCTGTTTGTGTTGCCGCTGTTCTTACCGCCTACCACAATCATAAGGTCCACCGTTTTTGCGAGTTCTACCGCCGAATTTTGACGTTCTTGAGTAGCTGTGCAAATCGTTTTGAAAACCTTTAGATTTTGAGTTTTTTCCTCTAATATATCTATTATACTTTGAAATTTAAATTGTGAAAAGGTAGTTTGTACAACTACACCCCTATTTTCCACGAAAGGCAGAATTTTAGCTTCTTCTTCAGTTTCTATAACTATGCCTTTGTTTTGTGCCCATAAATTGATACTAATTACCTCAGGATGCTTTTTTTCGCCTAAAATAACAAGCGACATTCCCGAGTCAATGACCGATTTTGCATCTTGTTGAGCTTTTTTTACATGGGGACATGTTGCGTCCACCACTTTAAGTCCTTTATCGGTCGCTTCTTCATACACAGCCGGTCCCACACCATGGGATCGAATGATTACTGTACCGCCGGGAATTTCATCCAGCGAATCCACGGCATACACGCCATGTTCTTCCAAATTGGAAACCACTTGCGGATTATGAATGATAGGACCTAAGGTATAACTGCGCTCTAACTGATCTGATGTGTCTTGAGCCATATTAACAGCCCTCTTCACACCATAACAAAAACCGCAATTTTCTGCAATACGAATTTCCACGCCTGACTCCTTATCGTTTAAAATCCGGATGAGCCACCCGATAGTCAGCCATAAGACCTTCCAGAGCCACCCTGACTTTATCATTTAATTCGGCAATGGCTTCCGGTGTAGGTTTTGCTTTCGCTACGGGAATCGGTTTACCGATTACGGCAGCCACTTGACCGCGTTTCATCTGATACGATCCCATAATAGCCACCGGCACTACGGGTACACCCGTACGAAGCGCCATCGATGCTACGCCGTCATGGAATCGGCCCAACGTATTATCCTTCTTTTGCCGGGTTCCTTCCGGAAAAATGCCGAGCACTAAATTATTCTTCAATAATCCCATAGCATGACGAATGGCGATTTTATCCACGCCGCCACGTTTTAAAGGAAACGCGCCCAACCAGCGACAAAAGAAATTGGAAATCGGATTTTTAAATAATTCTTCTTTGGCCATAAAGCTTACATGGCGCGGCAATGCACGCCCTACGATGCACGGATCGTTGTTGCTCTTATGATTGGGAGCCACAATGACCGGTCCTTCTTTAGGGAAGTTTTCACGGCCTACCACATCCGCTTTATAAATCCAACCATATACGACTTCAAAAGCCGAGCGCCATAAACAATCTGAAAATTTATCCATGAATACGCTCTCCTTTACTTTTCTGTTGCCGTAATCAATTGTACCATACGAGCAGCGGTTTCATCAAAAGATAAATTATCAGAATTGATAACTATCGCTTCCGGTACACATACAAGGGGTGATTCTTTGCGATTCGTATCCATTTCATCGCGTGCCATTACACTTTCTTTAATCGTTTCCAAGGATACGGATTCTTTATCCGGCGTTTCCAACCAGCGCCGTTTGGCGCGAGCTTCTACGGAAGCCGTCAAATAAATTTTTAATTCCGCATTAGGTAAAACCACCGACCCGATATCACGGCCGTCTAATATAACACCCCCTGCACTGGCCATGGCACGTTGCTGTGCCACTAAAAAGTCGCGAACAGCCTTAATGGCTGCAATTTGTGATACGGCACCGTTTACCTCTTGCGTGCGAATTAAGAACGTTACATCCTCACCATTCACAAACACCTTGAAAGCATCTTCGGTAGGTTCCATGCGTAGTGACAAGTCAGGCAATAAAGCTGCTACCGCTGCCTCATCGGTGGGATTTACGCCGGCTTTTAAAACAGCCCACGTAACGGCCCGATACATGGCCCCCGTATCAATATATAAATAGCCAAGCTGTTTGGCTACGGCTTTAGAAATACTACTTTTACCGGCCCCGGCAGGACCGTCAACAGCTACCGCAATACGCTGTTTACTCATCAAAAAACTCCTCTCCGTAACATGCTTAGTCGGCTGCTTCACCGTGTACGGCATGCTGTGCCGCCACATAGCCGGTGGCAAACGCCGCCTGCAAATTGAAACCGCCCGTAAAAGCATCAATATCCAATACTTCACCGGCACCGTAAAGTCCTGAAATCAATTTAGATTCCATTGTTTTCGGTACAAATTCCTTAACCGAAATGCCGCCCGCTGTTACGATGGCTTCCGCAATAGGTCGCATCTGTTTAAACGTCAAAGGCATATGCTGTAACACGTGAACCAAGCGTTGGCGCTCTTCACGGCTGATTTGATTAATAAATTTATCCGGCGTAAGATTCGCTAATTCTATAATAACAGGAATTAAGCGTTGTGGTAAGAGGTCTTTTAAACCATTTGCCAATTGTTTTTTGGAATAGGTCACAAAATCTCGCTGCACACGCTGATCCAGCTGCTCCTGCGTTAAAGCCGGTTTTAAATTAATCTCTAAACCGATAGTGCCTATATTCTTTTTCTTCATTAACTTACCAACTGTATGACTTAAAGATAAAACAATCGGGCCGGTAATCCCGAAATGAGTAAACATCATTTCACCGAATTGTTTATCCTGCACTTTATCTTTAGCCACAGCCGACAATTCCACATTACGAAGACTTAAACCCATTAAATCTTTAACCCACGGTTCCTTCGTCTCCAAAGGTACCAATGACGGACGTAAATCCGTCACCGTATGGCCCACCTCTTTAGCCATAGCATAGCCGTCACCGGTAGAACCGGTAAGCGGGTAGGACAAGCCTCCGGTTGCTAAAATAACCGCATCGCCATAATAGGTTTCTTTATCGGTTACAACGCCTTGAACCTTATTGTCTTTTACAATAATATGCTTAACAGCTTCATTTAAATGTAAAATGCCGCCATAGCCTTTATACACTCGCATATACATATCGCGCACTTCAAGAGCCGAATCGGACACTGGAAAAACTCGGCCGCCGCGCTCTACTTTAGTAGCCAACTTCCATTCATGGAGTAAATCCAATAAATCGCGATTGTCAAACTGCTGATAAGCACTCATGAGGAACTTACCGTTCCCCGGTGTTTTCGCGATAAAATCACTGATAGGCGCATCATTGGTAATATTACAACGCCCTTTGCCGGTAATGCCCATCTTTTTACCTATCATGTTCATTTTTTCGATTAACGTTACTTTAGCGCCTTCACGAGCGGCAATAGTAGCTGCCATAAGACCGGCTGCACCGGCTCCCACTACGATGATATGTTTCATGGTCTGCCTCCACCGGAACGACGTTTAGCACCACGCACCGCGCCGTTACGACCGAACTGTTTTTTATTGTCTTTCGCCGGCATTTTACGACCTTTAGCGCCGTCGCCGGGTCCTTTGCCGAATGGTAATTTGCAGAGTGCTTTTAACTGACGCAGTTCTTCCCCCGTAAGTTTACGATAAGCACCACGTTTTACTCCGGCTAAGGTAAGTCCGCCGTAAGCAATGCGTTTTAAGTTGTACACACTATATTTAAAATGCTCAAACATACGGCGTACCTGGCGATTGCGACCTTCGTGAATGGTAATCTCAACCAACGTAGTGTTCGTCTTGCTGTCAAAACCGTAATCTACGATTTCTGCCGGCGAGGTAGGACCATCTTCCAAAGTAATACCCGCACTCAATGCCTCCAAATGCTCATCCAAAACACGACCTTTGATTTTAACTTCATAGGTCTTGGTCACACCTTGTGACGGATGCATTAAAGCCTGAGCCAAGGTACCGTCATTGGTGAATAACAACAAACCTTCCGTGTTGTAGTCAAGGCGGCCTACCGGATATACTCGATTTTTAATGTCTTTCAAATAATCCATTACCGTAGCGCGTCCCTGTGGATCGCCAACTGAAGTAATGCTGCCTTTCGGCTTGTTAAAAATATAATATTCCAATGCTTCCGGTTCAATACGCTGACCGTCAATTTTAACGCGGTCCACGGCAGGATTAATTTTAACCCCCAATTCCGTAACCTGACGACCGTTTACCTGTACCTTACCGGCCACGATTAGTTCTTCCGCCTTGCGCCTTGATGCATAACCGCAGCGACTGATATATTTTTGCAAACGTTCTTGTTCCATAGTCTGCTCCTTTCCCTTATTCCGTAATCTCACGGGCTTCATGAGCCTCAATCGTATTGTTATTTTCACCGTCAATTGTCGGACTTTCATGGTCTTCGTCGGCTTCAATAGTGTTATTTCTTTCAACAGTAACTGCCACACTGTTATCGACGGCTACTTCACGCTTTAAGGTTTCCACCGATTCTATGCCCACACTGCGCAAAAATGTATCGGTCGTACCGTACAATACAGGCCGGCCGATGCTTTCCTTACGGCCCAGTTCCATAACTAAATCGCGGTTCACTAAATGCTTTAAAACTTTTTCACAATTCACACCGCGCACTTCTTCAATTTCACTTTTCGTAACCGGCTGCTTAAAGGCAATAACCGCCAACGTTTCCATCGCTGCCGGCGACAAGCGGTCTTCCCGTTGGCGAATCTTACTCACATATTCACTGCTCTCCGGCGCACTTACAAGCTCGGCTCCGACGCCGCTTACTTTTAAACGAAGACCTCGTTTATCAACCACCAGTCGATTGGCATATTCCTCCAATAACGCTTCGGCCTCTTCAGTTGCACAATCAAATAGTTCGCCAAGCAGTGTGATAGGCACCGGTTTGGCTGCTGAAAAAAGAACTGCTTCCAAATGGGCGAGCAGCGATGTATCGCTTGGCTGATTCACATCTGTCATAGTTTGTTACTCACCTTTCTAACTAATATACGCTTACTTATGTAATATCTTAATCTAGTCGATTAAATAGCTATGCCTGTATTGCCATAATAAGCATAATCGAAAAATCTATTATAAACTGACCTAGACAATTTCACTGACTAAGGTTACATCCTTTAACGAACCGTCATTAGGCCCTTCCGTCACTGAGTGTATAGTAAAAATTTGACGCTTCAATAATTCCAAAACAGCAATAAACATAGTCACTTTGGCAGCCCGTACTGTTACCTCATTAAGCAAAGCTACAAAGCTGAGTCGGCGTTGTTGTTTGGCCCTCATAAGCAAAGAATCAATCGTATCTTCCAAGCTGTAAGCCTCTTTTTCAACCTTTACCTTTGGCGGTTCCGGCACCGTTTCATCCACTCTATCAATACAAGATTTAAATAAACTGTACAATTGGGCGATGTCAAAACGAAATACCGTTTCCTGACCCCATTGGCTCAACGAATCGGGCCGGCTAAAGCTCTGACTGCTCGCTTCGGAGCGCTCGGTCAATGCCTCGGTCAATTCTTTGATTTGCTTATATTCAAGCAAATTAGCCACTAATTCGTCACGGGGATCTTCTTCCTCTTCCGGATTGAGTGGTGCGTTTCTTGGCAACAGCATGCGGGATTTAATCTGTAACAGCGTAGCCGCCATAACCAAAAACTCACTGCTGTAATGAATATCAAAGGTCTGCCATTCTTCAAGCTGCGCCATATATTGCGACGTAATTTCCACAATGGGAATGTCGTAAATATCTATTTTATGTTTTTCTATCAAATGGAGTAATAAATCCAATGGCCCTTCAAAAACGGCCAGCTTATACTCATAGGGTTTCATCATATCTCCTTACGATTCGGCAAACAAATAAGAGGGGTTATACGCCCCTCTTTATGTTGTCACGAAGTCTCGATAACCTTTTTTTAATTGTATCATAGAAAAATAACCTTTAACAACCGTCAAAGTATGTAAAAAAGCATATTAAACCTTGTATTTTTACTATATTTCTGCTATCGTATTGATGTTATTATAATATAAAGGAAATGCGTTATGAAAACTCTTATATCATGGTGGCGCAATGCCGTCGTTCAGGCAATTTTGTGGTGTGTCCTCATCTTTGCCGCTTTTTATTTTATTTACGAACCTATTGCCTTTGGCTTTGATTGGGAAGATATTCTTTTGTTATCCCTCCCCTTATTATTGGGGCTGTCCATTTTCCAGCAACTTATGCGCAGTACTTTATGGCATCGTGCCTTCTTGGGGCATGGCCTTTTGGGCATTGCCTGGGCTTTAACCTATCCTTTGTTATATCATTGGTCCTATACGAAGCCCTTTTATTTTTACGAATTCTTCCCGGATTTCTTATTTGGCTTTCTACTCTTTGTGGGGCTCAGCTTACTCCACTATTTCATGGTACACCATCTGCCATACCGCCGATCTTTAAGCATCCTTATCGCACTCATCCAGTGGCTTTTGTCTTTGATTCCGTTAATTCAAATCGGCTACTATATTAACACGTGGCATTGTTTGACGCCGGCCACCTTAATGGCCCTGTATCAAACAAATCCGGAAGAAGCTTTCGGCTTTTTAAAAAGCTCCGCCGGTATTCCAGGCCTAATCGGCATCGGCATCGGCAATGTACTCTTATTCCTGTTTTACTACTGGTCAAACCAAGGGATGAATCTCTTGTCCCGTCGCGATATGATGACAAGATTGCGTTTAGGCATACTCAGCATCGCCTGTCTTGCCTGTGTAATCTACTTGCCTTTTGGTTTTATGAAAACGGACATTGTTAAAAACTGGACTGATGTCGCTACATATATGAAAGAGTTACAACAATACAGTGACAAACATCATGAAATCTACAATGACTTACATCTCGAAACAGATGAAACCGCGGCCAACGGGGCGCCTGGTACTATAATCCTCGTTATCGGTGAATCGGCTTCGCGCAATTACATGAAAGTCTATAATCCAAGCTTTGCTTACGATGATACACCATGGCAAAGCGAAATGACGGCCTCAAATCCTGATTTTATCTTCTTTAAAAACGCCTATTCGTCTTATGTACAAACAGTACCTACCTTAGAACGGGCTCTTACGGAGCGCAATCAATACGATGATAAGCCGTTCTTGGATTCTGCCAATATTCTCGATGTGGCTAAAAAAGCCGGTTACTACACGAGTTGGTTTAGCAACCAAGGTGTTTACGGTGAATACGATACGGCTATCTCCTTAATTGCCAAAACGGCAGACAGACCTTTATGGGCTCATGAAGCATATATGTTCTCCGATAAGTACGACGGTGTTATTTTACCGCTGCTCCAACAAGTAGAACCATACAAAAATAACTTTATTGTTATTCATATCATGGGCAGTCATATTTATTATAATGACCGCTATCCTCATGAATTCAGTAAATGGAAAGTCGGCGAAGTACCAAAAGGCAAGGAAGCCTATGCCAACAGCCAACTCTATACGGATTGGGTATTACAGCAAATTTATACCTATGCTAAGGATCACTTAAATCTGCAGGCCATGATTTATTTCTCCGACCACGGGGAAAGCCTCAATTATTCCCACAATCCAGACATTTTTGATTTCGACATGGCCCGCATTCCTCTATGGGTTTACTTATCGCCAACCTACGAAGAAGCCTATCCGGAAACGACGGCTATTCTGCGCGACCATGAAAACAAATATTTCACCAACGATTTACTCTACGACTTAGTGTCCGGTATCTTACAGGCACCGACTAATCGTTATGATCGGACTAGAGACTTCTCTAATCCGAACTATCGCTTCAACAAGTATAATTTAACGACTCTTTTAGGTCAGGAACCATTAACCAATGACCCGGAAGCAGCCGCACCGGAGCGATAACAGTTCGAGTTACATTCGAAGCGAATAAAAACAAAAACACACAAAAAGCGAGTCCCCATCAGAAGCGGGACTCGCTTTTATTTACGTTATTATTTTGGTCGGTATTGATTAAACTAAAGGTAATGATAAATGCACAACCGTACGAACCGGTTTTTTCACATTGCGGTCAGTGCTCTTAAAGCCCAAGGCTTTGTATAATTCTTTGGCACTTTCCATGCTAGGCAAGGAATCCAATAGAAGCGTCTTATAACCTTTTTCTTTAGCTTCTTCTACAAGAATGTGAGCAATATTCATACCGAGGCCGGTACGACGAAATTCAGGGCGTACATAAAGACGCTTCATTTCAGCTGTTTCATAGTTAACATGGCGTAAAGCTACGCAGCCGGCCGGTACATCATCTACAAAGGCAATGTATAACGCTTCACGGTCGCCTTTATACTTTTCTTCCAAGCCTTCAAATTCTTTCACATTGGCAGCAACACCTAAGGAACGTACATAATCAACAAATAGTTTCTTTACTTCATCAATATACTCGTGACCATCACGAAGTTCAAAATTCATACGAAATCCTCCTTTAGCTATACCATAGTATGTATCTGTACCAAAATATACATGATTAATTACTCTAAATATATAGTTCGCTATAGGAGGAAAAAAGTCCTTCTTTATTTCAAAAAAAAATAGACTGAATTTTCATTCAGTCTAAATGGTGCCGAGGACCGGAATCGAACCGGTACGGTTGTCTCCAACCGACGGATTTTAAGTCCGTTGCGTCTGCCTGTTCCGCCACCCCGGCATGGGTAGAAAAATATGGAGGCGGCACCCAGAATCGAACTGGGGAATAAAGGTTTTGCAGACCTCTGCCTTACCGCTTGGCTATGCCGCCAAATAAATGGAGCGGAAAACGAGATTCGAACTCGCGACCCCCGCCTTGGCAAGGCGGTGCTCTACCACTGAGCTATTTCCGCATAAATGGTGCCCCAGGACAGAATCGAACTGTCGACACAAGGATTTTCAGTCCTTTGCTCTACCGACTGAGCTACCGGGGCGAACGTGGCGACCCCGATCAGATTTGAACTGACGATCTTCGCCGTGACAGGGCGACATGTTAACCGCTACACCACGGGGCCGTATACGTTACTTTGTTATTATAGGGGTTTCAGCAACAATTGTCAAGCAACTTTTTGAAAAGTTTTTACATGCTTTTGACTGTTTCATTACTTTCGCCGCCCTTAGCAACGAAAATTATTCTACCATTTTTCAGAGTACTTTGTCTAGTATAAATTTAATATTTTATTTCAATTTAATTAAATTCTTTCAAAGGCTGTAAAAACGGGTTATGAGCCAACTCTTCTTTAATCATTGTATCCTCTGCATGACCGGGATGAACGATTAAATCAGGGTCCCATGTCATAATGTGGCGAAGCGAAGTTTTAAGCACCGCATCATCCCCATTATAGTTATTCGTAGCCCCTACTGAATTTTTGAACAAAGTATCTCCGGTAAACAGATGATTCCCCCACTGTATAATAACGCTTCCTTTGCTGTGTCCCGGCGTTTCATGCACATAGAGGTCAAATACCCCGAGCTTAAGAGTTCCTTCCTTTAAGTGCAAATACGGGGACTGAAAGAGGCCTTTATAGGCCGATGGCATCCGCCGTTTGGCATGTAGCAATTCATCATCCCCGGGATGCATATATAAAGGAACAGGACGTTCTTTCAAAACACCGTCAACGGCACACACATGATCGCAGTGACCATGTGTGAGTACAACGCCTTGAAGGTCCGCTTCCCCTACCATTTCAAGGACTTTATGAGCATGAAAGCCCGGATCTATGATAAGCGCCTGGCCGGCCTCTTTTAAAACATAACAATTTGCCTTATATAAGCCTAAAGGCTGTTTTAAAATTTCCATAAAGTCCTCCTATTCAAGTCATACGTTGAGCCTTCTATTCAATTCATACGTTAGGCCTTCTATCATGGCTATTAATCACCAGTGAGTAAAAAGTGTTAAGGCTCTAGCCTCTGCGATGAGTACCTACCGGTTGCAATACCTTATAGGAACGTTTGCGACGTTTAAGGAAATAGCCCTGCCAAAAATCAGGATGCAGTAATACAAGTAAGGTAAACAATTCCAAACGACCGAGCAACATATCGATTACACAAATTATTTTAGCCATCGGATGAAGCACCGCAAAAGAGCCTTGCGGCCCCAGTTTGCCGAACGCAAGGCCTACGTTCCCCAAAATCCCCGCTACACATTGTAAAGATTCACCGAAACTAAGGCCTGTAGCGGCAATGCCCAACGCAGAAATAGCAAATACAGTCATATATAGGAAAAAGAACTGCTGCGTCATTTGAACCCATTTTTGCGGCATAGATTTGCCATTAATCGTAATGGTCTGCACCATATCGGGATGAATAGCCTTACGCAAATAAATAATACTGCTTTTAATTAAAATAATGATACGAATAATTTTAATACCGCCCGTAGTAGACCCGCTACAACCACCGAAGAACATTGACATAAAAAGCATCATTTGTGCGAGCGGCGACCATACATCATAGTTGCCAAGAACCAATCCGGAACCGGTTTGCATCGACACAATCATGAATACAGCCCGGTTAAAGGAGGTACCGGAGGAAAAATTATCGGCCATATATAAAGCATACATTACAATGATTGACCCGATAAACAGAATCAATAAATACATGCGATATTCAAAATCCTGCCAAACCGCTTTGAGACCTCGTTGGAATACGGCATAGTATACGGTAAAGTTACCACCCGCCAAAATCATAAAAAAGATTAAAATCCAGCGAATAGCCCAATTTTCCGTATAAATATCAACGACTCCGTCGTTTGGTATATAACCACCGGTGGCAATCGTGGTAAACGTCATGTTAATGGCGTCAAAATACGACATACCGGCAATTACTAACGCGCTGAAACATACGGCTGTAAATAATAAATAAATAGTCCATAATTTAAAAGCCATAGAACGAATGCGCGGCAATACCACACCGGGACGCGGTACCGAAGCTTCAGCGTTGAACAAATGAGCCGAATCAGCGCCTAAGTTCTTAAGGAAGGCCAGCACCAATACGACAATCCCCATACCGCCAAGCCAATGAGTGAGGCTGCGCCACAGCACAAAACTTTTGGGTAAGCTGTCCAACTCTTCCACCACAGACGCACCGGTAGCCGTTATCCCCGATACCGACTCAAATAAAGAATCTATAAATGTTGGCAAAACGCCGCCGAAGTAAAACGGTAAAGAGGCAAAAAAGGATACCAAAATCCAGATAGAACTAACGGTCAAAAAACCGTCGCGCAAACTGTAACTTGTACTCGGCTGCCCGTAATAATACAATAAACTGCCCGTTACAGCCGCCATAATGGAGGCGCCGATAAAAGAAAAATATGACTCACCAACCGTCAAACCGTAAATGAACGGAACCCACATAATTCCTGCAACAATGAGGATTAACTGCCCCACTAATCGCATGACAATCTGTATACGCATAGGACACCTCGATTAAACCGGCTTCAAATACGTTAATAGTTTATTAACATGATTCGGCAACGTAAAGAAAACAATATGGTCATTGGCAAAAAGCACCGTATTACCTGTCGGCACGATAGTGGAACCATCACGTACAACAGCACCTACCAAGGCTTTACCGGGGAGCTTCAAGTCTTTCAAAGCACAACCCACAAGCGGCGATACCGGACTCAATACCACTTCCACGGCTTCTGCTTTGGAGCCTTCAAAGGTGGAAATGCTCACTACATTTTCACCGCGTCGTACCATACGTAAAATCTCGCCGGATGTCAATAGGCGCGGCGAAAATACAATATCAATCCCCACTTGTTCCATAAGGACAATATATTCCGGTCGACCAACGCGCACAATTGTCTTTGGCACACCTAAATGTTTGCCCAATAATGCTACCAGCAGATTCAATTTATCATCATCAGTAAGGCAGATAATAGCATCACAATCGGAAATTTCTTCCGCTTCCAATAAATTCATATCTGTGCCGTCACCATTGATAACCATGGCATTCTCTACCATAGAGGCCAGCAGCTCACAGCGCTCCATGTCTTTTTCGATAACTTTAACCATGTAACCGGCTCGATCGAGGAGAACCGCTAAATTGCGACCGATAAGGCCGGCCCCAATCAATAGAATACGCTTGGTTTGCTCCATCATGGCTTCTTCGTGGAATTCTTCGGCTATTTTCAAAATAGCGTCTTTCGCCCCCAAAAAGAATACTTTATCCATATTCAACAGACGACTTTCCCCATGAGGAATAGTCATTTCGCCGTTCCGGAGAATGCCTACAATAATAACACCTTCCGGAAATTGAATATCCCGCAAACGTTGGTTAATATAAGGAACGTCTTCATGCATCTTAAATTCCATGAGACGGACAGCCCCACTGGCAAAATCCTCCACATCAAGAGCTGCCGGAGTCTGTAATACCTGCACAATTTCTTGAGCCGATACCATCTCCGGATTAATAAATAAATCAACCCCTAATTGTTCCTGTAACTCGCGGTTTTCTTCTCTCAAGTAATCATTATCACGAACACGAGCTATAGTACGAGGAATCCCGCCGATTTTTGCCACCGAACAAGCCAGCATATTTACTTCATCGGAATCCGTAACGGCGATGAGCATACCCACATCATCCATACCGATTTCTTTAAGTAATTGTAAACTGCTGCCGTTACCTTGAACGAGACTTACATCTAAGCTGTTCTCCAGATTACGGATGCGCTCTGCCGATTTTTCAATAATATATACATCATGTTCATCTTGCACGAGGCGCTGTGCTACGGAATAGCCAACCTTACCGGCGCCTACCACAATAATTTTCATAATTAATCAACCCTCAAATTCAATATGTCGGTAAATGCAAAGAAAGGCGTAATTGATTACGCCTTCTATTTGCCGTCACTACGCCTTACGAGTATCCTCTTTGGCTTCCTTACCTGTGTCAGACGCTTCGGTTACACCTGCACTTTGGGGTGCGTCACCGTTTGTCTTACTTTTCACAAGTTCCTCAGCCGCTGTTTTACCCGTTTCGGTCAATAAGGTCCAGCCTTCTTCCTGAATAACCTTACCTTCTTTCATTAAATGACCTACAGCACGTTTAAAGGCTGCTTTACTGAAACCGAATTTTGCTTTAATAATATCAGACGATGATTTATCACTGTATGGCATACGGCCATTACGCTGATATAAATATTCCAATAACACTTCGCCATCAATGGTCAAAGCCGTTTCTTTTACAGGACGCATGGAAACGTTAACACGTCCGTCATCACGTTTATAGGTAACGCGAGCATCAATCAATTCGCCCACCTTCAAATGATGTGTCATTTCACTGTTATGAATAAACGCAATCCAACGTTCCGGGGTGATAAAAAAAGCACCATCGGAGGTGAAATTATAGATGGCACCACGCACCATTTGTCCGACTTTAGCTTCCGTAGCCGGTTTAGAGGCACGGCGCATAGCATCATCCACATCCATAGAAACAGCTAAACGACCGGACTTATCCGTATATAAACGAACCCAGACTTTCTCGCCTAATTGCGGACGACCGCGCATTTCTGCGTGTGGCATAAATATGCCGCGTTCGGTACCCACTTCGACGAAAACACCGAATTGAGTCTTATTTATTACTTCCACATAGCCGATTTGACCTTCTTTAATAGCCGGCAAACGCATACTGGCGGTGAGACGACCTTTCGGATCTTTGTACAAGAATACCGGTACTTCATCGCCGATTTTCACCGGTGCGGTCTGTTGATCCTTATGAAGTAAAATGTCATCATTGGTATTGCCCGTACCACCGTCCAAGAACGAACCTTGGTCGCTTTGACGTAACACTTTCAGCGTGGCTAATGTGTTTTCAGATAATTGTGTTGCCATATTAAGCCCCTGTAAATTCTACGCGAGCCGCATCATTCCAAAGCTGTTCCAAGCCGTAGAAAGAGCGTGTTTCCTGCCCGCCGAAGACATGACAGATAATATCGCCGAAGTCCAAAAGAATCCATTCCCCTTCGTGATAACCTTCACGATGAAGCACGGTAGTGCCTACTTCAGCCCCTTTATCTTCAATTTCATCGGCAATACTCTGTGCCTGTTTTACGTTGGACGCACTCACCAATACGAAATAATCCGCTAAACTGGATAAACCTTCCAAATCCAAAATGGCAATGTCTGTACCTTTTTTGTCAAAACCTGCTTGTGCCAATGCTAATGCCACGTCTTTAATTTCTTGTTTCTCTTTCATGAAATCTCCTTTTTATAATCATCGCCAACAATAAACTATAAAAATAAATACAATATATTGTCACGACTAACCGTTACAACCCCTATAATTATTTTAACAATTATAATGCTGTTTATAACATAGTAAATTAATATTTAGCCTTCTTTGGCGTTACCGGCCGAAGTATTTTTCGAATCATCAGTTGTCCCGTCGCCACCGCCTTCAATCGGTGCATTGCCTAAGGTAATGCCCAATAATTGCTGCGCTTCTACCGGGTCGTAGGTCCAGAATATTTCGCCGTTAAGCACTTCCCTGGTGCCCGGTAAAATATAGTACTGAATATTATTACCGGTAAGACTGCCCAAACTCATAACCAGTTTAACTGCGTCAGTCGTACTGATATTAGAATCATAGTGGCTCCAGAGGCGCCACACATGCCACATGCGGGAAATAGTAAAAGTATCTTCCTGAGAACTCAATAATTGTTTTAAAAACCGTTCTTGACGCTGGGTACGACTGAATGCATTTTTATCGGCATCCACAAAGCGCACATATTGATACGCTTTATCCGCATCCAATGTTTGATATCCACGTGCCAAATTGACATCGGCTGTATCGGTAGCGTCGTCAATATGTACCATTTCTTTTTCCACATACATATCTTGAGAACCCAGTACATCAAGGGTATCTTTAAAAGCCGCCTCGTCGACCACCACATAATAGGGAATGGGAATATGGAATAAATCTTCCACCACGGCCTTAGTAAGTTCAATATTACCGCTGCTATACATGGTATTAATCATAGACACGGACTTATTGTCACGGCTGTAAATTTTTGTATTGGACGGGATGCCGATTACATCAATATTTTTTTGTTGTTCATTTACGGATAGTAAAAAGAGAGCATCCCCTTGTGCCGGATTATTGCTATCTTTACCTACCAATAAAATATAAATCGGCTTATCCAGCGACTTTTGTTCTAAAGGAATTGTCGATACTTGATTTGGCTCTGACGGTGGTGCCACATCGGCCGTCGTTGTTGTCTCGGTCGTAGCTGACCCGCCAAAATAACTTACCGCTGCCTGATAACCGCGCCATAAACCAAAACCGATACCGCCTACCAGGACTATGAGTATTATCAAAGCTAAGATAACCCGTCCCCAACGTACTTTGGGTTTTCTTCGCCCCCGCCGAGTCGGTCTTTTACGCACTTCTTCTTCCATACTACACGCACCCTATCGATTATGAATACGCCGTACCATATCGTTACGGCCTAAAATGGTTTTAAAATAAATACTCAACTCCTGATCCAACAAATGGCGAATTGTCGTATCATAACCGGCCAACACCGCTTCATCCAAATCTTCCAAGGCCAGACTGCGTAAATAGTCCACACCCGGAAAATCCCGAGTTTCTTCCACATAATCGGCTAGAAAAATAATTTTATCCAATTGCGTCATACCTACGCGGCCCGTCGTATGATAACGAATGGCATCGAGAATATAACCGTCAATAACACCATAGCGATCATGGGCCATAACGGCACCGCTTACACCATGTAATAGCGCACCGTTTACATACATATCCATATCCACTTTAATGTCCGCGTCATCTACCAAACGCTGCATTTCCGATAAAGGCAATTCTTTAGCACAATCATGCAAAAGACCGGCAATATAAGCTTCTTCCGGATCGGCACCATAGCGTTGGGCCAATCCTACAGCGGCTCTCGCCACACCTAAAGTATGGGCGAAACGTTTAGGACTAAGTCGCATTTGTAAATCATTAATAATTTCTTCAAACATAGTATTTGTTGCCTCACTTTTTATAAATATCATGTTGTGCAATATACTGAACTACGGCTTTAGGAATCATGTAGCGAACACTGCGCTTGGTGCGCAATCTTTGACGTAAATCCGTAGCCGACAGCTGCATGAGCGGCACTTCCAGCAAATGAATACGGTCACGACCTAAATCGCCAAAATATTCAATAATCTTTTCAATAGCCGCCGAACCATCCGGTCTCACAGCCCCTATAAAATGGCATAAACCGAGCAGTTCGTCAATATATTTCCAATTGGGTAAGTCTTGAATGGTATCTGTACCGGCTATGAAATAGTATTCCTTATCCTCACCATATTGGGCACGGAAGTACTTTATCGTATCCACCGTATAAGACGGCCCTTCCCGTTTAAATTCAACGTCGGAAATAGTAAATTTAGGATTGTCCATAACAGCCGCCGCCGTCATCTCATAGCGATATTTTGCATCAATCACGTCTTCATGTTTGTGAGGCGGATGATACGCCGGTACAAAAATAACGCGGTCAAGTTCATAGGTTTCCTGCGCCATTTCCGCTATCATCAAATGGCCTAAATGAATTGGATTAAAGGTACCTCCGATGATGCCGATTCTTCCTGTAAGTTTCATAAGCAGTACATTATCCCCATAATTAACAATGATATTACAAGCCACAGTATTATTGCTTTAATATAGGATAGCCATTCATAGCGTCCCTTAGGTGTTTTTAAGTAGGAGCCATAAACTCGTACCATATTGAGCCACTTTATCATGAACGAATTTGGCCATCTCCTTGCACATAATATTTATACGAAGTAAGCGCCAAGAGCCCCATAGGCCCGCGCGCATGTAGTTTCTGAGTGCTGATACCGATTTCGGCTCCTAAGCCAAACTCAAAGCCATCCGTAAAACGGGTGGAAACATTTACATACACGGTAGATGCATCTACTTGTTGTAAAAAGGCCTGTGCCGCCTCTTTATTTTCCGTAATAATACATTCCGAATGTTTCGTCCCGTAGTGATTAATATGAGCAATGGCAGCCTCCACGGAAGGCACTACTTTTACATTCATAATTAAATCGTTATATTCCGTTGACCATGCCGATTCTTCAGCAGCTTTAATATCTTTAACGATAGCCCGCGAAGCTTCATCACCGCGAAGTTCCACCTGTTTGGCCATTAAAGCATCCGCAATAATCGGCAACAATTTAGGTGCCACCGCTTCGTGAATAAGTAACGTTTCCGCGGAATTGCATACGGATGGCCGCTGTACTTTAGCATTGACTACAATCGGTACAATTTTAGCTTCGTCACAATCTTTATCCACATATACATGAACGACACCGCTCCCCGTTTCAATAACCGGAATGCGGCTTTCTTCTACAATTCGTTTAATAAGGCCCGCACCGCCACGAGGTATTACTACATCAATGTATTCACGTTGGCGCAATAAATCAGATACGGCCGCACGATCGGTGACGGTTACCAATTGTACCGCATCGGCCGGTAAATTAACTTCGGTCAATGCGTCACGCAATAAATTTACCAAGCATTCATTAGTGTGAAATGCTTCTTTACCGCCCCGTAAAATAACCGCATTGCCTGTTTTCATACATAGAGCCGCTGCATCAACGGTTACATTTGGTCTTGCTTCGTAAAACATAGCAATAACCCCCAATGGTACCCGTACTTTCGTAATTTCCATGCCATTGGGACGGGTAGACGACTCCATAACTTCACCGATAGGGTCTTCTAAATCAACAAGCTCACGTACCCCAAGAGCCATCTGCTCGATGCGCTCCTTAGTAAGACGCAATCGATCATACATAATTTGCGGTAAATTATAATCGCCGGCCTGTGCCATATCTTTTTCATTGGCATCTAAAATGGCCGGAATATGAGCTACCAATACATCAGCCACGGTCTGCAATAATTTATTTTTTACCGCCGTATCGGCCAATTGCATAGCCGTCGATGCGGCCCGAGCCTTACGGCCCATAGTTTCAAAATATGTTGCGTACTCTGTCATATTAAGACTCCTATCTGAGGATTACTAAATTATCACGATGAATGACTTCCGTATGAGCACTGTCTATCTTAAGAATAGACGTAATTTCATGGGAATTGCAACCTTTAATTTGATCAAGATCCGCTGATGAGAAGTTTACCATACCACGGGCAATTTCTTCGTCATTAAACAGGATACTAATGGTTTCCCCTTCATGAAACTCACCGCTTACTGCCGTAATACCAACCGGCAATAAACTGGAGCCTTTTTTAAGTAAAGCATCAGCACAGCCCTTATCGACAGTAACCGAACCTTTAAGCCGCTTGCCGAAGGCTACCCAGCGTTTTTTCATATGCGGTTTCGAATCACGCGCCACAAAATGGGTGCCTCGTAAACCGCCGGCGGCAATCACTTCGATAGAATCATTGCGTTCACCGGAAGCGATAACCATGTGCACACCGGAATTAACGGCAATATTGGCGGCTTGAATTTTAGTATACATGCCACCCGTACCGCGTGATGTACCGGCACCACCGGCTATTTCATAAATATGAGGCGTAATAACGTCTACTTCATGTATTAATTCGGCATCCGGATTCGTTTGCGGATTAGCCGTATACAAACCTTCAATATCAGATAAAATAATCAACAAATCGGCCTCAACTGTACTTGCAATAACAGCCGACAGGGTATCATTATCACCGATTTTAACTTCATCAATAGACACTACGTCATTTTCATTAATGATAGGAATCACGCCTAAAGAAATCAACGCATATAAAGTATTGCGCAAGTTGATATAACGAGAGCGATTCATACTGTCTTCGCGAGTCAGAAGAATCTGACCTACCGTATGGCCGTATTCACGAAATAGCTTTTCATACATATGGAGTAAAACCCCTTGCCCCACGGAGGCAGCAGCCTGTTTCATGACAAGGTCTTTTGGTTTTTCTTTAACCCCCAAAGGAGCCAACCCGGCACCTACGGCACCGGAACTGACTAAAATAATTTCCTTCCCTTGATTGGCCAAATCAGCCAATTGCTTTACAATCGATTCGATTCGGCGCAAATTAAGCCGTCCCGTGTCATAGGTTAAGGTACTGGTACCCACTTTAACGACGATACGCTTAGCCTTGGCCAATACGTCACGGGAATGTTCATTTGTTACGACTTTAACAGTAGACTCTCTTTCGCTCATAATTATATCTCCTCATCATCAGATTACCTTTTAACGTTTCCGGAAGTCAGCTAAACTAACGCATTAAGCGAATTAATTCGGCTGACTAACGGGGCAATATGATTTTGGGGTCTTTTTTGGCTTTGTATAAAACACCGTTGTGACCGATAACCTGTACCAATTCGGCACCCAACATATCGGCTAATTCTTCAAATGTTTCTGCAGGGTCCACAGGGGCATTATTTAACACTTTAACTTTAATAAGTTCTCTTGCCGTAATGGCCGCACGAGCACTGTCAATAACAGCATCTTCCAAGCCGCCTTTACCGATCATAACTACAGCCGGCATGGTACTGGCTAATGCACGCAAAAATCGTTTTTGTTTACCTGTCATAGTCTACTAGTCCTTCCTTATAAATCGTGGAAAGTAAAGCGTTGATCACCGATTACCACTTCGTCGCCGTCCTTACAGCCACGTTCTTTCAATTTTCTATCTAAATCCATATAGGACCAAATTTTTTGGAAACGACGAAGAGCCTGTTCATCTTCTAAGTTTGTCATGGCTACTAATTTTTCAATACGAGCACCACTGATAATGAAGGATGCATCGTCACCACGGGTAATAGTAAAGT
Source organism: Veillonella sp. KGMB01456 (assembly GCF_023051165.1). GTDB lineage: Bacteria > Bacillota > Negativicutes > Veillonellales > Veillonellaceae > Veillonella_A. The sequence continues at coordinate 76,919 of NZ_JALKIG010000006.1, forward strand.
CTGTATCCGGTTTAGCTTCGTATAACACGGTATCATCGACTGCTTCCGGTTCCGGTACATAGTTTTCTACGTAGTACCAGGCACGATTTACCAAATCAGGCAAGCCTTCACCGGTTAACGCATTTACCGGGAATACTTCATACCCCTGTTCTTTAAAATACGCTGAAACACGAGATAATGTTTCTTCGTCTTGCAACATGTCAATTTTATTTAATGCGATTAATTGAGGTTTTTTGCTCAACTTTTCACTATATTTGGCCAATTCCTTATTAATCGTGTGGAAATCTTCAATCGGATCGCGGCCTTCCATGCCCGATACATCGAGTACATGGATGAGGATATTACTGCGTTCCACATGGCGCAAGAAGGAATGCCCAAGGCCTACCCCTTCACTGGCCCCTTCAATAAGGCCCGGAATATCCGCCATAACAAAACTTTGACCTTCACCGACGGACACAACACCGAGAACCGGTGTTAACGTCGTAAAATGATATGCCGCCACTTCCGGTTTTGCGGAAGATACTTTGCGAATAATACTGGATTTACCTACACTCGGATACCCCAATAAACCTACATCGGCCAACACTTTAAGTTCCAATTGGAGCCAACGTTCTTCGCCCGGTTCGCCTTTTTCCGCAAACGTCGGCGCACGATTGGCACTGGTATGGAAGTGCGCATTGCCGCGACCGCCACGGCCGCCTTTGGCTACCACATAGGTCTGACCGTCTTCGATAAGGTCGGCCATTAATTTACCGCTTTCTTCATCTTTAACAGTCGTACCGAGTGGCACCGGAATAATCATATTATCGGCACCTTTGCCGTATTTATTACTGCTCTGACCACCTTCACCGGCCGGTCCCTTAAATTGTCTTTTATATCTGAAATCAACGAGAGTGTTGATATTTCTGTCCGCTTTTAAAATGATGTCTGCTCCTTTACCGCCATCGCCGCCGTTTGGGCCGCCGTTAGGAACATACTTTTCGCGTCGGAAACTACTCATCCCGTTGCCGCCGTCACCGGCTTTCACAAAAATTCGTGCACGATCGATAAACATAGTTTTCATCCTTTTCTGATAGTAATATGGGCGGTAACTCAAAATAGCTACCGCCTCACTATTATTTTGTCTTTAAAATTTCCAATGCTTTCTGAAGTTGTGTATCATCACTTTCAGATTGTGCATTGTCCGGTAATTCAACTTCCACATCTGGCTTAATGCCTGTACCGTCGATTACCCGATCATTTGGCGTATGATATTTGGCAATCGTAATCTTAATGCCTTCATCGCCGGGAACACCCAAAATAGTTTGAACCGTTCCCTTACCATAACTGTTAGTACCCACAATGGTACCTACTTTTTCATCCTGCACCGCACCGGAAATAATTTCCGAGGCACTCGCAGAACCTTGATTAATAAGCACAACCATAGGAATGGTAGGCTCCAAACCTTCTGAGTCATAAGACTCTATACGACCGGAACGATCCTGAATCGTAACAATCGGACCGGCCGGCAAAATATAATTGGCTACTTCCTGAGCAGTCGTCAATAAACCGCCCGGATTGTCGCGCAAATCGAGGACAAGTTTTGTCATGCCCTTTTCTTTTAATTCATTATAGGTTTTGGCAAAATCAGAACCGGTTGGCTCCGCAAACTGACTGATGCGGATATAGCCAATATGGTCATCCAACATTTTGCCCTTAACCGTTGGCAATGTAATTTGTTTGCGCGTAATGGTAATATCTTTAACTTCATTACCGCGCATTATAGTAATCGTAACATTGGTACCTTCTTCACCACGAATCATCTTGGATGCCTGTTCCATGGTTAAAGTAGATGTATTAACCCCGTCAATCTCTACAATGATATCACCGGATTTAACGCCGGCCTCCGCAGCAGGCTGGCCTTCAATAGCACTGGCCACTTTCATCAGGCCGTCCTTATCCTGGCCGAGTACAATACCGACTCCGATGTAGCTGGCCGATGTTTGCATATAAATATCATTATATTCTTTTTCATTAAGATATTGACTATGCGGTTCCCCCAGCGAATCAATCATACCGGCCAAAGAGCCTTCAAATAAAGATTGTTTCGAAACCGGGTCCATATAGAAATGACTGGCCACAAAATATGTGAAAAAGAACTTCACAGCGCCTATTGGGGAGCCGGAAATATACCAAAACACGAGCCACATAAATACAATGCCTGCCAGCGTAAACTTAACGGCGAATCGGACGCCGGACTTTAAGGAGTCCGACCACCGACGCTTTGTATTTTCATTATTCATCTTATAAATACCCTTGTGGATCTACAGGATCACCATTTACACGCACTTCAAAGTGAACGTGCGGACCTGTGGAGTTACCCGTACTGCCTGCATAGGCAATAACGGTGCCCTTACTTACAGATTGACCTTCCGATACGGCCAAATCAGAGTTATGGCCGTATAAAGTGGAAATACCGTTACCGTGGTCGATAACAACAGCATAACCATAGCCGTCCATCCAACCGGAGAATACGACAGTACCACCATCGGCAGCATGTACCGGGGTGCCTTCATCAACGCCGATATCGATACCGGAGTGAAGTATTTGTCGTCCGAAAATAGGATGGTTACGCCAGCCGAAGTCGGACGTAATAACACCGGATACCGGCCAGGCAAGTTGGCCTGTACCTTGTACATAAGTGTAATCACTACCGCCACCGCCGCCACCGGACTGAGCCGCTGCTGCTGCGGCGGCCGCTGCGGCAACACGTTCAGCTGCACGCTGTTGCAACATAGCACGAATAGCATCAGAGGAAGCCTGTAAATCAGCCTGCATCTGTTCAGCCACAGCCTTATCATTTTGAGCCTGTGCCAAAATAGCGGATTGTTCATCTTTTTTCTTCTGAATAACCGCTTGCGTTTCACGTGCTTTGTTTTCCAATTCTACAACTTTAGCACGATCTGCTTCCAATTCGGCTTTCCGTTGCGCAATTTCTTCACGTTCCGTCTTAATGCTGCTGATTAATTTAATGTCAGCATCAATAATACGTCGCAACATTTCAACGCGATTGGCGAAATCACTGAAGTCTTTGGCCCCAATGATAACTTCCAAATAGCTGAGACGACCGTTGATATAAATATCACGGACACGCTTATTGAAGACGCCTTCCCGTGTTGCCAACCGAGCTTGCTCTTCGGCTAACAATTTTTCATTCTTAACAATTTCATTTTCTACAGCCATACGCTGCTGTTCATAGCTTTTTAAATTAGCCGTAGCCTGATCCAATTCCACCTGAATCTGATGCAATTGTTCAGACACATTCGTAATCGTAATTTCCGCATTGGCTTTTCGATTGCCCGCTTCTTGCATTTGCTGTTCTATGCCGCTGAGCTGATTCGTTAAATCTTCGTCTTCGGCATAAATAGTACTAAGCGGTACGGAGGCTAACATGGTGGTACTTAAAAGAACGGCCGCGATGCGCATGGATAATTTATTATTTGCCATACCCAACCCTTCTCTTATACCTTCATATACTGTTTCAACGAAATAGTGGAACCGATAGCCCCTACCAAGACACCAACGCCCAATAAAATAGCGCTCAAGTCATAGAAGAATGGGAACATCGGTACTAACGGCAAGAATGCCAAGGAATTTTCCACTTCAAGGGTGATGAAGTGATAGAATTCCCAAACACAAGCCGTCGCAATAGCGCCGCCGATAAAACCGAGCAACATACCTTCAATGAGGAACGGCCAACGGATGAACCAGTTGGTGGCCCCTACATATTTCATGATACCGATTTCTTTACGACGGGCAAATACGGTAAGGCGAATCGTATTGGAGATGATAAACAAGGTCGCCCCTGCCAAGAAGGCAATAAGGGCAATACCACCGATGCGGATAACCTGAGTCATTTTGAAAATCTGTTCGATTACATCTTGTCCGTAATGAGCACTTTCCACTTCAGGGAACGTAGCTACTAATTTAGCCGTACTTTTTACTTCTTCCGGGTCCTCAAAAGTAATCACATAGGCCGATGGCAATGGGTTATTGCCGTCCAAAGCGGCTACTAAGCCCTGCTGATCGCCAAGGCGTTCTTTAAAACGCTTCATCGCTTCGTCTTTATTGACGAATTCCAGATTTTTAACTTTTGGTAAGGCTTTTAGTTTTTTACCGACTTCCATAACTTGGTTGGTAGTCAAGCCGTCTTTCATATAAATACTGATTTCTACCTGACTTTCCAAGTTGGAAGCCAAATTATTGAGATTTACAACCCCGGTAGTAAAAACCCCCAGAATAAATAAAGATAATGCTACTGTGGAAATGGAAGCCAAAGTCATGAGACCGTTGCGGCTCATAGACTTGAGAGCCTCTTTCACAAAGTATCTAAACGTTCTAAGCTTCATTGAATTCAGCACCTCGCATTCTATCACTGATTACGCGGCCATCTTCCAATGCAATAACCCGCTTATTTAAATATCTAACCATTTCCATATCATGCGTTACCATAACGATGGTTGTCCCTGAATTGTTGATTGTTTTAAACAATTCCACAATCCCCTTACTGGTATTAGGGTCCAAGTTACCCGTCGGTTCATCGGCGATGAGCACTAACGGTTTATTAACGATGGCACGGGCAATGGCTACACGCTGCTGTTCACCGCCGCTCAAATCCTGCGGTAAATCATCAGCTTTATGACCGAGGCCGACCATATCCAATACGGCGGCAACTCGTTCCTTAATAACTTTCGGTTTTTCTTCAATTACTTCAAGTGCAAAGGCAATGTTTTCCGCTACCGTTTTGTTTGGCAAAAGACGGAAGTCTTGGAACACAATGCCCAAACGACGTCGTAAATACGGAATTTTCCGTTTTTTCAAATGAGAGACTTCCATGTCATTTACGATAACGGTTCCCGAATCAGGTACTACTTCATGTGATAATAGTTTGATAAACGTGGATTTCCCAGCCCCACTAGGACCACAGATAAGTACGAACTCACCCTTCTCAATATGTATAGTTACGTCATCCAAAGCCAGCGAGCCATTGTCGTACACTTTGTTGACATGGTTAAATTGAATCATTGATTAACTTCCTTTACTATTTTCGTTCAATCGCTGTTTTAGCAGCATTCACGATATCTTCTGCTGTAAGACCATATTTGGCCATCAATTCTTTAGGTGTACCGGATTCACCGAATGTATCCTTCGTGCCGATGCGAATAACCGGTACCGGCGCAAATTCCGTTACTACTTCAGCTACCGCAGCACCTAAACCGCCATAAATATTATGTTCTTCAGCTGTTACGATGGCACCGGTTTCTTTAGCTGCTTTCACAATAGCGTCAGCATCAATCGGTTTAATGGATGCCATGTTGAGTACACGAGCTTTTACATTTTGTTCAGCCAATAATTTAGCGGCCTGAACGGCAGGACCTACCAAAGCACCGCACGCAATAATCGTTACATCGTTACCGCCTACGAGTTCAACAGCTTTCCCCGGTGTAAATTCATAGCCTTCCGGAGTTACATCGTCTACACCGGCACGGCCTAAACGAACATATACAGGACCTTCATAATCGGCAGCCCATTTAATAACCGCTGTAGTTTCTGCTTCATCGGCAGGAACAACTACTTTAAGGTTAGGAATAGCACGCATGCAGGCAATATCTTCAAGGCTCTGATGAGTGGCCCCGTCTTCACCTACCGTAATCCCCGCATGAGTAGCACAGATTTTTACGTTTAATTTAGGATAGCATACGGCATTGCGCACCTGTTCAAAAGCACGCCCCGTAGCAAACATAGAGAACGAAGACACGAACGGAATTTTACCGGCTGCTGCCAAACCAGCACCGACACTGATTAAATTCTGTTCCGCAATCCCTACGTTAAAGAAACGATCCGGATAAGCTTTTTTGAAATTATCCGTTTTAGTGGATTTAGATAAATCCGCATCTAATACAACTATATTTTCGTTAGCGGCGCCAACAGCCACTAAGGCATTACCATATGCTTCACGTGTTGCTTTACCCATCTTACACCTCCAACAATTCTGCTACGAATTTTTCATATTCTTCAGCGGACGGCGCCTTACCATGCCAGCCTGCCTGACCTTCCATTTCTTTAACGCCCTTACCTTTGACAGTGTTCATCACGATTGCTGTCGGTTTGTCGGTACAAGCTTTAGCGGCTTCAATGGCATTGTGTAATTCATCAAGGTCATGACCGTTGACTTCGATTACATTCCAATTGAAAGCTTCAAACTTAGGCGCGATTGGTAACGGCGACATTACTTCGCGAATATCACCGTCGATTTGGAGACCGTTGAAGTCGATGAAAGCAGTCAAATTATTAAGTTTATAGAAACCGGCAAACATAGCGGCTTCCCAAACTTGACCTTCTTCCAATTCACCGTCACCGAGTACGGCAAAAACACGATAGTCTTTTTTGTCGATGCGTCCGGCCAATGCCATACCACATGCGGCACTAATGCCCTGGCCCAAGGAACCGGTAGACATATCAACGCCCGGTGTATGTTTCATATCGGGATGGCCTTGCAACATGCAATCAATTTTACGTAAATTTTCCAATTCACCTTTATCAAAAAAGCCTTTTTCTGCTAACGTGGCATATAAAGCCGGCGCTGCATGGCCTTTAGATAATACAAAACGGTCACGATTGCCGTCTTTCGGATTCTTCGGATCAACGTTCATTTCTACGTAATACAGTAACGCCATGAGATCCGCAATGGATAAAGAACCACCGGGATGTCCCGATTTAGCGGCGGTTACGGCTTTGAGAATGCTTACGCGAATTGCAGTCGCCTTTTCTTGAACTAACGACTTCTGCTCAGCTGTTAATGTTGTCATAAAGACCCTCCATTCCTTTTAGGAAAATAAGTAACGCAGATTTCTGAATTCTAACGAAATATTCGATATAAAACAATATTATTGTAAACCTTTAGCCATATAATTGCCAGTGCCGCCTATAAGCCAAGCAACCGGCATATGTATACTATTTAGGCGTATCCAAGAGCGACAAAGCAATATGTGCATTTTTAAGTGATTCTTCGCGAAGCTTAATAATGCGTTGTACCACCTGTTGCTGTAATGCGGAGTTTTCAAGAAAACCGGCCGTCGCCGCGTATATGGTATCACTTTCGATTTCATCCAAAGTACCAACCGGCTCCTGACCAATCATCTGTAAGAAATTGGTAATTTTAGGATCGTACGAAATGCCTACTACGGGTTTTTCCATTAAAGACGCAAAAACCAAAGCATGTAAGCGAACCCCGATTAAAACGTCCATACAACCTTCCAAAGCTAAAAGCTCGGTCGTATTATACATGCGTTCCAACACTACCGGTTCACTCTTCATAAGGCTTTTAATGGCCATAGCTTCTTGCGTATCCGCCGGATGCTGCATGGGAATGAATACCACTTGGGCGCCCAATTCCTCATGCAATCGGTCGAGTGCTTTAGCCAATTCGCCGCGATAGGCAATCGATTGCTTCCAATTGCGCACCGATACACCTACGCGATAACGTACGCCGGACAACTGATACGGTTTTAATAAGCGTCGTCCGATAGTTTTATCTACGGGATGCATGGCCAACACTGCATCGGCGGTCACCTGAATAGGCACCTTAGTTACCCCCATATCGAGCAATTCCGCTTTGGAACGCTCATCACGGACAGTAATCATAGTGACTTTATTCAATACCTGACCGACAATCTGACGTGCTCGTTTACGGCGAAGCGGGCCGATGCCCTGTGCATAGAGCATAACCCGTTTACCAAAACTCGTGGCCAAAGTAATAATGCTTAAATAGTAATATAAGCTGCGTTTACTCGTTACATCCTGCAATAAACTGCCACCACCGCTAATCAATAAATCACAGCGACCGATGGCATTTAAAATACCAAACATGTCAAAACGGCCGATAGCCTTGACGCCGTGATTGGCTGCGGTGTGACCTGGATTGCCGGAAATAACGGTAATGTCCGCATCCGGTACTACTTCTAAAATAGCTTCCAAAATAGCAGCCAACATGGCTTCATCACCTGCATTACCGAACCCGTAATAACCGGAGATAACAAGTCTAGTCATTAGCTACCTCCCGTTTACGAGCCCATGTAACCACATAAGCTAAGAAGCGGAATACTAAAATTGCCACAACGCCGAAAACAACGCCTAACCAAAGGCCGTCATAACCGCGTGCAATGGACATCATAACCGGCGTCCGCAAATGACAGAAGGTTTCCACCATGGATCCGATACCGATAACCCCGGCAATCGTAAATAAGAAATGTAAAACCATAGGCCAACGACGCAAGAGGGCAAAAGATGCCAACATCAAAGCGGGATGACCGATTAAAAATTCTTTTTCACGAGGACGAGCATATAATGTATTTTCTAAGAAACGGCGTAAGGCAATTTCAAAGCCCGGCACCGGCACACCGGCTGTATGACCGCTGCGGCCCACAAAGACCCAGCCAACCACGCCAAGCATAGCAAAAATAGCAATCATATAAATCTTAACGTCCAAGGTCAAGAAAGATTTCATAAAGCTTCGGCATTCAGACCAGGAATCAATCGTACGGCCTTGCCAAAGCGGAAATCGCTGTAAATAAGCAATCGCGGTCAATATAATCGGTGCTACGAATACTAATTTAACACCGCGGAATAAAGCAAATTCCATGAAGAAACGGGTATTACCGAGCATAGCGGCAATCATAATACCACCGATAGCCGCAATAAGAGCAGCCCCTACCAGGTAAACCGCCGCCTCCAATGTAGCACGCCAAGGTCCTACAGCCGGTCCGTCAGCCCGACGTACCCAACAATCCATAATGAGGATAATGGCCACAACCGGTGCCGCAATCGCTGTGCTTAAGGCCCAAATTTGAGTGATTAAAGTACCACCCGTTACTGTATAAAGTACTACTGTAATTAACAGCAACGTAAAGTTTAATACTAACTGACGGTGCTTACGCATCGGAAAGAGTAAATTAACCATAAAGGTAAAGAGGCCCACGGCACCGGCCATGGTCAACACAACTGCGATTGGTCCCGGTGTATATGGCGGATAAATAGAAGCACGACCAAAGGTAAAGCCGCGATCTTCCAGTTTCTCTTTAAGCGATTTCATGTACGTAATACTTGATTCTAAGGCCGTCTTATTATCGCTGCCTTCTTCATAAATCGGCAATAAGTTAAAGCGAATATTACGTTCAATATCACTGATATAAAAACGTTGCGCCACTTCTTCAGGTGGTAATTTTTTGAACTCGTCCTTAGCAATTGTATATAAGCGACCAACACTGTATTCATCGGCTACGGCTAAGTCATTGTTAAAACCGACCTGATTTTCATATTGCAATTGATTTACCGCTTCAATCCCTACAACCGGAATACGCAAATTATGCAAATATTCATTAGTAAGGCCGATAAAATTAGGATAGCCTAACGCTTCCTTGCCTACAAAAACCATGCCCGTTACATTAGGTATACCATCCAAACGACTAAACACGAGGTCAACATTTTCACGGGTAACCTGTTTAAAGTTAGTAGGACGTACAATAACGTCAAAGCCCTGACGGCTTACTTCTTCGGCCTGTAAACGGGAGATGCTTAAATTCATATCCATCAATGCTTCGTACGGCTGTGACAACGCCAAAACAGGACCGCGGTTGGAGTACATAACCCCTACTTTATCCTTACCTAAGCGTTGAACCAAATCTTCGTGAATTTCTTTGAAGTAGCCTTCCTTACCGGGCGCCGCTACGATATAGGTGTAACCCGGCTGCGGTTGTGGTCCATAGAACTGCATAATAGCCGCATCTTCACCATGATAGACTAAAATCTCACCGGCATCACGAGCCTTGGTAAGTGTACGGTCATAAATGGCCATCCCTGTAACGCCTGCATCTTTTAAGGCTTTTAAGGCGTCAGCCGTACTTCGCTTTTCAAAAGAAGAAGCTCTCAATACAGCATCATAGTCGACTATATTTTCGATCTGATTTTGGGCTTCTTCCACTTGATGACGCTGTTGCACCAGGAATAATCCGGCCAACAAACCGATAATAATAATCGCAATAAGGACTAAAGAATGTTTTCTCTTTTTTCTATTAGTTTCCTTCACAGTAACACCTTTCTTACTTACTTATCGGATTGACAAACAAATGAAGTTCTCCATTTTCTGTTTCAATACGATCGGCTTTTACAGGAATTGGGAATTCCGCAAAGTCATAAATAGTAATCTGTTTTAATACGGAAGCATTTAACCCACCGATACCGGCGCCGTTAATTTCAAAGCGCTGCGGCGAGAATACGAGGGCATTGTTTTTGATTTCCAAGTTGCCTTTAATGCTGGCAGTGCCACGCACAAAGCCCATGTCCACCGACCCGACTACTTCAATACCGTCAGAATTAATCACTACATCTTGAATGGTTAGACCTTTTACAGCTTGTTCCATGAAGTCTTTCAAGTCAGAAGCTGTAACAGTACCTTCGATTTCACCTTTGCCCATTTGCTGAATTTCCATGGTCTGGTTCATAAATAAAGCGATAGGACTGAATTCTAAATTATTTACATCCATATGAACATCGGCAAAATTTAAATTGCCTAATTTTACATTTTCCAAAACACCACGCATAACATCTACGCGACCGCCAACCATGGCAATAGCCGGTGAAGATTCAATGCGTAAGGAAATTGTTTCAGGATGTAATTTATTGTTAATTTCCTGTTCCAGTTTGTTAGCCACAAAACTCGGCAAAAAGAATTGTGCCGCTACTACAATAGCTACTATGACAACAACTAAAAAGGCGATAAACTTTTTCATTTCTGTAATCGTCTCCTATATTTTCAAATTAGCTTCTTTCTTCAAATACCCTTCCATAAAGGCATCCAAATTACCGTCCATAACGGATTGAATATTCCCTGTTTCTACACCGGTACGATGGTCTTTGACCAAATTGTACGGATGGAATACGTAAGAACGAATCTGGCTGCCCCATTCAATAGCTTGATAGGTCCCGCCGATCTTTTCTTTTAATTCCGCTTGTTTTTCCAATTCCAGTTCAAACAATTTGGCACGCAACAGTTTTAACGCTTGTTCACGGTTTTGAATCTGTGAACGTTCACTCTGACATTGGACTACTACGCCCGTCGGAATGTGGGTCATACGAATGGCGGAGTCAGTTTTATTGATATGCTGACCACCGGCACCGCTGGCGCGATAGGTATCGACACGTACATCCTTCATATCCAGATGAATATCTACGGTATCATCAATTTCCGGCATTACATCAACGGCCGCAAAGGATGTATGGCGTCGTGCATTCGCATCGAACGGCGAAATACGAACCAAACGATGTACCCCTTTTTCAGACTTCAAATAGCCGAAAGCATTTTCCCCTTTAATGAGGAAAGTGGCACTTTTTATACCCGCTTCATCACCGGGCTGTTCATCCATCATGGTAATGGCAAAGCCGTGTTGCTCGGCCCAACGCAAGTACATACGAATCAGCATGGATACCCAGTCTTGAGCTTCCGTACCGCCCGCACCGGCGTGGAAAGTTAAAATGGCATTATTTGTATCATATTCACCGCTAAGTAACAATAATACTTCACGCCGTTCCACTTCTTCCGTAATGTGTTCAACCTGAGTCTTAAGTTCTGCTTCCATGGATGTATCCTGCTCATCGATGGCCATATCAAGCATAAGCTTTAAGTCTTCAATCTCTCCGACTAATGCTTTATAACCTTCTACGGCATCTTTAAGCTGGGTTGCTTCTTGGGAAATTTCTTTTGCCGATTCCGGATCATTCCAAAATTCAGGGTCACTCATTTTAACATCTAACGTAAATATACGATCTTCCTTCTGAGCGATGTTAAAGTGAATCCCTCATTCCATAAATACGCTCCTCTAAATTGTCAATAGGGCCTTTTAAATCCTCTAACAATCTATTCACCTCTTTCTGATAATACTACTGAAAAGCAGAAAATGGCCGCGCCGAAAATAACTCCCGGCAACGAACCATTCTGCGTGTTCTAATCTACATTTTGTGGTTCCAACACATCATCATGATGGGTTTGCGCATTGGCCAGGGGATCTGCAGCTGATTCTTCTTCAATCACATTGTCATTCAATTCGATACGAATGCGATAGAGATACATAATCGTATCTTCCTGAATGGCTTCAATCATAGCTTCAAACATATCATACGCTTCAAATTTGTATTCAACAAGCGGATTTTTCTGACCGTATGCACGAAGGCCGATACCTTCACGGAGCATATCCATGGAATCCAAATGTTCCATCCATTTGCTGTCCACAACTTTAAGCATAACTGCTTTTTCGAGTTCACGCATATTGGCTTCGCCAATGAGTTGTTCTCGTTTATCATATTCTTCATGCGCAATAGCAAGCAAACGTTCTTGCAATTCACCGCGGCCCAAATCTTCCATTTCAGCCACCGTAAACTGTCCCGGTTCTAAGAAGAAAAGTTCTAAATGTTTTAATAGACCTTCATAATCCCATTCTTCCGGATATAATTTTTCATCGGCATATTGATTCATAGCTTTAATTACTAAGGAATCAACCATTTCCATGATGGTGTCACGCAACGATTCATTGCCCAAGATTTTGCGGCGTTGATCATAAAGAACTTCACGCTGCTGATTCATAACATCGTCATATTCCAAAATATATTTACGAATATTAAAGTTATGATTTTCTACTTTCTTCTGAGCACGTTCAATGGATTTAGTAATCAAGGAATGTTCAATCGGTTCATCCTCTTCCATACCAAGTTTATCCATCATACCGGAAATATTATCGGCCCCGAAAATACGCATCAAGTCGTCTTCCAAGGATAAGAAGAACTGACTGGAGCCCGGATCGCCCTGACGACCCGAACGACCGCGCAACTGGTTGTCGATACGGCGACTTTCATGACGTTCGGTACCCAAAATATGGAGACCGCCAAGTTCAGCCACACCTTCGCCTAAAGAAATATCTGTACCGCGACCGGCCATGTTAGTGGCAATCGTTACCATACCGCGCTGACCGGCATTGGCTACGATTTCCGCTTCTTTTTCATGGTGTTTAGCATTCAACACATTATGTGGTACGCCACTCTTAAGAAGCATATCACTTAACTGTTCCGATTGTGTAATCGAAGTAGTACCTACCAATACAGGCTGACCTTTTTTATGGCGTTCTACCACATCTTTAACAACCGCTTTATATTTTGCCTTCTTAGTTTTAAAAATTAAGTCCGGCAAATCTTTACGAAGTAAAGGTTTATTTGGTGGAATTTCATATACTTCCAAACCGTAAATATTGTTAAATTCCTGTTCTTCCGTTTTAGCTGTACCGGTCATGCCCGCTAATTTCTCATACATACGGAAGTAGTTCTGGAACGTAATGGATGCCAAAGTCTGGCTTTCACGTTCAACTTTAAGACCTTCTTTGGCTTCAATGGCCTGATGCAAACCGTCGGAATAACGACGACCGAACATCAAACGACCGGTAAATTCATCAACGATAACAACCTGGCCGTCTTTAACTACATAATCCTTATCGCGATGCATCATGGCATAAGCACGTAAAGAGGCATTTAACAAGTGATTCAACTCCAAGTTGGCCGAATCGTATAAGTTTTCGATTTTAAGCATTTTTTCAACTTTGGCAATACCCGATTCAGTCGGTGCGATTGTTTTTTGCTTTTCATCAATCGTATAATCTTCACCGGCTACCAATTGCGGTACGACTTTTGCCAACGTATAATAGCTGTCCGTAGAGCGTTCACCGGGACCGGAAATGATGAGCGGTGTACGGGCTTCATCGATGAGGATGGAGTCAACTTCATCGACGATGGCATAGTTCAACGGACGCTGTACCATCTGTTCGGCATGAATAACCATGTTATCACGCAAATAGTCGAACCCGAATTCATTATTGGTGCCGTACGTAATATCGGAAGCATAAGCCAATTTACGTTGATTGTAATCGAGATTGGCTACAATAAGACCAACACTCAAACCAAGGGCACGATACAATTTACCCATCCACTCGCTGTCACGTTTTGCCAAATAGTCATTGACCGTAACAACATGCACACCTTTACCGGTTAAGGCATTTAAATACACCGGCAACGTAGCTACCAAGGTCTTACCTTCACCGGTACGCATTTCTGCGATGTTACCGCGATGCAAAGTAATGCCACCGATAAGCTGTACGTCAAAATGGCGCATGCCGAGCACGCGCTTCGAAGCTTCACGAACGACCGCAAATGCTTCCGGTAAAATATCATCCAATGTTTCACCGTCAGCCAGTCGTTTCTTAAATTCTTGTGTCTTAGCAGCTAATGAACTGTCACTTAAACCGCTAAGACTCGGCTCTAAGCCATTAATTTCATCTACAATGGCACGCATCTTTTTTATTTCGCGTGCGCTGTTATTACCAATTAATCTTTGTATAAAACCAAACAAATATCTCAACTCCTTAGGTCTGTATATTCTCTTATATACATATTCAATTAATTATATCACAAAGTTTCTAAAAAAACCAAAATATACAGTTTAAGTAATAAGCTTTTTACATATTATATACGGAAGTGTGACTGATTTTATACAAAATATGTATTTCCCGTTTTTGGGTTACTAACTGAAAATCGTTATCTTAAAGCCGGCTATGTGCAAATACCAAAAATGACCCCTTCTATGTTGAAGGGGTCATTAACGCATTCTTATTTGTTGTCAGCGTTTTCAGGTACATACCATAAACCGTTGTTATGGGTTTTCATGTATTCTTTGAATTCAGGCGAATTATACGCATCCTTCAAATCTTTAGCCCATTGGGTATCTTTATTCTTATCCAATACAACGAGCTGTAAGAGTAAGTATGGTAAAATGTCTTCTTTCATCAAAGCAGTAGAAGGATCGATTTTAGCATTGTACACAATAGAACCGGTGATTACGATGTACGCAAAGTCGGTACGAACCGATGGAATTGTTAAGGACTTCATTTCTACAAAGTTAAGATTGTATGGGTTTTCCACAATATCTGCTTTAGTTACAGTGGCCAAATCTTTATTCGGATCTAATTTGATAAGGCCTGCTTTTTGAAGTAATGCATAGGCACGTGCCGTATTGGACGCATCATTCGGAACAGCGATAGTATCACCGTTAGCTACTTGGCTAAGCTGAGTTTTAGCGCCCGGATAGATACCGGCCGGTACTGTAGGAATCGGAGTTAACGCTACCAAATGACCACCTTGTTTTTCATTGAAGTTATTCATATACGCTGTATGCTGTTCAACGTTAAAATCTACTTCGCCGTCATTCAAAGCTACGTCAGCCTGTACTAAATCGGACATATCGCGAGCCGTAATCTTGTAACCTTTCTTTTCCATAATCGGTTTAACAGCTTGTTCAAAGAGTTCCGAGTACGGTCCCTGAGATTTACTGAAAACTAAATCCTTTTTGTCACCTGCTGCGGAGTCATTACCGCAACCGGCCAATAACACGGCGCCTAACACGGTAGCCGCCAACAACACACCAATCTTCTTAAAACGTTTGAAATTCATAATACCCCTACTTTCTTTCTCAATGATTGCGCATTTTAAATGCAAAATGATTACCCACAGTTTGAATAATCTGAACAAAAATAACAAGCACAACAACAGTAAACAACATGAGCGGGAAGTTTAGACGTTCGTACCCGTACGTGAGCGCCAAATCACCGACCCCACCGGCCCCGATAGCTCCGGCCATTGCCGTTGCCCCGATAAGCCCGATTGTACCGGTTGTAACCGATAAAATTAAGGATGCTTTTGCTTCCGGCAAAATAAAATGCCAAACAATCTCAAAATGAGAGGCACCCATGGCCTGCGCCGCTTCGATTATGCCCTTATCCACATCAAGCAGTGAATTTTCAAAGAGACGCGTCAAGTACGGCGCAATGAAAATAACGAGAGGCACTAAGGCCGCCGTCGTCCCGATACGCGTACCAATTAACAATTTAGTCAGCGGCAAAATAAACACCATCAAAATGATGAACGGCACACTGCGAATAATATTAACTACCGTATTCACTACGGCAAAGACGTAATTATTTCTTAAAATACCGTCCTTATTGGTCAGTACTAAAATGACTGCCAAAATAAGACCGATAATCGACCCGATGATTAGTGACACGAATACCATGTACAACGTCTCTTGGGCCGCCAGGATAATTTGCTCGTTCGGTACTCCCAAATCCGGCATCATAATGTAATCACCTCACATTCCAGTCCTGCATCACACATATATTTCTTGGCTGCGTCCAAATCTGCCGCAGCACCGACCACTTGTAAAATAAAGATGCCCAGAGCCGAATCTTGCAATTGGTTAACCGACGCAAATACGATATTCGTTTCCACGTTGAACTTGCGATTTACTTCATAGATAACATTTTTAGTTACTGCGTCACCTAAGAAGCGTAATTTCACCAGTTCATATGGTCTTGTATCCGCTTTTAACTGCGCCACCACATTGTCCGGAATGCGTTCCGGAATAACGGTCTGTACGAAACGTTTTGTCATGCTCTGCGTTGGATGACTGAACACATCAAGGACAGTGCCCATTTCTACAACACGACCATACTCCATAACGGCTACGCGATTACAAATTTCCTGGATTACATTAATTTCATGCGTTACCAACAAAATAGTTATATTAAATTCTTTGTTAATTCGTTTTAACAACTTTAAAATTTGTTCTGTCGTTTCCGGGTCCAAAGCGCTGGTCGCTTCGTCACAAAGCAATATAGACGGATTTGTCGCCAGTGCGCGAGCGATACCGACACGCTGTTTTTGCCCGCCCGATAATTGAGTCGGATACGCATTGGCTCGGTCCGGTAAGTTAACGAATTCCAATAACTCTTTGACTCTTTTCTCAATCACATCTTCCGCCACTTTATTCAAACGAAGCGGAATCGCAATATTATCAAAAACCGTTTTCGAGTTCAACAAGTTAAAAGATTGGAATATCATGCCAATCCCCTTACGAACTTTACGAAGTTCATTGTGAGATAATTCATTAATATTCACACCGTCGATTAAGACTTCACCGGCAGTCGGCTCTTCCAAAGCATTAACCATGCGCAGCAACGTCGATTTGCCGGCACCACTGAAGCCTACAATACCAAAGATATCTCCATCCTGAACCGTCAGCGATACATCTTGCAAAGCCTTAACATGTTGCTTTTTGATGATAAACTCTTTGTCAATATGCCTAAGTTCAATCATAAAATCCCCCCTATTGTATAAAAAAGGGCCTACCGCCTCCATGACAGAGGCGGTGGCCCGCGGTTCCACTCTGTTTACAACAGCATACTCACAGATGGATAGGCTGTTGCACTCAAATACTATAACGGCAGTTCACCGTGAAAACCTACTGATATTTCAGTTCTCCCGCTCACAAAGGCATTCAGTCCAACTACATCGTAATAAACTCTCAACCTAGGTTTATCTCTCTGTTCGGTTCATTGAACGTACTTGTTTTGTTCATTGCGTTTTATATACTCTTTTATGTTGGCTTATAGGACAAAAAGTGTGTGTGGCTTTTTTAAATTAATCCCAATAAATT
>NZ_JALKIG010000007.1 GCF_023051165.1 Veillonella sp. KGMB01456
CCAATTTATTGGGATTAATTTAAAAAAGCCACACACACTTTTTGTCCTATAAGCCCATGATTTGAATATAAAGAACACATATTAACATTGTTCGTAGTAGCTAAGACTTTTTCTTGATAGGTTTAAAGGCGCCTATTTGTTTATATCTGGGCAATTGATATGAACATTAAGACGCCTCTTTTATAAAAACCTATAGTATGTTAGAATAAAGGTAGTTAATTCAATTAAAAACTTTGTTTTTAGCCGTTTAGTACGCCAATACTAGACGGTTTTTTCTTTTTCTTAGTGCAGTCAATTGTATATATGAGACCTCCTTTTTAAAAAAATCCCTCATGTATTACTGACATTCTTTTAAATACGTTTGCTCTAATATCATCTCCTTCTTTCTTAAAATTAGAAAATCCTTTAAAATGTAACTAGTTATAATAGCCTTTCTATAATCATTTCGGCTATAATTGGATTATAACATACTTTATGTTAATTGTCGATTTAGAATTGATTTTACATAAAAAGTAATTTGAAATAGATTTTTGGAGATAGGGAGATTAATAAATGTTTATATGCAAGCTAAGCAAAATTTTAAAAGAGCGGAATCTGAAAAAGACGTCATTTGCTTTGGACAATGGTTTCCCCAAAACTTTTATTGAAAACTTGGTAAGCAATAAGTTCCGAGATATTAATATGGAATCATTGGAACGGGTTATGCAGATTTTGGATATAACCAGGCTCGAGGATATTTTAATCTACGTTCCCTATGAAATAGAGATTGGAGATACCTATGAGTCCAAGACACAGGAAGAAAGTTATGTATTGGGCTTTAAGGATATTTCTATTGATGTAATTTTAAAAAATAAGGAGGGCGCCAAGACGCTGACGACGTTGATTCGGATTCCTCATGGCGAGATGCGCAGTAATGTTATGCTCCTTTCTATCGGTAGTATTGAGGATATTGTAGAAAGGGATAAGTGGCTAGACTTTTTTAATGAGTATGATCCTTACTTTTTATATTATGTATTGGCAAGGGTTGCCGAGCAGGCGCGAAAAGAATTTAAAATTAAGAATTTTGTAACGTCGAGTAGCTTACAAATTAATAAAAAATAGGCGAGAAACTAAACACCCCTGCAGATTTAGGTTTGCAGGGGTGTTTAATTTAATTGAGTTAAATTTAATTGTAGTTAGGAAAAGTTCGCAATCTATCTTGCAGATAATTTTGGTATAAGGTTCCCGTCATTGTCTGTGCTGAGGCCGGGAATTCGTGAGTCCCAAACTGACGTACCGGCATGATGCCCATGAGGGAATTGGTAATAAAACACTCATCGAAGGAGCCGATTTCATGAGGAATGATGGTCTTTTCAACTACTTCATAGCGCTGACAAAGGTAGGCCCGGACGATGCCCGGCAAGAGGCCGGCCTCGATGGGTGGTGTATAAAGTCGGTCGTTTTTTATAAAAAAGAGATTGCTTACGGATCCTTCCGTAAGTTCGCCGCGACTGTTACAGAAAATCGGCTCGTCGATGCCTGCCTTAGCAGCTTGTCGCTTGGCTAAGATGGATTCACCGTAATTAAAGGTTTTGTGGTAGACAAAAGGGGATGATTCGTTACGGCGAATGTCGGACATGGCGAGGACAAAACCCGGACGAGACGGTAAATTCTCATAGGGGTTAGCTCTTACTGTGAAGCTTAGATTGTTAGCTGACACCATGATTTTAACAACGCCCATGCCGTCACCATTTTTGTTTAAATAAATTTGAAGCTGCTGTTGCCAATCGTCAGGTAGGGTGATGCCAAGCCAGTCGAGTGTGCGGCGTAGGCGCGCTTCGTGGGCTTCTAACCAAATTGGCTGATTGTTTACGAGGGCTATGGTTTCGAAGGCACCAAGGCCAAACTGATAGCCGTCATCAAAGGTAAGGTTCATAATCAAAAGTTTCTCCTTTCAAGGCACTGAGTAAGGCCTTTGCCTTTTGCCAGATTTCTTCATATTCAAAGCCACGTTCCGATTCGGCGGTAATACCGCCACCGACACCGATATAGTACGAATCGCCTTGGTGGACGGCCGTGCGGATGACGATGTTGAGGTCGCAGTTGCCGTCGAGGGATAAGTAACCGATGGTGCCGGTGTAGAGTTGGCGACGGCTCGATTCCAGTTCGTCGATGATTTCCATGGCCCGTCTTTTTGGCGCGCCTGTAATGGAGCCACCTGGGAAAAGTGCCGAGAGGGCATCGATGGCGGTCTGATTCGGTTTGAGCGTGCCAATCACGTTGGCGATTAAATGGAAGACTGTGGCATACTCTTCTACCGCAAAGAGGTCGGGTACGATAACACTGCCGGGCTCACAGATTTTATTGAGGTCATTTCGCTCCAGATCCACAATCATCAAGAGTTCGCTTTGGTCTTTTTGCGATTCGGCCAGTTCTTTACGAAGCGCCGCATCTTCCTCGGCTGTTTTGCCGCGTCGGCGAGTTCCTTTGATCGGACGGGTTTCAATTTTTTTGCCGTTGATGCGAAGCAATCGTTCCATGGAAGCACTGATTATCTGATAGGAGTCGTATTGCAGGTAGGCTCCGAAAGGCGACGGATTATCTCGGCGCAGCCGGCTAAAGAAGGTGTACGGCGGGCACTGACAATCGATGGTCAACGTACCGGTAAAATTGGTAACATAAACGTCACCGGCTATAAGGTAGTCCATCAATTTATGAAGGGCCTGAGCATATTCATCCGATGTGCTGTCCGGATGAATTGCTAGGGGATAAGTTTCTGCCAGTGATTGTGACTTGAAGTTAGCCATCTTCGCGGCGATAAGATCCTCCATCTTTTTCAAAAGAACGGGAGCCGGTTCGGTATGACCGTTAGCGATGAACCAAAGGGAGTGATCTTTTAAATCTTCTATGATAAAAAAGTCGTAAAAGCCCCATTTCATATCGGCCATGGTGACCTTCGTTTCGTGTTGCGAGGTAAGTCCCATTTCTTTCATGCCGTAATCATAGGTAACATAGCCGATGGCACCGTCTGTCAAAGGTAGGTCGGTATCGTTTTTACGGTAATGATTTTGCAAGTAGGTCTTGAGATAGTCTTCGGCGCTTCCCGGATGGGCTTTGCCGTCCACATAAAGGCACCCGTTTTCAACTTTTACCTCGTGATAAGGTACGAGACCGATGATGGAATATTGACCGAGGTTGTTTTCTAAGGATGAGTCGAGAAAGGCGGCGTTCTTTTCGTCGGCAAAGAGGGTGAAAATATCACCGGCGCTATAGGGCAAAGTTGAACGGCAAATACAGGCTTCAGCCTCTGTTTCAATCATGGTGTCGCCAATAGATTCCGTCATTGTTTTAGTGACGTTTTTTATCATGGCTTCAGGCATGGGGGTGACCTCCTTCTTCGGCACGACGGCAAAAGGCTTGGATTAATTCAGAGCCATATTCTGACAATAAGGCTTCCGGGTGAAACTGCAGTCCGAAGAGCGGTAATAGTTGGTGTGACATGGCCATAACGGCCCCATCGTCGCTGATGGCATCTACGTGATAAACGGGCGGCAAGGTGCTTTTTTGGACAACCAGCGAATGATAGCGGGTCACGTCAAATGTTGTGGGCAGACCTTTGAATAAGCCGGTTCCTTCATGATGAATGGCCGTAATTTTGCCGTGCATCGGCTTTTCGCCGCGTACCACGGAAGCCCCGGCGTTATGAGCCAGGATTTGCATGCCCAAGCAGACGCCGAGAATAGGCATCGTATTTTTAAATTCACGTACAATATCCAAGGATTCTTTGGCATCGGCAGGCCCCTTGGGGCCGGGCGAGATGATGATGCCGGTAGGTTTCATAGAAGTAATTTCATCCACCGTAATGGTGTCGCAGGGGCGCACCTCGACTTGGCGTCCCGTTTCGGCCACCAAGTTGGCCAGGTTATAGGTAAATGAATCATGATTATCGACGATGAGATACATAATAGCTCCTTATATGAAAAAAAGTATAACGATGGCAGCAAAAAACTGCACAGTCGTTATCCTTAAAGGCCCGTAAACTGTAAGTGGAAAATTCCTTTTATTAGTATATCATATTTAGCTCTTTGACTAAAGTTTTTACTATGATTGTTTTAAATAAAAAAGCCCTACAAACCTAGGTTTGTAGGGGTGTAATCTAACTGGCGGAGGATTAGGGATTCGAACCCTAGCGACGGTAACCCGCCCTAACGATTTAGCAAACCGTCCTCTTCAGCCTCTTGAGTAATCCTCCATATCTAATTACTAAAATATCATATCATTAGTAGAAGGCACTTGTCAAGATTTTGTAAATAATAGTTGTAAATTTTATTAATTCTTTTAGGATTAAATTGCTTAGCAATTAAGCTATTGCCGTCTGGTGTTTTTAGTTTTTAGACGCCTTTAGCATCGGGATCCCAAATGAATTTGTGGATTTGTAATTGCAAGCGAATCTGCTGCAGATTATTTTTCAGTAAATACGCTACGATTTCTTGCGGGTCGATTTTGCCAAAAACGGGGGATACGAAGATATGTCCTTTCGGCTTTTTAGTGAGCACGATTTCTTTCATGCGCTGTAAATCGCCGTAGGAGCTGACTACGAATTTCAATACATCTTTATCCGTCATGGCTTCACATAATTTAGGGTGCATGGACTCTTCGGCACTCGAATCGGGACATTTGTAATCGTAAGTATAGAATACATTATCTCGCTGGAAGGGAGCAATAATGCTGCCGTTCGTTTCGATGTTGAACTCATAGGGACCAAACGGCGTTGTTTCACGGCTCAATACATCGATGAGCTGTTCTACTTCGTCGGCTTGCAACAAGGGTTCGCCGCCGGTAATGGTAATGTAGCGATTCCCCATTTGGCGCAACGCATCCGCTACGTCTTCCACGGATTGTACTTCATAGTCTACTTCGTCGCCGTAGCTGTACGTTGTGTCGCAATAGACACAACGTAAGTTGCAGTCGTAGAGTCTTAGAAAGGAGCAAAGGGACCCTTGGCGGGTACCTTCACCTTCGATGGAGCTGAAACGCTCAATCACGTTCATAAATCGCCACATTCCCTTCCGATTCCTGAACAACAACTTTGAAGCATTTTTCGCCCAACTGATCGGCAATCCATTTCGCCATATTTTCGGCAGTCGGATTGATGTCGCCCATAACATCGTTCACGTGTTTGTGATCAAGTTGGCCGTGAATCGCTTCTTTGATATGACCGAAGTCAATGACCATACCGTTCTCATCAAGCTCGGCGGCGCGTGCGTGAATGTGCACAATCCAGTTATGACCGTGTAGGTTTTGACACTTACTTGGGTAGGTCAACTTCAGCTGATGAGAGGCGCTGATTTCTAGTTTTTTTACTACTGTAAACATGTATACCTCGCTTAAAATTGTAATGTTTTAATTCGCTCAATGGCACGCAATGTGTTTTCACGACTGCCGAAGGAGGTGAGACGTAAGTATCCTTCGCCGCAAGGGCCGAAACCGGCACCCGGGGTGCTTACGATATGTACTTTTCCCAATAAAAGGTCGAAAAACTCCCAGCTTGTCATGCCGGCCGGAACTTTAAGCCAAATGTAAGGCGCATCAACACCGCCGAATACGGTGAGTCCGATGGCAGTAAGGCCTTCGCGGATGATGCGGGCATTTTCTTTGTAGTACGCAATGGCTTCACGTGTTTGACGATGGCCTGCTTCAGAATAAACGGCTTCGGCGGCACGTTGAATAATATAAGGAACACCGTTGAATTTAGTGCATTGTCGACGATTCCACATAGGGTTTAAGGCCTGTTTTTGACCGTCTGCCGTATTGACCGTTAATTCCTTCGGAACCACTGTATAGGCACAGCGTGTGCCGGTGAAGCCGGCTGTTTTGGAGAAGGAACGGAATTCAATGGCTACTTCGCGAGCCCCTTCGATTTCGTAAATGCTGTGAACTGTGTCTTCACTGCTGATGAAGGCTTCGTAGGCGGAGTCAAACATGAGCACCGTATCATTGGCTTTACACCAGTCAACCCATTCTTTAAGGCGTTTGCGGCTCAAAACGGTACCGGTCGGGTTATTCGGGCAGCAGAGGTAGACAATGTCTACATGTTGATTCGGAAATTCCGGCGAAAAGTTATTTTCCGCATTGGTTGGTAAGTAGACGATGTTTTCAAAACGGCCGTCTTTGAACTGACCGGAACGTCCGCCCATGACATTGCTGTCGAGATACACCGGATACACCGGGTCGGTAATGGCAACTACGTTGTTGGCACTGAAGAGCTCCTGGATGTTGCCCACGTCGGATTTGGCTCCGTCGGAGATAAAGACTTCGTCAATATCGAGGTTGATTCCGAGTGGTTTATAATCGTGATCGACAACGGCTTGACGTAAGAATTCGTAACCTTGTTCCGGGCCGTAACCGCGAAACGTTTCGGCTTGACCCATTTCGTCAACTGCTTTATGCATGGCTTCAATCACGGCAGGTGCTAATGGTCGTGTTACATCCCCGATGCCTAAGCGAATGATGTCGGCATCCGGATTATTTTTCTGAAATTCTGCCACTTTGCGAGCAATGTTAGCAAATAAATAGGAACTTTGTAGGTTGGCATAATTTTCGTTGATTAGAGCCATGGTGAACCTCCTTGAAGCTTGGGTACAACTGAATTAAAATTTATAAAAACTACATTATATAGAAATTTATAAATTTAATAGTAACATTTTACTATATATGAAGCCCCTCTGCAAATAATGGCCTGTAAAGACTTTGTCAATAAGGGCTAATAGTAGTGTATAAATATTTGAAAATAAAGAAAAACAGGAATCCGGGGAGGGATTCCTGTTTTTCTTGTAAGGGGAGTGTTAGTGTTAATCAAATGAAATCTTGATCACCTATATTGGCTGAACAGGGAGGGTTCAGTATCAATATAGTTCCCTGTAATCAATGATGGAGGTAATTCGAATGGGGTATCGAAATTACCATTCATTTGATGATATAACTATACGTCATCAAAATGAACGCAAAATGAACGTTTTTGAGTTTTAATGACTTTTTTTGATAAAATTTTCAGATTAAAATTAATAGTGATAATTAGTAGTAAAACACATGTACTATGTGACTTTAAATTATCCTAGAATCTTAGTGGAAAATAGATTTTATAATATGTCCATTAACCCCGTCGATAATTAAATCATAGGTCAAACTGGAGCGTTTGGCTGTAATTTTATACAACGGATGCTTTAATAATTCTTTAGGCGGAGTCCGCGTGAAATCATTAATTTGTACGCCCTTGGCTAATTCGTCAATTGGGGGATGCTCACGATCGGTATTACTCTCATTCGGTTTGATAAGCGTTCTTTCGCTTTCCAGCGGCGGTTTTGGCCCGGCTGCAGCTATTGGCGGCGGCACACGAAGAGGCGGCAATGAGGCCACATTACTGTTTTCGGCTGTAGCCGGCAAGTTTAAGTTCTCATGGCTATCAGACGAATCGGCAGCTTGTCCGTTCATGGGCTTATTTGTCGAAGAATCTGCATTTTTATCATTAGGCATCATTCCTTGGCCGATAGGCGGTCCCGGTGGAAAGGGCAGATCATCAAAGGTGATTAAGGCAATTTCCTTAAATGTCAGCTCATTCAGGGGCACCCCGGTATTAATGGCCGTCAACTCTTTAATGGTATCTTCGCTCAAGAGGGTCAATTTATTGGCTTTGGCCTGGGCTTTGATCATTTCGGTGCGGGCTGCACTGACACGCATCGCTTCCTGTTGTGCCATATAATCATGGACTGCATAGATACCACCGCCGATTGCAAAAGCGGCAACAAATAGCAGTATTATACGGTGTAAAGCTCGTCGAGGCGGCTCTGCATCGTTGGATTCTACTGTGAACTGTCGCAATAATGGTTTCATGGTGTATCCTCTCTAAAGACCTCATCGGTCATGATAGGAAATTCTAAAATAAAACTTGTTGATACATGAGGCTCACTAATTGCATAGGCTTTGGCTTGATGCAAATTAATGACATTTTTTACAAAATAAAGACCTAGTCCCAACCCTTGATTAGCTTTTTTGGTACGGGCCTGATCGACTTGATACATGCGATTCCAAATCTTATCGAGGTCGTCTTGATTAATACCTTCGCCATTATCTTTAATGGTAATACGAATGGTATTGTTTAGTTTTACGACCTGAATGGATATAGCATCTTTGGTAAATTTTATAGCGTTGTCAATCAAGTTGCCCACCGCGCGTTTTAAAAACGGCAGATTGCCGACCATGGATAAATCCGGTTGGATGGTTGCGGTTAAGGTAATATTTCTCTCTTTACAAATTCGTTGATAACTGTCGGCTACTTCTTGCATCATTTGACTGATGCTGAGCGGATCCTTCTTGATGCTGTCCATATTGTCCAAGCGGGCAATATCCAATAATTGGGTAACCATGGCGGTCATGAAACGACTTTGTTGGAAAATATGTTCAAAGCTTTCTTTAGCTTCGTCGATATTGTCGATATAGGCACGACCGTAATCGCTTTCTGCCTGAATAACGGCTATCGGCGTGCGAAGCTCATGGGATACGTCGGAACTGAACTGCTTTTCACGCTGCGAAGAGCTTTCTAAACTGTCAAGCATTGTATTGAATGTTTTAGACAGTGCGGAAATTTCGTCGTGGCTGTCTACCAGTTGTTCGATACGTTGAGATAAGTCGCGTTTTTGACCAATGTCAGCGGCTGTTTGGGTCATATTACGAATCGGTCCGAGACCACGCTTGATAATCCAATAACCGCCACTGGTGCCGATAACGAGGAATATAACCCCGCCGAGAATCAAAGAAAGCAACATAATGTTGGCCGCACGACTGGCTGTGGTAGCGGGCATTACGCCGCGAACCCAACCGTGGAAAGCCGGGTCGGCTACAGGTGCGTCATAATAATAGAAGGTAGTGTTTTTGACAGTTACTTCTTGGATGTGATGGGGAGAAATCATACTTTCCGGTGGGAAACCGTCAGGAATGACCCCTTTGACAGCCACGCCGTTATCCGTATAGAGAACGGTAAAAACACCTTCTTGGAACGGACGGAACCGGGTCAGATTGTCGGCTGTATTAATAACCCTTGATTGTAAGGTACTGCGCATTTCCGAGGCTTCCCACAGTTGCGTGAACTGCAGAATGAACACGGAGAGCATGAGTAACATTAATAAGAGAAATATAGAATACCAGCCGGTAATCTTAAGCGTTAGCGGTAAACGGCTGAAAGGGTTAAGCGAACGACCACCGGAACTTAGCTTATTCTTCCACTTTGAAAACATAGCCCACACCTCGAACTGTGTGAATTAATTTGGCTTCGTTGGCTACATCCAATTTTTTACGTAAATCCTTAATATATACATCTATTAAGTTGGAATAACTTTCGTAGTCGTATTCCCATACGTGGTCGAGAATCTGTTGACGGGATAATACGATGTTTACATTGCTGGCTAAATAATATAATAAGTCAAATTCTTTAGCGGTAAGTACTAATTCCTGGCCGTGTAAGGTAGCGGTACGGCTTTGGCTGTTGATTGTCAAAGGACCGGCTTCCAAATCATTGTGCGCATGATTGTAGCTGCGGCGGGATAAGGCATAGATACGAGCAATCAACTCTTCAAATTCAAAAGGTTTGACGAGATAATCGTCGCCACCGTGGTTCAGGCCTTTTACTTTATCTTGCAAAGTATCTTTGGCGGTTAAGAACAATACCGGCGTTTTGTTGCCTTCCTGGCGCAAGTGTTGCACAACGGTAAAACCGTCCATTTTAGGAATCATTACGTCCATAACGACTACGTCGTAGCTGGATGTATTAATGTGATCCAAAGCGGTTTCGCCGTCAAAGCAGCAGTCAACCGTCATAGATTCAACGCGCAAGCGTTTGGCGATAATATTATTTAGCATTTCTTCGTCTTCAACAAGTAAAACTTTCATACAATCACTCCTGTCTTACAGAAATAAGCCTGTTTCACAACCTCCGTCGGTGTAACAGACTATAAAATAAAACTATAAATCAATTTAAAGAACGTCTAAATTTATTATAACACTTCATAGGCATAATAATAATAGCCTTAAGTTGAAGTCAGTATAGCGTAAGGGTATGAACCCATTGTGAAGGGATAACGTTAAGGCATTAAATTTATGATAACTAAATTGTGTACCTTTGTGTTTTATGCATAGATTGGACGTTTTTCGGACGTTCTTGAAAAAATCAAAAAAAATGTGTGAAAATGATTTTCGATTAGATATTCCGTTTTTCTATCCGGCCATATAAATAAACAGAATAATATTAGCGTTTGTCTAGAAAATACATTAGTTTATGATAAATGTCGGTTTAAATACACACTAAAAATAGGGGGATTTAGCAAATGATAAAAATTATCATTTATGAGGGCTGTTTTCAAGTATGCGTATTTGATTTTGGACAAAAGGCTTTGTAAACCGCTATAATTAAAGAACAAGCTATAGGAAAGGCATGCCCAGGTACGGCGTGCCGGATAAGTCTGTAGGAAGTAGGTACAAGTTTAGGAGGTTATTATGGAACAGTATGATGTTCTAGTAGTAGGTAGCGGCGGAGCCGGCCAACGAGCAGCTTTAGAAGCAGCTCATCAAGAAGGTTTGCGCGTAGCACTTATTACCAAGATTTTCCCAAGTCGTTCTGCAACGGCTATGGCTCAAGGCGGTATTAATGGCGTATTAAACAATGTGGCAAAAGAAGACACTATTGAAGACCACATCTTCGATACCGTTAAAGGTAGTGACTATCTTGCCGACCAGGATGCTGTTGAATTCTTTATCAACCGTTGTCCTGAATTAATCAAAGAACTTGATTATTTCGGTACCCCATTCTCCCGTACTAAAGAAAATAAAATCGCACAACGTAACTTCGGTGGCCAGGCATACCCTCGTACATGCTACAGTGCCGATAAAACCGGTCATGTAATTTTGCATACGTTGTATGAACAATGCTTAAAGGAAAACGTACATTTCCTTCAAGATTGGTACTTATTAGACATCGTTAAAGCCGACGACGGTTCCGTAGGCGGCGTTGTTGCTTGGAACAT
This sequence comes from Veillonella sp. KGMB01456, assembly GCF_023051165.1. Lineage (GTDB taxonomy): Bacteria > Bacillota > Negativicutes > Veillonellales > Veillonellaceae > Veillonella_A. Next base: position 11,052 of record NZ_JALKIG010000007.1, read on the forward strand.
GAAAGAAGGCCGTGTTGAAAAAATCGCAACTACTGCATTAGTAATTGCAACCGGTGGTGCCGGTCGTATGTATTGGACTCGTACTTCCAACCCTTACCTTTCCACAGGTGACGGTATGGCCGCATGTTTCCGTGCAGGTTGTGCTTTGAAAGACCCTGAAATGGTTCAGTTCCATCCAACCGGTCTCGGTAAAAGCGGTATCTTGATGTCCGAAGCTGTTCGTGGTGAAGGTGGTTACCTCTTGAATAACAAAGGGGAACGTTTCATGAAGGATTATGCTCCTAGCAAAATGGAACTTGCACCTCGTGACGTTGTAGCTAAAGCTATCGAAACTGAAATCGCTGAAGGTCGCGGCTGGGGTACCGGTCTTGACGCATATGTAGTAGCTGACGTTCGTCACTTACCAAAAGAAGTTATTCTTGAAAAACTTCATGGTATCCGCGACCTCGCTATCACATTCGAACATGCCGATCCATTAGTTCAACCTATTCCAATTCGTCCAACTTGTCACTATTCCATGGGCGGTATTGATGTAAAAGATTTCAAAACTTGCGGTACTGTAGTCCCTGGTTTATTTGCAGCCGGCGAAGCTGCTTGCGTATCCATTCACGGTGCTAACCGTCTTGGCGGTAACTCCTTGGCTGACGCTGTTGTATTCGGTAAAGTAGCCGGTGAAGGCGCTGTAGCTTACGTTAAAGAAAACCAAGCTAAAGACGCTGCTAAAGCTCTTAACGAAGCAGCTAACGGTTGGGAACAACGCTTCCGTGAAGTAACCGGCCGTACAACCGGTCGTCCTATTTCTGAAATTCGTGACGAAATGGCTCTTACTATGTGGAACAACGTAGGTATTTTCCGCGAAGAAAAGAAAATGGAAGAAGAATTGGCGATCTTGAATCGTTTGCTTGAAGAATATAAAACTTGCTACGTTGGCGATACTAACCGTACGTTCAATATGGCTTTCGTAAACTACGTTGAAGTAGGCAGCCTCTTAACTATTGCTAAAGCTGTTACTTTGGGCGCTATGCGTCGTAAAGAAAGCCGCGGTAGTCACCTTCGCGAAGACTATGCAAAACGTGATGATGCTAACTTCTTGAATCACACAGTTATTACACTTAAAGAAGATGGCGAATACGAAGTAGGTCAGAGTGAAGTTGTAATTACTCGCTTCGAACCAAAAGAAAGGACGTACTAAGATGAGACAGATTACTTATAAGATTCATCGTTATAATGAAGGTCGCTCCTATGTACAGACCTATTCCTTTGATTATGAACCGGACCGTACAATTCTCTGGGGCCTTCAAAAAATTAAAGATACTATCGATCCAACCTTAACATTCATCGCTGCTTGCCGTAGTGCTGTTTGTGGTGCTTGCTCCATTAAAGTTAATGGTCAGGCTATGCTTGGTTGTGAAAGCAAAATCGACGACATTACCGAACGTTTTGGCAGCGACACTATCGAAATCGCTCCAATCGGTAACTTCGACGTAATCCGCGACTTGGCAGTTGACTGGGAAGCTAAAGTTAACCGTCTTAAAACAGTTGCTCCATGGATTTTCATGAAACCTGAATTCAACCGCGACATGGGCTCTCGCCAAACTCCGGAAGATTTCAAAAAATTTGTTACTAACACAGAATGTATCCTTTGCGGTTGCTGTGCTTCCGAATGTAACAAATTGTCCGCTAATCGCGAAGACTTCTTGGATCCATATGTTTACACTAAAGCTAATCGCTTTGTTCAGGATTCCCGTGATGCTGCACCTATGGCTCACGTAAACCCTGCTTTTGAACATGGTCTTTGGAAATGCGTTCATTGCATGAACTGTATCTCCCGTTGTCCAAAACACTTAAAACCTGCAAAAGATATTTCCGAACTTCGTGCAGTAGCTACGAAAGCCGGCTTATCCAATAAAGGTACTCGCCATGCTATCGCCTTCAAACAAGACCTCATGCAGACCGGTCGCTTGAACGAAGTAACGATGAGTCTTAAAACTGACGGTCTTGTAGATTCCGCTAAACAAGGTCTCTACGCATTGCGTCTCTGGGCACATGGTAAGATTAATCCTCTTGAACTCGTAGTTCCACACAAACCTGTTCAAGGTATTAAGGATGTGCGCACCATTATTAAGGCAGCAGAGGAGGCAGAAAGATAATGAAATACGCATTTTTCCCTGGTTGTGTACTTGAAGGTGCAGCCAAAGAAGATTTTATCGCCACTGTTGCGGTTGCTAAAAAATTAGGCATTCAAATCGAAGAATTGGAAGGTTGGACTTGCTGCGGTGCGTCCCACGTTCAGGACGTTGATCCATTGGCAATTCTTTCTACCAATGCTCGTAACATTGCCTTAGCTGAAGCACAAGGCGTTCAGTTAATGACAGTTTGTAACACTTGTACTTTAATGCTTCGCGAAGCTAAAAATGAACTCGACCGCGATGAAACTCAACGCGCTCGCGTAAACAACATTTTGGGCCAAGCAGGCTTACGTTATAAAGGTACCAGCGATGTAACTCATTTCTTATGGGTATTGATTCGCGACTATGGTTTGAACAACCTTAAAGCTAAAGTTGTTAAACCTTTAAGCGGTCTTCGTGTTGCTGAATACTATGGTTGCCATCTTCTTCGTCCGCAAGAAGAAACCGGCTTTGAAGACTTCCAGATTCCAACCAGCTTGGCTGATGTAATCAAAGCTATCGGCGCTACACCAATCGATTTCTCCCGTAAACTCGATTGCTGTGGTTTCCATGCTGTATACCCTGCACATGATTCCGTTATGCAGATGACCGGTTCCATCAATGCTGATGCTGCTAAAGAAGGCGCTGATTGTGTTGTTACACCTTGCCCACTTTGCCAGATGCAGCTTGATATGTTCCAAAAAGAAGCTAAACAATATGTTCCTAGCGACAAAGATATGCCTATTATCCATATGAGCCAGTTAATCGGCTTAGCATTGGGTATCAGCCCTGCTGAACTTGGCATGACTAAACGTCATATGACAAGCACAGCTGCTTTGAACCGTTTTGTAGGTGCATAATAAGCTAAACAAACTAATACAGGCATTTGATTGATAGCTTGTGCCTATGAAGAAAGCCCCACCCGGCAACGGGTGGGGCTTTCGTTTGGTTATTAGAAGCCAAGTCAGGCTTATAGGACGAAGCGTGTTGGTTTTAGCGGCCAAGTTATTAGAAACCAAGTTCTTCGTTGACAATGATGACCTCCATAATGTCCATATTGCGCATTTTCTTGTAGTAAATGGTAAGGGCGTTGCAGATTCGATCCGGAGAGGCGCAATCATAACAATGATCCTGTTTAATGGCACATGGAGTCTTGGAGAGTTTTTTGTTTTTTACAACATTACGAGGTGCCGCTACATTACGAGCTCGATAAATGGCGGATGCCAAATCGGGGGTAATCTTATTTACGCCGAGGACGAAGAATACTTCTTCGGAACCGAATAGGGAGCAGGCTACGCGATTGCCGGTGCCGTCGATATTAACGAGTTCTCCTGTTTGAGCCAAGGCATTTACGGACGTAAGGAAAACATCACGCTGCATAGTACGAAGGGCTGTCTGACGGAAATTTTCCCCTTCTAAGGGGCGGTGAATATCCGTTATTTCCTTATTGGTAGGCTCTAAGGCTTCATAGACTTTAAGGGCTTGTAAGGTGCGGGAGTCGCCCAAGCCAACCCGTTTATTTTGAATGCGTTCTTTTAAGTAAGCCGTGGCTTCGGCGCCGGTCTCAAAATAATGCACAACAAAGTTATTGCGTGTCAGATTTTTAATGGTTGTTTCTATGTTAATAGCTGTGTAATTCGGTTCAGGATTGGTAACTGCATTAATTGTGGTGTCGGTGTTGGCCATGGGACTTCCCTCCAAAATAAACTGCGAAATATAAGGATCCTAAAATAAATACACTATATGTATATTATACCACCAAGATTGATTGTGATGTGAGAATTCAAAAAAATATATGACGCTTTAAATCCCAATTAATGCTTGTTATTAAGGTATTGGTAAAGCTTAGTTTTAAATTTTATGAAAACCTTACAAAAAAAATCTTGACATTTGACGTCATTGTGTATATTATAAATACAACCTAAGTGGACAGAGTTTCTTGTTAAAAGAACAAACTGATAAAAATTGTACATCACGAGATAACACGAAGGTAGCTTGAGGGAGCAGAGAGAAGGATTTGTTCGGCATAGGGATTGCCGGGCAATATGGAGTGAGAGACATTTGATTTTAACGGCCGCCGGGGTGGTGGCTCGTATATAACTTTATAGCGAACCTATAAACCGTTGAGACGGAGATAAAAATAAGACGTGCACTTACAGAGAGTGGAGTTAGCTGAGATTTTCACAGAACGCAGCTTATTAAATGGACCGTTGAGGGCGCTGGGAAAGAGTTATGTTAATAGCTTTAGTATACAGCGACGCGACATTGGCGTTAGCAATGAGGGGTATGTTAGTACCCTGCGAATGAGGGGGCGTTTTATTGTATGTAGAACGTCAAACAAGGTGGTACCGCGAGTATAATTACCCGTCCTTGGCATATATTTGCCAAGGACTTTTTTGTTACCAAAAGAGAGTTAGCATAAAAAGCTTGGCATGGAAAGTATTAAATGTTATAAGCGTTGGCCCAAATGATTGAGAAAAAGGAGCTGCCATTATGAATCAGTTACCATTGGAAACATTAAAAAAATACGCTGCAGATTATCCGATTGTGCCCGTATACAAAGAAATCTTTTCGGATACGCGTACCGTAGTGAGTGTGCTTAAAGCGTTAAAACGTGTAAGCAAAACCGCCTTTTTATTGGAAAGTGCGGATAACAAAGAGAACTGGGGTCGCTATTCATTCCTAGGCTATAATCCTCTCCTTGAAATCACCTGTAAGGCCGGCACGATGACGATTAAGGGCGCTACGACACAAACCTATCGGACGACCAAGCCGAATGAAGAAATTCGCCGGGTAATGAAAGAATACCGTAGTCCGCAATTCGATTTTTTACCCACCTTTACAGGTGGTCTTGTAGGTTACTTCGGCTATGAATACATGACCTACCAAGAACCGCATTTGGATCACGGGTTTCAAGCACAACGGATGAAGTTGATGTCCACCGGTCCTTACGATATACTCATTTTCAACGATGTGGAGCTTTTGTTGTTTGATAAAGTTATTGTGTTTGATCATTATAAGAAAAAGATTATTTTAATTACCAATATTCGCACCGATGAGTTGGAAACGAATTATAACAAGGCTCAACTGGAGCTGGAAAGTTTAGCCAAATTGGTGGCGACAGGGGAAGAAGTGAATGAACCGGCCGGTAACCTCTTAACGGAATTTGAAGACGAGTTTACCAAAGAAGAATTCATGGCAAAGATTGAAACCTTACAGGAGCATATTAGAAAAGGGGATATTTTCCAAGGCGTGTTATCCATCGGACGTCGCGCACGGTTTAAAGGCAGTTTACTCAATGCTTATCGTATCTTGCGTACTACAAATCCATCGCCGTATATGTTTTATCTCAGCAGCCCGCATATGGAATTGACCGGAGCCTCACCGGAAACTTTGGTGAAGGTTCGTGATGGTCAGGTGGAAACCTTCCCAATCGCCGGAACGATGCCGCGAGGTAAGAATAAAGCGGAAGATATGGCGTATGAAGAGCGGTTGAGAAATGACGAAAAGGAATTGGCCGAACATAATATGTTGGTCGATTTAGGCCGTAATGATTTAGGTCGTGTTTGTGAATTCGGTAGTGTGAAGGTAACAGCGCTTAGAGAAATTCAACGATTCTCTCATGTGATGCATATTTGTTCCGCCGTATCGGGAACACTTCAAAAAGATAAGGATGCATTGGATGCATTAAGTGCTACCTTACCGGCCGGCACCTTATCGGGGGCACCGAAGATTCGGGCCGTAGAGATTTTGCAAACACTTGAGAAAGCACCGCGCGGCGTGTATGCGGGGGCTATCGGATATTTAGATTTTGCCGGCAATATGGACACTTGCATCGGCATTCGCATGGCGGTGGCCAGAGGCGGTTATGTAGCGGTTCGTTCCGGCGCCGGTATCGTACGGGACAGTGTACCGGCCAATGAATATGAAGAAACGCGCAACAAGGCGCAGGCTATAATCGAAGCGATTAAGAAAGGGGTAGAGGTGACCGGTTATGATATTGTTGATTGATCATTATGACAGTTTTTCCTTTAATTTATATCAATTTATCGGAACCTTGAATTCGGATATTAAAGTGGTTCGCAGCGATGAATTAACGGTACCGGAAGTGCTTGAACTGAACCCGAGTCACATTGTATTATCACCGGGACCGGGTCGGCCGAATGAAGCGGGCATTTACGAAACCTTGATTCCGGCCGTGGCCGGTAAAATCCCGCTTTTAGGAGTTTGCCTCGGTCATCAGGCCTTGGCGGAAAGTTTTGGCGGCACCGTAGGTTTTGCCAAAACGGTAATGCACGGCAAGTCCAGTGAGGTCAATATAATTAAAGACTCCAAGTTGTTTGAAGGTCTGCCAAAGCACTTCGAAGCGGCTCGCTATCATTCTTTGGCGGTAGATAGAGCAAGCTTACCGGAAGAGTTGGTGGTTACGGCGGAAACGGCGGACGGCGAAATCATGGCCATGGAACATAAATCAGAACCACTATACGGCGTTCAATTCCATCCGGAATCGATTTTAACACCCCATGGCATTGAGATTTTAAAGAACTTTTTGAACATGAGTGTATAAGTAAATTACGATGAAATATTGAGAACTGAGAGTATTGACAAATAAGAGAGGGCAGGGCCCGAGAGGAGCTAATCATGATAATTAAAACGGCGATTGAAACAGTGGTAGATGGTAAGGATTTGACCTACGATATGGCTTTGGGAGCCATGCGTGAGATTATGAACGGTGAAGCTAATGAGGCTCAAATTGGTGCTTTGTTGGGGGCTCTTCGCCTTAAGGGGGAAACCATCGATGAGATTACCGGTTTTGCTCAAGGCATGCGTGAAAAAGCCATGCCCGTAAAGCACGCTAAGGATGTATTTGAAATTGTCGGTACCGGTGGTGATAAGGCGAATACGTTTAATATTTCCACCACTGCAGGCTTTGTAATCGCTGCCGGCGGTATTCCGGTTGCTAAGCACGGCAATCGCAGTGTATCCAGTAAATGTGGCGCTGCTGATTGCTTGGAAGCCTTAGGGGTCAATTTAAATGTACCGGGACCGGCCAATCAGGATGTGCTTAATAAAGTAGGCATGTGCTTTATGTTTGCCCCGCTCTATCATAGCTCCATGAAATACGCCATGCCGGTGCGCAAGGCTTTAGGAATTCGCACCGTGTTTAATGTTCTGGGACCTTTGACGAATCCTGCCGGTGCGACCATGCAGCTCATGGGCGTATACGCTAAGGAATTAGTTGAACCGATGGCTCAGGTATTAGCTAATCTGGGGGTTAAACGAGGCGCCGTAGTTCACGGTTTTGACGGTCTCGATGAAATCACCGCTTGTGATAAGACCTATGTTTGCGAAATTAATGATGGTAAGTTAACCAGCTATGTGCTGGATCCTGCTGAATTCGGTCTTGCCTATGCCAAACCGGCTGAACTCGTAGGCGGTGACGGTCCGGTTAATGCGGAAATTACCCGCTCCGTACTGAATGGTGAAAACGGCTCCCGTCGTAATGCGGTTCTTCTTAATGCAGGCATGAGTTTCCGTTTGGCAGAAGAAGATACTACTTTAGCTGAAGGTATCGCTAAGGCGGCGCGGCTTATCGATGAAGGCAAGGCTCTGGCGGTGTTGGAAGGTTTAATCGCCGCTACCAATGAGGTGGCTTAATGATTCTTGATACGATTGTAGCAGCCACTAAAGCGCGGGTGGCCAAGTTAAAAGAAAGTGTGCCTTTGGAGCTGATCAAGGCCAAAGCAGAGGTGATAGCACGAGCCGAACTGACAAGACAGGGCGGACAATTCCCCTTTGATTTTGAAAAAGCGCTTCGGGCGGGCTCGATGAATTTTATCTGCGAGGTGAAAAAAGCATCGCCGTCGAAAGGCGTTATTGCGGAAGATTTCCCTTATTTGGCGATTGCCGAGGATTATGAAAAGGCCGGTGCCGCCGCTATATCGGTATTGACGGAACCGGAGTTTTTCCAAGGGGCCGATACATACCTCACAGAGATTGCCAAGGCAGTACAGATTCCGGTGCTGCGTAAAGATTTTACTATCGACAGCTATCAGATATATGAGGCCAAAGTAATCGGTGCCTCCGCCATTTTATTGATTTGTGCGATTCTATCGGAAGAAGAATTAAAGAATTTTCATGGGTTGGCAAACAGTTTAGGCTTGGCCTGTTTGGTTGAGGCCCATTCGGAAGAAGAGATAGCTAAAGCTCTTAATATAGGGGCACGGGTTATCGGCGTAAATAATCGTGATTTGCGTGATTTTACGGTAGATATTAATCACAGTTTGAAGCTTAGAAAGCTGGTGCCTGATTCGGTTATATTTGTATCGGAAAGCGGTCTTAATACGGCCGCTGATATAGAAGCTCTTCGTGAAAACGGTATCGGCGCCGCCCTTATCGGGGAGCGTTTTATGAGAGTGGCCGATAAGGGAACAGCGATTGCCGAACTCTACGGCAAAGTACCACCGGTGAAAGCAAAAATTTGCGGCTTGAAACGGCCGGAAGATATTGCCTTAATCAATGCGTTGCCCCATGAATTAAGACCGGAGTATATAGGTTTCGTATTTGCTCCCAGCAAACGGCAGGTGACTTGTATTGAGGCTAAAACCTTGGCGGCCCATTTGGTGCCGACAGTAAAAAAAGCAGGCATCTTTGTTAACGAATCATTAGAAGTTATGGCGAAGCTGGCTATAGCCGTGCCCCTTGATGTAATTCAGCTTTCCGGTGATGAAACGGAAGAGGACATTGAGGCGTTACGTCAATTGACGAAGGCGGCCATTTGGAAAGTCGTTCCGGTGAAGTCAGCCGCCGATGTAGCGCGATGGCGTGACAGTTCAGCCGATATGATTCTATTTGATACGTTTGTAAAGGGCGAACGGGGCGGATCCGGTCAAAGCTTTGACTGGTCGCTTTTAAGAGATTTTACGAAACCCTTTATGTTGGCCGGCGGTTTAAATATTACAAATGTAGCTCGAGCGATGCGCATTGCCAAGCCTTATGGCGTTGATGTGAGCAGTGGTGTAGAGACTGACGGCGTTAAAGATGAACGAAAAATAGAAGACTTTTTGAAAATAGTAAAACAATAAAAGAGAAAGATTGGAGAGGTGAGTTTTGTGAGTGAAGTACAACGCAAGGGCCGCTATGGTGAGCATGGCGGGCAATATATTCCGGAGATTTTGATGAACGCCGTCCTTGAAGTAGAAGCAGCGTATGAGAAATATAAAAATGACCCCGATTTCGTGGCCGAATTGGAAGAACTACAGGTGAATTACACGGGTCGTCCGTCGATTTTGTACTATGCCAAGCATATGTCGGAAGATTTGGGCGGTGCCAAAATTTATTTGAAACGTGAAGATTTAAATCATACCGGCTCCCATAAGATTAACAACGTATTGGGACAGGTTTTGTTGGCCAAACGAATGGGTAAAAAACGTATCATCGCTGAGACCGGCGCCGGTCAACATGGTGTTGCGGCGGCTACGGCAGCGGCGCTTCTCGGCATGGTATGCGAAATTTTTATGGGTAAAGAAGACACGGAACGTCAGGCCCTTAATGTGTATCGCATGGAATTATTAGGTGCGAAGGTACATCCCGTAACGTCAGGGACTATGACCTTAAAAGACGCAGTCAGTGAAACGCTTCGTGAATGGACTCGCCGGGTGGATGATACCTATTATGCCATGGGGTCAGCCGTAGGTCCGCATCCGTTCCCCATGATTGTCCGCGATTTCCAAAGCATTATCAGTAAAGAAGCGCGGGAACAAATTTTGGACGCTGAAGGCAAGTTGCCAAGCATGGTGCTCGCCTGTGTCGGTGGTGGCAGCAATGCTATCGGCATGTTCTATCATTTCATCCCTGATGAAGGGGTTCAGTTGGTCGGTTGTGAAGCAGCGGGCCTCGGTATCGAAACGAAAGAACATGCGGCTACGTTGGCAAAAGGAACACCGGGGATTTTCCACGGCATGCGTTCCTATTTCGTGCAAAACGAATACGGCCAAATTGCACCGGTATACTCCATCTCTGCCGGTCTTGATTATCCGGGTATCGGACCGGAACATTCGTACTTACACGATACGGGTCGAGCTACTTACGTTCCGATTACCGATGAAGAAGCGGTAACGGCCTTTGAATATTTGTCGCGCACCGAAGGCATTATTCCGGCTATTGAAAGTGCCCATGCCGTAGCCCATGCTATGAAGGTGGCACCGACAATGGGTCGTGACGAATCGATTATTATTTGTATTTCCGGTCGCGGTGATAAGGATGTAGCGGCTATGGCGCGATACAGGGGGTATGACATCAATGAATAAGGTACAACAAGACAGTTATGCAATAGAACAAGCTTTTGCCAAGGGCAAAGCATTTATCGGATTTTTGACTGCCGGCGACCCTAATTTGGAAGCCACGGCCCGTTATATTAAGGTTATGGCTGATGCGGGCGCCGATTTAGTGGAAATCGGCATTCCCTTCTCCGATCCGGTGGCCGAAGGGGAAGTCATTCAGCGCGCCTCACAAAGAGCGCTAAAAAGCGGTGCTCTTACGGATGCCATTTTTGCCATGGTTCAAAAAGTCCGTGAAACTGTTACGATTCCGTTGGTGTTCATGACCTATTTGAACCCGGTTTATGTATATGGCGCGGAAAAATTCTTTGCTCGCTGCCAAGCGCTTAACATTCGCGGCATCATTGTACCGGACATGCCTTACGAAGAAAAAGGTGAAATTGAAGATGTGGCGGCTGCTGCGGGAGTTACCGTGATTTCCTTAATCGCCCCAACTTCAGAACAGCGTATCGAACGCATTGCATCTGATGCGAAAGGTTTTGTTTACTGCGTATCTTCCTTAGGGGTAACGGGCGTGCGCAAAGAAATTACTACCGATATCGCAGGCTTAGTGCAAACGATAAAAAAATATACCGATGTGCCGGTGGCCATCGGCTTCGGCATTGCTGAACCGGAACAGGCGAAAGCTATGGCAGCCGTTTCGGATGGGGCTATCGTAGGCTCGGCTATTGTAAAAATCATTGAAGCTCATGGTGATGCGGCTGATGAAGCGTTAGGGGAGTACGTAAAAACTATGAAAGCGGCTGTTCTGAGTGCCGTGTAAGTTAAAACATTGTAAGGGATAACAGTTGAATAGATAAAAACGGCTTTTTACTTAAACATTAGTATGTTGGTAAAAAGCCGTTTTTCATGAAATTCCGAAATGAATTTTGTATAGTGCTGTTAGGACCATATTTGCTTGAAATGGGAGGATTTTTTTGAAAAAGTTAGGGCTATGTTTGCTTGAAACAGGCGAAGCTTTTGGAAACAGGCGAATAACTTTAATTAATTTTGATAATGACTTTCAATGATAGCAAAGTTCGTAAAAACATGGTATAATATTGATGAATTTAAGAAAATAAGGAGATTGACCATGAATTGGAAAAAAGCTTTATTAGTAGCCGGTTTATGTACCGTTTGTACTGTAGGTATCAGTCAGGCCGATAATCGCCTGGCCGATGTGAAACCGTCGGATTGGGCGTATCAGGCGTTAATGACGCTCGAAAAGCATGGGGCACTTACTGATACTAAAGGTTTAAATTTGGGTACGCAAGTATATACGCGTTATGAATTGACACCACTGGTGGCGGATATTGTGGAACGTCGTGAGACAATGAATGATACGGATAAAAATATTGCCATTCGCTTGTATAGTGAATTCCGTGAGGATTTGATGCAATATAACCGGGATCAGGAAATTCGCGAAGGTAAGCGCGGCGAAGATGCTATTTCGCAAGGTCAACAGCCGGCATTAACCCGCGAAGAAATTGCGGAAAAAATGAAGCATTTTGAAGTGGACAGCAGCAAGGTGCAAACTGGTGGCGATGTGCGCCTTCGTTTTGATAATCGCGGCCGCAGTGATGCCAGGGCTCGTGTAGGTGTGGTCATTTCGAGCAGTGGTGTGGCAGCACCGGATGCTTTATATGATAAAGTAGGCAAACAGGCGATTGCTCAGGCTGATGAAGAAGCGGCTAAATCGCGTGAAAAATTTCAGGAAAATCGTGCACGCATAGAAGCGGAAGAAAAAGCAGAACAGGCTAAACAGGATAAAGCAGCAGCTAAGGCACAGGCTAAAGCCGATAAAGAAGCGGCTAAGGCCCAGGCTAAAGCTGATAAAGCAGCCGCGAAAGCACAGGCTAAAGCAGATAAAGAAGCTGCCAAGGAACAAGGCAAATCCGGTAATAAAGAGACCGGCGCGCAGGCTCAGCCCGGCCCGGTAGTTCAGGGAGCAGCTCAAGCTGATGCGGCTAATAATGGCGAGGCCAACGCCGATGCTAAACCGGTAAATCCAAATAGTGCTGCTGAAAGTGCATCTGCTGCACAATAGTGTTTGGACTGTGACAGGAAGGGGACCCTTGCTGAAATCCAAGCCGTAATTATGAGTGTATGTGAATCGGTGTCGTTGGATTATAAAAGATAGGAAATGGTGAAGGGTATGTTGTCACGTATTAAAGAAAAACTAAATACGGTCCACAAACAGGGAGTTTCGGAAGTTTTCCGATACATTGGACCGGGGATTATCGTAACGGTCGGGTTTATCGACCCGGGGAACTGGGCGGCCAACTTAGCGGCCGGGGCCCAATTCGGTTACAGTTTGTTATGGGTTGTTACGCTTTCAACGATTATGCTCATCTTGTTGCAACATAATGTGGCCCATTTAGGTATTGTAACCGGTCGTTGTTTGTCGGAATGTGCCTATGAAACATTGCCCCGTTGGTTGTCGCGCACTTTACTGAGTACGGCAGGGCTGGCAGCGGCGGCCACAGCGTTGGCGGAGTTTATCGGGGCGGCCATAGCTTTAAAAATGCTGTTCGGCATTCCGCTTTTTATCGGATCTATTTTGACGGCCATTGTGTGTACCGTCATGCTGTTGACAAATTCGTACAGTAAGCTTGAAAAAGTTATTGCCGGCTTTGTATCGCTCATTGCGTTAGCCTATTTGGCAGAGCTTTCCATGGTTGATGTAGATTGGGCTGCATCAGGACTCGGTTGGGTGAATCCGACATTGCCGAATGAATCGATGCTCGTTATCTTGAGTATTTTAGGGGCCGTTATTATGCCTCATAATTTATTTCTTCATTCGGAAATTATTCAGAGCCGTGAGTTCAATAAAAAAGATCCGGAAATTATGAAGAAACGCTTGCGTTATGAGTTCTTGGATACTATTCTTTCCATGGGGATTGGCTGGGCCATCAATTCCGCCATGATTATTCTGGCGGCCGCTACGTTCTTTGCGCAAGGCGTAATGGTAGAAGAGTTAGAACAGGCTCAGGAATTGTTGGTACCGTTAATCGGGCCGTCGGCAGGGGTTATTTTTGCCATCGCCTTACTCTTTGCGGGGCTTGCTTCGTCGGCTACGGCCGGTATGGCGGGAGCCAGTATTTTTGCGGGGATGTTTGGTGAATCCTATGATATGAAGGATTTGCACAGTCGCATCGGGCTCGCACTTACTTATATTCCGGCGCTCGTGCTCATTTTATTCATTCAAGACTCGTTTAAAGCACTCCTCGTTTCACAAATGTTCCTCAGTTTGCAATTGCCGTTTACCATTTTCTTGCAGCTCTACTTGACCGGTTCGGCCAAGGTTATGGGGGTATACAAAAACAAACCGTCTACGGCGGTTATGTTGTGGCTTATCGGGCTTGTGGTGACGGGGATGAATATTTATCTCTTATTTGAAGCGTAATCGTTTATATTTGAAGCCTAATCGTTTACTGCAGATTGACCGCGTGTATGCATGACGCGTCAATGTAACAGTCAATATTGGTTATACTAAGGACTTTCGCAAATTCTGCGGAAGTCCTTTTGATTTTTGACGAAATATAATGAAAAACATATTATATGGTATTGTCCATGGGGGATATAGAATATTTTAGGTAAAAATGCTATAATTATATGGTTAGAATTAGAAAGAAGCTTGACTGTTTCGATTTAGTGTATTGATGTAGGAGGATCGCGTAATGGCAGAAGTTAAACATTCCGATTATGAAGAAGTTGTAGAAGATGTAGCGGTTCAGTTGTCAGCACAGTTGAAAACGGCCGAATCAGGCTCCGTTATAGATATGTTTTTGAGTGATACCTTAGATCCGGCAGAACAATTCTTGTTCTACGGCGCTTTGGAACAGGCTCTTTTGGAGTACCGCAAAGGTCATAACCAAAAGACTGTATTTATTCGTTTGCAGCCGGAAGGCCTGGCTACTACGGAACCAGTTTCGACGCCGGCTAATGCCTTGTTAGATCGTATTATATTGCACCGCATGGACGAGTTTATGCACGATAAATTATTCATTGAAGAGATTTTCTACAATGGTGAACATATGGTATATTCCGGCATGGATTTAAAAAATCGCCATGTTGTGATTTTGACTGACGGTATTGATGAAGGTTCGCCATATTTGAATGAAGCAATTCATATGTGTAAGGAAATGAAAGCCAAGTATGTTGTAGGCTTGCCAATGATGATTTGGAGTAAAGACTTGCAGGCGCAGTTAGTAGCCGAAGACGAAGCTATGCATGAAGAGGCAGGTATGAGTAAGCATGAAAATACTCCTGTCTCCTAGTAAAACGAAAACCTTGCAGGGCAAGGCTACAGCACCGGTTTTTGCTAAAGCCTTAACCGAAGCCATTGTGGCCCATATGCAAACTTTATCGGCGGAGGCCATCATGAAGGCTCTTAAAGTTAAGGAAGATATGGCGGCTGACTTGGTCGAGTTTTATCAAAACTATGAAACGGCGCCGGAAGGGGCTGCCGCACTCAGCTATTCGGGCCTTGCCTTTAAAAATTTGGCTTGGCAGGATTTGTCTGAAAAAGCACAGGCCTTCGGTAATGACCATGTATGTATTTTATCCGCTTTGTATGGCGTAGTAACGCCGCAGAGTCCGGTTACCGATTATCGGCTCGATTTGGTAGACCGGATTTTTGCCAAAAACGTGATAACCGAGCCGGTAGCTGAAGATCTCCTTAAAGACGCCAAATCACTTTATGATTGCTGGACCGGCAAGGTAACGGCCTATTTTCAAAAGGAAGATTGGCTCTTGAACTTGGCATCCAAGGAATATTCAAAATTAGTGACTCATCCGCATATAGTGACGGTTGAGTTTTTAGAATTAAAACAGGGCGTGTGGAAGCAGCTCAGCACCTCGTCAAAACAGATGCGCGGCCGCCTCGCCCATTATATGATTGCTCATGAATTAACCGAATGGACCGATTTGCCCGCTGAATTGGATGGTTTTGTAAAAGATACGGACCTGCCGGCTACGCTGACAGAGCCGCTTACCGTGGCCTATCGTCGTTCGCAATGAAGACGGTGAAGCCAGCGGATTCACTGATGGGGGCCTATCGTCGTTCGGAATAAATGGAGGAATATGACAGTTCAAAAAATGACAGTACAAGATATACTTAAGAAAGATTTGGTCGGCAATGACACGTTGACCGTCGATGAGTTGCGCTTTTTGATGAGCGTCACCGACGAAGATGATTTGCAGGCTATTTATAAAAAGGCCTATGAAGTTAAGGCTAAATATGTAGATAAGATGGCGTATTATCGCGGTTTGATTGAATTCTCCAATCGCTGTGTGAAAAACTGCGAATATTGCGGCATTCGTCGTGAGAACGATAAAACGGAACGCTTTGATATGAAGCGCGAAGATATTATTAAAATGGCGCAGTGGGCCTATGACCATGAGTACGGCTCCATTACCTTGCAGTCTGGCGAGCGCAGTGATGCGGCCTTCGTGGACTATGTAGTAGACTTAATTCGTGAAATTAAATCTATCGGCGACGGCTCCTTGGGGATTACCATGTGTGTCGGTGAGCAGACTGAAGAAAGTTATCGCCGCATGGTGGAAGCGGGTGCCAGTCGTTACTTGCTTCGTATTGAAACAAGTAATCCGGAATTATATAAGAAAATCCACCCGAATGATGAACTCCATTCTTTTGAAACGCGCGTTAACTGTTTAAAGAGTCTTCGCAAAGTGGGCTTCCAGGTGGGCACCGGGGTTATGATCGGTCTTCCTCATCAGACGGAAGAAGATTTGGTGAATGATATTCTCTTCTACCGTGATATGGATATCGACATGATCGGTATGGGACCATATGTGGTACATCATGACACCCCACTCGGTCAAGAAGCATTGGCCATGGGGATTGATGATGAAGCGGGTAAAAAACGTCGTATTCAGCTGGGGCTCAAGATGATTGCGTTGACCCGCTTATTCTTAAAAGACGTTAATATCGCGGCTACCACAGCCCTACAGGCCCTCGATAAATTGGGACGTGAAAAAGGTCTTGCGGCCGGCGCCAATATTTTGATGCCGATTATTACGATTCCGGAACACCGTGCCAAGTACTTACTCTACGATAACAAACCTTGCGTAGACGATAATGCCGATAAATGTAAGGATTGCTTGACTCGCCGCGTTATGTCCATCGGTGATATGGTTGGCTGGAAACAAAACGGCGACTCTAAGCATTACGGTAAACGTACGGGCTTATTTTAAATTATTAATAAGAATTTTATAAAATCCCGATTGTCATAGAAAACATAAGGGAGAATTGTAAAATTGATAATTATATATTTAAAAAATAAATAAATAGTTAAAACAGGTAATAATGCGTGCATTATTACCTGTTTTTATTTTTAGACTTATCAAGAACTATTACAAATTTATCAAGTACCATTACAAAATAATATAAGTCAAAATATGATTTATAGCGTATAATTGGTGTGTGTAGTTTTTATATGTATTTTTGTTTTCTTCTGGAGGACAAGGTTATGGGATTATTAAAAAACTGGAAGATTCATCTGCTGTGTTTGCTGATTACGTTGGTGGCGGAGGGGATAGGCATCCAAAAATTCGGCATTGTTGTATTTTTGCCACTGTTATATTCTTTGGTAATCGGTCTTGTTATTTCAATTCCTAAACTTAAGATTGTTACGGAAGAGCAAATGGTAGCAGCTACTGATTATCTGAATATTTCAATTATGATTTTGATGACCAAGATTGGTCTTGGCATCGGGCCTAATTTGCATATCATAATGAATTCCGGTTGGGCTTTGATTTTACAAGAGTTGGGTCACTTCTTCGGAACCATTGTTCTCGGTTTGCCAATCGCCCTCTTAGTGGGTATGCGTCGTGAAGCGGTAGGGGCTTGTTACTCCATTGACCGTGAAGCCAATGTGGCGATTATTATTGACCGCTACGGATTCCATTCACCGGAAGGTCGCGGCGTTATGGGCATGTACATTTGCGGTACTTTATTTGGTGCTATGTGGATTTCCGTATTGGCCGGCATGATTGCTCAACTAGGCTGGTTCCATCCGATAGCCCTCGCTATGGGTGCCGGTATCGGTAGTGCCAGTATGATGGCGGCTGCCACCGGATCCATCGTGGCAGTACATCCTGAATTTGAACGTGAAATTATGGCCATGGCAGGGGCTGCCAACTTATTAACCAGTGTTGTGGGCGTATACTTCAGTTTATTTGTATCGTTGCCGATTATGGAACGCTTATACGGCTTCTGTGCCCGTGTATTACGTCATGATTCTGAGGAGGTGCGCTAATGAGTACGGAAAAAACTATGACCTTACAGGAAAAAATAATTCAATTCTTGGTAGTTGTTATTATAGCGGCTGTGATTACAGCGGCCGGTAATATTTTAGACGGTAAGCATGCCTTCGGACCGAGTTTGGTAGGCTGTTTTGTATTGGCCGGTATCGCTTTTGCCGGTGCCGTGCTTTCGTATTTGCCGGGATTTAAAAAATTACCGATGGTATTCTGGGTTTCTATTTTAGGCGTTATTTTATCGATTCCGGGCGTACCGGGTAGTGACTGGATTACCAAACAAGCGGCTCAGGTTACCTTCTTAGCCACAACAACACCGGTATTGGCGTATGCCGGTTTGTCCTTGGGCAAGGATTTAGGCGCTTTTAAACAATTGTCGTGGCGTATTGTTCCGGTTGCCTTAGCCGTTGCGGCAGGGACCTTCGTTTGTGCCGCTTTAGTAGCACAAGTAGTTTTATATTGGGAGGGCGTAATTTAACATGAGTGGATTAACTAAAATAGAAGTAAAAGAACGAGTCTGTGCAGCCATTGAGAAGGCGATGCCAAGATTAATGGAAATTGCCGAAACTATTATGGCAGCTCCTGAATTGGGCTATAAAGAAAATAAAACAACGGCCTTTGTACAGCAGTTGTTTACAGAGTTTAATATTCCGTTTACGACCGGCCATGCTTTGACCGGGGTGAAGGGCCGTTTAAAAGGTAAAAGCGATGCTTATCGCGTTGCCATGATTGGTGAATTGGATGCCATCATTTGCCCTAAACATCCGCGCGCCGATGAAGTGACCGGTGCGGCTCATTGTTGCGGCCATAATGTACAGATTGCCAATATGTTGGCCGTGGCCATCGGTTTGCAGGCCGAAGGTGTTTTGCCGGAGTTAAACGGTGAAGTTGTTATTTTTGCCGTACCGGCTGAAGAATATGTAGAAATTGACTATCGCAATAAATTGCGCGAAGAAGGCAAAATTAAGTATTTAGGCGGCAAGCAGCAGCTTATCTATGAAGGCGCTTTTGACGATATTGATATGGCTATGCAAATGCATGTGGAAACAGCGCACACCGAAGGCGGTGAAATGGGCTTGGGCTCTACATCGAATGGCTTTATCGGTAAGTTGATTAATTATCACGGTAAAGCGGCTCATGCAGCCGGCGCCCCTCACGAAGGTGTCAATGCATTGCAAGCCGCTATGATGGGGGTTATGGGAGTCAATGCCATTCGTGATACCTTCAAAGAAAGCGACTATGTGCGGTTCCATCCGATTATTAACAGTGGCGGCAGCTTAGTAAATGTAGTGCCTGATTATGTGGCTATGGAAAGCTATGTGCGGGCGGCCAATGTAGAGGCCATGATAGCGGCTAATAAACGCGTTAATCGCGCTCTCAAGGCCGGTGCCGATGCAGTGGGTGCAACTTGCGAAATCAACGATTTACCGGGCTATTTGCCGATGCGTAATGATGCCATTATGAATGAGTTTTTAAAAGAAAATTCCATTCCATTATTTGGCGAGGCTAATGTAATTCAAGGCGAACACATGGCCGGTAGTACGGATATGGGCGATGTAGCGCATATTATACCGGTTATTCATCCGTGGGTTGGCTGTATTGAAGGCGTTCTTCACGGTGCCAATTACAAGATTTCCATTCCTGAAGTAGCCTATACCAAAACTGCGCAAGCTTTGGCCATGACCATTGTTGACTTGCTATATGGCGACGGTGAAGGGGCTAAGAAAGTGCAGGATAATTACAAACCTGTATTCACTAAGGACGAGTACATTAAATTAATGGACAGCATTAGTGAAGGTGAAAAATAATTATTAATATTTAAAACGAGCGAGAGCGACGAACTGTTAAGTCCGTCGCTCTCTTTGTCCATTACGAGGCAAGCTCTTCGATAATGTGGGATTTTTTTGGATGGCCAATTAGCTGGCTTTAACTTCCGGTGTCAATTCAGAAGTACAATGCGGACAACGCGTTGCTTCTTCGTCTACGTCCTGTTTACAGAATGGGCAAGTACGCATTGGTTTAACCGGTGCTTCTTTTTTAGGATATAGATTGTTGATTTGTTTGATTACTAAGTAAATCGCAAATGCTACGATGAGGAATTGAACTACCGCATTCAAGAAGCTACCGTAAGCGATAACCGGAATACCGGCTGCTTTAGCTTCAGCCAAAGTAGCTGCCTGCTGGCCGTTCAAGCTGATGAAGAAATCGGAGAAATCGATACCGCCTAAAAGTAAACCGATCGGTGGCATGATGATGTCGCTAACTAAGGAAGATACAATCTTACCGAAAGCAGCGCCGATAACAACACCGACTGCCAAGTCAATTACATTGCCGCGCAATGCAAAATCTTTAAAACCTCTTAAAAAATCGTTCATGGATATACGCCCCTGTCTAAAAACTTATACACAGCCACTTTGGCTGTTTACTTATAGTTGTCGGTCATTATGATTTATGATAGTTAATACCGACTTATTATTGCAAATTCAGTATAGCATAGAACGAGAGCAGTGTATATATAAAATATCGATTTTTTTGAAACTAATTATAGAAATTCGATATTTTAGTAAAATGTACTATTATTTAAGCCAGTGTAAAGTAAATTTGTGCCCCGAAATATAAATTTAGGCTATTATAAATATGGTTTGCCGGAAATAAGAATGAAAAAGAGCTCTGAATCAGTCGTGACTCAAAGCTCTTTTTTATTAATCTTGAATTTTACCGGTAAAACGGCCGACGATGTATGTCAGAACTGCAATGACAATCATAACCGGGAATGTGGTTCCCAAAGGTGTTTCATAGGTCATCACATTTCTGTATAAGACAAACCCGACTAACCAAAGAATCAGGTTGGGAAGGTAAAATTTACGCCCAGATGCATCCTGCTTAAGGAGAAAGTATTGGGTAAAGAGAATCGCGATCATGGGCGTGAAAACCGAACCGATGAGGAACAAGAAGTTCTCATATTCTGTCATAGGTACTAAAATGGCTAATACAATGCCGAGTACCGTGAGGCTGATAGCCGTTGTTTTTTCAGACAATTTCGGAAAAATGCTGACAAAGCTGACACCGGCGGAAAACGCATCGAGATACGTTGTCGTTACGGTGGCAAAGATAATGATTAATAAAGGCCAGAGGCCGAGCCCCGTTTTTAACATAACGGCGGCAATGTCTGTTTCGCCGGCATAAATAGCGGATCCGAGACCGATAATATACATCCAAATGCTGACAATGGTATATGTTAAGGTACTCACTACCGTGGCTGCTACGGGGCGTTTGGCTGTACGTGTATAGTCAGACACGAGCGGTAACCACGATAACGGCATGGCAGCGGCCAGTTCAACGGCGGCACCGAAGGAAAGACCTTGGTCTTCCGTTAACTGTAAAGCACCGGCCACGGCTGAGGACGGATCAAAAATAATGAAACTGAGCCAAATGGTAAGGCAGAATAAGAGTGCTACGGCTACGAGGTTTAAACGGGTAAGATTACTGTAACCGAGGACGAGCCAAAGAATGATGAGAACGCCGATTACGAGGGACCAAACGGCAGTACCCCAAGGTAAAATCGCATTGGTAGCGGCGGCGCCGGTAATAATCATGACGGTAGTCCAACCGATTAATTGCAGTACGTTGGCCAAGGCAAAGCCGGACGCTCCTTGACGGCCAAAGCCGATACGAACGGTTTCCATGGCACTGCGGCGCGTGTTGGCACCGATGAGACCGGCTAAGAAAAATAGAAAACCGCCGATAATATGGCCCAGCAAAATGGCAATGACGCCTTGCTCAAAGCCGAGTGGTGCGAATAACGTGCCTGTAAAAATTTCGGCAATGGATAAGGCGGCGCCAAACCATAAAAGACCGTGAGATAATAATTTCGTTTCAGAAGTAGCTGTACTCATAGAATACCCTTTCTCCGGCATCAAGGGACCATAGGCGGCCAACCGACAATCGGCGCTTTCAGCTATGCTGAGGCGTCAACAAGGGCTTAGGCACGGTCTATAGATTAGGCCTACTGATGCTGTTTTAATTGCGCTAAGGCTCCGGTGCTGCGTAATGTATAGAGCAAAATCCCTGCCAATAGGGAGCCACCTATGGTAGAAATCAAAAAAGGAACCACATAGGTATAAAACGCAATTTGACCGGCCGATTTACCCAAAACGATAATGGCCAGCGGGTAGGCAGAAAGACCGCCAAGAATGCCGGTACCAAATACTTCGGCTAAGAGCGTTAAGAATAGATTGCCGGTACGATTATAGACAATGCCGGCCAAGAGGGCACCCCACATACTGCCCGGAAAGGCGAGTACACTGCCAAGGCCCGTAACGAGACGCAAAGTGCTGGCGCAAAAAGCTACGCCCACCCCGTAATAGCGACCCAATAATACGGCGCAAAGAATGTTAATCATATGTTGTACGGGGGCACATTTACTGATGCCAACGGGAAAGGAAAAGGTGCTGCCTACTACGGCTACGGCCACTAAAATACCGGCCATGGTTACTTTTTTTACATTACTGGTAGATTCGTTCATTACAAACTCCTGTAGCGGTCGAGACTTACTGGTCTCCTCTCACGCCGGAACACGGCTTCCCTTCGCTGTAATGACAGCTGTCGGGCGCTCCCCCGCCAGCCGGTCTGTTTTGACAGACAGCATAAAAAAACAGAGGCACCAATACGGTGCCTCCGTGAGAAAGTCGCTATAACATCTTCCTACGACGGCATTATCCGTACAGGTATAAGGGTCGAAGTTTGATGACTTCCTCTCAGCCTACGTTCATAAGCTCCCCTGAATTTTCTAACGTGATTATAGCACAGGCGGCGCATGCTTGCAATGTTTTATTGTCAGACCGTTTGAAAATAGGGTGAGAATGTTTTATAATAAAGCGGATATATTACACCTGAAAAAGGAGGGGGAGATACTATGAATATCGATGTTTTACCGATTGGGGCGGACGATGTGAAAACATTGCGCGACTTATCGATGAGAACATTTTCAGAAACATTTAGGGATGAGTACACTGACGAAGAGTTCGACACCTATTTTAATACCTCGTTGGCGGAAGCAACGTTACAAGCGGAGCTAACTGATTCCGAATCACAACACTTTTTTGCCGTAGTAGACGGCCAGCCGGTCGGTTTTTTGAAAGTTAATGTAGGCCGTGCGCAAACTGAGCAGGAATTGCCACATGGTTTTGAAGTACAGCGTATTTACGTATTGGCTGATTACCAAGGACTCGGCCTTGGTAAACTTCTCTTTGAAAAGGCTCTGCAATTAGCGACCCAAACAGACTGTGATTATGTTTGGCTCGGTGTGTGGGAACATAACTACAAAGCTCAGAAATTTTATGCTAAATTCGGTTTTGAAAAATTCGGGGAGCATACCTTTGTGGTAGGTGATTCGAACGATACGGATTGGCTCTTGCGTCGTTCGGTGGCAAGTATCCGTGAAGAATTGAACAAATAGAGTTTTCATGCGACTTAAATTATTCAAGTCTGCCTGAATGATCAAGTGAGATTAAAATTTAATAGGCAATATGGCAATACCCCTGAATCCATAGGACTCAGGGGTATTTTTATAAGGGTTAGGCATTGCGTGTAAAAATTTTATGCATGAGGTTATTGTCTATTAGCCGGATATTAGGCTTTTAACGGTTTTTTCAAAATAGCCAATAATAAAGCGGTCACAACAGAGCCTACTAAGATAGCCAATAAGTACATGAGCGGGTTGCCGATGGTAGGTACTACGAAAATACCGCCATGTGGAGCGCGCAAGGTACATTCAAAGGCCATGGATAAAGCACCGGCTACAGCTGCCCCAACGATACAGGATGGAATTACGCGAACCGGATCGGCTGCGGCGAATGGAATAGCTCCTTCGGTGATGAAGGAGAAGCCCATAACATAGTTGGTAATACCGGATTTACGTTCAGCCGGAGTGAAGCGATTAGGGAAGAACGTTGTGCAAAGGGCGATAGCCAATGGAGGCACCATACCGCCGGCCATAACGGCCGCCATAACACCGTATTCGCCGGTAGCGAGAAGACCTGTGCCGATTACATAAGCCGCTTTATTTACCGGACCACCCATATCAACGGCCATCATGCCGGCAAAGATGATACCGATAACGATACGGCTGCTGGTGTCCATGCTCTTCAAGGCGTTCATCAAGCCTTCGTTAAGTGCACCAACAGGTGGGTTAATAATGAAGGTAATGATGATACCCATGAAGAGTACCCCCAATACCGGATAGAGTAAAACCGGTTTGATACCTTCCAAAGATTGTGGTAAGCCGGAGAAAACTCGTTTTAATAAGAGCATGAGATAACCGGCCACAAAACCTGCCAAGAGGGCGCCGAGGAAACCGGAACCGCCTGCGTTGGCGAGATAACCGCCGACGAAACCGACGGCAAGACCCGGACGGTCGGCAATACTCATGCCGATGAAACCGGCTAAGACCGGCAACATGAAGCTGAAGGAGGCACCGCCGATTTTCATGAAGAAGGCGGCCAGTTCCGTACCGGAACCGAATTTACTTGGGTCGGCCGGATTGAAGTCGTCGAATAAGAAGGCGAGGGCAATAAGGATACCGCCGCCAATAACGAACGGTAACATATGGGATACGCCGTTCATCAAATGTTTGTAAATCTGGCGACCGAAGCTGTCTTGGGCGGTAATGGCATTTTTGTCGGCTTTTTCTTCGCCTGCTTCGAAGATTGGCGCCTTGCCGGACGTTGCTTCTTCCAATAATTCTTTGGCTTTATTGATGCCGTCGGCTACTTTTACCTGAATGAGCGGTTTGCCGTTAAAACGCTCCATAGGAACGCTCTTGTCGGCTGCCACAATGATACATTCCGCATTTTTGATGTCTTCGGCGGTGATGGCGTCTTTAACGCCGGCTGCACCGTTTTGTTCTACTTTAATGGTAATGCCCATGTCAGCAGCTGTGCGGGTTAAGGCTTCAGCGGCCATAGCGGTATGAGCGATGCCGGTAGGGCAAGCGGTTACTGCTAGTACGCGATAAGAGCCGTCGGCAGCTTTAGCCGGCATTGCTTTTGGTGCTTTTGCCGGTTGTTGAGCCTCTTGTTTAGCGTTAGGCGCAGCGGTAGCGGCTGTGGTTACGTTTTGTTCCACAATAGCTAATGCTTCCGTTTCTGTCATTTTCGGTTTGAATTGGTCTGCTTCTTTTACATCAATTAAAGCGAGGAATCCTTCAACGGTTTGTGCTTTGATGAGCGCTTCTTTAAATTCGGGATCCATGATGAGGGTTGCTAAGTTGGCAAGAACCTGCACATGGGTATCGGCTTGCCCTTCCGGGGCGGCAATCATGAAAAATAGGCGGGTCGGTTCGCCGTCCAGGCTTTCGAAGTCCATGCCTTCCGGCACCGTCATAGCGGATAGGCCCGGTGCTTTTACGCCGATACTTTTAGCATGCGGGGTAGCAAGCCCCATGCCGAGACCGGTGGAGCCGGATTCTTCACGAATCAATACATCTTTGATGTACTGTTCTTTATTTTTTAAATTACCGCTTGCATCCATCAATTCGGCCAGTTGGCGAATGGCGATATCTTTGTTGGTCGGATGGGCGTTCAATTGAATTGATTGCTTCTGTAGTAAATCCGTAATTTTCATGATATTACTCCTTCTCCAATAATGCTTCTACTTGTTCACGATTTGCGAGCCACTCTTCAAAGGCGGACGCTGAACCGGCGGCGACGCCCATAGCCAGGGCTTTGTCATATTGGCCATCCGATTCGATATAGCCGGCCAAGAAACCGGCCACCATGGAATCACCGGAACCTACGGAATTGACGAGTTTGCCTTTCGGTACGGGGCTGGTTCGTACCTCGCCGTTAGCATCAACTAATACGGCTCCGTCAGCGGCTCTTGATACGAGGACGTTCTGAGCACCTTTGGCCTGTAATTGGCGGGCGGCTTCGATGATGTCTTTTTCCGTTGTAAATTTTGTATGGAATACACTTTCTAATTCGTGATGATTCGGCTTAATTAAAAACGGTTTTAAATCGAGTACATTCATGAGTAAATCTTGGGTGGCATCGACGATGATGCGAATATTGCGAGCGCTGAGGCGCTCCATGATATCACGATAGGTTGTTTCCGGAAGTCCTTTGGGAATGCTGCCGGAGAGAACTAAGGTATCACCGCTCTCTAACGTATCAAGCTGTTTGTAGAGCTTAGCCATGGCGTCTTCGGTGATAACCGGACCTTGCGCATTGATTTCTGTTTCACCGTTGCTCTTTAATTTCACATTGATGCGGGAATACCCTTTTTCAAGTCGAATAAAGGCTTCTTCACAACCTTCTTCGCGCAGTTGACGAACGATTTCATCGCCCGTAAAACCGGCAATGAAGCCTAAGGCTGTGTTCTCGTGGCCTAAATGACGCAACATAATGGATACATTAATCCCTTTACCGCCGGCTACGATGAAGTCTTCATAGGTGCGATTAACGCCGTTTGCTTCAAAGCCGTTAACGCGCATGACATAGTCGAGGGACGGATTAAAAGTAACCGTGTAAATCATGGCTCTACCTCCTTAATTTCAGTATAGTTATGATAAGCACCTTTTACTTTAGTTGTAATAATCGTTGCACTTTCCAATGGGGCAAACGTAACAGACGATATTTTGTCAAATTTTGACGAATCACAAAGTACGTAAGCACGATGACATTTATGAATCGCTTTGGCTTTGATAGCTGCTTCGGCCGGATCCGGTGTACTGAAACCGCCTTTTATGCTGACGCCGTTGGTTCCGAAGAAGCCTTTGGTAAAATTAAAAACATCTAATTGTTGTAAAGCTGTGTCGCCAATGATGGCACCGGTAACCGCTTTTACCTGACCACCAAGGAGAATGACACGACGATAACGGGCTGCCAGCGCTGCTGCATGAGATGTGCCGTTTGTGACAAAGGTTACATTTTTAGCATTTACAAAAGGTAACATCATTTCCGTCGTGGTGCCTGCATCGATAAAGACGAAGTCGTGCTCTTCAATGAGAGTGGCTGCTGCTTGGGCAATCGCCGTTTTTTCATCAGTAAACAAATTGGCTTTCGTCGACATATCGGGTTCGGTGGTGAAATAGTCTACATCGCAACTTACAGCGCCGCCGTGCACCTTTTGTAGTAAGCCCTTCTGATGCAGTTCGGTTAAATCGCGACGAATCGTGGCCGCGGAGGAATCAAGGTCTTGCACCAACTCCTGTACGGTAACGGCCCGTTTAGTCCGTAACCGTTCGAGAATTAAGGATTGCCGTTCTTCTGATAGCATGGGAATCTCCTCTGTGTAACATCACATATATTTTATTAATTATATTAGTATTTTGCTTAATTATGGTTTATCTTAACTATAATATAATCATAATCGCTCATTTAGTCAATGATGAATGACGTTTTTTGAACAAATGTAATCAATAGTGGTAAAAACGATGATTGAATGCCTTTTGGGTATATTAAAAATGCAATTTTTAAAAATCTTTCGATTAAATTATAAACCATACTAAAATGGTTCGAGTTGACAATAACCCCTTGGCGTGATTAAATTAAATCAAAATCAATTTGTTAACCACGTGTTAACAAATAGGGTAATAATAGAGGAAGGGATGTTATTATGGCACAACTCGAATCAAAGAGTAAGGGCTTATTTGTATTGGGCACGGGAACGGATATCGGCAAGACATTCATTACCGGCCTTTTGGTGAAAACATTGCGAGACGGTCAATATAAGGCCGGTTATTATAAAGCGGCGGTCAGTGGTGCGCCGTCAATTGCAGCCAGTGATGCGGGTTATGTGAAAAAAGTGGCCGGCATTGATGTACCGGACGAAGATTTATTATCTTATTTATATGATCATGCCGTATCGCCTCATTTGGCAGCTCAATGGGAAGGTCATCCTCTTGAAAAAGCCGTAGTAGAAGCGGCTTTTGCGAAAGCAAAAGAAAACTTCGAATACGTCACCATGGAAGGTAGCGGTGGCATTATGTGTCCATTGCGCTATGATGAAACGGCACATATTTTTCTGGAAGACGTTATCCAATGGTTCAATTTGCCGACCTTGTTGGTAGCTCATGCCGGATTGGGTACGATTAATGCTACGGTCTTGACCATCGAATACTTGCGGGCTCGTAATATTCCGGTTAAAGGGGTTATTTTAAACTTCTATACGGATAGCCCGATGGAACGGGATAATAAGCTGATGATTGAAGAATTAACGGGCGTACCGGTAATTGCTTGCGTACCGGAAGGGGCTAAGGACTTAGGTGTTTCCGCGGATACGTTAGCCGCCTTATATGACGAAGTGTAAGCAATATTTTTTTCAAACAGCAACATGTAAGGGTTATATATAAGTTTTTACATATTAAGTTAGGTTACGTATTAGTTAAGTTAGGCGCGTATCAGGCTGCGAATACAGTTAACATACGTAATGATTAGGTATAGGTATTTAGAGGTAAAAGGAGTTCAACATGAGTTCACAGGTGTGGGTTGAAAGAGATTTAGCGCATATTTGGCATCCTTGTTCACAAATGAAGGATTATGAAACATTGCCGCCCATTGTTATTGACCATGGCAAAGGTTCGTATTTATATGATGTAGACGGCAATGAATATATCGATATTATCAGCTCTTGGTGGTGTAATTTATTGGGGCACTGCAATCCGAAAATCAATGCGTCCATCAAAAAACAGCTGGATACATTGGAACATGTTATTTTTGCTAATTTGAGTCATAAACCGGCTATTACCTTGGCGGAAGAGTTGACTAAAGTATTGCCAAAAGGACTCAACAAATTACATTTTAACGACAATGGCTCCGGTGCCGTTGAATGCGCTCTTAAAGTGGCTTTCCAGTATCAATATCAAACGGGGCATCCGGAACGTCAGAAATTCATGTGTCTCACTGAAAGTTATCACGGGGAAACCATGGGTGCTTTGGCTGTTGGCAGTATGGATTTATTTGCTAAAATGTATCAGCCAATGCTGATGGAAACAATCCATACGGAAGCGCCGGATTGTTTCCGTTGCCCATATAATAAGACGCGTGAAACCTGTGGCTGCGAATGTTTCGAGCATATGGAAGAAAATTTCGCCAAACATAGTCATGAATTGGCGGCTGTTATTGTGGAACCAATCGTACAGGGCTGTGCGGGTATGCGTATCTATCCGCCATTGTATTTGAAAAAATTACGTGCTCTTTGCGATGAATACGGCGTCCTTCTTATTGCGGATGAAATTGCCACCGGTTTTGGCCGTACGGGCAAAATGTTTGCGTGCGACCATGCCGGCATTACACCGGATATCATGACCATTTCCAAAGCCTTGACCGCCGGTTATATGCCGATGTCCATCATGGCTGTTACCGATAAGATTTATGATGCCTTCTATGCCGATTATTTCGAGTACAAAGCGTTTATGCACAGTCATACCTATGCGGGCAATCCATTGGGGTGTTCAGCTGCGCTGGCTACTTTGGATATTTTGCAAAACGACGGTGTCTTAGCGGCGGCGCAAGATAAAGCGGTCTTCTTGCACAATGCCTTGGAAGATGCATTGGGTAAACATCCGAATGTGGGTGAAATTCGTCATATCGGACTCATTAATGCCATTGAATTGGTTAAAGATCCGGCAACGAAAGAACCATTGCCAAGCAAAGCACGTACAGGCTATCAGATATACAAAAAAGCATTGGACCATGGTTTATTGCTTCGTCCATTGGGTGATGTGCTCTACTTCAATCCGCCGCTCAATACGGATAATAAGACATTGACTGATGCCATAGATCGTACGGTGGAATCCTTTGCCGATGTATTAGGAAAATGAGAGGCCCCCATATTAGGTAAATGAGAGGCCGATATATTATGAAAATGAGATTATATCTCAAGATAATATGCATCTGAAAATAGGCTATTATTCGTAATTGGTATTTGTCACAGGAACAAAATAAGAGTACTCTATATATAGAAAATATTAGAATTGATATAAATTATCAATAGGAGGACTTTTATGAGCAATGTGCGAGTAACGAATATTCACGAAAATGAAGTGGAATGGCGCTCAGAACAAGAGGCGTGGAATAATCGTTCCGAATTTTTTGTGGAATTACATGACAAACAAGAACGTGCTGCGCAAGTTACGAATTTTATAGATTTTTTGAAAAAACATAACTTGTTACCGGTTCCGGGCGGTCGTACCCTCGATGTAGGCTGCGGTGTCGGTGACTACTCCTTGGGCCTTGCCAAACTGGGGTATCAGGCTACGGGCATCGATTTATCGAATGGTATGATTGCGGGCGCTCGTAAAATAGCGGAAAAAGAAGATCTTGATTTGGACCTTTACGTAGGTCCGTGGAGTGAAACCACTCGTGAAGAACTCGGCTGGGAACGTCAATTTGATTTGAGTTACAGCTTTTTCTGTCCTGTTATGTTTGACATGAACAATATTGAAGCATTGACCAAGACAAGCCGCAATGCCTGCTTGTTCGTTGGTTTTGCCGGTCGTCAGGACACTATCGTGGACGCTTTATATGAACACTTTTACGGTCAAAAAGACGACTTCAAATGGCAGGCTAATGTAGATGATGTTATTGCTACGGTTAAAAAAGTTGGCCAAGACGTGGCAGTGGAATATGTAAACGTGCCGGAAGTGGAATTTTTCACGGAAGAAGAAGCCCTTCGCTACTTTACTATGCGCCTTCATTCGGAAGAATGGGGTACGGAAGAAGCTATGCGTGCTGAAATTTTGCCTTTATTGGCGCCGTATCGCACGGAAGACGGCCGCATTCGTAATACATCGGAAGATAAGGTTGCGTGGGTTTCCTGGCGCGTTAAATAGCCTTAATTTACAAATAAATTAAATAAAGCCACGGTAGCCGAAGATGATTACGGCTTACTGTGGCTTTTTGTAGTGGTCTGAATGATAGCAGTTCAGACCATTTTCACTTTTTTAGACTTGAAAACTCAGTCTAAGTGGGTATAATGTTGTGTATGCTAAACAAATCGATATAGTTTAGTATGGATATTAGCATGACACTAGCATGCCCATTAGCATGGATATTTTATAATGTAACTTTTGATTTATTTAGGTTTTAATTTATATAGAAAGAGGCTAATTATGAGACTACTGAATAGAACATTGGCCATGTTAGGCCTGGTAGGTACATTGAGCCTATCATTGTTAGCGCCTGTACAGGCAGCGGATTATTGGTATTATGTAGGTGCCGACATTCATGATAACACAACATCCATCGACAACAGCAGCGTCGACAAAGAAGACGATGTAGCCCAACTTTGGATTCGTGTAATTCAACCGGGTGGAGACTATTATTTTGAAAAAATGGAAATTAAGAAGAATGAACGCACCATCCAAACCTTGGATATGCAGTATTTCCATCAAACCGGCATCGCTTACGATAAAAGCGAATACACTTATGATTCCAAACCGGCCGCCATTCAGGCAGGCACTATCGGCGAATCGCTGTATAATTTAGTGTGGGGTGCCAAGTAATAAATGATTTTGCATATTTTCCTGACGACGGTTCTGCCTATATTATTATTGGTCCTCATCGGCTATTTTATGGATAAAAAATTCCACATGGACCTTGATACACTCAGTAAAATGAACTTCTATGTGGTGGCGCCGGCATTTTTGTTTACGAATACATACAGTTACAACGTGACCGCTGAAAGTGCCCAAGTAGTGTGGCTCACGGTGATTGGTTTTGCGGCCACCTGGCTGGCCAGTTTGGTTTTTGAAAAAATGTTGGGCCTGTCCCATGAAAAAAGCGGTATCTTCCGCAATGCGGTACTCTTTAATAACTGCGGTAACATTGGTGTGCCGCTTATTGTATTTATCTACTCCAATGAACCGTTTTTACAAGACGGCTCGCCTATATGGCTGCAGGCGGCTATCGCCATTCAAATCGTTGTCTTTGTTTGGCAAAACATCGTGACCAACAGCCTTGGCTTTTATTTTGCGGGACAGGGCAAAATGAGTAGCACTGATGCGGTCAAATTAGTTTTTAAAATGCCGATTATTTACGCCGTAGCCTTGGCTTTAATTTGTAATTTCGGTAAAATTCCCGTGGATCAAACATTCTTTTGGCCCGTCCTTACCAATGTGAGTAACGCTCTCGTCATGGTGGCCCTCTTTACTTTGGGCGTACAACTGGCCAGAACCCCGTTCAACTTCTTTAATCGCGACGTTATGTGGGGTAGCGCGGTCCGTTTGATTGTGGGACCATTAATGGCTTGGCTCGTTATTTGGCCCTATGAACTCATAGCCGGCCCCGTTTCGGAACTCGTTATGCAAGTCCTCGTTATCTCCGCGGCTGTGCCGGCCGGCGTAACCACAGCACTCATTGCGGGCGTACTTCGTACCGAAACTGAATACGCCACCCAACTAGTCGTCGCCACCACCGTGCTGTCGGCCGTTACATTGCCGATAGTAATTTTATTAGTTAAGTAAAACACGCGAGCTTTTTTGCGAAGGCCGTGATGCAATTTCTAAGGCTTGGTTTTGCGCAGCAAAAAGACTCTCAGAAATTGTATCACGGCCTTCTTTTCGCAGAAAACCTCTCGCCGTTTTATAACGGGGAGAGGGAGAAGAGGGGAGGTTTCTGCGTTGCAGAAACCTCCCCTCTATCCTCCTCCGCCGGTAAGAACGGCCATAAAGTTCTTTGCGCAAAGCCCCTGATGGAGTGCTCTACGTCGCTAAAAACAGACATAAAGTACTCTGGGAAGAAGAAATGGAGAGGTCCACATCTAAGGGTCTTTTTTGCTTGCAAAAACCAAGCCTTAGATGTGGAGCCTCTCCATTCTTTATAAGTTTATGCTGTTTTTAGCTCTGATGTAGAGCCCATCAGGAGCTTAAGGACGAACCTTATGCCGTTCTTACCAAGTCCCCATCCACGTAATAATAATGGCATTGACGAAGTCAATCAAGAAGGCACCAACGAGTGATACGATGAGCCAAGCTTTAGGGGACGGACCGTATTTTTCAGCCAAGGACTGCATGTTGGCAAGACCGTTGGCAGTAGCACCCATGGCAAAACCGATACCGCCTACGCCGAGCATAACGCCGTCGTAGTTTTTACCAAAGAGCAAGAAGTAACCGAGCCATGCGAAGACAATCATGAGAAGTGTCTGAGCAAGGAGGATGACTACGAGCGGTAAAGCCAAGTTAATCAATTCGTAGAGTTTCAAGCTGTTGATAGCCATGGTAACGTAAACTGTTAAGGCTACTTCGGATACTACATTGAGGCCGCCGCCTTGTACACGATACATACCGGAGAAATCGCCGATGTTACGGATAACAGCTGCTACGAGCATGGCACCGATGTAAGCAGGTAAGGTAATGATGGTGTTGAGGTACGCACTAAGTACGGCACCGAGACCTACGGCTACGAATACGAAGCCGGCTGCTTTTAATACGCCGTTTACGTCGGTTGTTTCTTCTTCTTCAAGAATAGACATATCGAATACATGCGGTTCCAATTGAGCTGCTGCCGGATTATCAGTATCGGCTGCCGGAATATTTTTAGTTGCATTTGGCGTTGTGGCCGGATCGATATGTTGTGTACCCGGTGTTTTAATTTTGTAGTGTTTGATTAAGAATTCGCCGAAAGGTCCACCGAGTACGAGGGCTACTACCATCCCGAAGGTTGCTGCTGTGATGGCAACGGTTGTGGCACCCGGAATACCGTAAGTGGTTTCAAAATATGGACCGAAGGCTGCCGAGGTACCGAGACCACCCATGAGGGAAACAGCACCGGCCAAGATGCCGTAGTGGAAGTCAATGCCCATGGCACCGGCAATGGACATACCCAAGAGGTTCTGAACAAAACCGAGAATGGAAGATACAATTAAGTATAAGATGAGAGCTAAGCCACCGTATTTGATGAGTTTTAAGCTGGCCATCATACCGATGGTGGTAAAGAATACTAAGAGGGCTACGGTAGATAAGGTGTTGTCAAAATCTACTTGTAGAATTCCGTATACACGCAAACCGGAAAGGATAAAAGCGAACGGTAGACCACCGATTACCGCAGCCGGTAAGCTGAGTTTTTGAAATACGGGAACTCGGTTTTTAATCTATAAACCGATGAAATACGTCACAAATGCGAGTGCGACCGCTTGTACGCTACTGATTTTGACTGTCAAGACTTCTGCGCCCATAAACAACGCCTCCTTTAAGCAAGCTGACTCCCTTATTAAAAGGGGCTTCATAATACAGGTGGGTAACCGTAGTAGTTGAATTAATTGGAATAATGATGGCATCCGGTATTATGAAACTGGAAAATGATGAGTACGGAAGGAGAGTTTTACGAGTGAAAAAGCCCTTCATTTAATAAATATTTCAACTTGATAATATTATACTATGTGATTGCGTAAAAATACAATAAAATTTCAGTAAACTTCTATGTATACAAAAATCATGAGAATGCATTTAAGCCGATATATATTAGAATTCGTGCCTTAGTTCTTATAAAATATATTATATTATAAATTCTATATGTTGTTTATTTGTGCATAAAATATAACTAATTATACACATAAAAACAAATGTAGTTACCTTAAAAACACAATAAAATAAACAAAAGTAGAGTATATAAGGACATTTTTATATACTCTACAAAATGTATAAATGTATAGAAAATTTTGTATATTACTGTTGGTCTAAATAGAGGATAAGGTCTTTCAAATATTTTGTACCGGTTACTAAATCCTGAATGTCGATAGCTTCGGCCGGGTTGTGGCTTACGCCGGCGCGACAAGGAATGAAAATCATGCCTACATCGGTGTAATCACCCCAGTTCATGGCATCGTGGCCGGCACCGCTGGAGAGGGTCATATAATTGTACTGTTTAGCTTGAGCCACCGTTTCCATGGCTTTAATCATAGAGTCTTTGACCATGAGCGGGATTTCATCGGCGATTAGCGTGGTGTCGATAGGAATCTCGCGTTGGGCGCCGACTTGTGAAATGGCGTGCAGAATGTCTTGGGTAGCGCGCGTTTTGGCTTCGGCGGAAATGCTGCGAATGTCGAGACCTAAGGTTACTTCGCCGGGGATGACGTTCATGACACCTGGCGTGGCTTCGATAACACCGACGGTAGCTACGACCGGAATAGGTTCGCTGTTTTGAGCAATCCGTTCGGCAGCAAGGATGATTTCGGCGGCTGTACACAGACCGTCGTGGCGGTGATTCATAGGCGTGGCTCCGCTATGACCGGCGGTGCCGTGAATATGCACCTTATAGCGTGTGGGTGCAGCGATACCGGTTACGATACCTATGGTGTGGTTTGTTTTTTCGAGAACAATGCCTTGTTCGATATGAAGTTCTAAAAAGGCTTTTAGGGGCGTCGTAAATTTTGCATGAGGAAGGGTATCCGGATTAAAGCCGCGTTCTTTGAGTACTTCATAGAGACTGAGTCCCTTTTTATCGCGCAATGTTTGCAAACGATCGAGACTCAATTGACCGCGCATAGCCTGGCTTCCCAAAGTGGCACTGCCAAAGCGGCTTGATTCTTCGCACATGAAGAGGACAATATCAAGCGGATGCTCCGGCATTTCTTTTGATTCTTTTAAATCGGTGATAACTTCCAGGGCGGCCACGATACCGGCAAGACCGTCGTAGTTACCGCCTTGGGGCACGCTGTCGGTATGGGACCCCATCATGATGGCCGGGGCGTCGGGATTATGACCTTCGTAACGGCCGATGACATTGCCGAAGTCATCGATGCGTAAGCTTAGACCAAGCTCTTTCAGCTGTTTTATGAGATAGTTCCGTCCCTGCCAATCCTCATCAGTAAAGGCAATGCGATTGATTCCCGGCACACCTTCGATGGTGCTTATGGTTTGCATGGCGTTGAGATGTGCTAATAGGCGTTCTTTATTAATCATGGGGGCCTCCACAAATTAAAAATTGAATAATGATTTATAGTTAGCAAAAAAGCAGTATTTAATTCAATTGTGAGTTAAATACTGCTTTCATATTTGCGGATATATTTTGCTAAGAACGTTTAGAAATTCTTGCAAAATCTTTTGGCTATAAAGCTATTTTTTAAAATCTGTATTTACGACGATAGGAATGCGGTGTTTCCGAAGTAGCTTCTTTGAAAACCTTGCAGAAGTAGCTGGTTCGATTATAGCCCAGATTACGAGCAATGGATTCGATAGATGAGTCAGAACCGCGAAGCATCAATTTGGCCTGTTCCAATTTGCGTTCATTAATATATTGCACGAGGGACATGCCCGTTTCTTGTTTAAAGATTTTGGACAAATAGGATTCACTTAAGTAAACGTGGGAGGCAATATCCCGTAGTGAAGGGTTGTTGTTTAAATGCTTGTCGATATAAACAAGAGCCCTTTTTATTTCCGGACGATACGACATTTTCATATGATGCTGTACATCGGATTTACTGCTTTGTAATTCAGGAATATCAAGACTGCGGTTTAATATGTCCGGGAAATAATGGCCGGCCATAAGGTTCAATACTTTAGAGGCACTATTTATTTCTTCCGTAGAATAAATGGGCAATTGACGGTAATACATTTTGGCCGTTGTGTCGTTTTGCCAATCACTGCGTGCTGCAATTTGTGGCAACTGCGGATCCGTTACGGCTGTTTGACCGGCACAAATAAAGCCCAGTAAATGACCTTCATGAATTACGGGCACAGAAAAGTCTACAA
Organism: Veillonella sp. KGMB01456; assembly: GCF_023051165.1. Lineage (GTDB taxonomy): Bacteria > Bacillota > Negativicutes > Veillonellales > Veillonellaceae > Veillonella_A. Next base: position 47,510 of record NZ_JALKIG010000007.1, read on the forward strand.
TGCCTGCATGACAGCGATAAGCAGACGGGCAATGTCCTTTGGATGCTTCGAGGCCGCCATAGGCGTCGCAATAGGCGCAAAGACGCGACAATGTAGGATGACTGCGAATATACTTGCAAAAATTACTGAAGTTGTATTTGCACGAAAGCACACGACCGCGCAAATCTACATATACGGCTGCTAATTCCGTAATGTTTGTAAAATCACGCATGATCTCATTAATCATGGTTGTTTCTGTCTTAAAATTACCGGTTGGCATCGTTGCCACCCCTCTCTCTTTTCTGTTTGTATGGGCGTACAAAACAAAAGGATTAAAAAATAGTAATACAACAAATAACTAAAACACATGATAAACACAGAACTTACTGAGGTTTTATGATTAATCGTTATACCAATTATAACAAAAAATTGTTAAAAGTAGAACAAAAAAATCAAAATTCGTAAAAATGTGTTAAAAAATGGAATACTAGTATTTTGTATAATTAGCGTATACAGAAAACCGCAAAATGTGGTGAATATTTGAATTTTTATTTTTTGTTTTATGTGCGCCCAAGATAGGAGATGAATTGTATGTCGCAAGAAGCACTAGGTATGGTTGAAACTAAAGGCTTAGTCGGTGCTATTGAAGCCGCCGATGCCATGGTAAAGGCCGCCAATGTAGCCCTCGTGGGAACTGAAAAAATTGGTTCCGGTCTCGTAACCGTTATGGTACGAGGCGATGTAGGTGCCGTAAAAGCATCTGTCGATGCCGGTGCAGCAGCTGCCGAACGAGTAGGGCAAGTTGTCTCGACGCATGTAATTCCACGGCCTCACAAAGATGTGGAAAGCGTTATCTTAAAGGAAAAAGGTGAAGCTTAATGAGTAATACGGATCAAATGGTTGATGAGATTTTGAAACGCGTTTTACAAAAAGCCGATAACTTATCGGCAGCCACCCCGAATCAAAGTGAAAGCAAAGGAGCGGAACAAATTATGGCGAACAGTTGCAGTTTAACAGAATTCATTGGCACAGCAAAATTTGGTGATACTATCGGTTTAGTAATCGCTAACGTGGATCAACAAGTATTGGATGCCATGAAATTAACAAAAAAATATCGTTCAATCGGTGTTGTAGGTGCTCGTACCGGTGCCGGCCCTCACATTATGGCCGCTGATGAAGCCGTAAAAGCTACCAACACTGAAATCGTAAGCATCGAACTCGCGCGCGACACTAAAGGCGGCGCCGGTCACGGTTCCTTAATCGTATTCGGTGGCGACGACGTTTCCGACGTAAAACGTGCCGTTGAAGTAACGCTTAAAGAAGTTGAACGTACTTTCGGCGACGTATACGCTAATGAAGCAGGCCACATCGAATTACAATATACAGCTCGCGCAAGCCATGCTATTAACACCGCATTCGGCGCTCCTGAAGGCAAAGCATTCGGCCTTATCGTAGGTGCTCCGGCAGCTATCGGCGTGGTAATGGCTGATGTGGCTGTAAAAGCAGCTAACGTAGACGTTATCGGCTATGCATCTCCTGCAAACGGCACAAGCTTCTCCAACGAAGTAATTTTACAGATCTCCGGTGATTCCGGTGCAGTTCGTCAGGCTGTTATTACAGCTCGCGAAATCGGTAAAGAATTATTAGGCACTTTAGGTAGCGAACCTAAAAATGATGCTCCTTCTTACATTTAACTTCGATAGAAAGGAAGCTTGACATATGAGATCAAAACGTTTTGAAGTATTAAGCAAACGCCCTGTTAACCAGGATGGTTATGTAAAAGAATGGGTGGAAGAAGGCTTTATAGCCATGGAATCGCCGCAGGATCCTAAACCTAGTATCCGCATTGAAAACGGTCGAATTGTAGAACTTGACGGCAAACGTCGTGAAGATTTCGACTTGATTGATACATTTATTGCTAATTATGCAATCCGCTTGGAACGTGCTGAAGAAGTTATGGCTATGGATTCCCGCAAAATCGCCAACATGATTTTGACACCAACCGTACCTCGCAGCGAAATCGCCAGTCTTGCAAAATCCATGACTCCGGCCAAAATGGTTGAAGTAGTAAGTAATTTCAACGTTGTTGAAATGATGCAATGTATGCAGAAAATGCGTGCTCGTCGCACCATGGCTAACCAGGCTCACGTAACAAACGTTAACGATAACCCGGTTCAAATCGCTGCTGATGCGGCTGAAGGTGCACTTCGCGGTTTTGCCGAAGAAGAAACAACCGTAGCGGTTGCTCGTTATGCACCGCTTAACGCTATCAGTATCTTGGTAGGTTCCCAAGCCGGTCGTCCGGGCGTATTGACTCAATGCTCCTTGGAAGAAGCTACTGAATTGGAACTCGGTATGCGCGGTTTCACAGCGTATGCTGAAACAATTTCCGTATACGGCACTGAAGATGTATTCACCGATGGTGATGACACTCCATGGTCGAAAGCATTCTTAGCATCCGCTTATGCTTCCCGTGGTTTGAAAATGCGTTTTACTTCCGGTACAGGCTCTGAAGTTCAGATGGGTCAAGCAGAAGGTAAATCCATGTTATACCTTGAAACTCGTTGCCTCTACATTACTAAAGGCGCCGGCGTACAAGGTATCCAAAACGGTTCTGTAAGCTGTATCGGTATTCCGGCAGCTGTACCTTCCGGTATTCGTGCGGTATTGGCAGAAAACTTGATCGCTGCTATGCTCGACCTCGAATGTGCATCCAGTAATGACCAGACATTCAGTCATTCCGACTTACGTCGTACGGCTCGTACACTCATGCAGTTCTGCCCTGGTACTGACTTCATCTGTTCCGGTTACAGCTCCACGCCAAACTATGACAACATGTTTGCCGGCTCCAACTGGGATGCGGAAGACTATGATGACTGGACAATCATTCAGCGTGACCTCAAAGTTAACGGCGGTTTGAAACCGGCTACGGAAGATGCTGTAGTAGCTGTTCGTAATAAAGCAGCTCGTGCGCTTCAAGGTTTATTCGCTGAACTCGGCTTACCGGCTATTACCGATGAAGAAGTAGAAGCTGCTACTTATGCTAACGGTTCCAAAGATATGCCGCCTCGCGATAAAGTAGCTGACATCAAAGCAGCTGCCGATCTTATGAATCGCGGCGTTACCGGTATTGACTTTGTAAAAGGTCTTGCTAAACGCGGCTTCAATGATTTAGCCCAAAGCGTTCTTAATTTGTTGAAACAGAAAATTGCCGGTGACTACTTACAGACATCCGCTATTTTTGACGATAAATTCAATGTAATTTCAGCAATTAACAATCCTAACGACTATGCCGGCGTTGGCACAGGTTATCGTTTGGAAGGCGAAGATTGGGAAGTAATTAAAAATATTCCTAACGCAATCGATCCGCGTGATATTTAAGGAGGCATCAATATGGCTGAAGTTAATGAGCAAGTTTTACGCGCACTGATTATGGAAGTGCTTAAAGAAATGGGTAGCGCCAGCAAGCCTGTTACTTTTGCCGGTTCCTCCGAAACGGCGGCTCCGGCTCGTCCTAAAGAAGAGGACGTAGATGATACTTGGATTCAGACCGGCGGCCCGGCTGAAGCCCATACATCACCTGATGAAGTGGTTATTGCTGTAGGTCCTGCATTTGGTCGCAGCCAACGCACGACTATCGTAGGCGTACCACATCGCAATGTAATCCGTCAACTCGTTGCCGGTATTGAAGAAGAAGGCTTAAAAGCTCGTGTAGTTCGTGTATATCGTTCGTCCGACGTAGCAGCCGTAGCCGTTGAAGGCGACCGCTTATCCGGTTCCGGCGTTTGCATCGGTATTCAATCCAAAGGTACTACCGTAATTCACCAACGTGATTTACAACCGTTATCCAACTTGGAATTATTCCCACAAGCACCATTGCTTACGGAAGAAGTATACCGCGCCATCGGTAAAAACGCAGCTAAATACGCTAAGGGCGAATCCCCTAATCCGGTAGCTACGCTTAACGATCAAATGGCACGCCCTAAATATCAAGCGTTGTCAGCCCTTTTACACATTAAGGAAACAAAACGAGTGGTTAAAGGTAAACCGGCTGATGAATGCCGCGTAAGCCTATAAGGAGGCCTTTATGAGTCAAGATATGGAAGCGATGATTCGCAAAATTTTAGAAGATATGCAAAAGGGAACCCCTTCTCCGGTAAGTGCCGTAGCTCAGACAAGCACAACCGAACACGTTGCTACAGTAGCGGATTACCCAATTGCTAAAAAACATCCTGAATGGATTAAAGTGGGCAATCGTTCCTTAGATGATATTACCTTGGATGCCGTTATGGCCGGTCAGGTTTCTATGGATGATATGCGTATCAGCCCTGAAATCTTAAAAGCACAAGGTCAAATCGCTAAAGCCGGCGGTCGCGATCAGATTGAATACAACTTCTCCCGCGCTGCTGAAATGACTAAAGTAGGCGATAAACGCTTATTGGAAATGTATAATGCTCTTCGTCCATACCGTTCCTCCAAACAGGAATTATTGGCTATGGCTGATGAACTTGAAAAAGAATACGGTGCTGTAATTTGCGCTGAATTCGTTCGTGAAGCGGCTGAAAACTATGAAAAACGTAAGAAATTGAAAGGTGATAACTAAGAGTTAGGAGTTTTGTGTATGAAGCGAGTCGTTGGTATTGATATAGGTAATTCCACAACAGAATCAGCGTTAGCGGAAATTCACGAGTCCGGTGAAGTTCGTTTTCTCGGATCGGCGATTGCCAATACGACCGGGATCAAAGGAACTAAGGATAATATTCAAGGACTCTTTGAATCGCTTCGTCAACTGGTTGCCAAAACGGGCCTGTCCCTTAAGGACATCGATTTAATTCGTATCAATGAAGCTACCCCGGTTATTGGCGACGTGGCGATGGAGACGATTACAGAAACGATTATTACCGAATCAACCATGATTGGGCATAATCCGAAAACTCCGGGCGGTCTTGGTATCGGTGTGGGCTATACGGCTCATATCCTACAATTGCTGGATAAACCTATGTCGGATGACTATATCGTAGTCGTACCGAAAGAAATAGATTTTCAGCTTGTAGCCGAATTGATTAATGCGTATGTAACAAAAGGCTATCGCATCAAAGGAGCTATCTTGCAGGCCGATGACGGCGTGCTGGTAGCCAACCGTTTGCAGCAGCCGATTCCGATTATTGATGAAGTAGCCTATGTCGATAAAGTACCGCTTGGTATGTTGGCTGCAGTGGAAGTAGTAGAACCGGGTAAAGTAATTTCCCAATTGTCTAATCCTTACGGTATTGCTACAGTTTTCAACTTGACAGCGGATGAGACCAAGAACATAGTACCTATCGCCAGAGCGCTTATCGGCAATCGTTCGGCGGTGGTTATTAAAACCCCTGCCGGGGATGTCAAAGAACGTGTAATCCCAGCCGGTTCCATCGTGGCATCCGGCGACGGACGTACCGTATCCATCGATATTTCAGCAGGTGCCGAACAGATTATGGCTACCCTTGGCCAAGTGTCCCACATCGACAATGTATGCGGTGAAGCGGGCACGAATGTGGGCGGTATGCTGGAACGAGTTCGTCAGACTATGGCGGACTTAACCAATAAATCACCAAATGATGTTTTTATTGAAGATTTACTGGCAGTAGATACATCGGTGCCGATTAATGTGAAAGGCGGCCTTGCCGGCGAGTTCTCTATGGAACAGGCCGTGGGCATTGCCTCCATGGTTAAATCGGATCACTTACAGATGGAAATTATCGCCAAAGAAGTAGAACGGGAGCTCAAAATCCCTGTAGAAATCGGCGGTCAGGAAGCTGAATCGGCCATTCTCGGGGCTTTGACTACACCGGGTACGGAAACGCCGTTGGCGATTCTGGACCTCGGGGCAGGTTCTACCGATGCTTCGATTATGTCACCTGACGGACGGGTTACGGCTATTCACTTAGCCGGAGCCGGTAATATGGTAACAATGTTGATTAACTCTGAATTGGGACTGGAAGATATCCATTTAGCTGAAAGCATTAAGAAATTCCCATTAGCCAAAGTAATCAGCGTGTATCATATCCGCCATGAAGACGGCAATGTGCAATTTTTCAAAGATCCGTTACCGGCCGATTTATTCGCCAAGACGGTAATTGTAACCGACGAAGGACTCGTTCCTATCGAAGGGGACCAATCAATGGAAAAAATTAAGATTGTTCGTCAAACTGCGAAGGAACGTGTTTTTGTAACCAATTCCCTGCGAGCCTTACGGGCTGTAAGCCCAACGCACAATGTGCGTGATATTCCTTTCGTAGTTATTGTAGGCGGTTCGGCTTTGGACTTTGAAGTGCCGCAGCTCGTAACGGATGCGTTGTCTCACTACAATTTGGTAGCCGGGCGCGGCAATGTGCGCGGCACCGAAGGGGCACGTAATGCGGTGGCAACCGGCTTGATTCTATCGTATGCCAAAGAGCGGAGGGGATAAATTATGGAGGTTATTATTGCACCTAAACCGACCATTATGATTTATCACCACCCCAATGTATCAGTGGAAACTATTCAGGATCTCTTGTTCGGTATTGAAGAAGAAGGAATTCCCTATAGCTTAGAGGCACGTGCCGCAAGCGATGATATATTGCTTATGGCTGATGAAGCCTCTCATGCATCGGCCTTATCCGTAGGAGTAGGCTGCAGTGCTGATACTTTGGTGTTGAGTTATAAAAACTTACCGCCTCATCAATTTATATATCGTTTGCGTAATTATAAACAAGCAAAACAAACTATGCGAGCGTTAGGGGCCAATGCAGCTCGCCTGGTAAAAGGCAATCCTTTTAAAACCGACCCCGGATTGGAGGTGGCATTTTGAAAGAAGCATTAGGACTCTTGGAAGTAGCCGGATTGGCAGCGGCCATTAAAGCGGCTGACGTGATGGTGAAAGCAGCTAATGTAACGATTTTGAACGTGGAAAAAGCACGTGGCGGCGGTTGGATGACCGTTAAAGTAACCGGTGATGTAGGTGCTGTTCAGGCAGCTGTACAGGCCGGGGTAGCCCAAGCTAAACACGAACGTCATTACATTGCGCATAAAGTAATTCCAAGACCGGCTGAGGGCATTGATGCAATGCTATTAAGCGGTGGCGGTAAACCGGTATTAAACCCTAAGGCAACGGACGTTGTGAGGGAAGAAACACCGGCTCCCGCTGAAAAAACCGAAGCTAAACCGGTAGCGGCTACTAAAGTAGCGGCACCTGCCAAAGCAACACCTGCTAAGGTACCGGCCAAAGCGGAGGCTAAAACAACAGCTTCTACGGCTAAACCGGTGAAGAGTACACCGGCTAAATCGAGTGAAGCAGCTAAGCCGGCTGAAACCGCTAAAGCGGAACCGGCAAAAGCAGCGACTACGGCGACGGTAAAAGCGCCGGCTAAAACGGCCGAACCGGTTAAAACGGTTGAAACTGCCAAAACTGAGGCGTCTAAAACAAATCCAACCGCAAGCACCAAGGCGGAATCTTCCGTTGATACAGCGAAAGAAGCCTTGATGAAGGTTGTAAAACCAACGCCAAAGAAACGACCGAGTCGAGCTAAAACAACTACAAAACCAAAAGAATAGCCCAAAAGGTAAGCACTTTGGTTGAAACACAAGATTTACAGATAAGCAGGATCCATTAAAGGAGGATTTATAATGAATAATGCATTAGGCATGGTAGAAACAAAAGGTTTAGTAGGCGCTATTGAAGCAGCCGATGCTATGGTAAAAGCAGCTAACGTAACATTGACCGGTTATGAAAAAATCGGTTCCGGTTTGGTAACTGTAATGGTTCGCGGTGATGTAGGCGCTGTTAAAGCTGCTGTTGATGCAGGTTGCGCAGCAGCTGCTAAAGTGGGCGAAGTTGTATCCACTCATGTAATTCCACGCCCTCATAGCGATGTAGAAAGCATCTTGGTTAAATAAGACCATTGCTTTTTATAAAACACTTGAATTAGTAACACTGATTACAGATTAACTAATTAGCAAAGGATAACCTATGATGGATAAAGATGCTTTAAAAGAGCTGATTCGCCAGATTATCCAAGATGTGCAGACGCCGGAAATCCCAATTGGGATTTCCAATCGTCACATTCATCTCAGTCAAGCCGACTATGACCGTTTATTCCCTCATGTGACCTTACAGTCCAAGAAACAATTAAAACAACCCGGTGAATTTGCGGCTGAACAAGTGGTAACTATTGTGGGTCCAAAGAATGAAATTGGTAAAGTTCGTTTATTGGGACCGCTTCGCAAAGCATCGCAAGTGGAAATTTCACAAACTGATGCTCGTATGCTGGGCGTAAAACCACCGATTGTGTTATCCGGTCAGCTTGATAAAGCGGTGCCCATTACCTTAAAAACGGAATTCGCTCAAATTACGATTCCTTGCTGTATCATCGCCAAGCGTCACATCCATGTGAATGCCGATGATGCGCCAAAGTTGGGCGTAAATAATGGCGATACCGTAAAGGTACGAGTTGTGACACCGGAACGAACGACTGTTTTCGAAGATGTTATCATTCGCGTTTCCCCTGATTATGTGACGGAAATGCATTTAGATACGGACGAGGCGAATGCGGCACAAGTGGATGCTCATACGATGGCGAAAATAGTACGGTAGGAGGCAAGTATGCGCAGTATTGAAGAAGTAAATCAACTATTGGCCGCTTTTAATCAATGCGTTGAGGAAGGAGCGACACGCACAATTTCAGAAAAGGAAGCTGATACCTTACGGGTCGGCGTCGATCTTGGCACATCGTCCATCGTCCTTGCCGTAGTTGATGCGGGCGGTCAACCGGTATACGGTGCTTTTGAATACGCGCAGGCCGTAAGAGACGGCTTAGTGGTAGATTATGTGGGGGCAGTTACCATAACTCGGCGTTTAAAAGCAAAAGCCGAAGCGGAACTGGGTTGCTCCTTAACGAAGGCAGCAGCGGCCGTACCGCCCGGCACTTTAGGCAAAAACAAAGACGTGGTAAGTCATGTCCTTGAAGGCGCTGATTTTGAAGTAACCGCCATATATGATGAACCGACGGCAGCCGCCTTGGTACTTGATATGGTAAATGGTGCTGTAGTCGATGTGGGCGGCGGCACGACGGGAATTACCGTGATTAAACGGCGCAAAGTGAGTTACACCGCCGATGAACCGACCGGCGGTTCTCATATGACGCTTGTGCTGAGCGGTAATTATGGAATTTCCCAAGCGGATGCGGAACTTCTCAAGCGAGATCATTCAAGAGAACGGGAAGTGTATCCGGTAATTCGTCCGGTAGTCGAAAAAATGGCCACCATAACCAATAAAGCCTTGACGGACGGGGCCTATCGCAAGAACGGTCCGGTATATGTCGTAGGCGGTGCCACTAATTTTACTGATTTTGCCGATACCTTTGAGAAAGTCATCGGACGGGAGGTTATAAAGCCTCTATATCCGGAATTTGTAACCCCTTTAGGAATTGCCCTTGGCAGTGTATAACTCAAATGTGGATTTCATGGCTAAGGTGAAGTGCTGATAGAGTTAAAAAAACATCGCTACAGGCAATTTTACAGGGAATGAGGTAGTTATGGACGAAATTATTGCAGCAGTACTCAAACGCTTGCAGGCGCGAATGGAAAGCCGAGGACAGGTGGATTTGGCTCACGACGGCAAGCTTGAGGAACGCACCTTGCTGCATCATCAACGGGTGGAGGTTACCGGCTTAACTCAATCACAATTAAATGAACTGACCGAGCGAATCGAAGGTCCTTTAGTGACGTGGTTCGACCGAGCTGTCGCTTATGGTTGTGATATGACGGTGGTTACGGATATGTGTGTCAACCAACAATGGAATCCGGCGATGATATTAGCCTGGCCGTTTACTTTTAAAGATAAACAAGGCCGCAAGGTATACAGTTTCAAAGAGCGCATCATTAGTGCGTCGGCGATTCGTACCTGCAACAAAGAGTCCGTTATACTAATATTTCGTGGTCAGCGATTTACCGCTCTCGGGCTTGATGAATTGCGCGACCGCCAACTTGTATGTGTAGAAGGGACGAAACGATATGCAGACTGGTAGAGTAATAGGCAGTATTGTATCGACACAAAAACACGAGTCCTTAGTGGGCTTGAAGTTGATGATTATACAATACGTTGACGGCAATCAGGAACCGTTACCTTCGTATGAAGTGGCGGCGGACACTGTGAGTGCCGGGATTGGTGAATACGTATTGTTGACCCGCGGTTCTTCTGCTCGCCATGTATTCGGCGACGGACAGGACATCAATAGCGCTGTTGATTGCGCTATCGTAGGTATTATAGACAGTTTTGATAAATAGGAGGGCCACCATGGCTATTTACACAAAAATGGGCGATAAGGGCACGACGGGACTGTTTGACGGTACTCGCGTTGCCAAAAACTCGGAACGGGTCAACACCTATGGCACCCTTGATGAGTTGAATGCGCACTTAAGTGTGTGTGAAAAATTGGTGCGGTATCCGGAAACAAAACAAATTTTACATAATTTACAAGGCCTGTTATTTAGACTTTGTGCGGAAGTAGCGACGATGGACCAAGCTAAATTAACACAGTACAGCACCCTCATCAGTGAGGCGGATATAAAAGAGCTGGAATCAATCATCGACCGCTATACGCAATTATTGCCACCGCTCACAAGTTTTATATATCAGGGCAATAATTTAGCAGCTGCTGAGCTTCATGTGGCCCGTACCGTTTGCAGACGGGCGGAACGAAAACTCAACGGCTTGCGGCAGGGCGAACCGGTTAGACCGACAGCGTTAGCGTTTGTAAACCGGTTATCCGACTGCATCTATACGCTGGCGCGTATGGAAGACTTCATGTTCTATGTGGACGAAGTTTCTTCAAAGGTTATGGCTAAATTGGATGGGGCAGTAGAAGCGGCTTCACCTGCTAAGAGTCATACCGAGGTTGGAACCAAGCCCATAAATGAAGAAGAACGACTGCGTCGTATGGCCATGTGCTTACTTGAAGGGGCAACAGCCAAAAGCGAAGCTATGGGCGTACCGGTTGTTATTACTGTAGTGGATGTACACGGTAATCCGGTTCTTGCCTATCGCATGGCTGATGTGTTGCTCGTAAGTACCGAAATTTCGGCCGGCAAAGCCTATACGGCAGTGGCTCTAAAATGTAAGACCCAAGCTTTGAAAGAAATCACTCAGCCCGGGGCTGATTTATATCAGATTGAATCCATGGTATCCAGGCCTTTAGTTACATTTGGCGGCGGCTTTCCGCTGACGCAAAACGGTAAGCTCATAGGTGGCTTAGGTATTAGTGGGGGGACAGTCGCTGAAGATGTGACTATCGGAGAATATGCAATGGATTATATGGAGGCAAAGTATGGAAAATAAACAAGAGTTAGAACGCATGATTCGCTCTATGGTTATGAATATTATGAACGGGACTGACACCGGCGTTAGCGCTTCGGAAGGTTCCTTACCTGATGAACCGGGCGTATTCAGCACTGTAAACGCTGCCGTAGCGGCCGCTAAACAGGCACAAATTCAATTCGAAGAATGCACCTTGGCTACTCGCGGTAAAGCCATTGAAGCCATTCGTCAGAGCATGCGTCCATTAGTGAATAAATTGGCTCAGATGACTTATGACGAAACCGGTATGGGCCGTGTAGCAGATAAGATTATTAAATTGAATCTTACTCTCGACAAAACACCGGGGGTAGAAGACTTGGTAACGGAATGTGAAACCGGTGATAACGGGATGACTTTATACGAATTATCCCCGTACGGTGTTATCGGTGCCGTTACGCCAAGTACTAATCCAAGTGAAACTTTGATTTGTAATGCTATCGGCATGTTAGCGGCAGGCAACGCAATTTTCTTCAGCGTTCATCCGGGGGCTAAAAAGTTATCCCGTTGGCTCGTAAGTGAACTTAATAAAATCGTAGCTGATGCTATCGGTATTAATAACTTAATCGTTACTATCGCTGAACCGTCTATTGAAGCGGCTCAGGAAATGATGGTACATCCGGATATTCCTTTATTGGTTGTAACCGGTGGCCCGGGCGTTGTACATCAGGCATTGTGCAGCGGCAAGAAGGTAATCGGCGCCGGTGCCGGCAATCCGCCTGCATTCGTTGATGAAACCGCCAATATTCGTCAGGCTGCTCAGGATATCGTAATGGGCGCCAGCTTTGATAATAATATTCTCTGCATTGCAGAAAAAAGCGTGGTAGCCGTTCGTTCCATCGCCGATGAATTGATTGAAGAAATGAAAAAGGCCGGTGCGGTTCTTATCGAAAGAGAAGATCAAATCCAAAAATTGTTGGATATTACGTTGCAGAAAAACTGCACACCAAGCCGCAAATATGTAGGCCGCAATGCCGCCGTAATCTTGCGTGATGCCGGTATTGAAGTGGACGGCGACCCACGCCTCATCATCATGAAAACCGACAAACATCATCCGTTTGCTACGATTGAAATGTTGATGCCGATTTTACCGATTGTAACGGTAGAAAACTTCGAAGACGGTTTGGCAACTTGCCTCTTCTTAGAAGCCGGTTTACATCATACGGCAACCATGCATTCGCTTAACTTGGAACGCCTTAACAAAATGGCACGTGCTATGAAAACGTCCATTTTCGTTAAAAATGGTCCATCCTATGCAGGTCTCGGTTACAACGGCGAAGGTACAACCACCTTTACGATTGCCACACCAACCGGTGAAGCAACTACATCGGCCCGTCACTTTGCACGTCGCCGTCGTTGCTGCTTGACTACAGGCTTCCAAATTCGTTAGGAGGCAGCTATGAATCAATGGACATTTCCTACTAAAATCTTTGCCGGCCATGATTCCCTCTTACGATTGAAGCAATTTCGGCAAGAGCGGATCTTGGTTGTGTGTGATCCGTTTTTAGAAGGAACAGAAAACTTAAACTATATTTTGAATGAGCTCCGCCCACAGAACGAGGTGAGCATTTATACGGACGTTGTGCCGGATCCGCCTATCAGCCATGTGGTTAAAGGGGTGGAATTCATTCAGAAACTACAACCTACAGTAGTTATTGCCATTGGTGGCGGTTCGGCCATCGATTTGACTAAAGCCGTATTGTACTTTGCCCGTCATATGGGGTATAGCGGGGTACGTTATTTTACGGTAATTCCGACCACCAGCGGCACCGGTTCCGAAGTAACGTCATTTGCCGTTATTACGGATCCTACTTCACAGACAAAATATCCTATATTAGATGAAAGCTTATTGCCGCAAGAAGCGATTTTAACGCCGCTTTTTGTCAAAACGGCACCACCTAAAGTAACGGCCTACAGCGGGATGGACGTGTTGGTTCATGCTATTGAAGCCATAGTTTCGACGGGGGCTAATAATTTTACGGATGCCCTCGCCGAAAAAGCCTTGGAGTTGGTATTCGAATACCTGCCTAAGTGTTTTGCACCGGGAGCTACGGAAGAAGACCGCATGGGGATGCATGAAGCATCCTGCATGGCGGGGCTCGCTTTTAACCGAGCCGGACTCGGTATTACCCACGCCTTAGCGCATCAGCTGGGCGGTCAATTCCACATTCCTCATGGTTTGGCTAATGCGATGCTTATCGCCAGAGTCGTTATGTTTAACGCCTTTCATAGTGAAACGGCGTATGAGAAATATGTACAGCTAGCAAAGAAGCTCGGCTTTGCAGATAACGGTACAGACAAGAGAGATGCTTTAGTCGCGTTAGTTAAAGCTATCTTACAACTTGCAAGAACCGTTGAATGTCCGCTCAATATCAGTGCGGCAGCCAACGTTTCGGCACAGGAGGCAAGACAGAAAGTTTCTATTATGGCGGATAAAGCATTACAGGATATGACCTATCAGACAAATCCATATGCCGCCTCGAAGGACGATCTGGAAAATCTATTATTAATGATCATGTAAGGAGTCGCGTATGGATACACAGATCCTGATTAGTGAGTTTGTTGGCACGGCTGTTTTAATGGCTTTTGGTAGTGGGGTTAACTCCTCGGTTTTATTAAAAAATACGTTGGCGAAAGCGTTTGCGCCAAATTGGATGAGTTTGATTTTTGGTTGGGGTCTGGCCGTAACCTTTGCCGTGTATATCGGTATAGCACTCGGCGGTCCGGCTCATTTGAACCCGGCTATTACTATTTCCTTCGCTGCCGGCGGCCTTTTTCCGTGGGACCAGGTATTGCCTGTTGTGGCAGCCCAAATGTTGGGAGGCTTCGTTGGTTCCGCTATTACTATGATTCACTATTTCCCTCACTTCAAACAAACCGGTCCGGATGAAGGCAATGTAGTTGGTATTTTTGCCACCGGCCCGATGAGTGATAACCGCTTCATGAACTTATTATCCGAAGTTATTGCTACGTTTATGTTTATATTGGCAATTCTTTGTCTCGGCAAAATGAGTGACGGTTTATTCCCATTCATCGTTGGTATGTTAGTTGCGTCCATTGGTTTTTCCTTCGGTTCTACCACCGGTTTTGCGCTCAACCCTGCGCGCGACTTTGGCCCTCGCTTGGCCTATGCAATCTTACCGGTACCTAACCGCGGGACGGCTAATTGGGGTTACGCCTGGGTTCCTGTTATCGGACCTATCATCGGGGCAACCATAGCCGTATTATTCTTCTTGGCTGTTGCGCCTAAATAAGAAAACGACGAGTATCCTAAACGCAGATCATTAACTCCCCAGCTATTAATTTTAGTTAAGCGGGTTGTTGGTATATGAATCGCAATTAGGATGGGTATTAAAGGGATACAACGTATTCAGCTTAGGCTGATACGGAGTGAGTAATGTTAGGTAATTACTGCTCATAAAAAGAGCGGAGGAGGCTCAGGGCGGTAATTACCTAATGAATCATAAAGTTTTAATCAAACGAATTGATGGATCATATACGACAAATTAAAACATACCAGACTAATTGAAACATGTCAGGAATCTGAGTATATCAATTATAAAGGGACTGTGGCTTGCACAGAAAGGATTGTATTATGGATTTTTTAGACGCTGTAGAAAATAAACAACGCATTATTCAGGAATTTGTACCCGGCAAACAGGTTACAATTGCTCATATTATTGCGAATCCAAAGCCGGAATTATTCCGCAAAATGGGGTTAGATGAGAAAAAACGCGGAGCTATCGGTATTTTGACGATTACTCCCGGTGAAGGTACCATTATTGCTGCCGATATTGCGACTAAGGCTGCAGGTATTGAATTGGGCTTTGTGGATCGCTTTTCCGGTGCCTTATTGATTACGGGTGATGTATCCGGTGTAGAATCGGCTATGAAAGCCGTGATGGAAGGTTTGGATAAAATTTTAGGATTTTTCCCAACGCAAATCACACGTACCTGATGAATTAATTCGTCAGTTATTCATGCTAGTGTCATTTATTTAATAGGTATTTAGAGGAAATCTGTAGTATAATAGATGTCAGTGGTGCTAGTGGCCTGCAGATTCGGAGGTGAGCAGATGGAACAGACGGACCAAGCGTTAAAAACTGTAATCATGGTGGGGCGTACGGAAGTTGGTAAGACGACGTTGGCCAATACGTTGATGTACGGCAGTCCGGAAGCTCGAAAAACTCAATCCATCGGCCGCATTGGATCGATTATCGACACACCCGGTGAATTTGTAGAAAATCCCATATATTATCGGGCAATTTTGTTGAATGCCTATGATGCAGATATCGTCTTGTTTTTAAATGAAGCGGATGAAAAGGAAAGTATTTTTCCGCCGAACTTTGCCGCTTCTTTTAATCGAGAAGTTATCGGGGTTATTACGAAGATGGACCTAGGTGGCGATGTGACCAGAGCTCGCAAAAATCTTAAAGAGGCGGGAGTCAGCCGAATATTTGAAATATCGGTACATGATGCCGAATCCGTAAAGGAATTGCATGATTATATTTCTCAGGAGCCGCAACCGTAATATACGGGACGCCGGTATAAGACATTAGTAGTGAATATGATGGTGGTAAATTATGAATTTTAAGCAGAATTTAGCAAGTGTATTAGCTGGTGCCTATAAGCTGGATTATCGTTGGCTCCAGATTAAGAATCATGAAATATTTATTTATAAGGATGTAAAGAACGCTGCGGAAACACCGCTGGCTTTACATTTCGATCCTGCCTTCAATGCGCAGGTTATCACATTGTGTGAAGAAACCGTAGGTTCTATTACTGAACCGATTTTGATTGATACTATTTTACAAGCTCATTGTGCGGCGGAAGCCCATGAAATTTATTATGATGAAAAGCTCTATGCTGAAAAAGCGGTAGCGATTCGTCATAAGCCTAATGAATTGACCGCTATTTTAGAAACCGGCGAGCGCTATTTGCTCACTTTGAACGGCGTAGTTAAAACGAATCCCGGCGACTGGGTAATTCGTGGCGTTAACGGGGAAGAATATCCTTGTGATCCGGAAATTTTTAAAATGTTATATGATGTAATGGACGAATCCAAAAAATAATATATTGAATAGGATTCTTAATTATCGAATGTTCAGGCATCGGTCTATTGACCGATGCCTTTTTGTATGTAATTTCAGAGAACTAAAAAGGATGATGAGTCAGGTGGCTCATCATCCTTTTTTTCATAGTATGTTACATTTAGGAATAGTAAATCTTAACATGTTTCAGTATTCAATTGGAGATACTATATAAGTGATTTATAGTTTTACGGTTTCCCCGTCTTCAGGAATGGTTACTTGATCTTTTAAGCCCATGCCGTCAACGTATTTTTTCATCGTTTTGCGGTCAACAACAGCATGGTTTACCGTATCCATGTGAACCGTTAAGATTTTAGCGTTAGGCGCTAAGGTAGCAGCTTTACCTACATCTTCGGTACCCATGATGATGCTGTCTTCAAAACCGAGTAATTTAGCATAACCGGTGTTCATTATGAGTACGTCAGGATTGAATTTGCTGATAGATTTAGTAATATCCGGAGTCCAAACGGTGTCCCCCATGATGTAAACAGTTTTTTCGTTTGGCATGGTGAATACAACGCCCATGGTTTCACCTAAGAGGTCGGCCGCCTGTTTATTTTGGTACATAGCGTCGGTACCGTGAGTTGCGTTGCGGTGAGACAATGTTACACCTTCAAAGGTAGCTGTATCGCTTAATACACGTACATCTTTAAAACCTTGGCTCTGAATTAAGGCTTGGTCAGATGCGTTTTGAACGAAGATAGGGGTATCTTTGTTAATGCTTTTAGCAGCCGCCTCATCCCAATGATCCGGATGAGTATGGGTTACTACTACAGCATCTACATCGTTTAAGATTTCATTAACAGATTTTGGAAGGTCAACGAGTGGCACCCGTTGCTGACTGTTGAAGGTACCTTCAAAGCCCGGGAAGCTGTTTTTAGCAGCAAAGAATGGGTCAATGAGGAATGTTGTATCGTTGTAAGTTAATTTACCGGTAGCATTGCGGATATGTTCGTAAGAGCTGTCTGCAGAAGCAGTAAAACCGGTAGTAGCAATTACAGTAGCGGCTAAGAGGGATGCAAATAATTTTGATTTCATGATAATTCTCCTTTACATAATACACACATACTTTAAATTTACACAATTGTTTTTAACACTAATTTTAGCACTGATTTAATTTTTTCGATTAATTATGGCTTAAGTATAGCAGAATCTGTTATACTTGAAATAACAAAAAAAGACAATGTGTAAACTAATTTGACACATTGTCTAAAAGTGTATAATTGGCGAAAAATTTTTAATGTAAAATAGCATAAATCAGCGATAAGTATTTTTACTTATATACTTGTGTAACTATATGTAACAGTGTATGGGAGGATGATGTATGAAGATTATGTCACGCAAAGAATATACCAGGCATCAAATAAAGGAAGCCTTGTTAATGCTTTTGAAAAAAGAATCATTTGAAAAAATCACTGTATCACAATTGAGTAAGACCGCCGGCATTACGCGTGCTACCTTTTATCTGCATTATACTAATCCGATGGATGTAATCGACGAGCTTTTGGAAGATGCTATAATGGCAGCCGGCGATAATGACGTAGAGGATGATAATTTAGCGCAGATTACGAAAGCTTTGAATCGGGCAAAGACCGGGGACGAACTGTATGCTGCTTATGAGTCCGTATTTTCACGGCTACCGCTCTGTCAGCGCGTTTCCGGTGAGCGTAAATATATGCCAATCTTTAAAGATGTCTTATTGGCTGAGCATATTATATATAATTTATACTTTAATGAACGGCCTAAGCAAGTGGCAGCGCTTACGAAAGAGTTAAAAGTCACGGAAGCCGTAGCTGACGCTATTTTTTTGTTTTGCGTGCACGGACTATATGCTATAAATCAAAAGTATAATTGGCAGCGTACCGAAGAGTGGCTTATGGCACAGCGGGCTCTGTTCCAATTTATGCAATCAGGAATGCAAGGCGTAGCACAAAATCGCAATTAATCGGCAGTAAATGACAATTTTAGGTGGTTTAATTGTAATATGATAGCAGATTCAGCAAGTAAGCAATTTTAATGAATCTGCTATCTTTTTAATTGCATATATAGTAATGGATACGGATTACCTTGCTCATCAAGTTCAGTGCGTTTATATACGCTAAATCCCATGTGTTCATAGAAGCCCTTAGCTTCCGGATTTTGCTCATTAACGGCAACATGATTAATTTCATAGGTATCGATGCCGTATTGAATCAATTGTTTACCAAGACCATGGCCACGCATGACCGGTGCGATAAACAACATCTCCACGGTTTGCTCGTCAATGCCCATGAAGGCAATAGGTTGTTGTGGATCATCTTCGGCTATAATTAAGTGGGGAACGGCGGTTAAAGCTTCGGGGACATATTCTTTGATAGCTAATATTTCATCATTGGATAAAAATAGGTGGGTGGCTCGTACGGAGGCTTCCCAAACAGTTGTTAATTGCTCGATAAGAGCGGTAGGACGGTTAGATACTTCGTATAGTTTCATAATAAATCACCTTTATATAAATCTCATTTTAATTACTTTAGTATAATCATATAGAGTATTAAGAAGATTATATCATATGCAGGCCGATAAGCACGGTAGGAGAGAACAGATAGTAAGATACCCGGAATATATTGAAGTATACAGTAATACACTAAAATGCGCCTTAAAGCAAAAAAGCCCATAATACGAATGCTTTTGCGCAAACGCATTATGGGTTTTGAATTATTGGTTATGTTATTTTTCCGGATGATGCACGAGTACTTTATCCGTATCGATTTCGTGGATTTTGTGGAAGTATTCTTGAGCATATTCCAAATCTTCCGGTGTGTTGATGTCGATGAAAATATCCGCTTCCAACGTGTTTTCCTTCAATGGTAATTGTAAAAGCGGTACTTCTTTGTAGAAGGAATGAAGCAATTTTTCACCGGCTGCGATTTTTTCTTTCATAATCGGTAAGAGTTTACGATTATAAATGGCGTGCAAGCAAATATCTTTGCCGTTTAGGATAGGTACTACGACTTGAGCAACGCCTTGGGCTTCTACCATGCGGTCCAATACTACGAGGGAGAGGAACGGCATGTCAACGCCGATAACGAAGAGGTTTTCCGCATCGGTCGCTTCAAAAGCTGTCGCTACGCCGCCTAAGGTATGATGGCCCGGATATTTGTCTTCCACAACCGTGGCGTCCTTTAACGGTTCAAATTTATCGAAAAGGGTCTTATTATCGGTTACAATAATAGGGTCTTTTTCGAAGGAAAAAGCTAACATAGTATAAATAGTTTCAATTAATGTTTGGTCGCCGAATTTGGCAAACACTTTGTTATAACCCATGCGGGAACTGTTGTGACCCGCTAAGATAACCGGTTGTAAAGTTGCTAAATTTTCATACATAATAATGACCCCCTTTAAAATGTTCCTCTGTATAATAATGATACCATATACGCATAAATGAAATAAAGAAAAATCATGTGAAATTGAAATTCTATAGTATTAATTTTGCATAATACATCTTGATTTAGAGGACTATATGAGCATAACGTATACTCGAAAAATGAAGTTGAAAATCACTTCCAATTAACCCTAAAAAAACCTCAAGGCGTTGACTTTAAATTGATTTAATTTAAAGTTAACGCCTTAATTGGTTACATAATATTTAGTTGTCGTTGTTTTTGAAACGAAGAATGAAGGTTGTTCCTTCACCCGGTTCACTCTTAACAGCTACGGAACCACTGTGGATTTCCATAATATGTTTTACAAGGGCAAGACCAAGGCCGCTGCCTTCACGTTTGCTGTTGCGGCTCGGATCGGCCTGATAGAAACGTTCAAAGATACGGGCTTGTTTGTCTTTAGGAATGCCGATACCTTCGTCGGTGACGCTGACAACGGTAAAGCTTTCTTTGGTGCAAATATTAACAATAATATGATTATCCAGGTTTTTGCTGAATTTAATAGCATTGTCAAAGAGATTGATAAACACTTCTTCAATCAACTTAGGGGAGAGAAGTAAGGACGGGCTTTCACCGGTTATGGCCAAGGTGATATTTTTGCCCTGTCGCTTAGTGGCTAATTGTTGCCAAGCTGAATTAATGACGGAGCGAATTGAGGTTTGTTTAAATAGTACTTCAGACCCTTCGTCTTCGATGCGGGAGAGTTTTAAAATAGTGTCGATTAGTTCCTGCATGTGAAGGGCAGCGGTATGAATATGACCGCCCAGTAGGGTCGCTTCTTCTTTGTTGGGATACATACCCTTAGCAAGAATTTCCGCATAGCCGCTGATGGTAGTAAGCGGTGTTTTTAGTTCGTGTGATACATTTGAGGTAAACTCATAACGGCGCTGTTGCTCTAAATAGCTCTGCGTAATATCTGAGATGATAACAAGCAAGCGACCTTTGTAGCGATCTTCTTCCGTAATGTGGAAGATAATATGAAAATGCTGATTATCTTTATGAAGCAAATATTCGCCGCCCTGATGTTTGCGCATGGCGTTAATTACATTTTTGCGCCATTCTACATCATCGGAAAGCAGTAAAAGCGATTCGCCGTGTAATTCGCTTTTAGCGTTTAAAAACTCTTTCAAGTGTTCATTATATGTAATGATGGTGCCGTCTAATTCGGCCAATAAGAGCCCTTCGTCCATTTCTTCCATAATAGACCGGAGGGTATTTTTTTCGGCCTGTAGACGCAAAATCATGGCTTCAAGTTCATTTTTTTGAAAAGACAGACGCGATAGAAGCGGTGTAATTTCATTGTACGCCTCGTCAATAACGGGCTTGGTATCGCCGTGCGAGGTCCAGGCTTTAACGATTTCTTCAATCGGATAGATGGCATCAGCCGTCCAACGCCGGGCTAAGAGATAACAACCGCCCGACATGGCCGCAAAGAGCAGGAAGAGCCCCGGGGCGGCGTCTAAGATAACTTTGTAAACGGTAGAACCGTTACGGGAGACTCGCAAAATCGAGTTATCCGGCAGGCGAATGGCCTCGTAGTAACTGATGGCATGGATGGTGGAAGAGTCACGAATATCACTGCCTTCGCCGTGGAGGATGGCCTGTGATATTTCGGGACGCTGCAGATGATTATCCATTGAATCCGCATCGTGGACGGAATCGAATAATACTTTTCCTTCGTAGGAAATCCAGGTAATACGCAAGGTATTATTGGTGGATTGGGCTATGGCTTGTAATCGGTCCGGTGTTAATGTGCCTGTAGACGCAATAATTCGACCTTCCGTATAGAGTACGGTGCGAAAATCATGTTTCCAGTTATTGTAGAATAAATAACTGAGAATTACGGTGCTGACTACGAGACTCAACATGCCCAAGCCGAACAGGGCACGGAAGAACTTCTGTCTCATATGGTGGCCTCCCAACGATATCCGATGCCGCGAACAGTCTTAAGATGGCGGCCGGCATGGCCTAAATGTTGTCTTAAGGTAACAACATGCATGTCAACGGTACGGGATTCGCCTTCATAGGAGAAGCCCCAAACAACTTCCATAATGCGTTCACGGGAAAGGGCAATGCCCGTGTTTTCCATGAAGTAGAGTAAGAGTTCGTATTCTTTGAGGGTTAACGCAATAGGTTGGCCATCAAGGGTGACGATGCGACTGTCTTTGTCCAGTACTAAATCATCACAAGTGAGCACGGATTTCTTAGGTGGCGTTATCGGACGGGTACGACGCAATAAAGCCTTTATACGGGAAACAAGTTCAACGACGCCGAAAGGCTTAGTGATGTAGTCATCGGCACCGCCGTCGAGACCTTGCACGACATCAATTTCGGAAGTTTTGGCGGTAATCATAATAATCGGCAAATCCTGGGTAGCAGGTTTTTCACGAAGTTTATTTAAGATGGATAAACCGTCTTCACCTTCCAGCATAATGTCGAGCAAGACAAGTTGAGGCCGGCGTTCTTCCAGGGCGGCCCAAAAGGGTCCGCTTGACTCGAAGGTGCCGACCTCAAAGCCCTGCCCGTTTAACACATAGGAGATAAGTCCGCGAATGCTGTCTTCATCTTCTACACAATAAATTAAAGGGTGGGTCTGTTTCATAGCTATCTCCTTATTCTGATAGAAAAAAAGGAACGAACTGCATTGAGTTCGTTCCGGGGAGTTTCCTGTTATCAACCGAAGCGACCGTTAATGTAGTCAGCCGTTTTTGGCTGTGTTGGTTCGGTAAATATAGTCTTTGTTTTATTATATTCTACCAAATCTCCCATTAAGAAGAAAGCGGTTTTATCAGAAATACGAGCAGCTTGTTGCATATTGTGTGTAACAATAACAATTGTGTAGTCTTCTTTTAATTCTAACGCTAATTCTTCGATTTTAGCAGTGGAAATAGGATCGAGCGCACTGGTAGGTTCGTCCATGAGGATTACGTCAGGGCGAGTTGCCAAGGTACGAGCGATGCAAAGACGCTGTTGTTGACCACCGGATAAGCTGATGGCACTTTTGTGTAAGCGGTCTTTTACTTCATTCCACAAGGAAGCTTGGGTCAAGCTTTTTTCAACGATTTCGTCGAGTTCGCTTGCTTTTTTGATGCCTTGTAAACGTGGGCCGAAGGCTACGTTGTCATAAAGGCTTTGTGGGAATGGGTTAGGTTGCTGGAAAACCATGCCTACGCGGTGACGAAGAACGATTGGTTCCATGTCGGCGTAAATATCTTCGCCTTCTAAAAGGATTTTACCTTTAACGGTAACATCACCTTCAAGGTCGTTCATGCGGTTTAAGATACGTAAGAAGGTAGATTTACCGCAACCGGAAGGTCCGATTAATGCAGTAATTTCGTTCTTCTTAATGTTCATGTTGATATTTTTTAAGGCATGGAAGGTGCCGTAGTAGAAATCGAGGTTTTCTACCGTAAACGCGTTGCCTACCGCTTGATCGGCTACAGCTTTAGCACCGGCATTTACCAACACTTGCTGATTGGGCATTGCTACTTCAGAAATTTCCATTATTTGTTGTCTCCTAGGTTTTTACGATTAAGGTGACGGCTCAAGGCACGAGCACCGATACTGAATGTGAAAACGAGCGCTAAAAGTACGAGAGCACTTAAGTTGGCCATGGCACTTGCATTTGGATCTAAAGATTCACTGCGGGACGCCCAAATTTGAAGGGATAATGTTTCACCGGAACGGAATGGGTTGAACGCATTGGTAGGGGACGTAATGTCCGTGCTGGCCCAATTGATGTCGGTACTCATACCGGCGGTAAACATAAGAGCAGCGGCTTCACCGAATACACGGCCGGCTGCTAAGATGATGCCTGTAATAATAGCCGGGAATGCGGCCGGAATTAATACGCGGCTGATAGTTTGCCATTTGGTAGCACCTAAACCGTAACTACCTTTTGCATAGGATGCCGGTAAGGCGCGCAAGGCGTCTTCGGTGATAGTTGCGATAAGCGGTAAGGTTAAGATGGATACCGTTAATGCACCGGCGAATAAGTTCCATTGGGAGTTGGTCATGATGATGAACACCAAGTAACCGAACAAACCGAGAACGATGGAAGGTAAAGAAGATAAGGTTTCAATAGAGATACGCATAATCTTTTGTGCTTTACCTTTAGTTGCGTATTCCGCCATGTAGATACCGGCACCGATGCCGAGGGGAATACTGATGAGTAAGGCTAAGAACACGAGATAAATCGTATTGAAGAATTGGTTACCGATACCGGTTGGTGAGAATGCTAAGAGCTCAGGTTTGAATTCACTCAAGGCACTCCAGGCAATATGGCCGACAAAACCAACTAACAGTAATAAGGTAGCGCCTGCAAGGATATGCAAACCCAGTGTAACCAAGCGGTCGGTAGATAAAGCCCGTCGACGAGGGCCCGGAATGGCTTTACTTGCTTTCACTTAGGTTGCCTCCTTTAGATGTAATGTAGCGAATGAGTAAAATGAACAATAAGGAAATTACGAATAGGAATAATGCCATGGTCCATAATGCCATATTGTATTCACTGCCTTCCATAGTACCGCCCATATCCGCTGCAATCGCACTGGTTAAGTTAACGGTAGGATCCAATAAGGATTTAGGGAAGGCTTTCATTTTACCGATTACCATGGCTACCGCCAAGGCTTCACCGAAGGCACGTGCCAAGCCGAGTACAACGCCGGCTAAGATACCGTGTTTAGCTACCGGTAAAACGATTTTGTAAATTACTTCCCAGCGGGTAGCACCTAAGCCGTAAGCACCTTGACGGTATGTTTTAGGCACACTGTTAATGGCGTTCATGGTTACAGATGTAATCGTTGGGAAAATCATGATTGCGAGTACAATGGATGCTGCCAATACGGAGAAACCGCTGTCAGCTGTAGTGTACTTCTGAAGGAAAGGTACCAAGATGGTAAGACCTAGCCAACCATAGATGATTGAAGGAATTCCTACAAAAATTTCAATCACCGGTTGCCAGAAACGACGTCCGACGCTAGGTGTAATTTCCGCCATGTAGATGGCTAACGCAATACTTACAGGCGTTGCCATTATCAAGGCGAGAGCACAGGTAATAAGAGAGCCGACAATATAAATGCCGGCTCCAACGTGGCCGCCGCCGTCAAGCGTGTCGGCGGGCTGCCACTGGGTTGAGAATAGGAATTCTGAAAGACTGTGCCCGTAGATAGTGAAGGTACCGGTACCACGATAGAGGAGGAAGATCCCAATCGCTGCTGTAATAATCAGTAGGAAGAGACCTGCGCCTCTGATAACGTTACGCCATATTCTATCGGCGCGTAAAGTGCTTTCAATGTTCATCTATTATTACCCCTATTTTTACTGTTTAACTTTAGAGGCTACACCGTAACCTTGAGCTTCCAATTTTTTACCATATTCATCAGACATGATGAAGTCTAAGTATGCTTTCTGAAGAGCGTCAGGTTGGCCTTTAGTGTACATGTGTTCGAAGCCCCATACTCTGTAAGAACCATTGTAGCTGTTTTCGAGGGTAGGAGCCACGCCGTCGATGGAGATAGCAGTTACGCTGGAGTTATTTAATAAGTAAGGAAGAGCTATATAACCGATAGCGCCAGGAGTGTTGGCGATACTCTGAATTAAAGCACCGGAGTCGTCAGTTTCTAACGATTTGTTGGAAGCTTCTTGGTTTTTGTCAAGAGCAAATTCAGAGAAGAGAGCACGAGTACCGGAAGTAGTAGGACGAGTTACCAATACTACGTTCTGGTCAGGACCGCCAACTTCTTTCCAGTTAGTTACTTTACCGGTGAAGATGTCGATCAATTGCTGTTTAGTCAAGTTTGGAACTGCTTTAGCAACATCTTTGTTAGCTACAGTTGCTACAGTTACGATTGCTACTTTGTGGTCAACGAGTTCAGCTGCTTTTTCTTTGGATAATTTTGTTTCAGCAGGAACGTCGGAGTTACCGATGTTTACAGTGCCGTCGGAAACTTGTTTCAAGCCGGTACCGGAACCGCCACCGTTCAATACGATGGATACATCAGGATGTTTCTTTTTGAATTCAGCCGCAGCATCTTTTGCTAATGGAAGTAAAGCGGAAGAACCGGAAGAAGTGATGGTTCCTTTTAATGCCTGAGAGTTTGCAGGGGCAGAGCTGTCATTGCCACAACCAAGTAAACCGAGTGTTAACACGCTTGCTACTGCCATTGCTGTAAATGCCTTACGTTTGAAGTTCATGATTCAATTGCCTCCTAATTAGAAATGGACGTATTTACCAATTTAGTTTGTACACACAGTATAACTAAGCTGTGTAAAGTTTTTCATGTCCCTCTGTAAAAGTTTTGTAAAATTAATAATAAATGAGAATAAGTTCGATATAGTTTGTCGCGAGGGGGTTCTTATAGGCTTATATAAATATTTTTTTATTAGATAGGAATTTTGAATGGATTCTGTATGTTTTATTAATGAAGCAAATGTCTTTTATGGACGGAACTCATAAATCCTTTGATTTAAAATGACGATTTTGGGACGTTGAAAGTAGATAATTTCGGTAGACTTAAAATTAGGAGGTTATGTGTACGGCTGTAATCGGGGTGTATGAGGCTGTAATCAGCGAGGCGTACGAGGCTGTGATCGGCTAGGTAAATTGTTTAACCATTTAGGGAAAATTTTTGTATTTTTGAATTGCACATTCATGATTTAGTGCTATAATTTATTTAAACTATATTCTATAGAAGATTAAAATAACATCTGATGGGGTTATAGAAGCTATGGTTGCAGAAAAAAGAGAAAGGTGTTTAGAAAGGAGCGATTATGATGCGCGTGGATATGAACAGTGATTTAGGTGAAAGTTTCGGTACTTATACGTTGGGGATGGATGAAGCGGTGCTTACGCATGTAACCAGTGCCAATGTGGCTTGCGGTTGGCATGCCGGGGATCCGCTCATCATGGCGAAAACCGTGCAACTTTGTAAAGAAAAAGGCGTAGCTGTCGGTGCTCATCCGGGCTATCCCGATTTAATGGGATTCGGACGCCGCAACATGACGATTACACCGGCGGAAGCTAAAGCGTATATGCTCTATCAGGTAGGGGCTTTGCAGGCTTTTTGTAAAGCTGCCGGCGTGCCGCTACAGCATGTAAAACTTCATGGTGCTTTTTACAATACGGCTTGCGTGGATCCGAAATTAGCGTCCGCTGTATTGGACGGTATAGAAGCGCTGGGTGATGGCATTGCCATTATGGCACTCAGTGGCAGTGTTATGGTTGAGATGGCCAAAGAACGCAACATTCCGGTTATTCAGGAAGTATTTGCCGATCGCGGCTATACGGCTAAAGGAACTTTAGTACCACGCAGTGAACCGGGTGCCTTTGTCAAAGATCCGCAGGAAGCATTGGCCCGTATTTTGCAGATGGTAAAAGAAGGCACCGTAGTGGCTAATACGGGTGAAACCATTCCGATTGTCGCTGATTCCATTTGTGTTCACGGTGATAATCCGGAGGCGGTAGCCTTTACGAAGGAACTTCGGGAAGGGCTCGAAAAAGCAGGTTTAACGGTGGCTAATTTTGCCGGCTAGGGATAAAGAGGTATTAAGGGAGGTTTTCTATGAAGCGAGTTGATGATAATAAAAAAAGTCTGTCCGTTTTAATCGGGGCGGCCTTTTTGATGGCTACATCGGCCATCGGTCCGGGGTTTATGACGCAGACGGCGGCTTTTACGGATCAGTTTAGAGCGGACTTTGCCTTTGTTATTGTGGCATCCGTTATTTTATCGTATATAGCGCAGCTCAATGTGTGGACCATTATTGCCGTTTCCAAGTTGCGCGGTCAGGATATTGCGAATCGCGTATTGCCGGGACTCGGTTATTTTGTAGCCTTTCTGGTTGCTTTGGGCGGTTTAGCTTTTAACATCGGTAATATCGGTGGGGCCGCTCTTGGGATTAATGTAATGATTGGGCTTGATACAAATATCGCGGCCGTTTTGTCAGCCGTTTTAGGCGTCATTGTCTTTATTTCCCACAAGGCGACCAAAGCTATGGATGCGGTGACCAAATACTTAGGGATTTTAATGCTCTTATTAATTGCCTATGTTACCGTGGTAGCAGCGCCGCCGGTAGGGACAGCCATAAAGCATAGTGTGTTGCCGCTAAAATATGAATGGCTTGCCACCATTACTTTACTTGGTGGTACGGTTGGCGGTTACATTACTTTCTCCGGCGGTCATCGTTTGATTGACGCCGGCATAGTAGGTGAGGAAAATTTATCGCAAGTACGTCGTTCCGCCACTCTTGGCATGGGCGTAACAACCTTGGTGCGAGTGCTTTTCTTCTTGGCCGTATTGGGCGTGGTAATGCAGGGCTATACTTTGGATGCAGGCAATCCGGCTGCTGATGCGTTCCGTTTTGCCGCCGGTGAAATCGGCTATCGTATTTTCGGCTTAGTATTCTTCTGTGCCGCCATCACTTCCGTAGTAGGCGCGGCCTACACATCGGTGTCATTTTTAAAAACTCTGTTTAAAACTGTGGGACGCCACGAAAATCTTTGGATTATCGGGTTCATCATTGCGTCGGCAGTTATCTTGGTACTCATCGGCAAACCGGCTATGCTCCTCATCGTAGCAGGTTCGTTGAACGGTCTTATTTTGCCGGTTACTTTAGCCGTTATGCTGATTGCGGCCAAGCGTAAAGACATTATGGGAGAATATAAGCATTCCCCAATATTACTGTGGAGCGGTTGGGCCGTAGTCGCTATTTCCGCGTACATCGGTTATATTTCGTTACAAGGTATTTTGAAATTAATTCAGTAGCTTAAAAATAAACGGGCTACTCATTGATTAGGAGGTGGCGGTATTGACACCTATACAGGAAACATTGCGCTTTGCACCGGTAGGTGATAAAGCGGTAACGGCCGTATTCGGGGATACAATCGATCCGGCCATTAATCGCAGAATTCGTCATACGGTGCAGGCTTTGCAAACTGAAGTGGGCCATACCATTGAAGAAATGGTATCTACGTATAGTTCGATTTTAGTGATTTATGACCCACTGAAAAAAGATTATGACGCCATTTGCGACATGATAAGCGCAGCGTCGCAAACTGAGAATGAAACAGCTGCAGCCGACAAGGTAAGGGTCGTAGAGATTCCCACCGTGTATGGCGGCGAGTATGGCATGGATATGGACTTTGTAGCCGAACATGCAGGGCTTACGGCGTCAGAAGTCATCAATATTCACAGCGGTACCGATTATTTGGTGTACATGTTGGGCTTCATTCCGGGCTTTACCTATCTTGGCGGTATGGATGAACGTATTGCTACCCCTCGTCTTACTACGCCGCGCACCCTGATCCCGGCCGGCTCTGTAGGTATTGCGGGGGCACAAACGGGGATGTATCCATCCGATTCGCCGGGCGGCTGGCAAATTATCGGACGCACACCGGTTCGTTTATATGATGGCAACAGTGAAAAACCGACCCTTTTGGAAGCCGGTGATTATGTGCGCTATGTGCCGGTTTCGGAAGAAGAATTTTTAGATATTAAGGCCCATTTGGCGACCTATGAAGTAAAGTCATTTTATTGTAAGGAGAGTGAGCTCCATGGTAGATAATACTTTTACAAAAAACGGTGCCGCTCATGCCTTTCATTTGATTGGCAATCCTCATAGCGGCGTGTCGCCTATTGCGTATTGGCAAATAGAACAGCCGGGCTTTTTTACAACCGTTCAAGACGGCGGTCGGGCGGGCTATCAGCAGTACGGTATGCCCGTGGCCGGTGCGATGGATCTTGAAAGTTACGAACTAGGGCAACGTCTCGTAGGTAATCCTATGAATCTGGGTGCTTTGGAATGTACCGTTATGGGTCCTACCTTTACGGTTGTTGAACCCTGTGTAGTAGCCTTTACGGGGGCTTTGATGGGACCTATGGTTAACGATGTGCCGGTGGCGATGAATGAGGCGATTCGCTTACAAACGGGTGATGTAGTATCATCCACATTCAGTACGAATGGCGTACGCATGTATATTGCGGTGCGCGGCGGTTTTAATGTACCCGTAATAAACGGCAGTGTGGCTACACATGTAAAATCAAAGTTGGGCGGCTATGGTGGCAGTCGTTTGCAAAAAGGGCATGTGCTCATACTCGGCGATGAACGAATCGCCGCGACCGGGCTTAATCGAGCAGTTTTACCTGATTATACCGTGCCTCTTCAGTATGAAACACCTATGGCACGACGAGCTAAGCAGGCAATTCGTATTGTGTTAGGTCCTCAGGCGGATAGATTTACGGAAGAAAGCTACGCCATTATGACGAGCGAGCCTTATGAGATTACCGCTGCGTCCGACCGCATGGGTTATCGCTTGGCCGGGGCTAAATTGAATCACATAGACGGTGCTGATATTATTTCCGATGGTGCCGTATTTGGATCGATTCAAGTGCCTGCCGATGGCCAGCCGATTATTTTAATGGTCGACCGCCAGACTACCGGCGGTTATACTAAAATTGCTACGGTTATCACCCCTGATTTGCCGATTTTGGCACAAATGGGACCGGGTGAAACTGTAAAATTCGAAATTGTAACGGTGGCAGAGGCTCAGGCTATTTATAAAACCTATTGTGCTATGTGGCGCTAAAGCGGAGACAATATTATAATCAGCAGGTGCATTCAACCGTTATATAACGGCCAGAAATCCTGCTACAGCTACCCGAAGTCAGATAATTCAGCTAAGCTGTTTTATCTGATTTCGGGTATTTTTGCTATGGTAATCGGTGCGATGTATAATAAAGGTAGATTTTATAGAATTTTAGCGTATAATAAAAACGTGACTAAAATATATTTTTTTACCTTACTACTTAACATACATGTTATAGACATGTAATATGCATTGTCTTATGCAACAGCTGGCATACAGGCTGTCGCTTAGGAGGAATTTAACGTATGAGACCGACCCACATAGAAATCGATACGGCCATTATTCGTGAGAATTTGCGTCGCATCAAAGATAGTTTACCGGAATGGAGTACCAGCACGGCGGTAATTAAAGCTAACGGCTATGGCCATGGCAGTGTCATGGTAGGCCGTATTGCCGTAGAAGAAGGCTATGAATCGCTGGCCGTAGCCTTTCCGGAAGAAGCCTTACCACTTCGTGCGGCCGGGATTATGGTGCCGATTTATTTATTGGGCATTACCTTGCCCCAGTCTTTTGATTTAATTGTGGAAGGTAATTCGCGACCGGCTATCTGTGAGTCTACTGACCTGGCGGCTTTGGAAGCTTGTGCCGCCCGTCATGATACGATTATTGAATGTTGTATTGCCGTTGATACGGGGATGCATCGTATCGGTATTCATCCGGATCACGCCTTGGATTTTATGCAAAAAGTGGAAGCGTATCCGCATTTACATGTGGATGGGTTCTTTTCTCATATGGCCAGCGCTGATGCGGCCGATAAAACCAGTGCGCACCAACAAACGGCCTTGTTCCGCAATATGGTGGAAATGATTCGCGCCCATCGCTCCGAACCGTTCCGTTTTTCCTTGGCTAACAGTGCCGGTTTGTTGTCGGTTAAAGATAGTTTATTTACCGATGCGCGTCCCGGTATTATTCAGTATGGCATCATGCCATCCTTAGACGTGCCGAATCGCTTAGGCTTGCGCCCGGCGTTAAGTATGTATAGCAAAGTTGTACATGTGCAACATTTAAAAGCCGGTGAACGCATCGGTTATGGCGGTACCTATACGACGGACCGTTTGACCACGGTCGCTACCGTGCCGGTAGGGTATGCCGATGGCTATCCGCGCAGCTTGTCGAATCGCGGCAGTGTGCTCATTCATGGTCGTCGCTGTCCCATTGTAGGCCGTGTATGCATGGACCAGTTAATGGTGGCTATGCCAGAGGGCGTACCGGTTCATCCCGGCGATGAGGTTGTTTTAATCGGCACACAAGGTGATGAAAGCATAACTGTACTTGAAATTGCCACCTTGGTTGGCACCATCCCGTATGAAATCTTCTGCGATTTCTCGGAACGGGTACCGCGTATTTATATTTAGGTGTATTCGTTGCAGGTGCTTGCCGTATTTTAATTAAACGTAGAAATGTCCTTTAACTCGTAAAAATATTATACTTTTAATAGCAGTGCATATATAAAAGTTCCCTATTACGACTGAACTCATGATTGAGTACGGTTGTGATAGGGAACTTTTTTGTGTATTAATACCTCTATTGAATTAGTATTGGAAGTTTTTAGTTTCCATAAGTTTGGCAATGACGGTACCGAAGCGTCTTAAAATATATTTTATGTTCGTAATGTGTTCCGGTGTAGCATCGAAGACGATGAAACTAATGCTGAGGGCGGCCACGATTTGGTTGTTTACGCGCAGTGGCATGGCAATACAGCGGGCGTATTTCGTGATTTCCTCTTCTTCGTAAGTAAATTCATCATTGGCGTCTTTATGGATATCTTGATAGAGTGCATCTACCGTAGGAATGGTATTCTCGGTTAACGGCGGTAATGAATTCGGGAACAATTGACGTAAGTCCTCCAAGGAGTGGTCGTATAATAAGGCTTTGCCTAAAGCGGTGGCGTAAGCCGGTAAGCGTTTACCGATGGAGGAAATCAGCTGCAATGGTTTCGGACTGTTTACCTTTTGCAGGTACATAATTTCATTGCCTTCCAAGACACCCAGATGGATGGTTTCTTTACACAAGGAAGACATAGTCTCCATTTGGTCCTTAATGAGTGTCAAAATATCACCGTTATGCTGGTACGTATTGCCGATGATGAAGGCCTGTTTACCAATAGTATATATTAGAGACTCGTCTTCGCAGAGTAAGAAGTTATTATCTACTAATGTTTTTAAAATAGGGGTGAGCGTACTTTTTGGGCAATCGAGCTGTGTAGCAATTTGCGATAGGGTTAACCCGTTACTGCCGGCCACCGTTTCAAGAATCTTAATAACTCGCAAAGTCGGTTTATGTTGTGTGGGCGAAGGCGTGCAATCGGAGGGCAAGGCATCATGTTTAATTAATTTTTTTGAAGGCATATTAAAAACCTCCTTTCTCAATATTGTTTTATTTAAAGGTAATATATTATGCCAAAATCTTTAACGTATATAATTTGCATATATATTGTATCACGTTTGTTCGTATATGCATACTATAATATGATTTTCGCAATTTACTGCCTTTGGTTATTGTTATTATGATAAATAGTTATTGCGTATATACGAATGTTATTGACTTTTACGTATGATAAGTATATGATAAGAACATAAATAGTACGTAAATAATATTTGTGTTTGTATATACGAAACACAAACACGATTCTTATATGCGAACAGGTTGAATTTAGACTGTGATTAAAAGTATGTATATAAGTACAAGTTTGTGAAAATATACAAAATGTGTGTGAAGAAGTTACTCTTTTTAGAAGCTTGGTAATGACCGGCTTAAACCTGTAAACAAGTGCATTGTGGAGGTGTAACAGATGAAAGGTATTCATGTAGGCTCAATTGATAATGTAGCAACAGCTATTGAGCCCTTACAAGTTGGCGAAGAGGTTCTTGGTGTAGTGATTAAAGAACCGATTCCAAAAGGTCACAAATTTGCGACGGAACGAATCGCCAAAGGCAGTCCCGTTATTAAATATGATTCCCATATCGGTGTAGCTGAAGTAGATATTGAACCGGGCCAATGGGTTCATGTTCACAATATCGAAGGCGAACGCGGTCGCGGCGACTTGGATTCGGAAGTTCGCGATATTGATCAAGATGTAGAACGTAAAACAAATATTGAAAAAGGTAAAGACAGCTATAAATTGACCGGGTATCGCCGCAGTGACGGCAGCTTCGGTTTCCGCAATCATATCTTGGTAATCCCAAGTGTTCACTGCGCCAACAAAGTGGTAGAACGTATTGCCAACGGTGTTATGTACAGCGATGTAGAACGTCGTGATGACACCAAAGTTGTATATGTAAATCATCAACACGGTTGCAGCGAACTTTCCTATGATGCGGATCAGACGAAAGATGTTATTGTAGGCACCGCAGCTAATCCAAACGTATATGGCGTTTTGGTAGTCGGCCTCGGTTGTGAGGTAGTGCAGGCTCACACCGTAGCTGAAGAAATTAAAGCGCGCGCACCGTATAAGAAAGTAGAATTTTTCAATATTCAGGCCACCGGCGGTACGGAAAAGAGTATTCGTCGTGGCACAGAAATTGTTAAAAATATGTTGGCCGAAGCGTTAAAAGAAGAACGCAGTGAAGGTACCTTGGCGGATGTAGTACTCGGTACGGAATGCGGCGGCAGCGACAGCTTCTCCGGTTTAAGTGCCAATCCGGCGCTCGGCGTAGCCTCTGATATCGTAGTCAGTCACGGCGGGGCCGTAATCTTGGCGGAAACAACCGAACTTATCGGGGCAGAACATATCTTGGCAAAACGCGGTATCAATGGTGTTGTGAGTGAACAAATCATGAGTACCATCAAAGGGTTTGAACAAGAAGTTATCGACTCCAATGCGGATATTCGCGGTGCTAACCCAAGTCCGGGCAACATAGAAGGCGGCCTCAGCAGTATTGAAGAAAAATCTTTAGGTTGTATTTATAAAGCCGGTAACAGTCCGGTAGTGGCCGTAAAAGATTATGCAAAACCGATTGTGGATAAAGGCTTAACCTTTATGAATACACCGGGCAATGATATTGAACAATTGAGCGGCATGGTAGCCGGCGGATGTAATATTGCAGTATTTACAACCGGCCGCGGCACGCCGACAGGCAGCCCGATTGCACCGACAATCAAAGTATCGTCCAACACCTTTACATATAACAATATGAATGATGCTATCGACTTAAATGCGGGCACCGTAGTGGACGGTAAACAAACAATTAAAGAAGTGGGTTATGAAATTGTAGATGCTATTTGTGAAGTGGCTAACGGCAAACTAACAAAAGCAGAACATAATGAACAGAATGACTTTTCAATTTGGCGCTTGGCCACAACCGTATAGTACGGCAGGCCGTACGCATGGCAGATGAGATTGTGTGTGAATCGAGTCGGCCGTGTTTCCAAGGAATATAAACAGTAAGTCCGGTAAGAGGTACGCGACTTAGTTGGTTTATAGGTGTATAGAGTGTTAATTTAAATTGGAGGTATGTATCATGGATTTGCAATTAAAAGACAAGGTTGTATTTGTAACCGGTGGCGGTAAAGGCATCGGCAGTGGTATTTCCCTTTCGTTGGCCCGTGAAGGTGCGATTCCTATTATTCTTTCCCGTTCGCCAATCACTGACGAATTCAAAAAAGATATGGAAGCTATCACGACTAACTATGAATTCATTCAAATTGACTTAAACGACACTGACAAAATCAAAGGCATCGTTGACGATGTAGCAGCTCGTCGCGGTGGCATCTACGGTATTGTAAATAATGCCGGTGCCAATGACAACAAAGACCTCGACACTACATCTTGGCAGGAATTTGAAAAGAGCATTCATGGTAACTTGACTCACTACTATGAATTGGTACACGCATCGGTAGACTACTTGCGTAAATCCAAAGGTTCTATCTTGAACATCACATCCAAAACGGCGTTAACCGGTCAAGGTAAAACCAGTGCTTATGCAGCCGCTAAAGGTGCTATCTTGGGTCTTACCCGTGAATGGGCAGCCGCTTTATTGGATGACGGCGTACGCAGCAACTGTGTAGTAGTCAGCGAATGCTGGACACCTTTATACGCTAATTGGATTAAAACATTTGACGATCCGGAAGCTCGTAAAAAAGTTATTACCGACAAAATTCCGTTGGAACGTCGTTTCACAACAATCGAAGAAATTGCTGACACAGCAGTTTTCGTATTATCGCCTAAATCCTCGCATACTACCGGTCAATGGGTATTCGTAGATGGCGGCTATGTTCATCTCGATCGTGCGTTGAGCTAATAGGAGGTACTGTACATGAATCAACAAGGTGCCGCAGGTAAACTCGTTACCAGCAGAAACATTAAAATCGCGTTTTGGTTAGTAACTTCTTTATTCTTCCTCTGGGGTTTCAGTTATGGCCTCTTGGACGTTATGAATAAAAACTTCCAAAATCACTTGGGTATTACTAAAGCCGTATCCGGCTTATTGCAAGCAGCTTACTTCGGCGGTTACTTCGTAATCGCAATTCCGGCCTCCATGGTAGCTACTAAATTCGGCTACAAAGGCGGTATCATTATGGGTCTGGCCTTATATGCATTAGGCGCTTTACTTATTATCCCGGCCAGTAACGAACAAAGCTTTAACTTATTCTTATTAGCCTTCTTCATTATCGCCTGCGGTCTCGGCAGCTTGGAAACAAATGCCAATCCGTACATTACCAAATTAGGTAGTGATGAAGATGCGGCGTTCCGTATCAACATGGCACAAAGCTTCAACGGCGTTGGTCAGTTCTTAGGACCAATCGTTGGCGGCGTATTGTTCTTGTCCTTATCCCACGGCAACATTGACCAAAACATGGCCAACGTTCAGATGGTATATGTAGGGATTGCCGTAGTAGTACTTGCTGTATTGGCACTCTTCGTGTTTACACGCATGCCGGAAGGTGCTGAAGTTAGCGAAGCAGCCGGTGATGTTGTAGAAGAAGATACTGACAGCTCTTATGGTAAATTATTCTCCTTCCGTCATTTCCGTTTAGGCGTTATTGCTCAGTTCTTGTATATTGCTGCACAAGTAGGTGCCGGCGCATTCTTCATTAACTACTCCGTAGAACACTGGCATGGTTTGGCTGACCATGAAGCGGCTTACTTCTTCAGTATCGCCTTGGTGGCCTTCTTACTTGGTCGTATCGTAACAACACCTATCATGAAAAAGGTTAAAAGTAACGTAATCTTGGCTACTTACTCCTTGATCAATGCAGGGATTATGGTTGTGTTACAGTTCGTACATGACTTACCGGCCGTTATCGTTCTTTGGTTATCCTTCTTCTTTATGTCTATCAGTTTCCCAACAATCTTCGCTTTGTCTGTTGTGAAAATTCCTAACAGCTTAGTTAAAAAAGCAGCCAGCTTGTTAATCATGAGTATCGTAGGTGGTGCGTTCATGCCGTTCTTCATGGGTTATGTAGCCGACCACTGGGGTACCGGTGCCAGCTTCTTACTCTTATTACCTTGCTTCTTATATGTAGCTTGGTACGGTTTGAATGGTGTATCTAAAGACTAATACGTACTGACAAGGATTGCCGGCTGAAATGTCGGCAATCCACTTATATGGCTAAAAATTGATTATAAATAAGCTATAAGAATGTCTTACATTAAAGGAGACGGTAACATGTTGGAAATTGTAGATTCCCATTTACATATATGGGACTTGGATGTATTACATTTGCCTTGGTTGAATTCCTGCAAAGGGGTAATTCAGCAGAGCTTTTCCATGGATGACCTGGTTAGAGAATACGCCAAAGCCGGCGTAGACTTTAAAGGGGGCATTTATATCGAAGTGGACTGCGACGACGCGATTAAAGAAGATGAATTTATCTTCAAGTTGAACAGCCCTAAGATTTTGGCAAAAATCATGCGTGCTCGTAATTTGAGCGGTCATGTTCGTTTGCCGGCCGGCATCGTAGGTGTACGTGAACCGCTTCACATCGACAGCTCCCCACGGGGCCGTTGTTTGGAACGCAGCTTCATTGAAGGCCTTGAAGTATTGGCTGACAAAGGCTTAATCTTTGAAAGTTGTAACCGTGTTGAAGAATTGATAGATATTTATCAGGCAGCGGCACAAGTTCCGGACTTGAAATTAGTCATCAACCATTGCGGTAACGTAACGGAATTGACGCCGGACTACAAAGAAGCGATGACTAAATTGGCATCCTTGCCGAATGTATACTGTAAAGTATCCGGTTATGCTACGGAAGATAAGGTGTTTGTTAAGAACTTATTAGACTTTATTTCCGGTACCTTTGACCATAGTCGCTTAATTTATGCATCAAACTTCCCGGTTGTGGAATTGTATTCTAACTTTAAGGATCATTTAAACTCCGTACGTGAATACTTCCATGATGATCCTGACATTTTCTCTAAAAATGCCAAAAAATTATATAAATTAAATAAACCTCAAGTGTTTGCCAGCGTAATTAAACTTCGCCCTGAAAAAGCGGAATATTACAAGGCATTACATGCCGACCCATTCGCCAGTGTAAATAAAATGATTCGTGAATGCGGTATTATACACTATCAGATTTTCAATCGTGATGATTTGCTGTTTTCAATTATGGTCTATGAAGGCGATGATTTTGAATACGATATGGCAAAAATGGCCAACGATCCGGAAACACAGCGTTGGTGGCGTGAAACCGATCCGTGTCAAACTCGTATCGAAGGCGCTCAGAAAAATGAATGGTGGGCCGACATGGAAATGGTATACGATTTGAATAAGAAGTAGGGGGTAAGGCTTGTGAAAGCAAAATATATATGTCCGATTTTGACATCGATGAATGCGGACGAAACAGTTAACTACGATCAGATGCATGCATTTTACGATCAGTTGATTGAAGCCGGTATTGACGGCGTATTGGCCGGTGGCAGCGCCGGTGAATTCTATGCATTTTCATATGATGAAATCAAGGAATTTATCTTGGATGCCATTGAATACGGCAAAGGCCGCTGGGAAGTTATCGCCGGTACCGGTCGTATGGTAAAAGCGGAAACTATTCAGCTTTCCAATGAAGTACTTAAAGCCGGTGCTGATGCGGTTATTATTGTAGGTCCATACTACAGCGCTTGTAACGGCGATGACGTATTTGCTTACTTTGATGAAGTATTGAGTGCCATTAATGGTCCTGTTTATATCTATAACTATGGTGATCGTACCGGTTTTGATATTCCGGCTGAAACCTTGCTTCGTCTTCGTGAAAAACACGATAACTTGGTAGGTGTTAAAGATACACATCCGGTATTGCGTCATACGCAACGCTATATTCAGTTCTTAAAGCCTAAATATCCTGAATTCAAAGTGTACACAGGCTATGACAACAACTGTATCCCATCGGTAATCTCCGGTGGTGACGGCTGTATCGGCGCTCAATCCAATGTGGATCCGAAAATGTGTGCCGATGTAATCAAAGCGTTGGATGCTGAAGATTTAAGTGCTTTAAAAGAATTACAACGCAAGATTGATGCTTACTTTGCTTTCTATGAAGTGCATGTACCATTCAATCCGGTTATGAAATGGGCTCTTAAAGAATTAGGCGCACCTATGCAGGAAAACTGCCGTGTACCTATCAAACCGTTGACAGATGCTCAAAAAGAAGCATTAGCTCCGGTAGCCGATGCTTTATGGCGTAACAAAAAATAAATCAGTTATGTAACCTTTGTAAGGGTTTCATATAGGTGCCATGACGCTGCATCGGCACGTTGTGGCACCAAATAAAAATGACTCCGGCAGGAATTCCGGGTTCATATACAGAAATGTATAAGCAAGGCAATTTTTTCAAAAGGTAAATTCTAATTTCTCTCGATTAGGAGGCAACACAAATGGTTAATCGCATGATTCTTAACGAAACATCCTACTTTGGCTTTGGTGCAATCAATAACATTGTAGGCGAATTAAAAGCCAACAATTTGAAAAAAGTATTGGTTACCACCGGTAAAGACTTGATTAAATTCGGCGTAGCTACTAAAGTTACTGCTTTATTGGATGAAGCCGGCGTAGATTATGAAATTTTTGACGATTTAAAACCAAACCCTACGATTAAGAACGTGCAAGACGGCGTAGAAGCTTGTAAAAAAGCAAATGCTGATTGTATCGTAGCTATCGGCGGCGGCAGCACTATCGACACCAGTAAAGCCATTGCTATCATCATGACAAACCCTGAATTTGCTGATGTTCGCAGCCTTGAAGGTGTTGCTGATACTAAGAACAAATGCTTACCTATTATCGCGGTAACAACTACTTCCGGTACAGCAGCTGAAGTTACTATTAACTACGTAATTACTGACGAAGAAAAACGTCGTAAATTCGTATGTGCCGACCCTCATGACATTCCAATCGTAGCTATCGTTGACCCTGATTTATCCATGGGTATGCCTAAAGGCTTGTGCGCTTCCACCGGTATGGATGCTTTGGTTCATGCTGTTGAAGGTTTCATCACTAAAGGTGCTTGGGAAATGACTGATATGCTTCATTTGAAAGCTATCGAAATCATCGGTCGCTCCCTTCGTGACGCAGTAGCCGGCGACCCTAAAGGCCGTGAAGCTATGGCTCTTGGTCAGTACATTGCCGGTATGGGCTTCTCCAACGTAGGCCTTGGCATCGTTCACTCTATGGCGCATCCTTTGAGCGCTTTGTATGATATTCCACATGGCAAAGCTTGCGCTATGATGCTTACGGCTGTATTGAAATTCAATGCTCCGGCAACCGGTGAAAAATATCGCGATCTTGCTAAAGCTATGGGCGTTCAGAATGTTGACGGCATGAGTAAAGAAGAATACCAGAAAGCGGCTATCGACGCTATCCAGAAGTTAGCTGACGATGTAGAAATTCCTAAGAGCTTGTTAGAAGCCGGCGTTAAAGAAGAAGACATTCCGTTCTTGGCTGAATCCGCTAAAAACGATGCTTGTACGCCAGGCAACCCACGCGACGTATCTCAAGCTGAAATTGAAGAAATCTATCGTTCCATTTTATAAGAGAAACGCAGTTTCTTAAGATTATATAATTTTTGCTCGGTAATTAGATAATCTAAAATAAAGACCGTAGTATCTGTGGTTATAACTATAGATACTACGGTCTTTTTTGCGCTTGTGATTGGTTATTTATAAAATTTATGACTGAGTTTTTCTTTTGTAATTTTACATAAATTGTTTAAACGAATATAATTAGCCACTGTAGTACGTACAATTTCATGTCGATGTTTTTTTCAAGGAGATGCTATTAGGTATGGAGGCTCACAAAGAGAAACTGTGGACATTGCCGTTTGTGCTGGACACAGTGATTAATTTATTGGTATTTTTGATTTATTATTTATTAATCGTAATTATTGCGGTGGTAGCGAAAGATACATTGCATGCTACTTCAAGTCAAGCCGGTTTGGCTGTAGGGATTTATATTATTGGTACTGTAGTGGCCCGCGTTTTTGCAGGACGCTTTGTAAGTACCTTAGGGAGTCGCAAAGTACTTTATGTAGGTTTGGGAATTTACTTAATATCTACGGCGTTATATTTTTATATTCCTAATTTGATTGTGCTTGATACGATTCGTTTTATTAACGGCTTTGCTTACGGGATTACTTCAACCGCAACCAGCACTATCGTGGCCAGTGTTATTCCGAAAGCACGGCGCGGTGAAGGGATTAACTATTATGGTTTGAGTACCAGTTTGGCAGCCGCTATCGGCCCGTTCTTAGGGATTTTTCTTTTGTCACTTACGGGATTCCGTACTATTGTGGCAATTTGTGTTGGTCTTGTAATCCTTTGTGTGATTGCTGCGTTGAGCATGAAATACGAAGAACCTCAGTTCAGTGAAGCTATTAAAAAAGAAGAATCGGGGCGCCGTATTTCCGATTATTTGGAACCGCGCGTTAATTCCATCACATTGATTTCGGTTCTTGTCGGTTTTGCATATTCGGGGATTTTAGGCTTTATGGCGTCTTATACCCGTGATATTAATATGGTACAGGCCGGTACCTGGTTCTTCGTTGTGTATGCAGTGGTAATTACCCTCACACGACCATCCTTGGGACTCATCTTTGACCGCAAAGGTGAAAACTATGTATTATATCCTTGCTTTATTTCGCTGGCTATCGGTATATTATTATTGGCTTTTGCCGATGCATCGTGGATGATTTTATTATCCGCCGTTTTTGTGGGTCTCGGATATGGCACGTACATGTCCAACGGACAGGCCGTGGTGGTAAAAATGGTGCCGTTCCATCGCATCGGGATTGCTACATCCACTTACTTTATTGCCCTTGATATCGGTCTTGGTTTTGGCCCTTACGTATTAGGCGGGGTTAAGGAAATCGTAGGTTTTACCAATATGTTCTTACTAACCGTTATTGTGGCACTGGTTGCCTTTGTATGCTATCACTT
Source organism: Veillonella sp. KGMB01456 (assembly GCF_023051165.1). Lineage (GTDB taxonomy): Bacteria > Bacillota > Negativicutes > Veillonellales > Veillonellaceae > Veillonella_A. The sequence continues at coordinate 89,373 of NZ_JALKIG010000007.1, forward strand.
CTTATATGGTCGTTTATTGGGAACACCTAATGATCCGGCTTTGAAAGCGCAAAAAGAAGAATTGGAAATTCGCAATCAGGACGGCAGTTTTACTCTGGAAACGGGCAAAGTCTCATTAAATTAATAGGTTTTAAGCATAAGAATTTAGCTTGTTTTTATTTTTCAGATGATATACACTAGGATAAAAGAGTAGCTAATGTGTATTGAGCGTGAACAAATTCTGTTAGGTTTGTAGCGCTAATATTGTGCTTTGTAATTACGATTTGTTGCACTATTGTGTGGGCAAATCGTTTTTGCAATATGCAGTTATAATTTGAGTGTGTGTTATATGATGGATTGAGGAGATTGGAAATGTCCGTAAAGCAAGCTGAGCTAATGATGCTGTTTGTTACGTTTTCATGGAGTTCATCCTATTTATTGATGAAAATTGCGCTGACCGGTGTGGATCCGTTTACGCTTATGTGTTTACGATTCACAATTGCCTTTGTATGTGTATTACCGTTACTTTTAAAAACAATAAACATTTGTTCCAAACGAACGGTCGCTAAAGGATTATTTCTCGGATTTATGGTCTATGCTTCGTTAATTGGCACGATTGTGGGGCTAAAACATACGACTGCCTCTACGGCTGCTTTCTTAGGAACTACGGCGGTGGTCTTAGTGCCGATTATAGAAGGTGTCTGGCAGCGTAAGATGCCGCCTATGCTTACCATCTTAAGTATTGCATTGGCCTTTGTGGGCTTAGTGCTCTTTACTGTCAAAGACGGTTTATCCCTCGATATAGGGGCTCTTTATTGTTTGTGGGGCGCCTTCGGTTACGCCGTTTACATTGTAGTCGTCGGTCGGATGGCCAATGAGAAGGATATGTTTTCGGCTACATTGATGCAGTTTGGAGCCATTGCTATATTCAGCGGGCTTAGCGCTTTTATTTTTGAAACACCTCATTTACCACAAACGGGCATGCAGTGGGGAGCTATTTTAGGCTTAGCCGTTATATGCAGTGCCTTTTGCTTCGTTATGCAAAGCATCGTACAGCGTTACTTATCGCCGTCCCGCACGGGTTTAATTTTCTCCATGGAACCGGTCTTTGCGGCCATTTTGGCATACTTCTTCCTTAATGAAGTCATGGATGGTCAAGGGCTAATCGGGGCTTTGCTCATCATGATTGCCAATGTTTTGAAAAATATCGTGTATCGGATTAGATATGTAAATGCACAACGGAAACGTAAAGTGTGGAACCGTAAGCGAATGGTATAGGGGAATCCGAAAAATATAGAATAACACAGATAAAAATAAAGAAATAAAAGAGCCATTAGGATTTTAACGTTTAGTTAATCCTAATGGCTTTTTGATTGTTAAAATTATGGAGCGGCCGATGGGAATCGAACCCACCTCTACGGCTTGGGAAGCCGTCGTTCTACCGATGAACTACGGCCGCAAATGTCTTTTTATATTTTATCAACTTTGGTTATGTTTGTAAATACTTTAGTAAATTGCAATATGAAATTGAACACTTTTAAAAACCCCGTAACTTATTAACTTCTTCAATGAAGGCTTCTTGTGGTGTCCGGTAGTTCAGAAT
>NZ_JALKIG010000008.1 GCF_023051165.1 Veillonella sp. KGMB01456
CGAACGGGAAGCATATATAGCGTGACTGCGTACGAATGATAGGTAGTCGCTGATTGAGCCGGTACGTACACTGCGTTACTAGCTTTCTCTACCGCAGCGAGCGAAGCAATGCGGCCACGTCCTAAATCAATAGAGCTTTCTCCCTCTAGCCTTCATAGCACTAAAAAAGTCACTAAAGCCGATCAATGCGGGTACGCCCTAAATCAATAGAGCGTTAAGCCACTAGCCCCTAGCATTAAATGATAGTATTCCTACTACTGTAGCAAGCGAAGCAATGCGGCTACGCTCTAAATAATCAAAAAAGACTGCAACCTAAGTCGGTAGACAGACCTAGGTTACACACTTTTTATTAAACTGACTAATTCCTTGAAATATTATCAGTAAAATTATAATATAGTTTATAAGATATTTTAACTAAATATTAAGTATTGATATTTTACTATTGGGAGGCATTTGTATGAAAGGTATTATTATTAGATTAATGTTTTGCTTTGCTTTTCTAATGACAGCAGGTGGATCTTATATAGAAGCTTATTCCTATTCTTTAACAGATGATTTTGCAGCTGAAAAGAGTAGAGTATCTTTTATCATGCGCAGTGTTGAGGGTACCAGCTATAATGTCTACATAGTAGGTGATGGAGATAAATATGCTGGAAAATCAGCGCCATTTGTTTGGGGCAGTACTAACGATTTAATTTATAAAGCAACAGCCTACACTCCTTATATTTCAGAGTTAAATGACGTAATAGCTCTGCAACAAGATATTAAGCTATTTGGAGATAATAGCAGAAACGAAGAATATATCAATGTAACCAACCCGACTCGTACCGGTGGTGTGTATGTCATTAAAGGCATTAACGGACAACCAGATATTTTAGTAGCTGCTATTCAGACTACCGGTGGTGGTTTTGTAGATTATCGCTTTTTTGCTATAAAAAATGGTGAATTACGACAAATGAAGCTTTTATTTTCTAACCAGAATACAAGATTAGTATCTATGGGCTATGTAGGCAATGGGCCTCACGCACTTTCTGATGGGACAATAGCTTTGCCATGGTTTAAACAAAAGATGGGCGGAGCAAAAGATTTTGGACAATTCACTTCAGTTTATATGCCGGATTATAATAATCTGATTTTAATTTGGGCTTATACTGTCAAAGGAGATCTATAATAGGCCTCAACCTAACTCCTTTTCTTTCACCTCAATAAAATCCACCACCGCTTTTTCAAAATCCACGCCCATTCTATCGGCCAAGGCAGCGAGCCACCAAACGCACTCACCTAATTTATGTGGTAGCAAAATCTCTAAATCTTTATCCGGATTTTCGGTAGGCCATGTCTTTTCATAGGCCATGGCCATTCTACCTATAAGTGCAGCGTCAGTTAAAAAACCTAATGCATCTTCTTCTATGGTCCAGCGTTTGCCGTTAATGGAATCTTCCAACTTATGATAGGAATCTCTGATTGCCAAATTACGGCTAATTGTTTCCTTTAGCGTTATTGAATGTCCGGAATTAACTTTATCTGTTGTATTTTTCATAATGACCTCCCTCTAAATGAATTGGAATAATCGTTTTTTCTATAAATTGAGTATAGCACCATGGAAGAAAAGAATCTTTAATAGATATCATCGAAAAGGCTATTTTATTATCTGAGTTGTTAATTCACAATATCATGAGAAATAATGACATTCGTTTATTGACAATGTATAAAAATCATGTTACTATACGTGTATAGAAAGTATCAAATAAATAAAATACATAGTTGGGAATAGGTGCAGAAATGCATAATAGAGAAGTCGGTGTAAGTCCGACACGATCCCGTCACTGTAAGGCTGAGCGAATCTCATTTAAGTCACTGGGTAACACTGGGAAGGCGAGAGGAGCGGTGAAGCTAAGTCAGGAGAACTGCCTATTCATCATTCACCATTTGACCTACGAGCGATAGGGAGGAGAATCATATATCCTTTTTCGCATGCGTCGGAAAAGGCTTTTTTATTGCCTAAATCGATGATGCATGTGACACCCGTACCGGTCATGGCTATGGATATTTGGTATTATCACGCAAGTGTTAATATATTGTCATGATAATGTATGGGCGTACATTTTCATCATCTCCTAATCAAAGGCTCTACAAAATACTGTGATGGGTATTTTGTAGAGCCTTTGACCTTTTTAAACACTATAATTCAAATTTTAGGCAATAAAAAAAGCCCTTAAGGGCTTAAAGTTCTTAACTGGTGCGGGAGAAGGGACTTGAACCCCCACGCCCGAAGGCGCCAGATCCTAAGTCTGGTGCGTCTGCCAATTCCGCCACTCCCGCAACAAAGATATATTATCATATCGGGCGCCATATCGTCAATAGATAATTAAAAAATAGCAAAGACAAAAGGGGAATGCATTGGACAATATTAATATTTTTACTGATGTGACGGGCCTAATAACCACCTTTTCGTATTGATGTTGCATGACTCCTATGGTACACTAAACATATACTTTGTAATTACAAGGGGCTTTGGCGTAGCTAAAGCCCGTTTTGTCGTTGCTATATGAGCGTAAAAAGAAGAAGGTAATAGAAAATCCAATGGAAACATTACAGGAATTATTATATAAATACCCTGCCTATAAAGAGGCGGAAGGACTTTTCGGTAAAAAGGGAAAGCATGTAATATCAGGGCTTGGAGGCTCTCAAAAGCCGTTCATTTACAGCACGGCTATGAAGGCTATAGAGCAGCGGCCTACTATTGTATTGGTGCATGATAAGAACCATAAAGAACAATGGGAACGCGATTTGGCATTCTTTTTGCCGGATGTGGACGTAATGCCATTTCCTATTACGGAAAAAGTCACATTCATTACGGCGGCGCGCAGCCTGGAAAATCAGGGGCTGCAGATGCGAGCATTAGGTGCCTTATTACACGATGAACCGGTTGTAGTTATCGCTACAATTGATGAGGCAACCCAGCGTATTTTAACGCCGGAAGAATTAAAAGAAAGTGTTATACATTTAGCCACCGGTGACATTGTTGAGCGTGAAATTATGCTCGAGAAATTGGTAACCTTAGGCTATGAACGAACAGACCAGGTGGAACAACGTGGTCATTTTAGCGTGCGCGGCGACATTATCGACGTATTCCCGGTAAACAGCGATAATCCGTATCGTGTTGAATTCTTTGACGATGAAATCGATACCATTCGCACCTTTGCTATCGACACGCAGCGCTCAATCGAGTCCGTTAAACATATGACAGTTATGCCGTTCCACTTGAACGATACGTCGGAAGAAGGCTCTTTATTGAGCTATGGCAAAAACGCCCTGCTTTTGTACGATGAACCGAATCGTTTGCAAGATGCCTTAAAAGGCTTTTTGAAAGAAGACGCCGTGCACCGTCAGCAGCATTTTACCTGGTCCGAGTTTATGGGGACTAATGCGGCTAAAAGTGAAATTGCATTTAACTTCCTGCAGCAGCGCGTGTCCGGTTTAGCCGGTTTTGACAGCATTGGGCTTCAGAGTAAGTCTATGATGTCCTTTGAGCGTCAAATGCCGCTTTTAATTGATGAAATAGACGTGTGGCTAACCCAGGGGCGTCAAGTTGTGCTCGTTATGAACAATTTGCAACGCCGCGAAGGTTTAGAACGAGCCCTCAGCGAAGCGAATATTGCCTATGAAGTGAGCGCCGAATTGAAAGCAACTAAAGAGGCGGTTCTCATTGTAAGCGGGCTTTTATCGGAAGGTTTTGAATTACCACTTTGTAACCTGGTGGTAGTTACGGAAGGCAATATTTTTGGTCAACAGAAGCGAAAGCTTCGTAAAAAAGTGCCAAAAGGTCAGGAGATTACTTACTTTACCGATTTAACGCCGGGCGATTATGTAGTCCATGCTTTGCACGGTATCGGGAAGTACGTGGGCCTCAAAACGATTGAAACAGAAGGCATTCACAAGGACTACATTGAAATTGCCTATGCGGGCACAGACAAGTTGTTTTTGCCGGCTGACAATTTAGACCAATTACAGAAATATATCGGCAATGAAGGTGATGTGCCTAAAATTCATAAGATGGGCGGCCGTGAGTGGGGCAAAGTTCGTCAAAAAGCACAAAAATCCATTGACGATTTGGCAGAAAAGCTGGTAGAACTCTATGCACAACGTGAGGTTGTGGATGGCTTTGCCTTTGACCCGGATGATACCTTCCAGATGGAATTTGAAGAAGCCTTTCCGTATGAAGAAACGGAAGACCAATTGCAGGCATCTCAAGAAATTAAGGCCTCTATGGAACAGCCGCATCCGATGGACCGGCTGCTTTGCGGTGACGTTGGTTTTGGTAAAACGGAAGTGGCTATGCGCGCTATTTTTAAAGCGGTAAAAAGCGGTAAACAAGTAGCCGTCTTAGTACCGACAACTGTATTGGCACAACAACATTTTCAGACCTTTACCGATCGTTTGGGTGCCTTTGGAGTACGCGTTGAAGTGTTGAACCGTTTCCGCTCCGCCGGTGAAAAGCGCGATATTATTAAACGGGTTGCCGATAAATCGGTGGATGTCTTAATCGGAACCCATGCGCTTTTAAATAAAAAAGTAGCTTTCAAAGATTTGGGACTCCTCGTTGTGGATGAAGAACAACGTTTCGGTGTAGCGCAGAAGGAAAAGTGGAAGAGTTGGGCCAATAATATTGACGTCTTGACGTTGAGTGCCACGCCGATTCCGCGAACCCTCCACATGTCGCTTGTAGGGGTGCGTGAAATGAGTGTTATCAACACGCCGCCGGAAGACCGTTTACCGGTGCAGACCTATGTGGTGGAATATGACATGAAGCTCATTGCCGAAGCCATTCGTCGCGAAATTCAGCGCGGTGGGCAGGTCTATTTCGTGTATAACCGTGTAGCTTCCATTGAGCACATGGGCGAACTTTTGGAAGCGGCTATGCCGGATTTGCGCTTTGCCATTGCCCACGGTCAGATGGCAGGCAGTGAAATGGAAGCCATCATGGTTGATTTTTATGAAGGTCATTATGATTTATTGCTATGTACCAGCATCATTGAAACGGGGCTCGATATTCCAAACGCCAATACGATTATCGTGTACGATGCGGATCGTTTGGGTCTGTCGCAGTTATATCAGATGCGGGGGCGTGTAGGTCGTTCCCGTCGTCGTGCCTATGCGTACTTCTTGTATCGTCCCGATAAAATGCTCAGTGAAACGGCGGAAAAACGTTTGAAAGCGATTGAAGAATTCACCGAACTGGGCGCCGGCTTTAAATTGGCTATGCGTGACCTTGAAATTCGCGGCGCCGGTAATTTACTGGGCTCACAGCAGCACGGCAATATCGCATCAGTCGGTTTTGCTTTGTATTGTTCTATGCTTGAAGAAGCGATTGCCAAAGCCCAGCATAAAACGGTTACCAAAACGGTGGAAGTGGATCCGGTTATCGATCTTGGCATCGATGCCTTCATTGATGAGGCCTATATCAATGATACGGCCCGGAAGATTACCATTTACCAGCGTCTGTTGCAGATTCGCAAGCTGGAAGATTTTGACGAATTTACCGATGAATTGATTGACCGATTCGGTTCGCCGACGCCGCCGGTGGAACGACTTTTGAAATTGGCGCGCATTAAAGAACGAGCCAGAGCCATCGGCATTAAGAGCATGGTTATTCGTGAAGGTGTTTTAATCATTCACTGGGCGGACTTAGAGAAGATGGTCGGCTGGGATCCCGGCTTAGTAGCGACAAAGGTTTGGCAACATGTTAAAATAGATAAAAATAATGTGTTACGTTACAGCCCGATTGAAGAGGGTGCTTCCGTATTGACCACAGTTGAGGTGTTAATGGGGGAATTGGAAAAACGTGACCCTGCTTTACAATCTCAGTAAGCTTCAGGAGGAACCGTATGAATCGATTTTTAAAAGGGGCTATGATTCTTACTTTAGCGGGCATAATTGTGAAAATTATCGGTGCTTTCAGCAAGGTGCTGTTGGCACGCATTTTAGGCGGTGAAGGGATTGGGCTGTATCAGATGGCCTATCCCATTTACCAGATTATTGTCAGCCTGGCTACAGCAGGTTTACCGGTAGCCATATCGATTATGATTGCCGATAAACTGGCCTATAAAGACGTACGCGGTGCGTCAAAAATCTTTAGAGTATCCGCTACGGTTTTATTTGCCTTAGGTGCTTTTTTCAGCGTGGCACTGTTTCTGGCGGTACCGTGGCTGGTTGAGTCGGAATGGCTTACAGATCCACGCAGCAGCTTTGCGCTCATGGCCTTGGCGCCGGCAATTGTGGTAGTGACGATTTTGAGCTGCTTGCGCGGCTATTTCCAAGGGTTTCAGGACATGCTGCCAACCGGGGCATCGCAGGTTGTGGAACAATCTTTACGCGTTGCCTGTATGGTAGGTTTTGCTCTATTCCTCTTGCCTTATGGACTGCCAATGGCGGCGGCAGGGGCTACGTTAGCTACCTTTCCGGGCGTTGTAGGGGGCATATTGGTACTCCTTTATTTTTACCGACGTCAACGTCATTTGCGGGCTAAACTATTAGCTGAGCAAGCGACGGACATCATTCCGGAAAGCTCATGGCAAATCATGAAGCGTTTGTTTGTTTTGGCCATTCCCGTTTCCATGGCCAACATTATGATGCCCATCGTGTCGGGCATTGATCTGGGCGTTGTACCGCAACGCCTCATTGATGCGGGCTATTCCGTTCGCGAAGCAACCACCTTATTCGGTTATTTGACGGGCATGGCTACCTCGCTGGTGAACTTGCCGATTATTTTGACTACGTCCTTGGCGGCCAGTCTTGTGCCGGCCATTTCTGAGGCGTTTTCCAAAAAAGACATGGGGGAAATTCAGAATCGCAGCCATGTGGCGCTCAAAATAACCACCTTGATTACGGTGCCTGCGTTTGTGGGGCTTTATGTGTTGGCTACGCCGATTTCAGAACTTCTCTATGCCACACCGAATGCGGGAGGCCCCATTGCGGTTATGAGTCTCAGCATCTTCCTCTTAGGTGTACAGCAAGTGAGTACGGGGATTTTACAAGGCCTCGGCCATACGGCGATTCCTATGGTGAATCTGTTCATCAGTACACTCATTAAAATTCCGCTTAGCTGGTATTTGACGGCCTTGCCGGAATGGGGGATTAACGGGGCGGCTTGGTCCACGAATATTGACTTTGGTTTGGCCGCATTATTAAATATGATTTTTGTGCGCCGCTACATCAAGTATCAGGTGCCTTGGCTCGAATTGAGTAAAATCTCCTTAGCCGCCTTTGCCATGGGCGGTGCGACCGTAATGACCTATTCCTTCTTTGAACCGCTTCTGGGCGGTAATTTTGCGGTTTTTGGCGCTATTGTAGTGGCTATCGTCATTTATGGAGCAGGCCTTCTGATTACAAAAGCTGTTAAAGACGATGAATGGCAGGCCATGCCGGTCATCGGGAAGCGTTTGAAAAAACGTTCTCATAAGGACTGATAGAAGAGCGGCTATGGCACATAGAAACGGAGAAGCAGAAAAGGAGATTGTATGAATACAGCAAATATCGGCCCTTTATTGGTTAAATTGAATATAGATGTGGCTCAGGGACTGTTTATTGTGGGTGCCGATCAAATTGAGGAAACACCCTTTGACTTAACAGGCACTTTGTTAGTCACTGATTTAATAAATGATGAAACAGCGTTGACGAATCTTACTGATGTTTTGAAAAAACGTTTCGGTACCAATAGTCAAGTTGATTTATATGGCGTTGCGCTTAGTGAAAATAATGCGCTCGGCAAAGGGTTGCCGGTGAGTGATTTAAGCACGTTAGGCGCCTCCTATATGACTAAACTGGAAGCAGACATGGGTGAATCCCTGACTTGGGTATTGCTTCATCGCTCGGCTGAAAATACTGTTAGGACTTCAGAAAATGCCTCTAAAATCGATTTAACGGGCCTGGAAGGGGCGGAAACTGAAGAAGGGTATGAATTTACCTTACAACCTCTCATTGACGTGGTAGCGGCTTTAAGAGCGCCGGACGGGTGCCCTTGGGATCGTTTGCAAACGCATAGTACCTTGCGCCGTTATCTTTTGGAAGAAGTATATGAAGTCCTTGAAGCCATCGACAATCAAGATATGGCCAATCTTCGCGAAGAGTTGGGCGACGTTTTATTGCAAATTGTATTCCATGCAAGACTAGCGGAAGAGCAGGGACTTTTTACCGTCCAAGATATTATTGACGATATAACGGCTAAAATGATTCGCCGTCATCCCCATGTTTTTGCCAAAGCTACATCGAAAGAATTAGCTTCAACCCAGCTAAACTGGGAGGCTTTGAAGGCGCAAGAACCGGGTCATGACAAAAAAACTTTGCTTGGCGGCATCTCCAAGGGCTTACCGGCTTTATTGGGGGCTCAAAAACTGCAAGAAAAGGCCGCGAAGGTAGGTTTTGACTGGGATACTGAGCCTCCGGTGTGGGCCAAATTTGAAGAAGAAATTGCCGAATTTAAGGAGGCTATCGCCGAAAAAGACTATGAAAATGCAGAATTAGAGGGCGGGGACGTGCTTTTTTCCTTGATTAATCTTCTAAGATGGTATAAAATAGGCGGTGAAAATGCACTAAACCGCACCAACAATAAGTTCCGCCAACGTTTTGCCCATGTAGAACGCTGTGTTAAAGACAGTGGAAAATCGTGGAAGGACTTTTCATTAGAAGAATTGGACTTATTTTGGGAATCGGCTAAAGTGTCTGAACAAAAACATTCATTGAAATGATTCGTAAGGCGTGATATACTCTTACAAGTTACAATGAATGGATACATTCTATTTTTTAAGGAGGTTCTGTCATGAATAAAACAGAATTAATCGCAAGTGTTGCTCAGAAAGCCGAATTAACTAAAAAGGATGCTGAAAAAGCAGTTAAAGCTGTGTTCGACACAGTAGCTGAAGAATTAGCAAAAGGCGAAAAAGTTCAGGTTATCGGTTTCGGTACTTTTGAAGTTCGCGAACGTTCCGCTCGTGAAGGCCGCAACCCACAGACTGGTAAAGCTATTACAATTGCAGCTTCCAAATCCCCTGCATTCAAAGCCGGTAAACAGTTAAAAGAATTAGTAAACGTACAAACTAAAGTTAAACCTCGCAAAAAATAATTTGCCCGGTTTTAGAAGAGACCGCCCATGATGACAGCGTCGTTAAGACGGCTGTTACGATTGCCAATCGGCAATAAGGGGGTCTCTTTTTTTATGCAAAAAACAAGTTCTTTCCCGTTTCTAATTCGAAAAATATGTTATAATTGAAGAACAGGGAAGGAGACATTTATGAGCAAGCCAGACAGAATACTCATAGTATCAGCTTCAATCGGTACAGGGCATACGCAAGCAGCCCGAGCCATTGAAGAGTATTGGGCACAGAAAAATCCTGATGCCATTATTACCCATGTAGATTTTTTAAATACGAACAGTTTTTCTTTTGACAACTTGATTAAAGAAACTTATATTAAGATGATTGACGTATTCCCTATGCTGTACGATGTTATTTATCGCATGTCGCAAGGGGATAAAAAAGGCAGCACCGCGCAGACGGCGTTGTCATGGATGTTGAAGCGTCGTATGTTAAAACTGATTAATCGGGAAAAGCCGGATATTATTATCTTCACTCATCCTTTTCCCTGTGGGGCGGCTTGTATTTTAAAACGCCAGCATTTAATTGATGTTCCTTTGGTAGCGGTAATTACTGATTTTCAAGTACATCAATTCTGGGTGTACAAACAAATTGATGCCTATTTTGTAGGCACCACTTCGATGGTGGATGAATTATGTAAAGCCGGTATTCCGGTCGATAAAATTACGATCACGGGTATTCCCGTACGCCGTACATTTTATGAGCATCGTTTAACCGAGTATAAGCATGCCTATCCGGTAAAGGTCCTCATTATGGGCGGTGGTCTCGGACTCGGTTGCGTGGAATCGGCATTGCAGCATTTAGATGAAGTATCCGGTATTGATGAGCTCATTGTTATTACCGGACGTAATGCGGAGCTTTACGAAGGGCTTATGAGCATGCGCAAGAATTTGCGCACTCCTACGACGATATACGGCTATACTTTGGAAGTTGCCAAATTGATGCGGGAAGCGGCCATGTTGGTTACCAAACCGGGTGGTTTGACCTGTATGGAAGCCGTTACGGTTGGTGTACCGATGGTTTTCTTCAGCGCCATTCCGGGGCAAGAAGAAGGCAATGCTGCTTTTTTTGAACAACAGGGTTTTGCCCGTTGGGTGCGCGATATTCATAATTTACACGCTGTAGTGACCGGTTTATTGGCTAATCCGGAACGATTACATGAGATGTCGAGGGAAGAATTGCATTGGAAGCTGGATGGGGCAGCCAATATTGTCAGAGCAGTTCAGTGTTTGTTAGATGAACGTAAAAAGCCTGTCGGTAATGTGAATACGTCTGTTGGGGATGTAAAAAACTCTCTTGCGAAGCTTTAGAATTTTTTGTACAATGGACTAAACATCCCGAAGGGGAATGGGGTTTTGTATTAAAGGAGGATTCGTATGGACGGCGACGCGCTGGAATCGTTTTATGAGAATTTAGGTTTTGAATTAGTTGAAATTGACGATCGGGAAACATTGTTTTATCAAATTGATGATGATGGTGATTATGCCACGATTACCGATGAAGATGGCGGTGTGCCGACTTCGTTGAATGAACCGATTATTTTTAACCTATATGATGATATGGATTCGTTTCAGTGGAGTGTGACAGTAGAAGATTCTGAATACTTTGGTGAATTATTTGCTCGCGTAGAAGATACGGACGAATTGCTTGCAGTATTAAAAGATATTCGACAAGAAAATATGGCTCGTTATGACGATAGCCTTTAATTAAAAGTTTGACTTAATCGATGCCGGCCGGTAAAGGCTGCAGATTGATATATGCCAAGCAATGAAAAAGCTATCCATTATTGCATCGTGTTGCAATGATGGATAGCTTTTTAGTTAGGAGGGGAAAAATGAAAAAGCAAAATAATATTAAGTTAGATCAATCTTCTTGCGAATCAAATTAATCTTCTTGTGGATGGAGCGTAAAGCTTAAGCTGGTAAAGATTTTATCTTGCGTAGCGAGGCCGTCAGATTGCGGATATGGGAAGGCGAGTTCAACGCCGATAACATTCACGCTGCCGTTGCGAACCGGTAAGTATGCTTTACCGTCCACATCCGTTTTTTCAACAACTGTGTGATGATTAATTAAATCCGGAATAATTTCTACATTCGGCATTGGCCGACCTTCATGCAATACTTGTACCGGCAAAATATCGCCTACGTTAAGCTGTGTAGGGTCTACCAACGGTACGATTTGATACGGAATATTCGGAATGGCTTTCGGTGTACCTACCTTATTCAGATAGTTGATGCTGTACTTAATGGCATGGGTTCCTTTAATAGCGCCCGGCACATCTTTCATAGGTGCGTTGTGAACCTTTTTCTGACTATCTACGCTCCAGTAGCCGTAATCGAAGACAATAACGGCGACACTCGTGTTTTCACTTGGCGTAATGGTCACATGGTCGGCAAAATTTTGCTGTGGAATAGCAATTTGCTGAAAATCTTTGGTATAACCGGTCAAAGATTTAACCATGTTTGGCTGATAGGCATTATCTTCCGGTCCTTCGCCGAGCACAAGCTGTAATTGATCGAGACGCGGACCTACCCAAAGTCCGTGAGCAGAGGTTACACTTACCGCAGCGGTAGTCAAAAGAGCGGCGGCGCATAATGAAGCGGTGGCTTTAAGCAATTTACTACGAATCATAGAACACACTCCTTATAAAAAACCAAAAAATACCAAAATACCTGTTATGAATGACTAAAACGCAGATGACATTCATATTATCCTCATCATGACGTATAATTAGTTACTTGTCAATAATGGTAATTATTATTGTTTTTCATGATTAAAATAAGCGGCAGTAAGCTGTGAACGGAATCGTGTGGTTTTGAAATGTATAGTAGCCGTTTGGTAAAGCCGTTTCTTTGCGGTATAATAAAAATAACGTATTAAATGAATTTGAATAGATAACAATCATCAAGAAAAAGGATTGAATAGATTATGAACGTGTTAACATTACAGGATGTAAGTCAATCGTACGGCACACGGCGATTATTTGAAGATGCCAATATGACCTTTACCGATAATAAACGGATCGGTTTAATTGGCGTTAACGGCACCGGTAAGTCAACCTTCATGCGCATGCTGGCAGGCCTTATTGAGCCGGAAAAAGGCACTATTTTGCGCAATGGTAAGGCATCGGTTTATTATTTGCCCCAAGCACCGGAATTTGACGAAGACGCATCCTTATTGGAAAATATATTTTTAGCGGATCATCCGGTTTTAAAATTAGTCCGTGAATACGAACGAATGGACCAAACTGCGCCGGGCAGTCCTGAGCATTTAAAACTATTGAGTCGCATGGAAACCGAAGGGGGCTGGCAGGTTGAACAACAGGCCCGCACGATTTTAACTAAATTGGGCTTCACCGATTTGATGCGGCTCGCTAGAGAACTAAGCGGCGGCCAGCGCCGGCGTTTGGCGTTGGGTCAGGCTCTGTTATATCCCAGTGATTTATTGCTTCTCGATGAACCGACTAACCATTTGGATGAAGCCAGCATCGAATGGCTTGAAAAATATCTTTTGGGCCGTAAAGGCGGGCTCGTAATCAGTACGCATGACCGCTATTTCTTGGATGCCTTGAGCGATGAAATTTTGGAATTGTCGGACCGTCATTTTTATAGCTATGAAGGAACCTATGAAACCTTCTTAACCTTGAAGGCGGACCGAGAAGAACGGGAAGCGGCGACGGCGGAAAAACGTCATCAGTTCTCGAAACGAGAACTGGCTTGGGTACGCCGTGGGGCTCAAGCGCGTTCGACGAAGCAAAAAGCCCGTTTACAGCGTTATGAAACCTTAAAAGCCCAGGATGTGGCACGTCGTGCCGATACCTTGGATCCGATTGCTCTTAAGAGCCGTTTGGGCAAGACGATTTTTGATATTGAACACTTAACCTTCAGTCGCGGTGATATTCCGATTGTGAAGGATTTTACGTATCATGTGGTTCGTCATGACCGCATTGGTATCGTGGGACCGAATGGCATCGGTAAATCCACATTTATGGGGTTATTGGACGGTAAATTCGAACCGGATGCAGGAACCCTTGGGCGTGGTGAAACGGTCCGTATAGCGCATTTTACGCAAGAATTACCGGTATTTGATGAAGATCAGCGTGTATTGGATTATATTCGGGAAGACCATCGCTACATGGTGTTGGCCGATGGCAGTACGTTGAGTGCCGGTCAGATTTTGGAGCGTTTCCTATTTACCCCGGAACTTCATGGTGTACCGATTCGCAAACTATCGGGCGGTGAAAAGCGCCGCTTGTATTTGTTAAAACTCCTCATGAGTGCCCCTAATGTGCTCTTATTGGATGAACCGACTAATGACTTGGATATTCCGACGCTGGAAGTGCTGGAAGACTTCTTGGACTCTTTTAGCGGTATTGTCATTACCGTTTGCCATGATCGCTACTTTTTAGATCGCGTCGTAGATAAATTATTTGTATTTAAAGGGAACGGTCAAATTGAAATCGTCCATGGGGCGTATTCGGAATATCGTGATATGTTGGATGAAATGGAAGCAGACACCGGCATTGGTGTTTTGGCGGGTGGTAAATTAAATAGCGGTGTTGTAGGGCAGCAGGCAGGTACCTCCCAAACCGGAGCAGGGGATGCCAAAAATGAGCCGAAAAGCGATAAAATCGCTTCTAAGGGCTCTCACACGGGTGATGCGGCTAATGACACCTCAACTACGGCAGAAACGGCTCCTGCAGCGTCTAAATCACTTACAAAGGCAGAGCAGGCAGAGCTTGCTCAATTAGAACTGGATATTTCCGAGCTGGAAGGCCTGTTAAAAGCTTATGATGCCATGCTTAATCAAGCGGGCGGCGATTACGAAGCCATGGAAAAGACTATGGCGGAACGTGCCGATGCGGCGGCGAAATTAGATGCTAAAACGGAACGGTGGTTAATGCTTGCCGAGCGGTAATAGAATAATTTGTTTTAAAAATTTTTATTAATACCTTTCGCTTTGATGCATTAAATTTTTATAAATTAAAATTATGATACTTAAGAAATCAGACATAATTAAAAATAATTTATTTTTTGAATACTCCATTCGCTTATTTTGATAAAATACGCCGTATAAACAAGAAATTTGATTTATAGTTTTGAAAGATGTAAACAATTTGAAAAAGTTTAAGGTATACATGAAATAAAATATTGAATTTTGTCGCTTGAATAGTATATACTAGAAACAGAGAAGCATAGTTATTTTTTTGCATGGCAGTGTTACGCATTTCCCAAGGGAGGATCGTTATGAAAACTAACAAGTGGGGCGGCAAACGCGCGGGCGCAGGTCGCAAAAAATCATTATTCGACCGCAAAGGTCGTACATTCCGTTTGACGGATGCAGAATTTTTGGAAGTTAAGCCTTTGATTGACGCAATTCGTAAACGTACTGAAGCGGCTGCTTTGGCATCCAAAGTTAAGTAGTGTCAATTAAGGACTGGGGAGAGTCCGACATATTTGCTCATCGTTAAAGAATTCAATCAGCAGATTGTTACTCTACTTCTCATATTTTATTAACAATGTAGTAGATAGGTATGAGGACTTATCGGCAACCGAGTATTCGGTTGCCGATTTTTCTGTTCTGATGAGATGTATTTATCAGGTACGAAAAACTTTGTAAAAAATTTTTGATTTTATGACAGAAACAAGATAACTATTTTTTCTTATAAAGTTTAGTCATTTTCTGCTATAATATGTAATAGTGAAAATATTGAATATAGTTCACAAATAGATTTAATAAAAATAAAAGGATAAAAGTTTATAAGGAGATATAGCATGACAGAAACAATTAATACCGATATTTTAAAGAAAACCGATACTATTGTAAAAGCTGACGCGCGTCATACTTTTGATACCGTAGCGGCTGCATTGGGTGCTGATGCGCATAATCCGCTTGTAGTAGTAGGGACGGTTGCCAAAATGGAAAACGTCGGCGAAATCGTAAAGCGCGAATCTTTGGACGTTACACCGAATCTCGTAATTAAAGAATTTACCGGTCAAGGTTTGGTGGAAGCGTATACCGACAGCGTGACTTACGGTTATGTGGCCGACTTCATGGAAGAATTCGTGCGCATTGATATGCTTTTAATCAGCGAGTTTGATTATGTAGTGCGTGAAGCGGATGAATCGGTACAAAAAGGGTTGCTCCGTTTGTTTGAAGGTTTGGTTCGCAATAATCGTCAGGTTGTATTTACCATGACACAGGCTCCCGAAACCTATGAAGCCTTAGTTTTACCGAATTTGGCAGAACTCGTTGGCAGCGGTGCCTTCGTAGTTGTTAAATAAGAAACTAAAGTTAAAATGTAATACAAAAGGGATATATCAGCGAAGAGTGGGTAGTTCTTCGTGATATATCCCTTTTTGTGTAGGTGAGATTGTGTAAAACGTGTGTTAATTCATTACATCATGTAATTGTTTTGCCTTCCGGTGGAATGCGTACACCGGCAAGAGGCTTACCGCCAGACCGACGACTATGCAAAGGAGGGTGAGTTGCAAAGACGCTGAGGAGATGGCCAGCGGCATGATGATGGCTGAACTGGTGTTTAATGCATAGGCCAGGCCGAGGTAGGCGCCAAAGCCCATGAGCCAGCCAAAGACTGCGCCAAGACCTATTACATAGGCCGTTTGCTGTATCAAAATACTGTACAGCTGCTTTTGTGTAGCGCCGAGCGCTTTTAAGATGGCGTAATCGCGGAGTCGATTCACCGTTGCCAAATAAGCAGTTACCAAAACAACGGCCATGGCAAGTCCGATTAATAAGTAACCGATGGGTTGCCATACTTTTTCACCACGCCCCATGAGGTTGAAGAGTTGGGTAATGACTTGGGCGGGGAATACGAGTTGAGCATCTTTGCGTTTGACATATTGGGCTGCTAGGGTATAGGCTTGTCCGAAACCTACCGGTTCGACCATGATAGCCGTCACATCGCCTTTTTCAGAAAGGTCGTGACTATGATCTTGGTCTTGCACTTGCTCTTGGGCTTGAGCTTGAGCTTGAGCTTGAGCGGCTTTTGGGAGTTGTCCTTGTACTCGGTTTGGTTTATGACCGTGAGCATGGAGCTCCCAAATGCTTTCGATAGGTGTCAAAACGGCTTGATTATAAGGGCCGCCGGTATCGGCTAATATACCGACAACCGTAAATTTTTCTTCTTGATGCTCTTTACCTTTTGCCAAAGTACCATGTGTGGAGTAGAAGGTATCACCTAGAGCCAGGCCTAATTGTTTTGCCACATCTTGGCCGATAACGGCTTCAAAAGGGGTTTGGAACGGACGGCCCGATGAGAGGCGCAGCCATTCCGGTTTAGTATTATCGGCTCGTACGGTAAAAATTTCAGGCTCGGTACCAACTAAGCGAAACCCTTTTACACTATCGCCAAAAGCTAAAGGTATGGCCTGTTTTACAAGTTTAGTATTGGCGCGTAATTGAGTAACTTCTTGGTAACTGATATTGGAAAGGGGTTTGTCTTGTAAAAAGACGGTATTGAGTACAAACTGTTGGCTGCTTCCGGGAGAGCCTACGAGTAGGGTAAAGGGTTCGGTCGCGGCGATGAGTCCACGCTGCAGTCCGCTACCCAAGGAAACTACCAATACACTTAAGGCTACCGCGAGCGCCATGACGAGAAGCAGGAGCGATGTGGTCAGAGGTTTGGACCAGAGCTGCTGCCAGGCTATTTTACGAATCATGAGAACCTCGCTTTGTTAAGTGTAATTGATTAGTGAATTGAGAAATAACAGTCGTTTCGTGACTGGCAATCAGTAAGGTGGCATTGGCTTCTGTGCTGTAGTTGCGCAATAAGTCAATAACGATGGCACTGTTGGCGGCATCAAGACTGGCTGTCGGTTCGTCGGCTAACAGTAGGGAAGGTTTTTTTATAAGCGCTCGGGCAATAGCCACGCGTTGTTGCTCACCTTTGCTCAATTGGGTCGGCTTTTTGTGACGGAGATTGGTAAGTCCCATGATATCCATGAGTTTCACCGCTTCATCGGTCATCTCTTTGTGCGTAAAACGATTGGCAAAGAAGGCACCGCTTATAATGTTTTCTTCGGCTGTTAAAAAACTGAGCAGATTGAAGTCTTGAAAAATATAACCAACTTGTTGACCGCGCCAATGATCGAGTTCTTTTGCGTTGATTTCGGTCAATTTGACATCATCCGCCTGAATCGTGCCGGTAGTCGGTTGTAGGAGTCCGGCTATGCACTGAAGTAAGGTGGATTTGCCACTGCCGCTAACGCCGGTCAAACACCATTGACTACCGGTCGGTGCTTCAAAGGAAGGCAAGTCCAATACGGTAATCAAGGTGTCGCCGTCAGGAAATTGACGGGTCAGATTTTGAATCGTCAACATATTAATAAACCTCAGCACCACGGAGGCGAACAAGACTTACGAAGCCTGTTTCACCATCTACATAGCTGCCTACTTCTAATTGTCCCGATACGGTAATGTCCTGATCGTAAGGCAAAGCCGT
The DNA here is from genome assembly GCF_023051165.1 of Veillonella sp. KGMB01456. Lineage (GTDB taxonomy): Bacteria > Bacillota > Negativicutes > Veillonellales > Veillonellaceae > Veillonella_A. The sequence goes on from NZ_JALKIG010000008.1 coordinate 17,617, forward strand.
TACGGAATCGTCCATATAAACGACTACAATATCACTAGGCCAATCTGCATCAGTTGAGCAGAAGGGGCAGATGGCCATAGGTGTTTCCGTGAGCACAAAGAAGTTGATGGTCGGTTTTAGCGGTGGAGCCATATAACCTTGCATCGTTACATTTTGCCCATTTAATGACAATAAGCTATCCGATAAAATAAGCCCTTCTGAAGTTGCGCCTGCATACATGTCTTCAAAATTCAGCCAAGCCGCCAAAGCCGTGTTGGGCACCATGACAACTGCAAGCTGTACTACGAGGCCAAGTATTAAAGGGCGTAGCCACTGTTTTAATTGCATCATTGTTCCTAGTCACATCCTTGTAAAAAATTATTTGTTGTTATCTTTGTTGCCGTCAACGCCAAGGGCACGGAGGATACCGAAGAATACTTCAGTGTTGTCCATAACGCCGTGGAAGTATTCGGAACCAGGGCCTTGAGCCATGAGTACTACGTCGTCAGCGGAGTGAATTTCGCTGGTTTCACCGGTAGTTGTAGGTAAGTTGCCTTGTACTAAGCGAGCGCCTTGTGGAGCACGTTTAGGGTTAGCGATTACAAGACCGTCTTTGCCGGCTGTAGCTGGGCTGGTTGGTTCATTTTGGAAACGATAGTTTTCATAATGATCCGGAGCATTAGCGTATTGAACAGCTAAGGTTACGTCAGCATCAGGGTTATCAGGGAAGCCGTCGCGGTTAGCATCGATGAATGTAGGCCAGCCTGCATCACCGTATACACGAACTGCTTCACGACCTACTTTGCCATCTTGTTCGCTGTAAGTACCGGTAATACTGATACCGTGAGCATGGTCAGCTACTACGATGATTAAAGTGTTGTCGCCATGAGCTTTGGAGTATTCCTGAGCCCATTGGATTGTCTGGTCGAATTCGATAGCGTCATAAGCCGCACGTTGCCAATCCATTGTATGTAATTGTTTGTCAATGGAGCCGGCTTCGGACATAAGGAAGAAACCGTTAGGGTTCTTTTCTAATACGTCAACGGCTTTCTTAGTCATATCCAAAAGACCAGGTTGGTCGTTGAAACCTTTAAGCACGGATGGATTTTCAGGTAAGAATTCGCGATCCATGTAAACGTTCATAGTGTTAAGCGTGAATAAACCGAGGATTGGTTTGTCAGCTGTAGTTTGAGCAAGTTCAGTTTTGTTACCGGCAAATTGGTAGCCTTTGTTTTTGAACTCTTGGATTACGTTCACATTATCTTTACGTTTGGAACCAGGAGTTTCTAATGGTAAGAAGAACTGGGAACCGCCGCCCAAAACAACAGCCGGTGGGTTTTTACGATTTAAGAAGTCCATTGCGATGAAGTTCTGTTCGCCGCGACGACGAGTGTGTGCAGTTACGGCAGCCGGAGTTGCGTCAGTTACAGCCGCAGTTGTTACCATACCGTAGGACATATCTTTCGCACGGGAAATGATTTCAGAGATATTTTCTACTTTTGGATCATCCATTGGGTCCGGAGTGCTGTTTTCATACACGCCCATAGCGTTAACTACGGATTTGTTACCGGTGTTGTAAGCGGAAGCACTGTTGGCGGAGTCCGTTACGATGGAGTCATAACCGGAAGTAGTGATAAGAGCCATGTGAGGCATTTTTTCCATAGCCAAAACGTCGTTGAATTTACCGTCGCTCATGCCTTTAGAAAGGATACGAGCCACTTCTTTAGCTTGCATGCTCATGCCGTCGCCAACGAAGAGGATAACGTTTTTAGCTTTCTTTTGAGCTTTTTCGTTAACTACTTTGTAGTTAGCCATTTTTCTGATGGCGCCTTGAGCTGTGTTAGCAACTACGTTAACGCGTTTGTCGCCGGTGTCTTTGAAAGACACATCGTTAATGCGATAGGAAATATGGTCGGCGTATTGGGTGATTGTTGCGTCTTGTTTGAAAACTTTAGTAGCGTCTTCACCGTTGATTGTTACTGCTACTTCTGTAGTAGTAAGCGGTAATTCCACTTCAAAGTCAAAACGTTGACCCTGCCAGAATTTTGCCTGGTTAATAGGCATTACTTTAATTGCGTTACTTGTCACAGCCGTGGCAGGTAAGTTTGCTTGAGAAACTACACTCACTGCAGGAGCTGCTGCTTGGACTGCGGGCGTACTAAGACCGAACGCTAAGGCACCTGCTAAAGCAAAAAATACCATTTTACGTAAATGCTGCTTTCCGTTCATGAAAATACCTCCTAATGTATCAAATAAAAATGAACTTCTGCTCTCTTTATCCTAACAAAGTGCTAAAAAAAGATATAGAAAAAAGGCAGTAAAGTATTTGTAAAAGAATTGTAATAGGACTAAGGTCTAAGGACGTTTGAATTTAGTACAACACAAATATCGTGTTTTATGCTACAATAGAAAAGATAAACTATGTCAGAGGTTCAGCGTGTGAAGTCACATAGGGTCATTTTACAAAAGTTCGTAAATATTTGATAAAAGTCGGTAGCTTTTATCGGTCAGCCGTTAATGACTAAGTGGTCGTTATAAAATAGCAGTGTATATGTAAAAGCGTATATGTAAAAGCGTATATGTAGCAGTGTATATGTAGCGGTATGCATATAGTAGTATGTATGTAGCAGTATGCATATAGCAGAATGCATGTAACAGTCAGTTATTAGGAGGCGAATTTTTTATGAATGATCCAAAATTGTTGAAACCTGTAGAAACAACGGCCCTGGCTATGTGGGCGCATTTCCCTATACCGTTTATTGCGTAATTGGGTGATTGTATTTATGGCAAACTTATTGGGGTCGCTTTGCATCGCGTGGTTGTTAAGCCAATCCGGGCTATGGCACAGTGGCGCCAACCTGCTGGGTGGCATGACGATTAAACTGGCGGTCGGCAAAGTGACGCTTACATTCGGCCAAGCATTGGCATTGGGAATACTTTGTAACTGGCTTGTATGTTTAGCCGTTTGGCTCAGTTTTAGCACCACATCAACGGCCGGTAAGATTCTGGCAATTTATTTACCTATATTCATGTTTATCGTATCCGGTTTTGAACATAGTGTGGCTAATATGTATTATATTCCGGCCGGTATTTTGGCGGCTTCCGATTCGTCTTATGTGGCACAGGCCACGGCATTGGGGGTTACACCGGATGCTCTGGCACAACTTGGTTGGGGGTCTTTCTTTATTAACAATCTCTTGCCGGTCAGCTTAGGCAATATTATCGGCGGTGCCGTATTTATCGGCATGGCGTTAATGTATGGGAATGGTCGTCCCGATGAAACGTTGATTCAGGCTATGAAGGAAAAAGTTTTAAAATAAGGTAATCAAAATTTTAAAGTAAGTTAATCAAAGTTTTAAAGTAAGGTACGAAGGTTAGTATACATCGGCATGGCTAATTATTATAAATCCGGAAATTAAAAGCCAAAGCTTGAAACCGCCTCTTTTCATTATCGAAGAAATTCGGTATACTAGAAGCAAAGCAATTAATAAAGTATGATAAGCACTTTTTTAGAATCCTGTAATTTAGGTAATATAAGGAAGGCTTTGATTCCGAGTATTAGAAATGGAGTAGTCAATGGAATATACTAATATTTTGTATTCAGTAAAAAACAAAGTAGCAACAATCACCTTTAATCGTCCGGAAGTACAGAACGGATTTAACATTCCCATGTGTAATGAAATTCTTGATGCCATCGAACGCACCGAGGCAGATCCGGAAGCTCGCGTACTGCTCTTTAATGCTGTAGGCAAAGTATTCTCCGTAGGTGGCGACTTGTCTGAAATGAAGCGCGCCGTTGAAGAAAACGACCAGCAGTCCTTGGTAGCTATTGCCGAACTCGTTATGCAAATTTCCTTTGCGATGAAAAAAATGTCCAAACCGGTTGTTATGAGTACCGATGGCGCCGTAGCAGGGGCGGCTTTTAACATGGTATTGGCTGCGGATATTTGCATTGCCTCCACCAACAGCCGCTTTATCCAGGCTTTTGTTAACGTGGGCCTTGCACCTGATGCGGGCGGCATGTTCTTATTGACCCGTTCCATAGGCATGAACCGGGCTATGCAACTTGCCATGACCGGTGAAGCGGTAACGGCGGAACGCGCTAGAGAATACGGCTTCGTCTATAAAGTGTGCGAACCGGAATTATTGGAAAAAACGACCGACCGTCTTTGTGCCCGTTTGGCAAAAGGCCCTGAATTATCCTTCAAAGCTATGAAAGAAATGATGTGGGCCAGCGTATTCAGCGGTTGGGATGAATATGCTAAATTGGAAGTGCATTTACAAACAACCTTGGGCTTTTCGGAAGACTTCAAAGAAGGCGTGCGGGCCTTTGCAGAACGTCGTCGTCCTAATTTCCAGGGGAAATAAGTTTTTATTTTGGGGGCTATTTTTAATGGCCCTCAATTTTAATACTCAAAATAATTTAAATATTTGACGAATAGGAGCGAGATTTTATGAAAACCAATGAAGTCAAAGAGTATGTAGTATTGAATAATGGTGTAAAAATGCCGATTCTTGCCTTTGGGACCGATTTAATTCCCAATGAAGACACGAAACAGGCCGTTTTGGACGCGTTTGCTGCAGGCTATCGTCACATCGATACGGCTCGCTTGTACGGCAATGAAAATGAAGTGGGGGAAGCCGTGAATGCCACGTCTGTACCTCGTGATGAAGTTTTCGTAACAACGAAGATTTGGTTTAATAATTATGGTTATGAAAAAGCCAAAGCAGCCATTGATGATGCTTTAAAACGTATGAACCTTGACTATCTTGACCTCATGCTCCTTCATCAGCCATATAATGATTATTACGGTGCCTATCGTGCTTTGGAAGAAGCGTACAAAGCCGGTAAATTACGGGCCATCGGTGTAAGTAACTTCTATCCGGACCGCTTAAATGACCTCATTGCCTTCAACGAAATTAAGCCGCAAGTGGACCAGATTGAAATTCATCCGTACTTCTAGCAGGAATTTGCTCGTGCCAATATGGAATCTCACGGTGTTCAGACTGAATCTTGGGCTGCCTTTGCCCGCGGTAAAGATGGTATTTTTACCAATCCAATCTTAGAAGAAATCGGTAAAAAATATAATAAATCTACGGCTCAAATCATGATTCGTTGGCAGTTGCAGCGTGGCATTGTATGCCTTGCCAAGAGCTCCAGTCCTAAACGGATGGCACAAAACCTCGACGTATTTGACTTTAACCTTACCGAAGAAGACATGGCGGCCATTAAAACCATCGATAGAGATACAACCGTGTTTATGAGCCATTACGATCCGCGTATGCTAGAGGAATTATTAACTAGAGCCGTTGAGGCGTAAGCCCTTTTTTTCATTCCGCTTATTTAGGACCTAGTCCACATAAAGGGCTAAAACGCCATAACCGGCCTAGTTAATAGGGGGAGAGGGGGAAGGGTTCGTATAGGCGAAGCCTGGATGCGGCCTTGTGTTAATTAAATAAATAACGACTCTCTCTATCCTGTTTGCTCCTACGTGCCATGGGCACAAAGTCCTATTCCCCCAGTCGTTATGTGAAACGGCGAAGCCCTTGGTGTGGCCCTAGGGACTAAAGTAGCAGGAAGGCCAAAAGACCCTATACATCCTATGAAGCGACTCTTTGTGCCCGCGGCACGTAGGAGCAAGTAGGATGTATAGGGTCTTTTGTTTTGTTAAATTAGGTTCGGGCCACAGCCGGGCTTCGTCTTTCACTAACTCCTTTTTCAGTATAACTATACCGTATACTGCTATGGATAACTACTATTGTACTTTAACGATAAGTTTCTATATACTTAGACATGTAAGTTACGTAGAAGTGTTCACGAAGTTGTTTTTGAACGCAAGTACTTAGAATAAAAGGAGCGATAATATGACTATGAATAATTACAACGAAAAAGAAGTTATTTTGAATAATGGTGTAAAGATGCCGATTTTAGGCTTCGGTGTGTACCAGATTCCGAAGGAAGATACGAAACAAGCTGTGCTTGAAGCGTTAAAAGTTGGGTATCGTCACATTGATACGGCACAATCTTATTTTAATGAAGCAGAAGTTGGGGAAGCGATTTCCGAATCCGGTATCCCTCGTGAAGAAATTTTCTTAACTACCAAAATCTGGATTGATAACTATGGTTATGAAAAAGCTAAAGCGTCTATCGATGAATCTTTGAGAAAATTAAAAACTGATTATGTTGATTTATTCTTATTGCATCAGCCAATCAGTGATTACTATGGTGCCTATCGTGCGCTTGAAGATGCTTATAAAGCCGGCAAAGCACGTGCCATCGGTGTAAGTAACTTCTATCCGGATCGTTTGAGCGACATTGTGGCATTTACTGAAATTAAACCGCAGGTAAATCAGGTGGAAACACATCCGTTCAATCAGCAAATCGAAGCGCAGGAAAATATGATTAAAAACAATGTACAGTTAGAATCTTGGGCATCGTTTGCGGAAGGACGCAATAACATTTTCACAAATCCTGTTTTGATGGATATTGCTAAAAAATACAATAGATCAACGGCTCAGGTTATGATTCGTTGGCAAGTACAACGCGGCATTGTTTGCTTGACGAAGAGCGTTAAACCGGAACGTATGGCAGAAAACTTTGATGTGATGAATTTTGAGTTGTCCGCTGATGACATGGCGCGCATTCAATCTTTGGATACGAAGACAAGCTTATTCTTCAGCCATCAGGATCCGGCTACAGTAGACTTTTTCATTAATTTGGTAAAAGAACGTCGCAATAAATAAGGTTAATGGTGAAAAAATATGTTTTTGATAAATGGATAACAATGTTTTGTTTGAAATAACTTTTTCAAAAATATAAAGACGTAGTTTTTAAGAGACACTGATACGATTCATTTCGCATCATTGTCTCTTATTGAGTGAGGGAGTGATAGTTTTGGAATTTGTAAATAAAATGAGAAATAATTCATTTATATTCTTATCCGTGCTGGCTTCGTTGATGGCGGTTAACTCCTTATCGATGGATGTATACTTACCGGCGTTACCTGCTATGACGGAAATGTTGGGACCGGGGGCGGAACTCATAATCAGCGGCTATTTATTCGGTTTTATGATTGCGCAACTCGTGTGGGGTCCTATTAGTGATAGCATCGGTCGTATTAAACCGTTAATTATGGGTTCGGTATTATTTGTTATCGGCACGATTGGTTGTGCCACTGCCGATACCATGACAGAACTCGTTATTTGGCAAATTTTTCAGGCTATCGGTGCCTGTGTGGGGCCTATGTTATCACGAGCCATGATTCGCGACCGCTACAGCCTTGCTGAAGCGGCTGACAAATTATCCTTGATTACCATGCTCATGGCAGGGGCACCAATTGTAGGCCCTTCCATTGGCGGTTTAATTGTTGAATTTGCTTCTTGGCATATGATTTTCTGGGCCGTTGCTGTTGTCGGTGTTTTAATCGGTATCGGCACATTCTTTTTACCGGAAACATTGCCGGAAGAACGTCGCAACAAGGCGGGGATTAAAAAAGCTTTTAAAATTTATGGCGAATTATTTGCCGATTGGGCGTTTATGAAATACACCTTGTGCGTAGCTTTCTTCTATATGGGGGCTTATGCGATTATTGCCGGTACACCTTATGTATATATTACTTATTATGGCATTCCGGAACGTTATTTCGGCGCATTATTTGCCATGAATGTTATCGGTGTAGTTATTATGAGCTCCGTAAACAGAGCACTCGTTGCCCGCTATACGATGGACACCTTACTTCGGGCATCTACCTTAGGTACAATGGCAGCTGTATTATTGCTGGTTTTTATGACCTATACAAATGTGTGGGGCGTTTACGGTGTTATTTTGTCCGTAGTTTTAATCTTTGCAACCAATGGTATCATTTCAGCTTGCGCTACTGCAGCTGCCCTTGATAAAGCGGGCGACAAAGCAGGAACCGCTGCCGCTCTTATCGGCTCCTTGCAATACGGTAGCGGCATCGTATCCTCCGTAGCCTTAGCACTCTTCTTTAACAACACCCCATGGCCAATGGTAGGTACCGTCGTAGTATGCATGGACATCTGTGCTTGGCTCGCTTGGAGCAAAACACCGGTTCGTGAAACTGATGAAAATGATGAAGCAGCAGATGATGATAACATGTGTACTCAAGAATAAAATTAGGATTTTAAGTTAAGTCATATGTGGGCTCTAATTCATCATCAATTAATATAAAAATACAGTAACCACAAGGGTTTTTCCACCCCTTGTGGTTTTTGTTTTTTAGGGGGTATAAAGATAATTATGAAAATTATTTTATCATTCAGAGAATATTGTTATTTTTCATATGAGTTGATATAATAAATAAAAGTTTTCAAGATGTACATTTGTTCTGTTCTAAAATATAAGAGTACGTTTATGGGGGATATGGTTTATTGTATTTTTAGTCGATAATTTGAAGTCTATATATTTAATGCTTTAAAATGGAGAAATAAAATTGTGAAAAATAGTTTGAGGCGCCTTATAAGTGCAACTGCTTTATTGATAGTATTTTTTGGGCTATTGTTCTATCCTTTGGTAAAGGTAGAGCATGTGAAAGTAACTATAAATGAGTTTTTTGAACTGAATAGATTTTCTCTTTTGCCGGATGGGCAGCGTATATTTTTATATGACAGGAAAAATAATAATATTATTGCTAAAGACATACAATCTAGTTATGAACGTGGTAATAAATTATATGTATATGGACCTTATTTTCAGGGTATTATAGAGCGACAGAAGGATCAAATTCAGATATTTGTTGAAAATACAGAAGAAAAAGGCAAACTATTAAGATTACGTAATGAGGATGGTCTTATATTAATAAATAAAAGTGATATGAATAAAGAAGAACTTAGAATATTTGAAATATTAAAGGTGTCGACAGAATTAAAAGAAGAAACAAAGCAAAAAGAGATGATAGTTAAAATTTATTAGTATTTGATAATTGTAGACATTTTCTCATCAGGCATATATGCGTATATAAAAATGGGAGTCTTAATGAAAAATAATTGTTAAAATAGTAGATTTGCATAAGTCATATCTACAAGAAGGAGGCTAAAATATGATTAAAAATAAAATTCCCAAAATTTTTTTAGTCTTCCTTCATATATTGTATATGATGCTCCTAATATTGATGATATTTATTTGGTTAATTTCCATGATAATATCTAAATGGGGGTAGCCAAGGTATGAGGCTAATGGCATATTTCATGCTAATGTGCTGGTCGACAGAAAAATGAATATAGATTTACTGCTTCCTAAAAATGCTCTCGCGGATGCACAATATATCTATGGTCTTTGTATATATCCAACTTCGTATGGGAAAGACGGGTTTATAAAAATAGACTATGTAAATGATTTGTATTATCTATATGATGCAAATGATAAACAAATAAAGGGCTTGCAACAGGTGTATGGGGACAGGGTCATAGTATTACAGCGTTTGGAACCTGGTGATGAACAGATTTATTTACGATTAAAAGAAGGCAAAGCGGGGAAATTAGTAGAGACACCGGTTTATACAGACTCATGGGGAAAACCGATGTGGGATGAGTTTCGATTTTAATAATATTTCAGAAAAGATGGAATGAACTAAGAGTTATATACTAACACCTTTGAGAGGGAGCTAGGGATATGGATTTAAAGGAATGGCTAAAGAAGATGTGTCAATTATTGGAAACATGGATTCCACGATTAGTACTATTCATTTGTTTGTGTGGATTTCTATATGGCAATATTGCAGGAATTATAAACAATGGTAACTATACTTTTGACAAACTATTTAATGCGATTTATCTTCTGGGATCATTGGCGTTATACCTATTTCTAAAAGAGTGTATAGTATGGTGTAAAGCCATTATAAAATTTTTTAAGAATATCTTTAATTATATGAGCAGTAATTTGAATTAGTGTACACAGTACTTTTAGAACACTATATCTTGAAAGCTTTTTATCTCTAAAGAACCTTTCTCCCTGAGCTAAGATCTAATACGGCGATACCCTTTGCTGTGGCCCTAGACGCTAAAGTAGCAGAAATAAAAAAAGGCACTATACATCCTGTGAACCGACTTTTGTGCCTGCGGCACCCAAGCTCTCCCCAGAGCTAAGATCTAATACGGCGACACCCTTTGCTGTGGTCCTAGGTGCTAAAGTAGCAGAAATTTAAAAAGACACTATACATCCTGTGAACCGACTTTTGTGCCCGTGGCACCCAAGCTCTCCCCAGAGCTAAGATTGTATACGGCGACACCCTTTGATGTGGCTCTAGGTGCTAAAGTAGCAGAAACTTAAAAAGACCCTTACCATCCTATGAAGCGACTTTTGTGCCGCACTTCTCCTAGAGCTAAGATCTAATACGGCGATACCCTTTGCTGTGGTCCTAGATGCTAAAGTCGCAGAAACGCAAAAAGACCCTATACATCCTGTGAACCGACTTTTGTGCCCGTGGCACCTAGGAGGGAACAGGATGTATAGGGTCTTTCAGTTTATATATGTAGCACTACGGCCACAGCAGGGCTTCGCCTATTACGACTTAGCGATCCCCATTGAATATCGAATTCTTAACAATTACATAGTCCACTTTTCGAATTGCAGTCAAGTTATTACCGCCTGCATAGGAAATAGAGGACTGTAAGTCTTGTTCCATTTCAGTTAAGGTATCGAAAAGGCTGCCTTTGGAAGGAATGTACATTTTTTTACCCTCCACGTTTTTACGTTCGCCTTTTTGAGATTCGGAAGCGGAACCAAAGTATTCTTTGTATGGTTTGCCGTCGATTTCAACTTCTTTACCCGGAGATTCGGTGTGACCGGCAAAGAGGGAACCAATCATAACGAAAGTAGCGCCAAAACGAATGGATTTAGCAATGTCGCCATGGTCACGGATACCGCCGTCAGCGATAACAGGCTTAGTAGCCGCTTTGGTGCACCAACGAACAGCGGATAACTGCCAGCCGCCGGTACCAAAACCGGTTTTTAATTTCGTGATACATACTTTACCCGGTCCAATGCCGACTTTAGTAGCGTCAGCGCCGGCATTTTCAAGTTCACGAACGGCTTCAGGAGTACCAACATTACCGGCAATAACGAAGCTTTCCGGTAATTGTTTTTTTATATGCTGAATCATTTCAATAACGGAATTGGAATGACCGTGAGCGATATCGATGGTAATATATTCAGGAGAAAGACCGGCTGCTTTAATTTCATCAACGAAATCAAATTCTTCTTTTTTTACACCAATACTGATGGATGCAAATAATCCCTGTTCTTTCATACGTTTAATAAAATCAAGACGAGTGTGTGGAGCAAAACGGTGCATGATGTAGAAGTAATTGTTGCGGGCTAATTTTTCAGCCAATTCTTCATCAATAATCGTCTGCATGTTGGCCGGTACAACCGGTAAACGGAATGTGCGATTGCCGAGTTTTACTGAAGTATCACATTCACTACGGCTGTTAACAATACATTTATTCGGGATTAACTGAATGTCTTCATAATCAAAAATGTTTGTTGTATTAATCATGGAAGGCCTCCTTGTAATAACATAAATATCCATTAGACATTATATAGGAAAGATAGTGTTTTTGCAAGCCTAACTCGAACAGTATGATTTATATATCGTTTTAATGTTCGGGTTTTGTAAATGCCATGTTTGCTTTTTGTAAAAACTCCGATACTTGGGGCAAAAAACGGTATTGAGTTGATTTATACTTCGCTCTGGCGGTATAATTAAATTATATTTGCAAGCAATTGGGTAAAAAGCTTAAGGAGAACGCAAATCATATCTTTACTGTTGTTGTGATAACGACCCATGGTCGGGAGGATATTTATGGAACAAAAACAACGTACAAGAATGTTGGTGGAAGCGGGTTTATCGATTGCAATCGCATATGTATTACATTTTGTAGTCCTCTTTCAAATGCCGCAAGGCGGTTCGGTGAATGCAGCCAATTTGGTACCGCTTATCATTTTTGCCATTCGTTGGGGTGGTAAGTGGGGTGTCATAACTTGTATGGCTTACGGTATCATCGATTTTTTGCTGGGCTTCAAATTTTCGCTTCATTTTTTAAGCATCTTACTGGATTATATTTTAGGCTATGGTGCCATCGGTGTTGCCGGTTTCTTCGGTAACAGCCGTGTACGCGCTATTTGGGGCGTTACAGCCGGATGTGCATTACGCTGGGTCTGCTCCGTTGTGTCGGGCGCTGTCGTATTTGCTTCCTATGCACCGGCCGGTCAAAACCCATGGATTTATTCTATGATTTATAATGCCAGTTATATGGTGCCGGAATTAGTTATTAATATGGCGGTTATAGTACTGTTCTATAACCGTATTATGAAAGGAATTCGTTCGGCGCGCGGTTAATTGTGGCTGAATGAGTTAATGGAGTTATTTATGAAACGTCTTTTAGTAGAACGTACAGATATGAACCAATTGCATGATATGGGGCTTCTCATAGTGTGTGGCGGTCAAAGTACTCGCATGGGACGTGACAAAGCATCGTTGCCTTGGCAAGAAGGCACACTTTTGACCTCGCTCATGACCAGGGCGAGGTCCTTTGCTTTTTCACATATCGTTATCGCCGGTAATCAGCCGGTCGATTTACGAACTTTACCGGGTGAACTCTATGCTATGCATCCTTTATCGGATTTAAGTGGTCGGGTACGCCTTAGTGATGCTGAATTGGCCACCGTAGAGCCTCATGATGTGCATCGTTTGGAATGGGTTTTGGAAAACGAGCGGACCTTATCTATCTTTTTAACGGCCGATCAGGGCGAACCATGCGGCCCTTTGGGCGGTTTGGCGGTCGGCCTTAGTGAAGGGCATTGTGATGCTTATTTGGCGGTGTCGGTGGACATGCCGTTATTTGACAATTTTGACTTTGGCGATGTAACAAAACTTCGCTCGCATTTGGGGAGAACCCCGGTAGATTGTATTGTGCCTACTATAAATGGCAACTTAGAACCTTTGGGGGCCTTATATAGCCAGCGTTGTCTGCCGGTTATTATAAAGTTGTTACAGCAAGGGGAACGCCGTTTGCGGGCCATTTTTGACCATTGTCCGACAGAATATGTCGATGTATCGGCTAACGCCTATGCCTATAAAAATGTAAACACTTATAATGAATATAAGGCGATTCGCGCTTTAGCGTATAACAGTACTCGTCAAAAACCGATTATTTCCGTGGTGGCCAGTCAGTCTAAAACGGGCAAAACCGAAGTGGCTACGCGCTTAATTAAGGCTTTGGATGCTCTTGGCTATGAAGTGGGTTTTGTCAAAAGTGATGGTCACGGTTTTACCATGGATTCAGAAGGAACTGATACATGGAAGGCCGATAACGCCGGCGCGAAGGCTGTAGCCATTGCCGGACCTACCGGGTATGCGATTTTAAATAAAACGGAGGGGCCAACCGATTTAATGACCTTGGCCGAACAATTGCCGGTCGATATTGTAGTTATGGAAACGCGGAGCCGCGGTGTAGAGCCGATTATTGAAGTGGTAACGGAGGCACCGACGAATTTTGAAAACTGCATTACGCCGGTTGATAAATTATTGGCCGTGGTGTATATGAACGACAATGAGGCGTTTTCACAAGAAAATGTATTACCGTCAGACGGCGTAGCTGTGTTTTCATTACATGACATAGAATCATTGGCCAACTGGTTGGTAAAAGAAGTGTGCTTTAATTAAGTCATTGTAGGAATTTGTATTTTATTTTAAGAAATATACTATTTAAGATGATGTAGCAGATATTGCAGTTTTTTCAAAAGGTATATTTTATTTAGATTATAAAAAAGCTGAGGAGGTGACCGTATGGAAGGCATTACGGTTGAAGCGGCGCGAAGTAAATTATTGGATTTGGTAGCACAGTTACCGCCCCGAGAAACAGAGAATATTCCTTTAGAAGATGCGTTGGGCCGCGTTTTAAGCACAGAACTGACTGCCAAGACAAGTATTCCGCCATTTCGTAAGGCTCCTTATGATGGTTATGCCATTGTACATAGTGAAGGACAATCGCAGTTTACGGTTATTGCCACAATCGGTGCGGGTGAAAAATATGAAGGCAAAGTTCTTCAAGGTGAAGCTGTGCGCATCATGACGGGCGCACCGGTGCCTGATGATTGTGACACCATTGTTATGCAGGAACGCTGCCGTTTGTGCTCCGATGATGGGATACCGTTGCAGCATTCGCAGGTGCGCGACGTAATGGAACCTATGGGTTACGATATTTTAGTAAACGGCGTTATTGAAAAAGGCGAAAATATTATTCCGGAAGGCGAAGAATGTGCCGAAGGGGATATATTGATGGATGGTGGTGTTTTATTGGATGCAGGCCGTATGTCTGTAGCAGCCGGGCTCGGGCATCGACAATTGCCGGTATATAAAGAACCTAAGGTTGTAGTTTTAACTTCAGGTCGCGAAGTGGTGCCCCTTTCAGAAACGCTGCAAGGTGCTCAAATCTACAACTCTAATCTTTATATGCTGGAAGGTTTGTTGAAGGAGCAAGGGGTTACCGGTTTTAAAGCACATCATGTAAGTGACGATCCGGATAAGTTGGATGAAGAAATTGAAACAGTTCGTCAGTTGGCGGCTGATGCGGACTTAATTATAAGCACCGGTGGTGTATCTGTGGGCCTCTTTGATTCTATGCCGGCGATTTATGAAGCCTTAGGGGCTGAAAAATTGTATGATCGCATCTTCATGCGTCCCGGTGCCGCTTCCTATGGCGGTGTGATTCGTCGTGAAAATGGTGGTCTTACTTTTTGCTTGGGCCTTTCCGGTAACCCTACAGCGGCGTATAATTGCTATCATTTGTTAGTTTTACCGGTATTGCGTAGTTTGCAAGGACGACGCGATATCATGTTACCGGTAGTTATGTTAAAACTGGGCAGTGGCATTCACAAAAAGAACCCCTTTGATCGTTATGTGCAAGGGGCCATTACCTGTGAATCAGGGGAAGCCGTGTTCATGCCGAATCGTGTATTCACTTCCAGTGCTTTACTGGGACTTGCCCACGCCAATGGTATGGCAAAATTGGAACAAGGTCAGCATAACTATGAAGAAGGGGATTTAGTGGCCGTATCGCTATTGAAGGCTCATGAATAAATTCTTTTGTGGCAGCTCACCAATAAGGTTTACAAACTAACTATCGCCATCAGGATTCGATAAGGCTTATTAAAAATTTCTTATGACAACTCACCGATAAGGCCTATTAAAAAATCTCTTATGACAATTACCATAAGGCTCAATTATCAGTAGCGATTTATGGGTATGCAACTATAAAGGACATCTTCCGTGTTTTGTACATGTGACAGATGTCCTTTTTGTATAAACAATTATAAAAACGTATAATTAGTCATTCTATAGCAAATTGCAAGGAACGAACTTTTTTGATATAATAGAAAAGCTTCATGTTAATTCAAGGGTATTTCAAGCGTAGTTATAATCCATTGGAAGAAGTAAAACCAATGGTTTATAACTCTTTTTTATTTTCTCCTTATTCTAAAACTATGACTTGAGATTTGCCTATCTCAAGTCGAATTACCCTTGAATTAATGAAGGCTCATTTGAAATAATTTATATGTATGCGAAAAAGGAAGTGATTGCATTGGCTATGTTAAAAAAATTAAGTCTGGCTTCATGGATTATTATCGGCTTAGTGGCAGGCGTTATCGTGGGCGGCGTAGCTCCGGAGTTTGCCAAAAGTCTAAAACCATTGGGCGATGTATTTATCCGCATGATTAAAATGATCGTGGTACCGCTCATTTTTAGTTCCTTGGTCATGGGGATTGCCGGAACCGGTGATTTCAAAAAACTCGGACGTTTGGGCGGTAAAGCGATTTTATGGTTCGAATTTGCTACCAGTTTGGCATTAATCGTAGGCTTATTTGCCGTTAATGTCATGGAACCGGGCGTTGGCGTAGCTTTAACGCAAAACGGTGCTTCCGAAGTAGTTAATAAAGCGGCGTCTGCTCACGGTATCGACCATGTTGAAATGCTCGTTAATATCGTTCCGACCAATATCGTTGATGCTATGGGACGTGGCGATATGCTCCAGATTATTTTCTTCAGTTGTTTATTCGCCATTGCCGCAGCCAGCACGGGTAAAGACGGCCGTCAAATCATCGACTTATCCAAAGATTTGGCACACATTATGTTCAAAGTTACTCATTATATTATGTATGTGTCGCCAATCGGTATTTTCGGCGCCATTGCCTACACGGTAGGTGAATTCGGCCTCGGTATGTTATTACCGCTTTTAAAACTCGTTCTTTGTTTATACTTAGCCTTGATTCTATTCTTGGTCATCGTAATTTCCATTGCCTCTTTTTTGACAAAAACCAATTTATTCCCGTTGTTAAAAGTCTTAAAAGAACCATTGGTATTGGCATTCTCTACGGCAGCCAGTGAAGCGGCGTTGCCGATTGCCATGGAAAAATTGGAACGCGCCGGCCTTCCTAAACACATTGTAAGTTTCGTGTTGCCGTTAGGTTATACCTTCAACTTGGACGGCTCCACCTTGTATAGTGCGTTAGCTGTTGTATTTATCTCGCAGGTTTACGGTATTCCGTTCCCATTGGAATTACAGTTGTTGATGCTTGTTACCTTGATGCTTTCTACAAAAGGCATCGCCGCGGTACCGGGTGCATCTCTTATCGTAATTGCCGGTACGGCGGCCGCTTTCGGTTTGCCGGTAGAGGGCATTGCCATTATCCTCGGTGTTGACCGTATTCTTGATATGGCCCGCACCTTCTGTAACGTAACCGGTAACTGTGTGGCCGCAGCCGTTGTGGCTCGTTGGGAAAACGAAATCTCTGCCGATGACTTGGCTAAACGCATGAAAGAACCGTTTAGTGAGGAAGAATTGGAGAACTTAGAATTCTCGAAATAAAGTTTTCGAAATGAAATAGTTGTCGGTGCGGTAAACGGCCGTTGCATAGTTATTTTGCGGTCGCCATGATACCGATAGACACTCAAAAACCCCTATACCTATCTACTCCCGGGCTCTTTCAGTGCAAAGGTCGTGTGATAGGTATAGGGGCTTTTTTCGCTTCTTTCATAGGCATTTATGGCAACCCTGTAAAATATCTATACTCACTGGCCGTTTCAAAGCACCGGCACCGTATTTACATTTCTCAGTGGGGGGAAGGGTAACTCCTCCACGGCGTGAGATGATAATACGCTGTTGGTGCTTGTAATCACGTTTAATCGCTAAACGGCTCGGATATTTAGCTTAAAATTGAGATGATATAAGATACGAAAGGCACTATCCCATTACGCGACTCTTGCTCTGAAAGAGCGTAGGAGCATATGGGATAGTGCCTTTCGTATACCCACAATTAAAGTCTGAATATCCGAGCCGGAATCAGTGGTTTGAACGTGTTACTTCACCAACAGATATTTTATTGAACAAAATTCATTGACTTCCATTCAGTGAATGTGATACAATGTACACATAGTTCGAAAAGATTGGATGTGATGATATGAATAATCGGCAGTTGGCTGCCTTGGAAACAAAGAAAAATTTATTGGCGGCGGCTAAGAAGATTATTAGAGAAAAAGGTCTTGTAAATACTTCGGTGGCGGAGATTGCAAAAGCTGCAGGCGTTGCCAACGGCACGTTTTATACATATTTTAAACGTAAGGAAGATATAGTATATGAACTTGGCCTTGAAATATATGAGGAGCTTATAGAGAGAGCTAAGAATTATGAAGGAACATTTTTAGAGCGACTTACATTTTTTATGACGAGTTTTTCGGCAGATATCGAAAAAAGCAGTTTAAAGCTTTGCCAGGAATGGGTACGCAATACTGTGAATCCAAATTTAGTCGAAAATCCTGAGCATCGTAATAAAATATATATGGATATAAACACAGTGAAGTCTTTATTGGAAGGTGGTGTTGCTCGCGGGGAGTTGAAGGCCGATACGCCGGTAGATGTTTTGGCGCATACAATTATAGATATCTTGTATGGTCAGATGCTCTGTTGGAATATGACTGACGGTGCCTATAGTTTTAAGGAAAGAACCAAAGAGTTTTGTAATATATTTTTAAAATCGTTAATGACACCTTATATTGTGTAAAAATTGACAAAAAGGAGAGATACTTATGACTACAAAGATTCCTACAGTTACATTGAATGATGGCGTGAAAATTCCGGTATACGGTTTTGGTACATTCCGGATTCCTGCTGACGGCAGCACCTATAAAGCAGTACGTGAAGCTTTGGACTTGGGCATTCGCCATATTGATACGGCCGTTGCTTATTTTAATGAAGCAGAAGTGGGGAAAGCAGTTCGCGAAAGCGGCATTCCTCGTGAAGAAATTTTTGTTACCAGCAAACTTTGGTTACAAGATTATGGCTACGAAGCGGCTAAAAAGGGGATTGAAACATCCCTTCGTAAATTAGGCCTGGATTACATGGATTTGTATTTGATTCATCAGCCATACGGTGATGTGCCGGGGGCTTGGCGTGCCATGGAAGAGGCGAAAGCTGAAGGCAAGATTCGCTCCCTTGGTGTAAGTAATATGACGCCGAAGATTTGGAATCAGTTTGTGCCGCAGTTTAAAACGATGCCGTTCGTTAATCAGGTGGAATTCAATCCATATTATCAGCAAAAAGATATCCGCGCTATTATGGCCGAACATGATGTGAAATTAGAAGGCTGGGGTCCATTGGGGCAGGGGAATGCTAATTTGTTGAAGGACCCTGTGATTACAAAAATTGCGGATGCTCATGGTAAAAACGCCGGCCAGGTTATTCTTCGTTTCGAAGTGCAGGAAGGGATTATCGTTTTCCCTAAATCCACGAAGCCGGAACGAATCAAGAGCAATATGGATATTTTTGACTTTGAATTGACCGAGAGCGAAATGAATGAAATGCGTGGTCTTGACACCGGTAAGGGCGTACACAACCCTGATAATGAAGGTGTAGCCGAGTTTTTACTTGCAAACTATGATGTGCATGCCAACGACTAATTAATATTTACATAGTCAAGGAGATATAGAATAAGGAGAGAAATTATGGAATACAGAGAGTTATATAATGGTGTAAAAATTCCGATGCTTGGTTACGGTGTTTTTCAGATTCCGGACCATGAAGAAGCTAAAAAATCCGTGGCAACGGCTTTGAAAAACGGTTACCGTTTGATTGATACGGCTCAGGCCTATTTGAATGAAACGGCTGTTGGCGAAGCGATTAAAGAAAGTGGCATTCCGCGCGAAGAAATTTTCATTACCACCAAAGTTTGGGTTCAAGATTATTCGTATGAAAAGACTATCAAAGCGGTGGAATTGTCGTTGGAACGTCTTGGTGTAGAGTATATTGACCTTATGCTCCTACATCAGCCAATCGGTGATTATATTAATGCGTGGAAGGCTCTTGAAAAGTTATATAAAGAGGGCAAATTGAGAGCTATCGGCATGGCTAATTGCTATCCGCACGTAATTGCTGATCTTTGCATGACATTTGAAATTAAACCGATGATTAACCAAGTGGAATTACATCCGTTTTTTCAACAACAGCTTAACCTTGATACAATGAAGGAATACGGCGTTATACCGGAAGCTTGGGGACCTTTTAACGAAGGTAAACGTAATTTATTTACCGATCCGATTTTGACGGCCATTGGTAAAAAATACAATAAAACAGCGGCACAGGTTGCTTTGCGCTGGAATATTCAACGTGGCGTTATTGTAATTCCTAAATCAGTTCGGGAAGAACGTATGCAACAAAACATAGATGTCTTTGATTTTGAACTTTCTCAGGAAGATATGGATCAAATCAAGACAATGGATATCGGCCATAGCGAAATCGTAAATCACTTTGACCCTGAATTTGTGAAGATGTTGCATAATCATAAAGTATGATAGTCGGCCGTGAGGTAAAAAGCTATCGCACAGTAATTTTTCGGTCGCAGTAATACTTTGGGACTTAAAAATCCCCCTACCTATCTACTCCTGGGCTCTTCCAGAGCAAAAGTCGCGAGATAGGTAGGGGGATTTTTGCGTTATTATCATAAGCATTTACTGCTATGCCGAAAAATTACATCTGCAAAAAGCTTTTTCCAATCACGGCCGGCGTATTCATACCTAAGATTTGGGGCAGTGAGTAGAGAGTAAATATCCTATATTGATCTTCGGATATATAAAACAGAGCCTGCTAGAATAATTCTTTAGATTGACTTTTAATGTCGACATCCCTATAATAAGGACAAAGTTTTGATTAGGGAGGACATTAAATGAATGATAAAAAGTGGAATTTACAAACAATCGTTCTGTACGGGATTAACAGTGTTATAGGTAGTGGAATTTTTTTGCTACCGGGTTCAGCCTATGATCATTTAGGCCCGGCTAGCCTTTTGGCCTATTTATTTGTGTTTGTTTTGGTTATGTCTATTGCTCTTTGTTTTGCGGAGTGCGGCAGTATGTTTGAACAGTCCGGTGGACCATATCTTTACGCGAAACAAGCATTTGGGGATTTCTTTGGGTATGAAGTAGGGGTTATGAAATGGATTGTTAGTATAATCGCCTGGGCGACTATGGCCGTTGGCTTTTCCACTGCTTTATCAGCATTGATTCCGCAAATTGCCTCTCCTGTATTGCAAAAGACTATAGCTATCGGGATAATTCTTACTTTAAGCTTGGTTAATCTTTTAGGGATAAATATTATGGCGTATTTAAATAATATTGCTACTGTAGCGAAACTAATTCCTATGGCAATATTTATTTTAGGGGGAATTTGGTATGTAGAGGGAAGCAATTATACTCCATTTATCCCGGCAGATTTGACAATTAACTCTGTGTCCACAGCTTTTATTATTGTATTTTTTGCTTTTACAGGTTTTGAAAACTTAGGTGTAGCTGCCGGGGATATGGAGAATCCAAAAAGGAATGTTCCGTTGGCTTTAATCATATCCATGTCTTTCGTATCGGTAGTCTATTTTTTCGTTCAGTTTAACTGTGTTGGTATTTTGGGCGCTGATTTAGGCGGAACGAAAACGCCCGTAGCAGATGCTATGGGGCGTGTTTGGGGGAGTAACGGCTTGTTGCTGGTAACGCTGGGGACCTTAATATCTATAGGCGGGTTGAATATTGCAAGTTCTTTTAATACGCCACGATGTGCTCAAGCATTGGCAGAAGGCAGACTGTTACCTAAATTTATGATGAAAAATAATAAATATAATGTGCCTTATATTTCGGTGCTTATTACAGGAGGATTGGCCATTTTATTAACCTTGACAGGAAGCTTTGCAGAACTAGCCGCAATTAGTGTTATCAGTCGATTTAGTCAATATATTCCGACTTGTATTGCTGTTCCAGTTTTAAGGAAAAAGAGTTTTGGTCATGCAGGTTATAAAGTGCCGTTTGGGCTATTAGTTCCGGCAATTGCAGTAGTTGCTAGTTTATGGCTCTTAGCTAATGCAGATTTATATAAATTAGTAACCGGCCTTGGTGCGATGGTTCTTGTTGCACCTTTGTATATTCTTATGAAGAAATATAGTTCAGTTGAAAATAGCCGGCCGTGAGAGGAGGGCTTATAAATGAGATTGAATTATGTAAATAATTAATTATGCTAAATAAGCATAATTGAAAAAAGGAATTTGCAATTACGATATAGAATTTACTTGTATCAGCAACTTTTGTTGACTTGTTAGTTTAGACGTATTAGTTTAGACATATTAGGGAATTCAAGTGAATTGAGAGGCTATACTATGCAAACTACGTATGAAAAAGTTGTTTCGGTTTGTTCGTATTGCGGTTCCGGTTGCCAGATAGAATTTACTGTCGATAAAAAGGCTAACCGCATAATTTCTGCAAAAGGCGCTCCGGGTCGTACCAACGAGGGGCGCCTTTGTTTAAAGGGTTTTTACGGTTGGGATTACCTGAATGACCCTCAGCTTTTGACTCGGCGTATTACGAGTCCGATGATTCGTAAAGGCGGTAAAGGCAGCCCGTTGGAACCGGTGAGTTGGGATGAAGCCATTGCCTATACGGCGGAACGGCTCAAAGCGATTATTAAAGAATATGGTCCTGATTCCGTTATGGGGGCCGGGTCGGCCCGCGGTCCGGGGAATGAAGCCGGCTATATTACGCAAAAATTTATGCGTGCCGTAGTGGGCACTAATAATGTGGACCACTGTGCGCGTATTTGCCACGCTGCGTCCGTAGCCGGCTTAAAAGCATCTATCGGGGAAGGAGCCATGTCAGTCAGTGTGCCTGAAATTGAAGATGCTGAAGTCATTTTTAACATCGGGTATAATGGAGCAACGTCTCATCCGATTGTGGCTCGCCGCATTATTAAAGCGAAAGCTAAAGGGGCGAAGATTATTTGTGCGGATCCTCAGATTTCGGAAACGGCTCGCATTGCGGATATTCATTTGCAGCAAAAAGGGGGCACCAATTTGTTGCTCCTCAATGCGTTGGCCTATACGATAATTGATGAGCATCTGACGGATGATGAATTTATCAAGGCTCATGTGAACGGCTATGAAGAGTTTGTGCCGAAGCTTGCCCAATATGCACCGGAAGCGGTGGCCGCTGAAATCGGCGTCAGTGCTCAGGCTATTCGTGAAGCGGCTCGGCTCTATGCTTCGTCGAAGCATTCTGTCATCCTTTGGGGCATGGGGATTACTCAGTTCTCTCAAGGCGTTGACAGCGTGGCGGCGTGCTCCAATTTGGCACTTTTGACCGGCAATTACGGTCATTATGCGACGGGGGTAGGTCCGGTGCGCGGTCAAAATAACGTACAGGGCACCTGTGATATGGGTATTTTGCCGGATGTCTATCCGGGGTATCAGTCGGTGACGGATGATGCGGTACGCGCTAAATTTGAAAAAGCCTGGGGTGTTTCCTTACCGTCCAAACCGGGGATTAAATTGACGCAAGTACCGGATTACGTGCTAGGTGAACCGGATCCTAAGAAGCGGATTCATGCCTACTATATTCTCGGTGAAGATCCGGCCCAATCGGACCCTAATTTGGAAGAAATTCGTGAAACCTTAAAACAGATAGATTTAGTTATCGTGCAGGATATCTTTATGAACCGCACGTCGGAATATGCGGATGTTCTTTTCCCGGCTACGGCGTGGGGTGAACACGACGCCATTTATACCTGCTGTGACCGCGGTTTTCAGCGGGTTCGCAAAGTCATTGAACCGCCTGAAGGGGTAAAACCGGATTAGGAAATCCAAAGCCTCTTAGCTACGGTTATGGGTTATCCGATGCACTATAACAATACGCAGGAAATCTGGGATGAAATGCGTAAGTTATCTCCTAAATTCACCGGCGCCACTTATGAAAAAATCGACGCCTTAGGCGGCGTACAGTGGCCTTGCTATGATGAAAGTATGGATGATAAAGGGACTATGTTCCTCCATGAAGGTGGTCATTTTGCTACCGAAGACGGTCGTGGGAATTTACTTTTCACCGATTATGAGCCGGTTAAAGAAGAAGTGGATGAAGAATATCCAATGTCCTTCTGTACCGTTCGCGAAGTAGGCCATTACTCGGCACGCACCATGACGGGCAACTGCCGCATGTTGGCAAAACTGGAAGATGAACCGGGTTGGGTAGCCATGAATCCTAAAGACTGTGAAGAACTTGGTGTGGCCCAAGGCGATTTGGTTCGTGTTCGTTCACGGCGCGGCAGTCTTATAACCCGTTGCTTGCCGACGGAACGGGTTAAACCGGGTTCGACCTACATGACCTATCAGTGGTGGATTGGAGCTTGTAATGAATTGACGAATACGGCGCTTGATCCTAAGAGTAAAACGCCGGAATATAAATATTGTGCCTGCCGTGTTGAAAAGTTGGACGACCAAGCTGAGGCGGAAGCGTATGTACAGACACAATATGCATTGATTCGGTCCAAAATGGGGATAGAAAAGGCAGGTGCCAACGTATGAATCGATTTGTAAAAGGAAATCCTTTATTTTGTATAGGCTGCCGTACTTGCATGGTAGCCTGTGTAGTGGCTCATCGCGGTAACGGTATTTTCACGACCGATCCTGAGAGCGAAGATTTTTATCCGCGCATTCATGTGGTAAAAACGAAAACTAAGACAATGACGGTGCAATGTCATCAGTGTGAAAATGCACCGTGCGTCAAAGTGTGTCCCGTAGGGGCTTTGGAAAAGGGCACTGATAGTATTCTTATGCACGAAGAACGTTGTATTGGCTGTAAACAATGTACTATGGTTTGCCCGTTTGGCGCCATTCAAATGAAATCCGTAGCCGATGAAGGTACGGTGAGGGTAGTGGCCAATAAATGCGACCTTTGTGCAAATACGGAAGAAGGCGTACCGGCCTGCGTCAGCCATTGTCCGACTGACGCGTTGACATTTTATGAAATCGACAGTGTGCAGAACGCAGTGGATAAGAAAAATCTCCAAACAGCATTAAATGCATGGGCTGTAAAGGAGGGACAAGTATGAATCAGTTTGTATACTGTGATGTGAATCTTTGTATCGGCTGCGGCATGTGTGAACGACAATGCATCATGTCCCATTACGATTTGAAGATGACGGACGTGAAACTTAATGATCCGTTGCAACGCGCTCGTTGCAAGACCTATCGTCAGCCGGAATTGAAAGCGGCGGTTCACTGCAAGCAATGTGAAAACCCGTCATGCATGGCGGCGTGTCCGGTAGGAGCTATCCATAAACGGGACGACAAGCTGATTTTTATTGACGAAAACAGCTGCATCGGTTGTCGTGAGTACGTACTGGCTTGTCCGTTCGGAGCCGTCCGCATGGCGCCCGTAGCAGACGGTCGGGTAGTGGCCACTAAATGCGATTTATGCGTTGATACGAAGGCGGGCACACCGGCTTGCGTCAAAGGCTGTCCGAAGAAGGCCTTGACCTTGATGAACGATGAAACATTAAAGGCATGGCTTTTATATAAACAGGAGCATTCGGCGTAACTGCATTTTGTTATATTTAGTTGTTGTATTTTTGCTATAAGCTATAATGAGAATTATGTAATAAGGCTAAAAAAGGCTCTCTTGTAAAGTACGCTGTGAGGCGACTATACAAGAGAGCCGTTTAGTTTTTACTGTTAAAAATTTAGTTTTATAGGGGTTATAGGACAAAACTTAGTACTGGGAAGCATAGAATAATTTAGGGTTATAGGGGATAGAGTTATAGGACAAAATTTGGTACCGGGGAGTATAGAATAATTTATTAGTTCTACAGAAGTCCTTTAATCCGTTCCGGATGGGTAATACATTTAAAGGAATCGGGGCGCAACACATTACAGAGGGTAATGTTATATTTTGTGCCAATTCGATGCCCAGTTCCGTCGGCATGGCACGGGAACAGAAAATCGGCACACCGATACGGTGAACTTTTTTGATGACCGACTGTGGTACACGACCGCTGAAGATTAAAATTTTGTCGGATGAATCAATCTTTTGGGTGGTTATAATGCCTAAGAGGCGATCCAATACATTGTGACGGCCTACATCTTCCGCATAGGCTACCACCTTACCGTCTTTTACAAGGGCCCCTTCATGAACGCCGTGTGACGTATGATGGGCTTTCGTGATGGAATCGAGAAGCCCACCGTAATTGCAGATTTCATCGGCACTGACCGTTAAATTGGCTTTGGCTGCCGGCGGAATGACCGGGGCCGATTCATTATAATAGGCTGTATTGTGGTTAAGCGTTACATCGATGCGATGGGAATCTGAATCCATGGCGATGTGAGCAATATCTTCTAATTGGCTGATATGACCTTCCATGAGGCAATAGCCGATGATTAAATCGCGAAAATCATGCGGTGAGGCAATGAGCGTTGTAATACGCTTGTTTTCAATAAAAAGCTTATAGGCCACTTCGTCAGAGATAGTAAGCTGTTCTTCGACGGCGCCTTTGCCTTTTTGATAGGAGATACAATTGTGAGAATTAGTGTCTGATAAAGAATACATAACAAACCTCCTTGAATGATTCGCACTATGCGGACAATATGCCGGTGAGAATGTACTTGATTCCTATATTATACATGACTTGAGTATGTTATACAATTTTTATAGGAATTTACTATGTAAAAATAGCATAACAAAAGCCCTAAGTGTGGAGACTCAGGGCTTTTGCCGTTTTGTGAAGAAGATGAAGTTTGTATAGACTATCCTGAGAGGATATATTGTAAAGTTTGAAGAAACTATCCTAAGAGGATACATTAACGAAGAGTAGAGTGACAGCAGGATCCTCAAGGAATAAAGGAATCGACTCCGTGCAAGCGGACAAGACATAAAGTGTGTCCGGTTGTATTTGGAGGTTACCTATTTGAGCCTTGGCAGAGGGATCAAAAGGTAAATTTGGAACATAGAGGAAGCTATGTTCGAGAGGATTAAGTTGAGAAGAAGAAGTTAACACAGAGTAGTTAACCTTCATTCCTTGTTGGAACATAACATTAAAATCTGTTGCTTTCCCCTTGGAGTAGGTGTGATAAGCACCATCGAAGTAAGCTACTTCGTACGGTTTTAATAGGTATGTTTCTGCTGTTTCTTTAAAAGATAGGTATAACTGATTGTTTAGCGGAGTAATTAGACGTTGATAGCCCGGAAGCAAAGTAAATTCAGACGATTCAACATCAACTGTAGCGGAACTTATCCGAATGGCAAAATCTCTCTGGCTATAAGAGCTTTGCGGAGGATAAATATAAAACTCAGTTGTGGAACCACCGGACCAATTCGAGGTGGTGGCGTCTTTACGACTAATCGCTGTAATTTCCATAGCGCCTCCTAAGCGTTCTCATCTATTCGCTACATACAATATAAGTCAGTTACGTCTAAAAACTGTCAAAAATCAAAACTTTTTTCAAAATTTGAAAATTAGATGTTTTTTTGGTTATTCTTGATGTATATTAGACGTATAAATTTAACATTCCTAATATATGTACGGGAAATATATGTGAGGAATAAGTTGTATTTTTTGAATGGAGGCAATCATATGGCTAAGTTAGTAGAATTCGTTCCAAATTTTAGTGAAGGTCGCGATAAGGCAAAAGTTGAAAAAATCGTTGATGAAGCACGTAAAATTAAAGACTTGAAGATTCTTGATTATTCCAGTGATGCCGATCACAATCGCTCCGTAGTTACCTTAATCGGTTCCCCTGAAGCGGTAACCGAAGCAGCCATCAATATGGCTAAAGTAGCGATTGAACTCATCGACATGCGTACTCATGAAGGGGCTCATCCGCGTTTTGGAGCCGTTGACGTTGTTCCGTTTACACCGATTTCCGAAGTAACCATGGAAGAATGTGTTGAAATTGCTAATAAAGTAGGTAAAGCCTATGGTGAAATGGGGATTCCGGTTTATCTTTATGAAGATGCCTGCACTAAAGAAGATCGCCGTAACTTAGCCTCTGTTCGTAAAGGGCAATATGAAGGCTTCTTCGACAAAATTAAAGACCCTAACTGGGTACCTGACTATGGACCTGCCGAAATGAATGAAAAATCCGGTTGCTCCGCTGTTGGCGCTCGCGTATCTTTGGTAGCCTTTAATGTAAACTTAAATACCAGCGACCTTGCCGTAGCTGATGCTATTGCCAAGAAAATTCGTCATATCGGCGGCGGTTTACGCTATGTCAAAGCTATGGGCGTAATGCTGGAAGAACGCAATCAGGTACAAGTTTCCATGAACCTTGTTAACTACCATAAATCCTCCGTATATCAAGCTTTTGAAATGATTAAAATGGAAGCCAAACGTTATGGCGTATCTGTCGTAGGCAGCGAAATCATTGGTACCGTACCGATGGCAGCTTTAATGATGGCCGCTGAATATTATTTACAAGTTGAAAACTTTGACATGAACCAAATTTTAGAAAAACAATTGTTAGACTAATATAGCTTCCATGATTTACAACGATTAAATTGCGTATCGCTGTGCAATGAGAGTTGAAAAAAGTCCATATTTAGTGTAAATTAAAGGGTATAAAGTTATTTATCAAAGATTAACAGCCCTACAGGAGGTGCATTTATGTTCAGCGATATTGAAATTGCGCAAGCCAATCAGATGGAACCGATTACCAAAATTGCCGAAGAATGCGGCATTTTGCCACAAGAATTGGAACAATATGGTCATTATAAAGCTAAAATTTCCCTTGATGTATTAAAACGTTTGGAAAATAAACCGGATGGTAAATTAGTTCTTGTAACTGCCATTACGCCAACTCCGGCGGGCGAAGGCAAATCCACTACCAGCATCGGTTTGGCACAAGCTTTAAACAAAATCGGCAAAAAAACTGTAGTTGCTTTGCGCGAACCTTCTTTGGGACCGGTATTCGGTATTAAAGGCGGTGCTGCCGGCGGCGGTTACGCTCAAGTAGTACCGATGGATGATATTAATCTTCATTTTACCGGTGATATGCATGCCATTACGGCAGCTAACAATTTATTATCCGCTATGATTGACAATCATGTACATCAAGGCAATGAATTGAACATTGATGTGCGTCAAATCAGCTGGAAACGTGTTATGGATATGAATGACCGTGCTCTGCGCAACGTAGTTGTGGGGATGGGCGGCAAAGTATGCGGTTTCCCTCGTGAAGATCATTTCATGATTACCGTAGCGTCTGAAATTATGGCCGCGCTATGCTTGGCAACAAGCCTTCAGGATTTAAAAGCACGTTTCGGTCGTATCGTTATCGGCAGTACCTATGATGATCAACCGGTTTATGTACATCAGCTCGGCTGTGAAGGCGCCATGGCTATGCTCATGAAAGACGCCATCAAACCTAACTTGGTACAGACTTTGGAACATACGCCGGCCATCGTTCATGGCGGTCCGTTTGCTAACATTGCTCACGGTTGTAACTCCATTTTAGCGACTAAAATGGCTCTTAAATTGGGTGATATCGTAATTACGGAAGCTGGATTCGGTGCCGATCTCGGGGCTGAAAAGTTCCTCGACATCAAATGCCCATACGGCAATTTATTCCCACATGCCGTTGTTATCGTAGCCACTATTCGTGCGCTCAAAATGCATGGCGGTGTTAAAAAAGCGGACTTAAACGAAGAAAACGTGGAAGCTGTTAATGCCGGTTTTGTAAACCTTGCCAAACAGGTTGAAAACATCCGTGCTTTCGGTTTACCGGTATTGGTAGCAATCAATAAATTCGCGTCCGATACACCGGCCGAAATTGAGAAGTTATTACAGAAATGTGATAGCTACGGCGTAGACGTAAGCCTTAACGAATGTTGGGAAAAAGGCGGCGACGGCGGTATCGATATGGCTAAACAGATTGCAACCATGGTAGAAGGTACCGATTTCAAACCTACCACTATGTACGATAAGGAAGAAAGCATTCCGGCCAAATTGACAAAAATTGTGCAGAAAATTTACGGCGGCGACGGCGTTGAATTTACCGCCAATGCTAAAAAACAAATTAAACAGTTGGAAGACTGGGGTCTCGATAAATTACCGGTTTGTATCGCCAAAACACAGTATTCTTTGAGCGATAATCCGGCTTTATTGGGCGCACCTAAAGATTTTAACATTACCGTACAAGACGTGCGTATAGCTAACGGTGCGGGCTTTATCGTTTGCCAGACCAGCAATATCATGGTTATGCCGGGCTTACCTAAGAAACCGGCGGCCCTCAATATGGATATCGATGAGGACGGCAAAATCACCGGTTTATTCTAAAATCAGCTTGCAAAAATTCATGCATACTGAACTTAATTGGGAGGAAACACATGGAATTAAAAGCTTTATCCGTAGAAGCATTTATCAATGAAACAGGTTCCGATTCGCCGGCTCCTGGTGGTGGCAGTATTGCGGCCCTTAACGGCGCAACCGGTGCAGCTTTAATCGAAATGGTGGCAGCGCTTACCATCGGTAAAGAAAAATATGCCGCTGTAGAAGCCGAAATGAAAGACATTCAGGTAAAAGCTCATGAAATGAAAGCGCGTTTCTTGGCATACATTGATGAAGACAGTGCAGCCTTCAATAAAATTATGGCGGCGTTCAAATTGCCGAAAGAAACGGACGAAGACAAAAAAGCTCGTTCCGCGGCTATTCAGGAGGCTACCAAAGGGGCTGCTTTGGTTCCGTATCATATCGGTGAATTGGCTAATGAATTATTGCCACTCGCTGAAGCTGTTATCGTAAAAGGCAATCAAAATGCGGTTACTGACGGTGCCGTAGCTACGATGAATGCCAGAACAGCCGTACATAGTGCGTTCTTAAACGTAAAAATTAATTTAGGCAGCATTAAAGACGAAGCTTTCGTTGCCGATTTAAATCAAAAAATGGCAGCTATCGAAGAAGCTATTGATGCCAAAGAACAAAGTTTATTACAAAAAGTAAATTTATAAGCCGTGAAGCAATCATAGCCTATAGTTTTACTTGAAACTTGATGGCATGGGATTTATTGCCATTTCAAAGTGATGATAAACTTTAAAAAGTAAACGAACAGAGCGGTTTTTTAGTAAACCGCTCTGTTTTTTTAGATATTTTTAACAATGTCCGGACTAAATATGCGAAAATGTAATTTTAAATATTACTCTGTAGAGTGTAAAATAAGTATTATGATAAGCACAATAATCATGTAAGATTGGTAGTATTAAAGGTGTTAGGTAACAGGATCGGTGTAGGGAGTTGAGGCTTGACTAAGAGGTCGCAGCCGTATAGTAAAACCGATCACAGGTATTTAGGTCCATAAAGGAGTGAGTTCTCTTGTTTAAAATCGTAAGAAAAATCGTTTTACATGCTAATATGTATCAATATGATATTTTGGCACCACGTTTAGCGGAGTCGGCATTACCGGGGCAGTTTGTAATCGTAAAGCACGGCGAATACGGTGAACGTGTACCGCTCACTATTACCGATTATGATCGCGAAGAAGGTACCGTGAGCATCGTTTTCCAAACATTGGGTGACTCCACGCAAAAACTCGCCAAATTGGAAGAAGGCGACTTTTTGACAGACTTCGTAGGGCCATTAGGGAATCCGACCGATTTGGCGGAAATGTCCGACGAAGAATTGAAAGAGAAAAAGATTTTATTCTTGTGCGGCGGTGTCGGCACGGCGCCGGTATACCCGCAAGTTAAATATTTAAAATCCCGCGGCTGTTCCGCCGATGTTATTATCGGGGCTCGAAACAAAGATTTAATTATCTATGAAGAACAAATGCGTTCCGTAGCGGGGAATTTGTATCTTGCCACCGATGACGGCTCTACAGGCTTCCACGGCAATGTAGTAGCCTGCATGAAAGATTTAATTGAAAAAGGCAAAGAATATAATCACATCGTTGCCATCGGGCCGATGATTATGATGAAATTCGCTACCATTGCGGCTAAAGAATTGAACATTCCAATCGTAGTGTCCTTGAACTCCATCATGGTTGACGGTACCGGCATGTGCGGTGCTTGTCGCGTTACTATCGGCAATGAAGTTAAATTTACCTGCGTAGATGGCCCTGAATTTGACGGTTACTTGGTAGATTTTGACAATGCTATGCAACGTCAAACCATGTACAAGACGGAAGAAGGTCGTAAGTTAATCCGTGAAATGGATAAAGCCAATCCAAATCCTGATTGCACGTGCAAAGCGGAAGAAGGCTCTGAAACTACAGAACTTACGGATAAGGCTAAACGCATTCCGGTGCGTGAACAGGATCCGGCCGTGCGTGCTACTAACTTTGAAGAAGTTTGCTATGGCTACAGCCAGACGGAAGCCATGCTGGAAGCACAGCGCTGCTTGAACTGTAAAGTGCCTCGTTGCGTTGACGCTTGTCCGGTTCACATCAATATTCCGGGCTTTATCCAAGCTTTAAAAGCAGGGGATATTGAAGAAGCAGGGCGCATTATTGCGCAGCAAAGTGCCTTGCCGGCTATTTGCGGCCGCGTTTGTCCGCAAGAAGAACAATGTGAAGGCGCCTGCGTTATGGGGATTCGTAACGAAGCGGTGGCCATCGGTAAATTGGAACGCTTTGTAGCCGATACTAACCTTGCCAACGGTGTTGTTTTTGGTGAAAAAGAAGCGCCTAAGGGCATTAAAGTGGCTGTTATCGGTTCGGGTCCTGCCGGTCTCAGTTGTGCCGGCGATTTGGCCAAAAAAGGCTACGACGTAACGGTATTCGAATCCTTACATAAATTGGGCGGCGTTTTGGCCTACGGTATTCCTGAATTCCGTCTCCCTAAAGATCGCATTGTAAATAAAGAAGTGGAAAACATTAAGAATTTAGGCGTTAAGTTTGAAACGGACGTTATTATCGGGCGTACCGTAACCATCGATGATTTGATGGATAAAGAAGATTTCAAAGCCGTATTCATCGGTTCCGGCGCAGGCCTTCCTAAATTCATGCATATTCCGGGCGAATCTTCGAACGGCGTATTATCGGCCAACGAATTTTTGACCCGTGCGAACCTTATGAAATCGTATGATGACAGCTACGACACACCGATTGCCATCGGCAAAGTGTGTGTAACCGTCGGGGCCGGCAACGTGGCTATGGACGCCGCTCGTACCGCCCTTCGTTTAGGCTCGGAATCCAAGATTGTATATCGCCGCAGTGAAGATGAAATCCCGGCTCGTGCCGAAGAAGTTCATCACGCAAAGGAAGAAGGGGTTGAGTTCAATCTCTTAACCAATCCGGTTGAAATTCTTCACGATGATAAAGGCTGGGTAACCGGTGTTAAATGTGTCAAAATGGAATTGGGCGAACCGGATGCATCCGGCCGTCGTCGTCCGAAGGAAATTGAAGGTTCCGAATTCGTTATCCCTTGTGATACCGTAATCATGTCCCTTGGCACCAATCCAAATCCATTGATTCGTTCTACCACTAAAGGTCTTGATACGGAATCTTGGGGCGGTATTATTGCCGATGAAAAAGGGGCTACCACCAGAGAAGGCGTATTTGCCGGCGGTGATGCGGTAACCGGGGCCGCCACCGTTATCTTGGCTATGGGGGCCGGCAAACAGGCAGCCAGTGCCATTGATGAGTATTTATCTAAATAAGTAAATGGCAAATATAGCTTGATAATATAAGTCAAAAGATGTGGCGAATAAATAGCCATTAAAAAAATAATAAAAGTCGTATAATAAGCAGTTTCTAAATTCTTGCGCTTACCTAAAAGTTATGTTTATTTTGTGTGGGGCGAGATTTAGGAACTGCTATATTATTTTCAAGTTGATTCATAGTTATTTTGTCAAATTTTTGGTGATTTACGGATAATTAGCTAAAAAAGTCTGAAAACAATCAAAATTATAATTCAAGTTGGGTTGGATTTTCTTGGACGTTTTTCAGATTAGAATTATTTAAAATACAGGTAAGAAGGTAGTAAATATACGCATTAGTGTAATGTAAGTACCAATTGATGTATGACAAAATAATTTGTCGGTCGTAATTTTGCAAAAGGGGTGGACCTATGAATAACGCAACTGTTCAATCTGCAATGACAATCAAACTTGACTTCTCCAAGGGCTTACCGGCGAAGAAAACCTTCCAGGAAGGCATTCGTCGGGCACCTGATCGCGGTTTTCGTTTGACACCGGAACAAACCGAAGTCGCTCTTAAAAATGCGTTACGTTACATTCCGGAAGAATATCATGATGAATTGATTCCTGAATTTTTAGAAGAATTAACGACATGCGGTCGTATTTACGGTTACCGCTTCCGCCCTGAAGGTAATTTGTACGGCAAACCAATTGATGAATATAAAGGCAAATGTGTAGAAGGTAAAGCCTTCCAGGTTATGATTGACAATAACTTGGACTTCGCCGTAGCCCTCTATCCGTATGAACTCGTTACCTATGGTGAAACCGGTAGCGTATGTCATGACTGGATGCAGTATCTCCTTATTAAACGCTATTTGGAAGAATTGACACAGGACCAGACTCTTGTAGTGGCATCCGGTCATCCGGTAGGTTTATTCCGCTCCAAACCGGAAGCGCCGCGCGTAATCATCACGAACGGTATGATGGTGGGCTTATTCGATAACTTAAAAGACTGGGAAATCGCCGAAGAAATGGGCGTTGCCAACTATGGTCAAATGACGGCCGGCGGTTGGATGTATATCGGACCGCAAGGTATCGTACACGGTACATTTAATACGATTTTGAACGCCGGTCGTATGAAACTCGGTATTCCGGTAGACGGCGACTTAAGCGGTAAATTATTCGTTACCTCCGGCCTCGGCGGCATGAGTGGTGCTCAAGGTAAGGCAGCTGAAATCGCGAACTGCGTAGCCATTATTGCCGAAGTGGATTACTCCCGCATCAAAACTCGTTTGGATCAGGGCTGGATTTCCGGCGTGTCCGATTCCATTCCTGAAGTAATTAAAATGGCGCAGGACTCCATGGCGGCTAAAGAAGGTAAAGCCTATGCGTACCATGGCAACATCGTTGATTTACTTGAATACATCGCTGAACACGACGTGCACGTTGATTTGATTTCCGACCAGACTTCCTGTCATAATGTATATGACGGCGGTTATTGTCCAAAAGGCATCACCTTCGAAGAACGTACTCAAATGTTGGCTGAAGATCCGGCTAAATTCCATGGCCTCGTAAATGAAACGTTGAAAGCTCACTTCGCCGCGCTTAAAAAATTAACGGCTAAAGGCATTTACTTCTTTGATTACGGCAACTCTTTCATGAAGGCCGTATATGATGCGGGCGTTAAAGAAATTTCGAAAAATGGCGTTGATGAAAAAGATGGTTTCATTTGGCCAAGCTATGTAGAAGATATCATGGGACCTCATCTCTTTGATTACGGCTACGGTCCATTCCGTTGGGTATGCCTCAGCGGTAAACCGGAAGACTTACATAAGACTGACCAAGCCGCTATGGAATGCATCGAAGTGGATCGTCGTTATCAGGACCGCGACAACTATAACTGGATTCGCGATGCTGAAAAGAACCAGATGGTAGTGGGCACACAGGCACGTATCCTCTATCAGGACGAAGTAGGCCGTGTACGCATTGCCCTTCGCTTCAACGAACTCGTTCGCTTAGGTGAAATCGGACCGGTTATGCTCGGTCGTGACCATCATGACGTATCCGGCACCGACTCGCCATTCCGTGAAACATCCAATATTAAAGACGGTTCTAACGTTATGGCCGACATGGCGATTCAAACCTATGCCGGTAACGCAGCGCGCGGCATGAGCTTAATCGCCCTTCATAACGGCGGTGGTACCGGTATCGGTAAAGCCATCAACGGCGGTTTTGGTCTCGTGCTTGACGGCAGCCATCGCGTGGATGAAATCATCCGCTCCGCTTTATCCTGGGACGTTATCGGCGGTGTAGCTCGTCGTTCCTGGGCTCGCAACGAACATGCTATGGAAACGGCTGTTGAATTTAACAAAACCCGTGCCGGCGTAGGTCATATTACGATTCCGTTCGTAGCGGACGATGCGAAAGTAAAAGCCGCTGTTGCTAAAGTGTATCCGACAGCTAAAGTAATCAAAGACTGATAGCCTATCAGCAGGCGATTGGCAGTCGAATAGCAGTCGAATAGCAGTCGAATAGAAGCTCCCTAGAGCTTAGTAACAAACACAAATGAAAGACTGTATGAAGAACGAAAGGAGCTGAATATGGGAGACCAATTATTAATAAAAAATGCCGCCCAAGTCGTAACACCGCAAGGTCATACGGCGATTAAGGGGGCATCCATGAAAGATGTTAAAATCTATGAAAATGCCTCTGTTCTCATCGAAGACGGTCACATTGTGGCCGTCGGCGATGGGGCGGAATGGGCGAAAACCGTACCGGTCGACAAACAGATTGACGCTACCGGCAAAACGGTACTGCCCGGTTTCGTAGATTCGCATACACACTTTGTGTTCGGCGGCTACCGTGCTGATGAGTTCCTGTGGCGCATGGAAGGCATGACGTACATGGAAATTATGGAACGGGGCGGCGGCATCAACAATACCATGAAGGCCACTCGCAATGCCTCAGCGGAAGAGTTGATTGAACACAGCATGGATATTTTAGAGAAGATGCTCGCTTTCGGTATTACCACGGTGGAAGGTAAGAGTGGTTACGGTATGGACCACGATACGGAGCTCAAACAGCTGGAAGTCATGAAAGAATTGGAACAGCGCCAGCCCGTAGAAATTGTGCGCACCTTCATGGGGGCGCACTCCATTCCGCCGGAATACAAAGGTCGTAACGAAGAATTCTTGAAATTCCTTGTTAAGGAAGTGATGCCGGACGTTAAAAAAGCAGACCTCGCTCAGTTCTGTGATATCTTCTGTGAAAAAGGCGTTTTCTCCATCGAAGAAAGTCGCCAGTACTTGCAGCAAGCCAAAGACATGGGCTTTGACTTAAAAATCCATGCCGATGAAATCGTAACCTTGGGCGGTGCCGAATTGGGCGCCGAACTGGGTTGCACCTCGGCGGATCACTTATTACATGCTTCAGACGAAGGTATTAAAGCGTTGGCAAATAGCGATACGGTAGCGACCTTGTTACCGACCACCGCCTTTTGTCTCAAAGAACCGTTTGCACCGGCTCGTAAAATGATTGATGCCGGTTGTGCCGTAGCACTCGCTACCGACTTCAACCCGGGCAGCGGTTTTACCAACTCTGTACCTCTTATGATTGCTCTCGGTGTTATCTATATGGGAATGACGGCGGAAGAAGCCATTACGGCTCTTACCTTGAATGGAGCTGCCGCTGTTGGGCGTGCGGATACAATCGGCTCCATTGAAGAAGGTAAACAAGCCGACATCGTCATTCTCCAATACCCATCCTACAAATTTTTGCCGTATCATACGGGCGTGAATATTGTAGAAACGGTCATTAAAAAAGGCAAAGTCGTTCATCAGGCGTGAGAACGACAAAGCCTTAATTAAGTGTAAAGCTCCGAGCTTTAGACTTAGTACCTAAACTTCAAATAAAACTTCAAACTTCTTTATACCTCGTTTAAAACACTCTTTGGTCGTTTTGGATAGCTAATATGTCAGGTTGGCTACAATAAAAATGGCTGAAGGGTGTTTTTTTGTGATTTTTTCTGTGTTGACTCATACTGTCAGTGCCAATGCGCACCATTGGTGGAATTAAGCAGGAATAAAAAAATAAATAAAGAAATTCTCTTTTGTAGCCGGGTATAAAGGGGGCGATTATGTTTCAGGTTGAATTAGAATTGGATAAGTTGATTAGTCAAGCGGTAACGGAAAATGCCAGTGATATCCATTTTGATGCCACCAAGGATGGTTTATTAATACGCTTTAGAATTGATGGAGTTCTCGATATACATGAAAAGATAGAGCAAGATGCAGCGGATAAGTTAATAAACAGAATTAAAATTTTGAGTGGTATGGACATTAGTGAAAAACGGTTGCCGCAAGACGGGCGTTGGTGTTGGCAAGGCAAAGATAAAAAAGATGTTATGCTTCGTGTTTCGTCATTGCCTTCAGTTTATGGGGAGACAATAGTATGTCGTATTGTAGGTAGCGAAAACTGTTATAAAAGTTTAGAGCAATTAGGGATGACGGAAGAAGTACGACAAATCGTAATTAATTTATTGCAAAGGCCGTATGGTTTGCTTTTAATTTCAGGACCGACAGGCTCCGGTAAAACCAGTACATTATATGCGTTACTTAGGTTATTAAATACGGTTACAGACAATGTAATTTCACTGGAAAATCCTGTAGAAGCAGATATTCCGGGTGCTATACAGGTGCAAATAAATCCAAAAGCAGGATTAACTTTTCCTAAAGCATTACGTGCTGTTTTGCGACAAGATCCTGATACGATTATGGTTGGTGAAATTCGTGATAGAGAAACCGCAGAATTAGCGGTTCAAGCAGCATTAACAGGTCATCGAGTGTTGGCGACAATACATACTAATACAGCATTAGGTGTACGAGAACGGTTATTGGATATGGGAATTGAAGATTATTTGGTACGAGCAACTTTATTGGGTGCTATAGCACAGCGCTTGGTACGAAGAAAAACGAGTTGTGGCTTTTGTGGACGATTGGCACTGTATGAATTATTAGCTTTACCGGATAATTCGGTAGATTGGACACATTGTGAACAATATGTAAGACCTACTTTATTGGAATCAGGAACGCTTGCTGTAAGAATGGGGCTAACTACAGTTGATGAAGTAAGGCGTAACGGCATTGAAATTCGGGGAGTTTAATATATTGAAGGTGAATTACTATGAGTTTAAGTGAATTGTTGCAGCGGGCCATTGCTGAAGGGGCAACAGATGTTCATCTTGAACTGCATCAGGAGCCTTATTTCCGCTTAGGTAATGATATTGTTAAGTGTAATGGGATTAAGGTATCAGATGCTTTGTTTACAGAAATTTTAAAAGCAAGTGAATGCGGCAAACTAAATAATGAAAATAGGGATAATAGTCATTTGAATGTAGTTACAACTTTGGAAAATAAAGTTAGCGATTCATTAGAAAAAGTGGCCGATGCACGTAAATTATATGCGGCATTTTCGAAAGACAGCGCTTTTTCATTTAAAAAGATTAGAGTAAGGGTTCATTTATATCAAGCTAAACAACAACGTTGTGGTACATTGCGCATTTTATATAATCAGTCACTGATGATGCCGAATGGGGAAGCAGGAAAGTTATTGCATCGTATTGTTCATTTACAAGAGGGCTTAGTCCTTGTTACCGGCCCTACCGGTTCAGGCAAAAGTTATACTTTGGCTACCTGTTTACAATGCATTAATGATGAGTGTCATAAGCATATTATTACCTTGGAAGACCCTATTGAATTTACATTCGAAAATAATCAAAGTTTGATTCATCAGCGTCAATTGGGACAAGATATGGAATCAATGGCTGCGGGCGTTCGCGATGCGTTACGAGAAGATCCGGATGTAATTATGATTGGTGAATTGCGTGACCGTGAAACCTTGGAAGCTGCATTACATGCGGCTGAAACGGGACATTTAGTATTTGCTACTTTACACACACAAAGGGCCGTAATGGCTATTAATAGGATGATTTCGGTTTTTCCGGCTTCTCAACAAGAAGAAGTGAGAGCTCAACTATCTCAAGTATTAAGAGCTGTATTATGTCAGCGGTTATTAAGATTTGATAAACAATTTGTGGTAGTTAGAGATATTTTATTAAATACACCGGCTGTAGCAAATTTGATTCGACAACGTAAAGAACCACAAATTGTATCAATTCAAGAAACACAACCGCCAATGCAGACAATGGAAATGGCAGTGGCAGCTCTTAAAGCTGAATGGGGAGAACGTAGTGAATTTAAGGAGGTTTTGGAACAGGCTTATGAAACAGTATAACTATAGGGCCTTTGACGCAAAGGGGGTGATACAAGAAGATACCATATGGGCTGAATCAAGTGAAGAAATAGTTCAAAAATTGCAATATAAAGGATGGCATATTATTGAAGTTGCAGTAATAAAATCTTCTGAAGTAAATAGTGTTAAGTGGCGGTATAAAGATATTATAGAGTTTTCATATCGTATGTCTTTATTATTAGAAGCAGGTATTTCTATACGTCGTGTTATGCAATTTCTGAGCGCTAAGCCGATAAAGCATATTCCTTATGCAGTAATTAATGAAGCTATACAGCGAGGTAATCCCCTTTCAAAGGTATTAACAGAGGTGGGGTTCCCTAATATCGGTTGCGCATTACTGCAAGCCGGTGAGGCTGCAGGTACCTTAGCGCACAGTTTTTCTCAAATTAAAGAATACTATGAGAAACAATGGGCGTGGCAACGACAATTAAGCGGAGCAGCGGCGTATCCGGCATTCTTATTGTTACTCATGATGATATTTATAGGCGTGACGGTAGTGTTTATATTACCGGCTTTTAAAAAAGTATTTATGTCTATGCAAGTACCTTTGCCATTCATTACAAAAATATTATTTAGTTTCGGAGATTTTGTTACAACTCACGTAACTTTATGCATAGGTTTATTAGGCTTATTCATATTTGGGATTTGGTGTATCTGGCAACAAGCTGATATTCGTTTAGTTGTGTTGAGATATATATGGCAACGCGGTAGTGGGCATGAATGGTTTGATTGCTTTTATTTGGCCAGAATTACAAAGGTTTGGGCGATTTTATTGGACAGTGGCTTAACAATTACAGATATGCTGACATTAACAAAATCATTATGGGGAAATCCCTATGCTACTTTATTGCAAACACAAGTAAATAATTTATTAGCTAAAGGAACTACATTTGGAGACGCTTTAAAAAAGGCCAAATTGGGAAATGAATTTCTTTGGGAGTTAATTACTATAGGTGAAGAGACTGGGGATATGGTAGCCATGCTGAATCATGGGGCTTCCTATTATGATCGATTAACTTCCCGTTATATGGCAAAATTACAACAATTAATGGAGCCTATTATGGTATCTCTTATGGGGATAGGGGTAGCTATCTTAGTTATTGCTGTTATGTTGCCTATGTTTAATGCAGTGACGGCAATGCAACATGTTTAGTAATTAGAGTGTTAGGAGGAGTTTTTTTATGGATAATGTAACAAATATTTCACTTAGAGAACGCGTTAAACAGTGGTTAGCATCGTATCATAAAACCTTACGTGATAAACGTAAAAAAGAAGGTGGTTTCACCTTAGTCGAGTTAATGGTGGTAGTAGCGATTATTGCTATTTTAGCTGCGGTGGCAATGCCACAATTTTTATCGGCCGGGGACAAAGCTCGTGATGCTAAAATCAAAGCAGACACACAGACAATTGCTAATGCGGCTCAACTTTATATGGTAGATAGAGGGACTGATGAAGTTCCTTCAGTTGAAGATTTATACAAAGCAGGCTATTTATCTGAAGCCGTTAAAACACCAAAGGGTGGAGATTATGCGGTAACATCTGAAAGCAATGCAGGTGGTACAGGTACTCATATTGTTGTAACGGCTACTGATAATACGAATGCAAATTAGACGAGAATCAGAATTTAATTATGGGGATAGTTTTAGAACGTCTAAAATAGTAAATCGGTTAAATTAATCGATTAAACTTTATAAGTTAAGTAGCATGTAAGCTCTGATGTATAAAAAGGAACGTAGTGGTTAGTATATGTGGTTACAATACAGTGTAGGTGGTATAAGTGGTGCATTGGCCGGATTAACCGGTTTCTATCTCTTAAAAGAAATTGTTATAGAACGAGAACGGCGTTCTATAATTTTGATGTTAATTTACATTCTTATAGGAATGCTCGGCGGATTAATTTGTAGCCATTTGACGGTAAATATAAAAGAAAGTCTTTTAATGATTATCTTCGGTTTCACTCTTTTTATGGGCGCTACCATCGATAAGTATTACCTGATTATGCCTGATGAGGGTGCTGTTTTTTTGCTCATAGTTGGAATAAGTCGGATATGGTTATTGGGGATTTCTTTTTTTCAAACTGTTGAAATGGCAGGAATTGTATTAGTGGGAGGATATCTATTTAGTAAATTAACAAACGACGGTTTGGGTCTTGGTGATGTGAAATGGTGTAGTGTATTTACATTATGGTTATCACCATTGGCTTTGTGGCAAGCTATTTTATTGGCGCTTATCGGTGGAACCGGTTGGGTACTTTTGTACTATCTGTATTCAGGTAAGGTACTACGTATACTGCCATTTGGTCCTTTTTTATGTAGTGCAGCAGCTATTATGTATATTTGGGAAAATTTATGGTCAATATTATGAAACATTATATAAATAATTTGAACATATATTATGGCAAAAATCATTGTAAGGGTGGATTTTTATTAATAGAAGTTTTGATTTATAGTACATTATTAATTTTATTATTGGGGATGGCACAGCTTGCTATATCAAAAACCATGAGCGAAAACTGGCAATTTGATCGAGTGAGTAGACTATTTTATTACACAATTAAGCGAACTCAATTACTTTCTTTTAATGGTGGATCCGGAACACAGGGAAGGCCACTTAATACAATATACGTAAGTGATTCGTCATATGAGGTGAATTTATATGCTACCTTATGGGGATATCAAGAAATTTTTGTGCCTAATACTATGAAGTTGGTAAATAATTCGAGAACAAAACAATCGGCATATTTAGGTAAATATGATGGGCAGAGTGATTTATATAGTTTTGAAATCTATGATTATGTATTGCGAAAATATCGAAAGTATATTTTTTCACAACAAACACCGAGAATTCGTTGGATTGAAGGAACATTCTAAAGGATATTTATATGCTGAAACTTTAGGCGGTACAATGATTGTTGCCTTATTTATCCTGACTGTTACGGCGATGATGGGGACATTAATTATTCAATGGCGAAGCGCTAAAATATCACAAGTAATAGTGCCCATTGCTATTACAGCAATGGAACAGAGTAAATATAATTATCAACAATTTGGAGAACCGGGCGAACTTCCTAAGGTAAAGGAGCCATATAGATTAGTTAGGGCAATAAATTCTAAGCATGTGCATAATATGGATGTTAAGGAGTTAGAGGTAGCAGGATATTATGGAAATCAAGAAATACTTCATTTCTCAACGTATATTTGGCAGGGAATACCGGCTACTAATAAAGAGAGGTAATTCCGGATTTTTATTGGGTGAATTGTTAATTAGTACTACTGTTATTTGTATTGCCATGGGGGCCTTATTAAGCTTAATGTTAGTCTCTTTGCAATGGGCACAACGATGGCAAATAGAAAATGAGGTTTTATTAGAAAGTATGACGATACGATTAACAATAGTTAACTTTACTAAACGTGCAGATAAGACTGTTACGGTTGGTCGTACAGGCCAATATATTCTATATGATGGTGTACGTTGGTTCGGTATTGAGGGCACAGAAGCTAGGCGTGTCTTAAGTGATGGTCAAAAACAAGCATTATCCTCACCTACCATTAGTCCGTCTTGGGGGAGGCTCATAGTGACACCCCTTATAGGGGGAAAATCATTTGAACAATTTTTACCAAAAAGTCCTATACACATGAATTGGCAAGTCGAAGTAAAGGGAACACCTAATACAATGAATGCTAATCAATATAAGATAGGGACGGATATTACGGTACTTCCTAATTTAGACTATTTTCAATATTCGCCGACAAGGAGTTGATATATTGAAGTGTCCTTTTAAGTTTAAAAACAAGCCCTGGTACTATGGGCGAAGAAAGAACAAATGCGCTAAGTCTAACAATATAGGTGGTTTTTTCACATATATGGCACTTATTATAGGGACAATATTACTCTTATTTTGGTCGGCATTGAGTGATGAAATGAATATTATCGTAGGGATTACTCATGATGAAGTAGCATTAACTGCTATGAATTATAAAGCAGAGGGTATCATTGGTTGCTTGTTACGAGAATACAGTGAGAAAGGTGATTTGATGCCTACACTTCAGGAAACAATATATGAAAATGACGATAATTATACAGCGTCATATATATTAAACAGACAGGCAAGTAATAATGAATTTAAGGTTCGATATCGTAATCGTATTACAGGGCAAATCGTACAATATTTAGTAGTTTTTAGGGAAGACCCAGGGCCGTGGCCAAAAAATATTAATGTAGATTTAGTAAGATTTTTTTAACAGGCTGTTAATGAAGGGATGGTTAGCGAATGAAATCAGAATTTATAGGGGTTGCGATGGGAGAGGCGCAAACAATTGCTATTAGTATGGCGAAGACTAAGAAGGGGATAATAATTCAAGATGCAATTGTTGAAAAACGCCAAGATTCGTTAATGAATGATTGTAAGCACTTGGTAAGCAAATATTCCCTGGAAGATAAACCTATAGGTATAACAGCTCTTGGTGAACGTCAGGATAAAGTTATGATTATTCCACCATTATCACGTCTGGAGATTAATCAGATGCTACATTGGTCGGTTCCTGAATTTGTCACATGGCCGGAAGATAGTTATTATTTTGATTTTGTAGCTATAAATTTACCAAATCAAGTTAGGTCTTCCGGGAATGATAAATTAGTATACGTAGTAGCATTAAAAAAAGAGCATATTAATGAATTGGCAACCGGTGTTTTAAAGAGTGGTGGAAACCTAAAAATTATAGATTATGCACCGGGACCGATAGCACATAGATTTGTTGAAAAAGAAGGCGCTGTAATCGGCATTATACATGAGGATATATTGGAATTAACAGCTTGGTATAACTTTGTATGTATTTGTAATCATAAAATTCCGCTTGATTCGGTTGATATAATGAAAGAATTGGAAGATTTAGAGGTAGATTTATTCAGTTATGGTATAAGTGGAATTTCCGGATTTTATTTATACGGGGATATACATGGCAATCTATCGGACGATGATTGTGAAGCTGCTTATGAGAAGTATGGTAAGCTTACTGCTATTCCTTT
This sequence comes from Veillonella sp. KGMB01456, assembly GCF_023051165.1. Taxonomy (GTDB): domain Bacteria; phylum Bacillota; class Negativicutes; order Veillonellales; family Veillonellaceae; genus Veillonella_A. The sequence goes on from NZ_JALKIG010000008.1 coordinate 61,870, forward strand.
TGAAGAAACAAAAGAAGTAGCGAAAATGGAAAAGGTGATGTTTGAAAAATCAGATCCTTTTTTGTGGGATATGGCGACTGGTCTGGCATATCGAGGCATACAAAAAATGAGAAATTAACAACCACGCGTTGAATGATATTTGAATCATTAATAGCTAAAAATATAGTTGGCAGGTGAAATGATGTGAATTTTTTGACTTGGCCGTTTCGGTGTGAACGGTACTATAGACATCATAAAACAGCAATCATAATGATTGGAATCTTAGCCTTGTTCTTAGTAATATTCCTATGGGGATTTGGGTTTTACTTATACTATGCAAGTCAGAAACTGCATGAAGATATATACGAAATGCAAGCGGTAGGCAGCGCGAATCACGAGGCAGTTCAAAAGTATGAAAAGGTTATTCAGCAACGACTGACAAAAGATTTAAAACATAGTACCGGTCAAAGTATATTATTGCACACTGTTGATTGTGCAAATTCACAGATAGTTTTGGATACCGTTAATTTTACTGATGATGGTTTTAACGTAACTGGTATATGTACAAAACCGGAGGTCGTATTGGCGTATAGTCAACGGCTCAAGGGGAGTTTGAAAGGAGTTATTGTTAATGCAAAACAAGGAATTGATGCTAATCGTAAAATCCATACATTTCAATTATCTGGAAAGTTTGAAAAGGCTAAACCTCAACCCAAAAAGGATACACCAAATAGTCGGTAGCTACATGGTACTTACAGTTTTGGGAGCTGGTATAGTTCTCTGGTTCCATCAGGAGAGAAGTGACTTATTAGCGATACAAGAACAACAGACTTTACAAAATGAAGCAGATCAAGTTGTTGTGAGCAGTCAGGCTTACGAGATGATTATGGCGACCGACAAGAAAGAAATAACTGAAGAAGCCTTAAAGGATAAACTGATGAAATATTTGTCCGGTAAAGCATTAACAATTACAGCGATGGAAGAAACGGAGAATAAGAAGGGTAAGAGCTTATCTGTAGAAGTAACAGGAAATTTACGAGATTATTTCACATTGGTTGAAGAATTGAATGGAGATAGTCCCGAACTGCAAATAGAGCCTAAACAACTGAATAAACAAAACAATCAACTTCACATTCAGTTTGATATTATTTCTTAACCTAAAGCCGTGACTTTTGTCATGGCTTTTTTATTATGTCTCTCACCCCAAACCTAAACATTTTCTTAATTCCTTAAATCCTATTCGTTTTATACTTTTACTAAATGCTGTGATGTAGTAGAATAGAATCAAATGGGTATCGTACATAATGAGAACGGAGTAACAGGTAATTGTTCGTTGTGATTATGTATGACACAATCTGTAATAGGCGGGATTAAGTAATGAAACGAAATATAATTTTAATCGGTACTATGGGGAGCGGCAAAAGTCATTTGGGACGCAATTTAGCGGAAGCCAAAGGTTGGCAGTTCGTTGATACGGATCGACTTTTGGAACGGCGCTATAATTTGCCCATAGCCGAAGTGTATGAGAAGCTGGGCGAGAAGCTCTTTCGTTCGGCGGAACGTGAAATTTTAAAGAAAGTTTGCATGTATCATGAGTGTATTATTTCCGTAGGTGGTAATTTTCCCCTTGATGTACGGACGGTACGATATTTACAGCGGTATGCGTATATTATCGGTATTCGGGCTTCCGAGTATCGCATCGTGAAGCGGGTGAATCGTCGTATTGGTAAACGGCCGACCATGGATTATGATGATGTGGCGGGCTTTGTAGAAACGATGATGCAACGCTGGAAACCGGTGTATAAGAAGTGTGATTGTGTCATAGATACGACGTATGGTCGCACTGAAAATTTAATTGATTCAATCCACGAAACGTTAGCACGTGAAGGTGTGGAGTTCAAAAAACGACGTCCTATGGGGGTAGAGCAACATGAAAAATATTGCGATTCTAACGAGCGGCGGTGATGCGCCGGGCATGAATGCGGCGGTGCGTGCCTTGGTTCGTAAAGGGATTTACGAAGGGTTACACGTATATGGCATTAGCCGCGGTTTTGAAGGGCTTTTAAAAAATGATTTTGAATCTTTGAATCGACGTGATGTAGGGGCTATCGTCAACCGTGGCGGCACGATGCTCAAGACGGCTCGTTGCACAAAGTTTAAGGAGCTGGAGAACCAGGAAAAAGCGGCCCAGATTCTTCGGGACCGCGAAATTGATGCTCTCGTTGTTATCGGCGGTGACGGCTCTATGGCGGGTGCCATGGCGCTTGCCAAACAGGGGATTCCCACAATTACGATTCCCGGCACTATCGATAACGATATGTGCGGCACGGAATATACCATTGGTTTTGACACGGCCCTTAATACGGTCGTTGATGCGGTCAGCAAGATTCGTGATACCACGACGGCTCATGATCGGGTAGCCATCGTCGAAGTTATGGGGCGCAGTGCCGGTCATTTGGCGGTGCGTGCCGGTCTTGCGTGCGGCGCCGAAATGGTGCTTATTCCCGAAAAGCCTATGAGTCTTGATGAAGTGTGCGATCAGCTTCGCATTTCCCATAATGCAGGTAAAACGAACAGCATCATCATGGTGGCGGAAGGGGCATACCACAGTTTTGAAGTGTGCGGCTATATTAATAAGCACCTCAATATTTCCCCGAGTGTTACTGTTCTTGGCTATTTGCAACGTGGTGGCTCGCCATCCGCTCGTGATGCGGCCATGGCGGCACTCATGAGTGAAAAAGCGATTGATGCTCTCCTCGAAGGTAAGAGTAATTGTTTGACCGCTGTTTTAAACGGCAAGATTGAAATGGTGCCGTATGAAGAAGCGTGCACACGTTGTTATCCTATCAGTGAATCGGAATATGAGCTGATTTCGGTATTGGCTCGATAGGTTCATTAAGCACTCATTAGTGAAACCTATAATTATTATCGATTATATATATGAGCTGAAAAGCCCTTCTTTGCCGTATAGTCGAGAAGGGCTTTTTAATTATATGAAAATTGAGAGACCTGATTATTTTGTCTTTAAGTAAAGGAGTTAAGCACATGTGGCGGACAAAGAAATTTTGGGGGATCCTCATCCTCATATTACTGGTCTTGGGTGGCGCTTTTTATTATTTCAAAACAAAAGATAACACACAAGCGACCTCGTATACGACGGGGAAAGTAGAGCGGGGGAATATTGCCTCGGTTATTACGTCCACGGGGACTATCAACCCGACAAATTATGTAGATATTTCCACTAACGTAGCCGGTATGTTGGAGCAGGTTTTGGTTAAAGAAAATGACCATGTAACGGCCGGTCAGGTGATTGCCACCATCGATGCCCGTCAATTACAGGCAACGGCGGATGATGCACGAGCTACGCTCGAAAATGCCAAAAATGATTTAGATCGTTACAGCACCTTGGTTGCGCAAGGGGCTATTCCGCAACAGACCTATGATACAGCCCTTATGAATTACCAGAAGGCGCAGGCTGCGTATGATCGGGCAGTAGCTAATTTATCCGATACGACCATTACTTCGCCGATGGACGGCACGGTTATCGGTACACCGTTAAAAGCGGGCCAGACTATCAGTACCGGTATTTCCACGCAGATGATTATCGCAACGGTTGCTGATTTGAGTAATCTTGAGATTTATTTGACCGTTGATGAAACAGATATCGGCAGTGTGAAAAAAGGCGCTCGCGTAGATTTTACGGTGGATGCTCATCCGGGTAAAACCTTTACCGGCTATGTAAGTGACATTGCTTTGGGTACCAAAGGTAACATGGGTACGACGAGCAGCAGTGTAGTGTACTATACGGTTAAGGTAGCTATTTCGCCAAGCGATGCGTCGAACTTCTTCCCGACAATGACGGCTCGTGCTACGATTTACGGCGATGAACGCACTAACGTATTGGTTGTGCCGTTGGCCGCTGTGCGTACGGATAAAGTGGGCGAATACGTGTATGTAATTAAAAACGGTAAACCGGAACGAACCAGTGTAACAACCGGTCTTACCGGTGAAACGACGATTGAAATTGCTAAAGGTCTAAATGAAGGCGATGAAATTGTTGTCAGTGGTGATGTAGGTTCTTCGTCGTCCAAACAGAGTAACTCCGGCGGGCCTATGTTCTAGGAGGAATGCAGATGAAACAAGCAGTCATTTCACTGGAAGGAATCACCAAGACGTATGTTAACGGTAAACTGGTAGTGCCCGTACTACACGGGATTGACCTCAATATTTATGAGGGCGAGTTTACCTCCATCATGGGTCCATCCGGATCGGGGAAATCCACGTTTATGAATATTTTGGGTTGTTTAGACAGACCGACTTCAGGTTCCTATAAATTGGACGGCGAAGAAGTGGCCACGTTGAGTGATGATGAGCTCGCCTTTGTGCGCAATAAACGAATCGGCTTCGTTTTCCAAAGTTTTAACTTGTTGCCGAAGTTAACGGCTCAAGATAATGTGGCGTTGCCTATGGTCTATGCCGGTGTTCCCAAAAAGGAACGCAAAGAGCGGGCCGCCTATCTTTTGGATTCGTTGGGGCTCGGTGAACGGCTCGACCATTTACCGGCGGAACTATCCGGTGGTCAGCGCCAGCGTGTGGCTATCGCCCGCGCTTTGGCCAACGACCCGTCCATTATTATGGCCGACGAACCGACCGGTAACTTGGATTCCAAGTCCAGTGTGGATGTAATGAATATTTTTACCAATTTATATAATGAAGGGCGTACCATTATTTTGGTTACCCATGAACCGGATATTGCTACCTTTGCAAGCCGTAATATTGTGCTGCGCGACGGTTATATCGTAGAAGATAAGCAAAATCCGAATATGGCCGGTCTTCAAACGGTACAGGCTCCTACTGAATCTGTAGCCGTGTCGCCGGCAACGGCACAAAAGGCGGTTAAGTCGGTGATACCGAAAACTGTCACGGAAAAAGTAAATACGGAACAAACGAATGAAGGGGGGACGTCTCATGTATAAAGAGGGCTTTTTGATGGCCTGGGCGTCCTTGGTGGCCAACAAGATGCGTTCGCTCCTTACCATGTTGGGGATTATTATCGGCGTAGCTGCGGTTATTGCCCTCGTATCTATCGGTTACGGGGTGCGCAGTCAAATTCAGGACTCCATCTCCAGCTTGGGCAGTAATTTGCTCATGGTGTATCCGGGCGCGCCGCGGACGCCGGGCGTTCGGCCTACGGCGGATTCGCAGAAAACGCTTAAGCTTGAAGATTATACGACCATTTCTCATTTGCAGGATATCGATATGGCGTCGCCGGTATCGGCGGGCAGTTCGTATGTGGTTATTTATACGAATAAGAACTGGACGACCAGTGTTAACGGTGTAAACAGTGATTTCCAATATATTAATAACTGGACGGTTAAATCCGGTCGTTTCATTACGGCGTCTCAGGTGGAACGGCGCGAACGTGTGGCCGTTATCGGGGCTACGGTAGCGACGAATTTATTCGGCACGGAAGACCCGGTGGGTAAGGATATTCGTATTAAAAATAATCCTTACAAGGTAATCGGCGTGCTTGAAAGTAAAGGTTCCGGCAGTTTCGGTAATGACCAGGACGATGTTATCTACATTCCGTACACTACAGGGATGGAACGTTTACAGGGCGTCGATTATTTGCGCATGATTTATATCAAAGCGAAAGACGGCGTAGATCTTGATCGTTTACAGACGGACGTGGAAAATATTTTGCGTGTACGCCATAATATTAAAAATCCGGAACTCGATGATTTTAACGTTCGTAATATGGCCACCATTATGGCGACCGTGGAAGAAACAACGGCGACTATGACCTTGTTCTTAGGTGCCGTAGCTGCCATTTCGCTGGTTGTCGGCGGTATCGGCATCATGAACATTATGCTCGTATCCGTTACGGAACGTACCCGTGAGATTGGTGTGCGTAAGGCCTTGGGGGCTACGTATCGCGTTATCGTTATGCAGTTCCTCATTGAAGCGGTGGTAATCAGTCTGGTGGGTGGTGCCATCGGAATCCTGGTGGGCATCGGGGCGTCTAAGTTGATCGGTGCTTTGACGAGCATGAAGACAGTTATCTCCATGGGACCGATTCTCTTGTCCTTCGGTTTCTCCATGGCTATCGGCCTCGTATTCGGTCTCTATCCGGCCCGTAAGGCGGCTAAGTTGAATCCGATTGATGCCTTACATTATGAGTAATAGGTACAGTAAATTGTCCCTCAAAAGACAATGTACTGATTTGCATACTGTTTATTTGATGCATTGCGCTGTAGAATAAATCACGGAAGGGAGTGTAGTCGTGAGTAAAAAACAAGGAATGCGTACGTTAGTTGATTTTTTTGACAAAATGTGTCATGAACATACCTTTGATTGGTCAAAGTATACTCGTGTAACCGGTGGTGATCCCGGTCATTTGGAAATACTGTTTGACACCGATGCAGTGAGACATGGTAATTTTATCGGCAATGTGCACGGTGGTGTCTATATGAGCCTCGCCGATACGGTTATGGGTGTATCCTGTTTTACCTTGGGTAAACGAGTGGTAACACTTGAAATGAAGGGGAATTTCATCAAAGCTGTTAAAGCCGGTGAAAAACTGCGCGCCGTAGGCAATGTGGAACACAACGGCAATCATACCATGGTCACAACCGGCCGTTTATATAATACGGTGGGCGACCTTGTGTATATGAGTACCGGCACATTCTATGTAATAGACAAGTTTGACCTGCCGGAACTTCCTTGGCGGGTATAAGGCGTAAGTTTACTTGGTTATCAGGGCTGAATGTGGTCATGACGATATGACCATGTAATGAGGCCACTTAATTGTTAAGGCGTAAATAGCTTTGACAGAATGCGTAAGAGTTGATATACTTACACATAGATTAATAAAAAACTCAGTCGTACTGGCGTTTTTCAAAGTTGCTTTTTAGGTTTGACGGATGCATTGGCATGACGAGTAGACATTACGGCGATGACAAAATCGGCGTTGCATAGGTGTTTTTCAGAGAGTGAAGCATTGGTGGGAGCTTCATAAATGCGATGCAAAGAGCCTTTCCTTTTGGAGCCATGGATTGAACAACGAGTAGATTCATCGTGAGACCGCGTTAAGGTTATTGAGTACTAATTAGGGTGGTACCGCGAATGTTATACCTTCGCCCCTTGCCGGGGCGGAGGTTTTTTTGTTTTAGGAGGTTGTGACGGATGGAAGAATTATTAAAATCCCTGAAAGCGCAAGCGGCGGAGCTTATTCAAAAAGCTACCGATTTGCAAGCTTTACAAGATGCCCGCGTTAAATATTTAGGTAAAAAGGGCGAAGTAACTGCATTGTTAAAAGGTCTCGGCAAATTATCGGCCGAAGAACGACCACGCATGGGCGCCTTGGTAAATACGGTGCGTCAGGAATTGGAAGCTATGATTGATGATGTGCAGGCCAAACTGGAAGCAGAAGTGTTGGCTGCTAAATTGGGCGCCGAAGAGATCGACATTACTTTGCCGGGCCGTGCTACTCGCCAAGGTCATGTACATCCGCTCACAGCTGTTAACGATGAAATTGAACGCTTTTTCATGAAAATGGGCTACACCGTTGCGGAAGGGCCTGAAATTGAAAGTGATTACTTCAACTTTGAATGTTTGAATTTACCGGCCGATCATCCGGCGCGCGATATGCAGGACTCCTTCTACATTACGGACTCCGTATTACTTCGTACCCACACTTCACCGGTACAGGCTCGTACGCTTCAGAGTCAGGAACCGAACAGCCCTGTACGCATGATTGCACCGGGCAAAGTATATCGTTGGGACTATGATGCCACTCACTCCCCGGTATTCCATCAGGTGGAAGGTCTCGTAGTGGATAAAGGCATTACCTTTGCCGATTTGAAAGGTACCTTGGAATTATTCTTGCGCCACATGTTCGGCGAAGAAACGAAAGTTCGTTTCCGTACCAGCTTCTTCCCGTTCACGGAACCGAGTGCGGAAGTTGATATCTCCTGCTGCATGTGCGGCGGTGAAGGCTGCCGCGTTTGCTCCCATACGGGCTGGCTCGAAATCCTCGGCTGCGGCATGGTTCATCCGAATGTGTTGACCATGAACGGCTATGACCCGAACGAAGTGCAGGGGTTTGCCTTCGGTATGGGTGTTGAACGTATTGCTATGCTCTTGTACGGCATCGGCGATTTACGTTTATTCTATGATAATGATATGCGTTTCTTGAAGCAGTTCTAGGAGGTACGACGATGAAAGCTAGTTTAACATGGATGAAGGACTATGTTCCTGTAGACACAACGAAACCGGCTCAGGAACTGGCCGATGTATTGACGCAGGCTGGAATTCCGGTAGAAGACGTTATCTCGATGGATCCCGGGTTGAAAAAGATTTTTACCGGTAAAATTACAGAAATTACAAAACATCCGGATGCCGATAAATTACAGGTTTGCCAGGTTGCTTGTCTTGATGACAAAACGGGTGAAGAAATTACGAAACAAATCGTAACGGCAGCAACGAATGTGGCTGTTGGTCAGGTGGTACCGGTGGCGTACCATAAATCCCGTTTGGCTGACGGCACGGAAATTAAAAAGGGTAAACTTCGTGGTGAAGTATCTGACGGTATGTTCTGTTCCGTAGCGGAATTGGGTATTCCTAAAGATATGGTTATGCCGGGCGAAGGGGAAGGTATCTACATTTTGCCGGAAGGTACGCCAATCGGCATGGATATTCGTGATGCGGTGATGCTCAACGATACTGTCTATGAATTCGAATTGACACCGAATCGTGCAGACTGCTTCTCCATGATCGGTTTGAGCCGTGAATTTGCGGTTTTGACAAACGCGCAGAATACGGAACCGACCGTTAAAGTGAATGAAAATGGTACGGATGTCAACGATATGGTAAAAATCGGCATTGATGATGCCGAATTATGCAGTCGCTTCTTGGCGCGTGTTATCGGCAATGTTAAAGTGGGACCGTCCCCATTGTGGCTCCAGAACCGTTTGCGTAACGGCGGTATTCGCCCAATCAATAATGTGGTAGACGTAACGAACTATGTTATGCTCGAATACGGTCAACCAATGCATGCATATGATTATGATAAAGTAGCCGGTCATCAGTTGACGGCCCGCGCCGCTAAAGCCGGTGAAGCCTTAAAAACGTTGGACGGTACGGATCGTGAGTTGACCACGGATATGCTCGTTATTGCCGATGCGAACGGCCCTGTAGGGGTTGCCGGTGTTATGGGTGGTCTCGATAGTGAAGTAACCGAAGCAACGACGACGATTATTTTGGAATCGGCTGTATTTAAAGGGTCCTCCATTCGTCGCACCGCTCGTGCGCTGGGTATGCGCAGTGAAGCATCCGGCCGTTTCGAACGCGGTGTCAATGCGGAATACTCACCGGTGGCCCTTGACCGTGCGGCTCAGTTGTTGCAGGAGTTAATGGAAGATATTACCGTAGCTAAAGGTGTGGTGGATGTATATCCGGCTCCGGCTGAAGCTCGTACTGTATCTTTCACGGTGGCAGCGGTTAACAGCTACTTAGGTACCGATATTTCCGCCGAACGGATGCAGGAAATTTTGACTACCTTGTCCTTCACTTGGACACAAGATGGTGATGTAATTACCGTTGGTGTTCCGTCCTGGCGCGGCGACGTAACGGTTATGCCGGATATTGCGGAAGAAGTAGCTCGTATTTACGGTTATGATTTCATTCCGAATACAACCCCATGGGCCAACCTTAACAGTGGCACCATGAGCGATAAGAAATTGCTTACGAAAGCAATTCGTCAGACCTTGGTAACCCAGGGTCTCAGCGAAATTATTACGTTCAGCTTCATGCATACGGACAGCCTCAAGAAATTACTCATTCCGGAAACGGACAGCCGTTATCAGGCGGTACCTATTTTGAACCCGATTACGGAAGAATTCCCGGTAATGCGTACGACCTTGATTCCAAGCATGCTTGATACGGCGGCGCGCAACTTGGCACAGAAAAACCATGATTTGTGGTTGTTCGAAGCCGGTGCGGTTTACGAACCGAAAGCCTTGCCGATTACTGAACTTCCTGTTGAAAAATACCATGTAAGTGGTTTTATGATGGGCAAAACGACAGATTTGCAATGGGCTCAGCCACAGCGTGACACCGACTTCTATGATGTAAAAGGTGTGCTTGAAGCGGTTCTTAAAGAACTTCGTATTGAAGCTACGATTGAACGCTCCAAAGAAACCTATCTCCATCCGGGCGTAAGTGCTCAGTATGTTGTGGATGGTACTGTTATTGCTACTTTGGGTGAAGTGCATCCGCAAGTAATGAAAGCTTACGATTTACCGGGCAAAGCATATCTCTTTGATATCGATGTGACGGCTATCTTGGGCTTGACCCGCGGACAGCTTCGTTACCAGGGTATCAGTAAGTTCCCGGGCACCGCTCGCGACCTTGCCATCGTGGCACCTAAGACTGTATCTTCCGAAGCTATCAGCCAAGTCATTTATGAAAAAGGCGGTCAGTATTTGGAACGGGCGTTCGTATTCGACGTGTACGAAGGGGCTCACATTGAAGAAGGCCATCGCAGCTTAGCTTACAATTTATCCTTCCGCAGCAATGAAGGTACTTTGACGGATGAAGATATTCAGCCGGCAATTGACGACATTTTGGCTGCGTTAGCTGAATTGGGTTGTAAATTGCGCTAATAGGAGAGATCTATTTGACTATTGTGCCAATGCAGGTCTCAATTGGCTATTAGAGCGTCAAATGGCGCCAACAGTTGCAATTTGTTTCAATTAGTAGTAAAATACATTAACTGATTAAATAATTAATAAGCCGCTATATTGTGCGATGGCACAGTATAACGGCTTATTTTGCCATATTTTTTAAAGAATGTGATATAATTCTATATAGAAATATGGCGAATTGAGTCCTTAAGGAGGGCGTATGGAATTATTGGCACCGGCAGGCACGTCGGAAAATTTTTTAGCAGCTTTAGAAGCCGGAGCTGATGCAATTTATTTAGGCGGCAAGGCTTTTAATGCGAGAGCGAATGCAGCCAATTTTGAGATAGAAGAGTTGGCTGAAGCGGTTCGCTTGGCCCATTTGTTGGATGTGTCCGTATTTGTTACGGTGAATATATTAATCGGCGATGCCGAGTTAAACGATTTAAAAGAATATTTGCGCGAGTTGGAACGCATCAATGTAGACGCCATTATTGTGCAGGATTTGGCGTTAGCCGAACTGGCGAAACGAGTAGCACCGAAGCTTCATTTGCACGCCAGCACGCAGTTGACGGCCACTAACATGGGGACGGTACGTTTCTTGGAACGCATGGGGTTTACCCGTGTTGTGTTGGCTCGTGAAATGAGTCTCGAAGAAATTAAAACGATTTGCCGCGAAGCGAAAGCGGAAATTGAAGTGTTTGTTCACGGTGCCCTTTGCGTATGTTATTCCGGTCAGTGCCTCATGAGTAGCTTCATCGGCGGCCGCAGTGGTAACCGCGGTGCCTGTGCACAACCGTGCCGTTTGCCCTATGAACTTATCAATGGCGAGGGCAAGGTCATAAATACTGAAAACGAAGCCTATATCATGAGTCCGAAGGACCTTAATTACAGTGAGCATATGGCGGAACTTTTGGAAGCCGGTGTGGCTTCTTTCAAGGTAGAAGGGCGTATGAAAAAAGCGTCCTACGTGAAAGAGGTTATCGGCACGTATCGTCAGATTATCGATAGAGCGGGTCAAACCTTGGCTGAAGACCAAGAACATTTGACGGCGGGCTTTAACCGCGGGTTCTCCACAGCTTACTTGGAAAATCGTTCCGGCCGTGAAATGATTACCGCCGTGGCTCCCGGCAATCGGGGGAAGCGTATCGGTCCATCCGATGAAGGTCCAAAGAAAACAGTTTGGCAGAATTTACAGGAATTTGGCCGTAAGTACGATGTGCATGCGTATTTGGACGGACAGGAAGGCTCTGAGTCGACTTTGACACTCTTGATGGATGACGGCACGTCTGTTACGGTTAGCGGTGACTATGTGGTGCAACGGGCTCATAAGACGCCGACCAGTCATGAAAAAGTGTCGGAACAGATTGGCCGTTTAGGTACGACGGTGTTCCGGTTGGCTTCTTTATATATGCCGGAAGAGCCGTTTATGTGGCCATCCAGTGTGCTCAACCAGATGCGCCGTGATGCGGTTGCCCGGTTGGAAGATATATTATTGGCAAAACATACTAAGGCCATGGCTGAGGTGTTAACACGCATCGAAGGTGCCATTGCAGCTGAATTTAAGGACAGACCAAGTTATAAGAGTATGATGGTACGAGCCGGTAAAGCTACTCATAGCGTTAAGGCCGGTTCCTTGCCGATTGTTTCGGTGCAGCTTGATGAAGAATGGCAATTAAAACCGGCCATTGAAGCGGGGGCGCAGAAGATTATTTTCGGCGGTGACCGCTTACAGCGTAAGCCGTACAATTTAGATGTATATAATCGCGTGGTGACTATTTGTCGTGAGCATCAGATTCGTTGTGTATTGGCGACGCCGCGTATCGTTCGGGAAAGTGAAATCGAGGCGTATCGTCCAACCTTAGAGGCAATTATCGCGGCTAAGCCGAATGCCATCAGCATTCACTTCTTAGGTGCCTTGGAATGGCTCCAAATGATGGGCTATGAAGGGGAGGTGGAAGGTGACAGCAGCTTGCAGCTGTTTAATAAAGAAGCGGTACGTGAAGCAGCCGAATTAGGCCTTTCAAGCGTTGTTCTTTCCCAAGAAGCCACTTTACGTCAAATTGCGGCCATCATTCGTCATAGCTCTTTGCCTATAGAATGTGTTGTTCACGGGCTTACGGAGCTCATGATTTCCGAATACTGTGTTATCAGCAGTTTTGCCGGTACCGGTTGTAAAGCCAATTGTCCGGCCCCTTGTTTGAAGGACTCTTATCGCTTGCGTGACCGCCTGGGCGAGGAATTCCCACTTCGTACGGATTCCTATTGCCGCATGCATATCATGAACAGTCGCATGCTCGATATGCGCGCGTACATTCCGGATTTGGTAAAACGAGGTATTGCTATTCTTCGCATTGACGGTCGTCAGCAGTCTAAAGAATGGCTGCGTGATACGATTGGCGCTTATCGCGGTATTTTGGCACACACCTTACCGGTACCGCCTAAGAATGAGTCCTTACCGATTACACGGGGACACTATTTTAAAGGCATTTTTTAGAGATTTTTAAACATAGATTTAAATATTGCCAGGTAAAAAGCTGCCGTTTAAGCATACGGTGGCGTAGCAAGATTTTATGGCAATATATCGGGCCAAAGTAGTCAATCTTTGGCCATGTGATTACATAGGAGGGATTGTATTACCTATGAACAGTGAAAAACTGTTGGATTTTGATGTGATTCGAGAACGATTGGCCGCCGAATGCAGCTCTAAAGTAGCGAAGGAAATGGCCATGGAGTTGGAGCCCTTAACGGATCCGATTGCCATTAAAACGGCTCTCGATGAAACGGTAGAAGCGGTCAATTCGCTAAATACCGAAATCGAACAACCGATTGGCGGCACCCGCGATATTCGTGAAGCTTGTGCCAAAAGTCGTAAAGAAATTATTTTGACTCATGAAGAATTATGGGATTTATATACCACATTGAGTGCGTATAAGCGTATGTATGCATTTTTTCACAGCAAATATATGAATTATCCGCTCTTATCATTTTGGATTCAGGATATGCCTCGTCATGACGGCTTAGAACGCAAGTTTGAGCGTGTTTTTGACAAAAAAGGTAATTTAATGGATTCCGCATCGCCTAAATTGCAGCATTTACGTACTACCATTGCGCGTACGAAAGACCGCATCAAGAGTGATTTGCAGGCGATTATGCACGATCCGAACAATCAGAAATACTTTCAGGAGGCTATCGTTACGCAGCGTAATAATCGCTATGTAATTCCGGTAAAACAGGAATATCGCTACGCCTTCGAAGGTTTGATTCACGACCGTTCGGCTACCGGTGCGACACTCTATATTGAACCGATGCGCCTCGTAAATTTGAACAATGATTTGCAGGAAGCAGAATTGGCGGAAGAGGAAGAAGTTCGCCGTATTTATAGGGAATTGTCGCAGGCCGTTCGCAAAGACAGCAATACCTTGATGGACGCCTGTGAACGCGTGTCCCATGTGGAATTCGTGTACGGTAAAGCTAATCTGGCGATAAAGATGAAGGCGGTTCCGGCCGAACTTAGCGGGGCACGGGAAGTAAAACTCTTAAATGCGCGTCATCCGTTGATTCCGGCCAATGTGGTAGTGCCCACGACGATTACGTTGGGGACGGCCTATCGAATTCTGCTCATTACGGGCTCCAATACAGGTGGTAAAACTGTAGCCATGAAGACGTTAGGTCTTTTGAGCCTCATGAATCAGGCCGGTTTATTTATTCCGGCCGAAACAGGCTCTATTTTGCCGATTTTTAACAGTATTTATGCCGATATCGGTGATGAGCAGAGTATTGAAGCCAGCCTCAGTACCTTCTCCGCTCATATGACGCAGGTTGTAAAAATTTTAAAAGTAGCCGGTGCCAAAGATTTGGTGCTCCTTGACGAATTGGGGTCCGGTACGGATCCGGAAGAAGGGAGCGCCTTGGCGGTGGCTCTCTTGGAATATTTCCGTAAGCGTGGACCGCTCATGATGGTGAGTACCCACTATAATGAATTGAAACGCTATGCGTACCATACGGATGGTATTGAAAACGGACATGTGGAATTCGACGAACGCACATTGCGTCCGACCTATCGACTTCATATCGGTGTGGCCGGCAGCAGTCATGCCTTGAGTATTGCCGCTCGTCTCGGGGTGCCTCGTGAAGTTATCGACTATGCCAAACAGGCTCACGAAGGTTCCGCTAATCGCGATATGGAAGCGGTACTCAGTGATTTGAACGAACAATTGCGTCGCAATCAGGAGCGGGAACGGGCACTCAAGAAGGAATTTGATGAAGCACGGCGCATGCGCACTCAGGCTGAGCGTGAAAAGAAACAGGTTAATGATCGCCGTAAACAGATTTTGGCAAAAGCTCAAAATGAAGCGCAGCAGCTTAAACAGTCCATTCGTGTCGAAGGGGAACAGATTATTAAAGAGTTGAAATCTCAGTTTTCAGAAACGGATAAGGGCAAACGGCAAGATGCCATTACGAAAGCGCGGAAAGATATATCCGGTGTTAATGTGCCTGAATTGGAACAGGAACGTCGTACGCCGGTGAATGTAAAAGAGTTGAAAGAAGGACAGACTGTATTCGTGGTATCCTTAAATGCAGTCGGTACGGTAGCAGCCGTGCAGGGTAAGCGTATCCAAGTAAGTGTTAACGGCTTAACAGCCAATGTAAAAGCCACCGATTTGGCCGTAGCAAGCCGCGAAGAAACCAATAATTTACGCCGCAAGGAAACGGCGGTTCAACCAAAACCGCGTAAACGCGCCGGCGGTTCAGCCGTGGAACGTCAGAAACATGCGACTACGGAGCTTAATGTTATCGGACAGACAGTGGATGAAGCCAATCAGAATGTGAGTCACTTTATCGACCAGGCATTGATGGCGGGTATCTCGCCGGTTCGCATCGTTCACGGCAAGGGCACGGGTGCTTTAAGAGCCGGTATTCATCAGTATTTGAAGACATTGCCGCACATCAGTCGCTATGAAATTGCCGGCTATGATGAAGGCGGGGCCGGTGCTACTTTGGTATATTTGAAGTAGCACAGTCTTACTGATACCATATGTAGCATAGTTATGCTATAATAAGCTATATGACTTATTATTCGTAATGAGAGGTGTCGTATGAGTTTACAAGGTTCGTCTCAAAATGGGCGACAAACACGACGTAGAACGACGGCGACTAAACCGCCCAAGAAGAAATCGCCAATGCGTCGATTCCTTTGGATTGTGGGTATTTTAGTATTCCTTATAATAGCCGGAGCCGGTTGCGGCTTCATTGGTGCCACCATGTCCGATTTGCCGGAAGTGGCCAATGTTAAACCGGCTGCTTCGTCGCAGATCTACGATGTGCATGGCAATTTGATTACAACTGTCCATGCTACTGAAAACCGGTTACCGGTGAAGTTATCACAGGTTCCGAAAGATTTACAAAATGCATTTATTGCCACTGAAGATAATCGTTTCTATAGTCACCATGGCGTAGACCCTATCGGGATTATGCGTGCTATTTGGGTTAATATTGCCCATGACGGTGTGGCCGAAGGCGGTAGTACTATTACGCAACAGCTGGCTCGTAATGCGTTTTTAACTCAGGATCGTACGTTAAAACGTAAGATTATGGAAGCGATGTTGGCCATTCGTATTGAGCAGTATTATACGAAACAAGAAATCCTCGAAATGTATTTGAATCAAATATATTTCGGTCAAGGTGCTTACGGTGTACAGGCAGCAGCCCATGTATACTTTGGCAAAAATGTTCAGGATTTGGATTTGGCACAATCGGCTATGCTCGCCGGCTTGCCACAAAGTCCTAACTATTATTCGCCGCTTACCAACTACAAAGCGGGTAAAGCGCGTCAGGCTGTTGTTTTGGGGCAGATGGTTAAATATGATTATATTGACCAAGCTACCGCGGATAAGGCGAAAGATGAAGACTTGGGTCTTCGTGAAAAATCCGAAGCCGCTCACAGCGATAACAATGCGTCGTACTTTATCGACTATGTTATTTCTGAAATCGCCGAAAAATACGGCGACGATGCTGTCTATAAAGACGGTTTGAAGATTTACACAACCATTGATATGAAGGCACAGGATGCAGCGGTTCAAGCTATGCATAATTTGCCGAACTTCTATACGGATGACAAAGGCTTAACACAGCCGCAAGGTGCGTTAATTGCGATCAATCCGCATAATGGTTACATTGTAGCCATGGTTGGTGGTCGTGGTGACGATTCCTTTAATCGTGCCGTATTGGCTGAACGTCAACCCGGTTCTGCATTTAAACCATTTGTTTACTTGGCAGCTATTCAGGACGGTATGACGCCGGGCACCGTTATGGACGATAAGAAAATTGAATTTAACGGTTGGAGTCCTAAGAACTATGAAGGTACCTATTCCGGTCAAATGACCTTGCGCTATGCCTTGCAGCATTCCGTTAATACCGTTGCCGTACAGCTCGCCGATGCTGTAGGAATGCGTAAAGTTCTTAATTTGGCAAGCAGCTTAGGTATTACTACTTTAGATGACTCTAAAGATAATAACTTGGCCGCTGCGTTAGGTGGTTTGACAAATGGTGTTAAACCGATTGATATGGCCGTAGCCTATGGTACTTTGGCTAATGGCGGCGTTAAAGTTAAACCGGTGGCTATTACTAAAATCGTAGACCGCAATGGCCAGGTAGTGGAAGAGAACAGTACGGAAGAACAGCGCGTAGTAGATCCTAAATATGCCTATGTTATCACGAATATGCTTGAATCCGTAATGTCCGGCGGTACCGGTGGCGGTGCATCTATCGGGCGCCCGGCAGCCGGTAAAACAGGGACTACCGATGAATCAAAAGATGCTTGGTTTGTAGGTTATACACCTGATTTGGTAGCCGCTGTTTGGATGGGCGATGACTATGGTATTGAGACACTGGATGGTATTACCGGTGGTACCGTTCCGGCTGTTATTTGGCGTGATTTCATGTCGCAAGCTTTAAATGCTATGGAAATTCCGGCCAGTGATTTCACAGTTCCGCCGGGAGCAGCATCTATTGCTAACCAGGGCTATGCGCCGGTGGCTCCAAAGGTAGATCCGAAAGCTAAAGATAAGGACAAAGATAAAAAAGATGCTAAGGATAAGGACGATGCTACTGTAGAAAGTACTGACAATTCGGCAGAAAGCAGTTCCGACTCCGATAGCAGCAAATCCGGATCCGGCAGTTCCCGTAGTTCCGGAGGCGGTGCGTCTAAGTCCGGTAAAAGTGAATAATTAATTTTAAAGTACATATACATGCCTGTTTGGGGCATTCGAGGAGGAAGATTGATGAAGACATTGGAAGAACAGTTGCGTCTGATTAAACACGGCGTGGAGAATTTACTTCCTGAAGAAGATTTTAAGAAGAAATTGGCAAAATCCATTGCTGAAAACAAACCGTTAACGATTAAGCTGGGCCTTGACCCAACGGCACCAGATATTCATTTGGGCCATACGGTTGTTTTGCGCAAATTAAAAACCTTCCAAGATTTAGGTCATCAAATCGTAATTTTAATTGGTGATTTTACGGCTCGCATCGGTGACCCTACCGGTAAAAGTGCAACCCGTCCGCCATTGGATGAAGCGGCAGTTGCTCATAATGCGGCTACTTATAAAGAGCAAATCTTTAAAGTATTGGATGAGTCCAAAACTAAAGTGGTTTACAACAGTGAATGGCTCAGCAAATTATCCTTTGAAGATGTTTTGAAACTGGCTGCTAAATATACAGTAGCGCGTATGTTAGAACGCGATGATTTCCAAAAACGTTACAGCGAAGGTCGTGCTATCGGTGTTCATGAATTCATGTACCCCTTGATGCAGGGTTACGACTCTGTTGCTTTACATGCAGACATTGAATTTGGCGGTACGGACCAAACTTTCAACTTGCTAATGGGTCGCCATTTACAGGAAGAATATGGTCAGGAGCCTCAAACTATCATTACTATGCCTATTTTGGAAGGCCTTGACGGTGTTCAGAAAATGAGTAAATCCTTGGGCAACTACATCGGCATCAGCGAACCGGCTACGGAAATGTACGGTAAAGCTATGTCCATTCCTGACGAGCTCATGATGCGTTATTTCATGCTCGTTACGGATATGTCCATCGAAGATCAGGAAGAATTGGCAGCGGCCTTGGAAAATGGTACAGCTCATCCGCGCGACACGAAAATGAAATTGGCTCATACCATTGTGCGCTTGTATCATGGTGAAGAAGCAGCTAATGAAGCACAAGAACAGTTTATCCGCGTTTTCCAAAAACACGATTTACCGACTGATATTCCTGAATACGCGATGGCAAAACCAACCGAACCTGTATATGTGCCACAGCTTTTGACCGATGCAGGTCTTACTGCCTCGAACAGTGAAGCCCGTCGCTCCATTAAAGCCGGTGCTTTCAAAATTAACGGTGAAAAATGTTCCGATGAAAATATCGAACTCGCTGAAGACATGGTTCTTCAGGTGGGTAAACGTAAATTTATCAAAATCAAATTTAACTAATAGTGCCGTTAAGCGATATTACATTTACTATTAAATGTATCTGTAGTTAAATGCATCTGCACTTAAATTTATCTGCAGTTAAATGTGTTGCACTAATTGACGCGGTTATGTCAATACGTCAACAAGCTATTACAAATAGTTAAGTTAAAGAGCAATCCTCAGCGAATGTGAGCATTCCTAAAGGGTTGCTCTTTTCTTTTGCCTAGCGTTTATATGTGATACACTAGCTTCTGTATATTCTATATAGTGCATCAGAATTTGAAAAAATGATTGACACACAATTAAATGTGTTATACTATTTATGTAGTTGATGTATTTCTTTTATTCAGGAGGTTTCATATAATGAATCGTGAAAATGCATATGTACTTTGGTTTGACGAATTAAAACGTGAAGATGTGGCGTTAGTAGGTGGTAAATCATCGTCCTTAGGGGAAATGACGTCCTCTACCAATGTGCCGGTACCGTATGGTTTTGCTACCACGGCTCATGGCTATCGGTTCTTTATGGAGCAAACCGGTTTAGAAGATAAAATTAAAGCAGAACTTGATAAATTAGATGATGTGGAAAACTCCGCATTACTTCGTGAAATTTGTGCGAATATCCGTAAATTAATTTGCGATGCGGAAATGCCTAAAGAGTTGGCTGATGCTATTGAAAAAGCTTACGCTGAACTCGGTGAAAAAGTTAAAGAAGAAAATCCGTTTGTAGCGGTTCGTTCCAGTGCTACCGCCGAAGACTTACCGGATGCCAGCTTTGCTGGCCAACAAGATACCTACTTAAACGTACGCGGTGCGGACGTTATCATTCAGAAAGTTAAAGAATGCTACGCCTCTACGTTTACCGACCGTGCTACTTACTATCGTGTAAAACAAGGTTTTGACCATATGACGGTTGCTTTGAGTGCGGCCATTCAGATGATGGTATTCTCCAAAGCGGCAGGCGTTATGTTTACCGTTGACCTCGTTACAGGCAATGATGAAAGCATCTTGATTGAAGGCTCTTGGGGTCTTGGCGAATATGTAGTACAAGGTACGGTTACACCGGATAACTTTACGGTCAACAAAAAAGATATGAAGATTGTTAACCGTATGATTAATGATAAAAATATCGCCTTAGTTCGTAATCCGGACGGCGATTGTGCTGAAATTGTAATTCCTGAAGAAAAAGCAAAAACTCAGGTTATTACAGATGAACAGGTTTTAGAATTAGCAACTTATGCCAAAGCCATCGAAAAACATTATGGCTGCTACATGGATATGGAATGGGGCGTAGACGAACGGGACAACAAGATTTGGATTTTGCAAGCTCGTCCGGAAACTGTATGGTCCCGCAAGAATAAAGAAGTGAAGCCGGTTGAAAAAGCAACAGATGCACCGACTACCACAACTCGTGAAATCGTAGTTAAAGGCTTACCGGCCAGTCCCGGTAAAGCTGCCGGCAAAGCTCATGTAATCCTTGATCCGGCCGATATCGACAGCTTCAAAGAAGGGGAAATCCTCGTAACGACTATGACGGCTCCTGACTGGGTACCGGCTATGAAAAAGGCAAAAGCTATCGTTACGGACGCCGGTGGTATGACTTGTCATGCTTCTATCGTAAGTCGTGAATTAGGCATTCCTTGTATCGTTGGCACGAAGAGTCGCAGTGAAGAAGCAACGCACCGTATCAGTGACGGTCAGTTAATTACGGTTGATGCCACTAATGGTATCGTGTATGACGGTATGCTTGAAGATGCGGTTAAACCGAAAGAAGAAGCTTCGGCACAAGTAGTAAGCGAATACATCCCGGTAACAGGCACTAAAGTATACATGAACTTGGGTGATCCTGATTTAGCTGAAAAATACGGCGTACTTCCATGCGACGGCATTGGTCTTATGCGTGAAGAATTTATTTGGACTACCTTCATTCATGAACATCCGTTACATTTAATTGAAACCGGCCGCAGTCAATTTGCCATTGATACATTGGCTGAAGGTATGCGCAAAGTTTGTCAGGCTTTGGCGCCTCGTCAGGTTGTACTTCGCCTCAGCGATTTCAAATCCAGCGAATACCGTGACCTTAAGGGCGGCGACAAACATGAACCGCATGAATCCAGTGCTTTACTCGGCTGGCGCGGTGCTTCCCGCTACTATGATCCTAAATACGCACCGGCTTTCCAATTGGAATTGCAGGCCATTAAAAAAGTGCGTGAAGAATATGGTTTTAAAAACTTGCAGGTTATGATTCCATTCTGCCGTACGGTACAGGAAGCTGCTGAAGTTACCCGTGTTATGGCTGAAAACGGTTTAGCTCGCAGTGCGGACTTCAAAATCTGGCTCATGGCTGAAATTCCTTCCAACATTATCTTGGCTGATCAATTTAACCAATATGTTGATGGTTATTCCATCGGTTCTAACGACTTGACGATGTTAATCCTCGGTTGTGACCGTGATAATGAAACAGTTCAACACATTTATGATGAACGCAATTTGGCTGTTCGCCGTGCTATTCATCACTTAATCGAAGTAGCTCACCGCGATGGCAAAACAGTATCCATCTGTGGTCAGGCTCCGAGCGTATACCCTGAATTCTGTGAATTCTTGGTGCGCAGCGGTATCGATTCTATTTCGGTAAATCCTGATGCGGTAAAAGCAACTAAAAAAATGGTGGCTCAATTGGAACAACGTATTATGCTTGACGCTGTGACCGGTCGTGGCCGGAATCTTGGCAATGAATTAGAGTGGTAATACTACTGTGTAATGCGACAGGAGGCTACATGTAGCCTCCTGTTTTTTATAAAAAGTATAAAAGGAGGGGCTGTTTTGCAATTAACTAAACGGCAAGACCAAATTGTACATATTGTAAAAGAAGAAGGCCCGATTACGGGGAAAGCCATTGCCGCTAAATTAGATTTAACCCGTTCTGCCTTGCGATCTGATTTGACCGTTTTGACCATGATGGGCCTCTTAGATGCACGGCCTAAGGTAGGGTATTATTATGTCGGTCAGCAAGGTGTGAGCCCTATTGCCAATGAAATTCGGCAATTTACGGTAGGTCAGGTGATGGCGCAGGCCGTAGCTGTAACGGCGGATACGAATCTGTATGATACGATTGTTACCATGTTTACCGAAGATGTGGGGACCGTCCTTATTTGTGATGACGGCTACTTATTGGGGCTTGTATCTCGTAAGGACTTATTGCGAGCCGCCATCGGTCAAAATGATCCGAAGACGATGCCGATTTCCATGATTATGACACCCGTGAGCAAGATGATTTCCTGCACCGCCGAAGACAGTGTGGTAGAAGCGGCACAGCGTATGATTGATTATGAAGTGGACTGTCTGCCCGTTGTGGAACGGGGAGAAGATGACGGCCGTCGTCGATACAAAGTGTTGGGCCGTATTTCTAAAACGACCGTAACTAAATTATTTTTAGATTGCGGTGTAAAGTAATATTGCACATTGTGATTAGACATATTAAAATAAAAAGTGAAATGAGTTCGCTTAATAGATTTAATTGAGGTGTGGCATGGAGAACAATAAAGTTATTTTTGCAATTTCCGACTCTTTGGGCGAAACGGCCGAGTCCGTAGCACGTGCGACGGCGAGCCAATTCGACAAGGAGAATATAGATATTATTCGCATTCCCTATATCAGTCAGGAAAGCCAGATTGATGATGTAATTAGTGAGGCCGCGAAGGAACAAAGTATTATTTGTCACACGATTGTATCGCCTACATTACGTCAATATTTGCATAAAGAAGCTGAAAACATGGGGATTCAGGCCGTTGATATTATGGGACCTGTTCTTGATGCAGTGGGCACCATTGCTGATACAAAACCTCGTTTGACGGCCGGTATGATTCATAAGTTGGACCAAGAATATTTTAAAAAGGTGGAGGCCATTGAATTTGCCGTAAAATATGATGATGGTAAAAATCCGTCTGGGTTTGAGAAGGCCGATATTGTTATTATCGGTGTTTCCCGTACCAGTAAAACGCCGTTATCTATGTTCTTAGCTTATAAAAAAATCAAAGCCGCCAACTTGCCGTTGGTGCCGGAAGTGCCATTGCCGGAAGAATTATTCAAAATACCGCCTAAAAAGGTAGTAGGTCTTATCATCGATCCATACAAATTAAATAATATTCGCAGTGAACGTTTACGCACTATGGGCCTTGACGGTGAAGCCAATTATGCCAATATTGCTCGTATTGAAGAAGAATTGGCCTATGCAAGGGCTGTTATGCGCCGCGTTCATTGTCCTATCCTTGATGTGTCCAATAAATCTATCGAAGAAACGGCTTCGTTTGTAATGCAGATTATTGAGCGCAATAAGCAACAGGAAGCGAGTCGCTAAAACAATACGGCATTGACGTTTGATTACGTTATGCCGTATTATTGCATTAAGTAAAACTTATTAAAAGTGAGCTATATTAAAAAGAACTGCGATAATGGATGCGTAGTTGGCTCATAGCCCGGTGGAGGGTAAATATGGCAACAGGAGGCTATATGACAATCCGAGAAGAAATTGAAGCGAGAGAAGAAGTAATTTTATCCTCTTATGCAGCAAAGAGTAAGTTTGCGGTCCGTGATCGTGAAGAGAAACCGGATTATTTGCGTACGGCATTTCAGCGTGACCGCGATAGAATTATTCACAGCAAATGTTTTCGTCGTTTGAAGCATAAGACACAGGTGTATATTGCACCGGGGGATCACTATCGCACTCGGATGACACATACCTTGGAAGTTGGTCAAATCGGCCGAACCATTGCGCGGGCGCTGCGTCTTAACGAAGATTTGGTTGAAGCCATTGCCATGGGCCATGATGTGGGTCATACGCCGTTTGGCCATGTGGGGGAATATGCACTGCGCGATATGGTGGGGCATTTTAACCATAATGAGCAGAGTCTTAGGACTTTGGAAGTTCTTGAAAAAGATGGCCTCGGGCTCAATTTAACAAAGGAAGTGCGCGATGGTATTTTGGGGCATACGGGCACGCACATACCGCTTACTTTGGAAGGTCAGATTATTCGGATTAGCGATAGAATAGCTTACTTGTGTCATGATTTTGATGATGCCCAGCGTGCGGGCATGTTATCCTCTAACGATTTGCCGGAATCGGTGCGCTCTGTTTTGGGCACAACGCCATCCCAGATGATTACGACTATGGTTATGGATATGGTACGAGAATCCATGGATAAACCGGAAATTCATATGTCGAAGGAAGTGGAATACGTAATGCATGAGTTTCGCCGTTTTATGTTTGAGGCGGTATATCGGGCTCCTTCTTTAATCCCGGACCGCAATCGGGCAGCTCATGTGGTGAAATATTTGTTTTTGTATTATTTGGATAATCCGGAACTTTTACGCCATGAAGTGGTAAGACAGGGTGTGGATCCGAATAGAATTATTACGCTGACGGATATCGTGGACTATGTGGCGGGGTTGACGGATCAGTTTGCGATAAAGTTGTTTAAGGAGATATATATTCCCAAGATTTGGGATCCGGCCAATTAGATGCGCGACTTTAAAAAGGGTCCTGTTCTCTATTCATAGGTAATGAAACAAAACACTATATCCTCACACAAACTGGCGAGTCAAGCTCGAAAAGTTTGCTTAGAGGATATAGTGTTTTTGTTTTCAAAATTATCATAGAGCCTAGAGATCAGGACCCTTTTCAGTGTCAGCGCAGTCTAATTTGGCCTGGGGGGCAAGGGGGGAATATATGTCTCCTTAAACACGGGGGGGAGGAGGGGGTAAAAAACATATCCCCTCGTAAACCGGCGAGAAGGATGGGGATAGGACTAGAGTAATGAGCAACGCGTGTGAGAAGTGGGCTGATTTAGTGGGATGAGCGGGTGGTGTGGCTCCCTGTCTGCAGCGTTGCTGCAGAGGCGGTCGCTGGTAGATTGTGAATTAGCTATAGAAATCAGCAAAGGTTAAGTTTTGGCTTATAGGACAAAAAGTGTGTGTGGCTTTTTTAAATTAATCCCAATAAA
>NZ_JALKIG010000009.1 GCF_023051165.1 Veillonella sp. KGMB01456
TATCTATCTAGGTTTACAGCACTTTTTACACACACTTTTTGTCCTATAACTCAAATCATGCAGAAAGCAGGAATACCCCATTAACACAAAATCCCTTATAGAACTACTATTTAGCTCTATAAGGGATTTATATTTTCTTATGGCGGAGAGGGTGGGATTCGAACCCACGGCCCCTTGCGGAGTCACTGGTTTTCAAGACCAGCTCCTTAAACCACTCGGACACCTCTCCAAATTAAACTATTACCTTAATATATTACCGTGTTTTGTCCAACAAATCAAGCCCTTACCGCAACTTTCCGCTGAAACGTACCGTAAATCCTGTAATCCTCCTATTTACTTCATCAAAGTTTTCTTTGTACTCTCAGCTAAAACAGGCTATAATTAACATATCGAAATTTATAATTATTATGTGAAATTTACTCGAGTTTAATAAACGAATTAAACACATCTGAGGAGCTCCATGAAATACACAAATAAAAATCAAACAAATACAAACTCATCAAATACCGCCAATACTTCCGGCACTGCCCGTAAAAATCATAAACGCAAAGCTATTGCCGCTATAATGACGATTGCCTTAGCCATGTCCGCATCAGCCTATCCGCTCAATTCCGTACATGCAGTAGATCCGGTTAACGCCTATATCGCCGCCAAAATCATCCCCTCTTTCTCGTTACCGTCACTTAATCCGATTAAAGCGGCCGGCAAATTACTGGGTCTCGTAAGCGATTCCGATGATGCCGTGAAAAAAGGCAAAAAAGTGGACAACAACTACAAGTTTAAAGCCACTAAAGTAGCGAACGGCTCAAAGACTTTTAAAAATTCTCTCAACAATAACCAGAATAATCAAAATGTAATTTTAGTACAGAAAACCGGCAAGGCGAAAGTGAAAAAAGCGGAACTCATTAAAACCGGTCATAGCGACAGCGAAGGTCTCAGCCTGTGGCGCGGTCAAAACGCCGCTCTTCTAGTTGCGCCATATAGTCAGGCCACGATTGAAAACAGCACTATCACTACCAACGGCGACGGCGCTTCCGGCATCGTTGGTAGCGGTAAGAAAGTAAAAATTACCGCTAAGGATTTAACGATTCGCACGAATAACCGCGTATCCCAAGGCATCGGTGCTGCCTATGGTGCCGAAATTTCCTTAAAGCAGAGTAATATCAGCACCTACGGTTCTCAAAGTCCGGCCCTCGCCACCGCAACGAAAGTCGACAGTAGCCTCACTGCTGATGGCGTCACCCTTCGTACTTACGGCCAAAACAGCCCCCTCATCAGCTCAACCGGCACGATGAAGTTGAATGCTATTAACGGTGAAGCATCGAATGGCACATTCGGACTTTTGGAAGGCAATACGGACGTGACATTTACCAATTCACAGCTAAAAGGAGCCAATGGTTTTTACCTATATCAAACCGATTTAGGCACCGCTGAAAAAGGGACGACCAAGCTCACCATTAACCAAAGCCGACTCACCGAAACGGGCTCTACGCCGCTTTTTACCATTCTCGGTGCTAAAGCCCAAATAAAACTCCAAGGCAATACTATCAGCCAACCGAGCCGTGCTCCATTCTTGCAGGTACTATCCGGCACGGGCGATACATCCGACCTAAATCGTGCAGCGGCGGCTATCAACAGCACCGGCAACACTAACAGCCAAGTACGTTTACAAGCCAATCAACAGGCCATTAACGGCGATATACTAGCCGACCGCGGTAGCAAGCTGGACATTAAGCTTTCGCAAAACTCCACATTTACCGGTGCCATCAATCCGAACAACAGCGCTAAACAGGCTTCTTTAAGCCTTAGCAAGGATTCTGTGTGGAATGTAACCGGTGATTCCTATCTGACGGAACTTAACAACGACGATTCAACCAACAGCAATATCCATACTAACGGTCATACGGTAAAAATTGTAAAATAATTACCCAAAGGAACGATTTATATGAAATTTATCACAACTTATTTAAGCCCCGTAAAATGGGCTTTTTTAAGCGCCTGCCTGCTCTCCTTAATTCATGTAGTCAGTGCGCTTACTGTGCCGACTTTAACGGCCAGCATCATTAATGAAGGCGTTTTGCAAGGCGACTTGGACGCCATCAGTCGCCTCAGCGTTGCCATGCTCGCCGCCTCTTTGGTAACCGTCATCGGCTCACTCAGCGCCGTATACTTGGCCGCCCATATTGCGTCACGCGTCAGCCTCAACCTGCGGCAGCAACTCGTGCAGGCGTTGCAGGACTTCTCTTTGTCGGATTTTTCAAAATACGGCACCGGCACCTTGCTCATGCGTGCCACCCGTGATGTGGAAAAAATCCAGTCCGTCCTCGCCAAAGGCATCAATATGATTCTCCCCATGCCGCTCATGATTATAGTCGGTTTAGGACTCACTTTTTACAAAAGCTTCGAAATGGGGCTCATCATTTTAAGCCTCATGGTCATCATGGTAGTGCTCATGATAAGCATTCAAAAACGGGCCCTCCCTATCGTCATGGCCGTTCAGCAGCAATTAGATAAACTGACCGACCTCGTGCGCGACCATATTATCGGCATGTCCGTGATTCGAGCTTTTAATCGCACGGACGATGAAAAAGCTGCTGAAATTGGCATGTTCACGGAATTATCCAACAAGGAAACTCGTCTGGCCCGCACCTACGCCATCGGACTGCCCAGTATCCTCATTATTTTCAACATGAGCACCGTGGTTATCCTCTGGCTTGGCGGCTATCAGATTGACTCCGGTGTGCTCCAAATCGGTGATATTATGGCCATCATCGAGTACGCCACCCTCATTTTGATGAACCTCATTATGGCTGTATTCGTGCTTCTCGACGTGCCGGAAGCCATTATTTGCTATCGACGTATTAGAGAGTTATTAGTTCATTCTGAAAACCCGACAGTTAGTTCTAAGCAAAATACAGTAACTGATAACGTTTATTTACATGCAACGGAAAGTATCTCCGGCCAAGTACCACTGTTAGAATTTCGCAATGTTACCTTCCGCTATGACGATGCGGAAGAAGCGGCCTTAAAAGATATTTCCTTCACCCTCAACGCCGGCGAAACGCTGGCTATCATGGGTGACATCGGTTCCGGCAAAAGTACCTTGGCCAAGCTCATTTTAGGCCTGTATCCTATCGAGTGTGGCGACATTCTCTTTAACGGTCAGTCAATTTTTAGCCAACCCATTGAAGATGTGCGCTCACAAATCGGCTATGTGCCGCAAAAAGCCTATCTTTTCACCGGTACCATTGCCATGAATTTAGAATTTGGCAAAAGCCAAGCCTCGAATGCACCGCTGACACGTGAAGATATTGAAGAAGCGGCAAAATTAGCGGGCGCCCATGAATTTATCAGCCGTTTCGAAGACGGTTATGAGCACGAACTTGCTCAAGGCGGTACCAACCTATCCGGCGGTCAGCGCCAACGCCTCGCCATGGCTCGTGCCTTAGTTCGTAAACCTCGTCTTTTAATTTTTGACGACAGTTTCTCTGCCTTGGACGGCATCACCGAACAGCAAGTGCGTAAAGCCGTAGCCGAGGAGATTAGCAATAGCAACGGCAATAGAAACAGCGATGGCATTACCTCCGGCAGGGCATTCATATCTATTGAACAGAAGGTCAGCGCCGCCCGAAAAGCCGATAAAATCCTGGTCATCAACCAGGGTGAATCGATGGGCGTAGGCACGCACGAAGAACTCTTGGCTCATTGCCCAATCTATCAGCAGATTGTAACATCACAGGAGGTGGCACTATGAAACTGGTCAAACGATTCCTCCTGGACTCACGCAGTCAGTGGTGGCGCCTCGGTTTTCTAACCATAGCCTTAATCTTGGCCGCGAGCTTTGAAATTATCGCCCCGCGCCTCTTAGGTGACATTGTCGATGCCATCGTTCAGGGCCTCGAACAGCACCGTGAAATCAACGCCATTTTAGACGGTACAATCGATACAGTCCTTCTACTCATCATTTTTTACAGCTGCCACGCCGTATTCACATACGTTAGTGAATTTATCATCGCCGGCAGTGCACAACGCATGGTATTAGCTTTGCGCAGCCGCGTAAGCCATCAGATTCATCATTTACCGATGTCCTATTTCAATCAACACAACCGTGGCGATATGTTAAGTCGCCTTACGAGTGACTTAGACTCCGTCGGCGAAACGCTCCGTGAAGGCATTCCGGGCCTCATCTCATCGTTTATCGGCATCGTCGGTGCCGTCGCCATGATGATTTGGATTAGTCCGCTCCTGGCTGCGATTATTCTCGGCGTTATCATCGTCGGCGTTCTCGGCTTAACCTTTACGTCTAAAAAAGCGCGCACTATCTACCTGCGCAATCAAGAGGCTTTAGGTGCTGTGAACGGCGGCATTGAAGAATTAATTTCAGGCAAGCAAATCATACAGTCTTTTGGTCTTGAAAAAGTCTCCACCGACCACATGACGGATTTAAATACACGTCTCTTTACGCGTGAACGACAATCCGGTTTTATGGGGCAGCTCATCATGCCGTTGGTTAACTTCATCAACCAAATAGGCTACGTCCTCGTTGCCATCCAAGGCGGTCTCTTCGTGTTGCGCGGCTATATCACCCTTGGTGACATCCAAGCCTTTTTCCTCTACGTAACACAAGTATCCGACCCGATTTCGCGCAGTTCCTACATCTTAACCCGATTTCAAGAAACACACGCCGCCTTAGGTCGTATTTACGAGATTCTGGACGCTCCGATGGAGGATGACTCAGGAACCTTACAAGACGTGCCTAACTCTGTTGCGGGCGCCGCATCAAGTACTAATGCCATTGAATTTAGTCATGTGAACTTCGGTTACAGCGACGATAAACCGCTTATGACGGATGTAAACTTTGAAATCCCCAGCGGCCACGTCGTAGCTATTGTAGGCCCTACGGGGGCCGGCAAAACCACAATCATTAACCTGCTCATGCGTTTTTATGAAATATCCGGCGGTACCATTACTATTCACGGTACGGACATTCGCAAATTAAGCCGCGAAGCCTTGCATCGTCAAATCGGCATGGTATTGCAAGACACGTGGATTTTTACAGGCACCATTGCTGAAAACATCGCTTACGGTAAGCCGGATGCAACGCGGGAAGAAATTATCCATGTTGCGAAACTGGCCATGGCGGATCATTTTATCCGCACCTTGCCACAAGGCTATGATACGATCTTAAAAAATGGTGCCGATGACCTCTCGCAAGGGCAGCGCCAATTACTGACGATCGCTCGTGCCTTTTTGGTTAACCCAAGCATTCTCGTACTTGACGAAGCCACCGCCAACGTTGATACGCGTACAGAAGTGGAAGTGCAAAAAGCGATGAATCAACTCTTAAAAGGCCGTACCGGTATCGTCATCGCCCATCGATTATCCACCATTCGTGACGCCGATTTATTGCTCGTTGTGAATAACGGTCAAATCGTTGAGCAGGGTACTCACCAAGAACTCTTGGCTAAGGGTGGTTATTATACGGAATTGTATGAAAACTACGCCAAGGGGATGACGGTGTAAACATGCATTCTAAATGCAATTGAATAAAAGATTCTATATACGGACAAGGCCTTATCGGCGGTAGGACGTATAGACTTATAAAGTAAAACGGGATTGTTCCAAGGTTATTACCTCGGAACAATCCCGTTTTTATTTAATTAAAGAGAAGCCAATTTAACTATCTCACACAGCTACCATATTAGAAATTGATAGCAGCGGTTTAGTTCAACTATTTATTAGCCAACTGGCGCATAATTTCCTGAACTTGCGTACGTAATTCCGCATTTTCCTGAGCCTGCTGTTGAACCTGAGCCCGTAATTCTTCAATCGTAGAATTCTGGTTTGCTAATTGCTTAGACTGTTCAGATACAACTTCGGCTAAGGCAGATTTCGAGTAATTCGAATACTCGTTACTGCTACCGAACTTAACACTTACGCCGGCATTAAACATGTTTTCACCGCCGCCCATGCTGGTGCCGATGGAGAATAACAAGTCATTCGTCGGACGATAGAACGCACCAATTGCTACAGCATTAGCCGATTTGTAGTTACCGTAACCGGCGGCAAAATCCCATTTAGCAGTCGGATCGTAATCTTGCGGATGCAATGCTGCTAAAGCGGCCGCACCGGCACCGACACGATTAATACGATTGTCCAGTTTGTTAACCTGACTGTTCAAGCTGGTTACGTTATTGGTAATATTGCTTACTTCGTTGGAAATGGAAGTAATATTATTGGTGTTCTGCGTAATCTGAGTCGTATTAGCAGCTACTTGGCTATCTAAAGCACTCAGGTTTTGGCCGGCTGACTTAGATTTTTTCACGTAAGTACCGTCTTCAGCAACGCGTGTTTCATTATAAACAGTACCGCCGGTAACAATTCCTTTATTGTCTGCAACTACCTTGCCATCGGTGTTCACTTTGATTTTGTAATTAGTTCCGCCGATACTATTCTTTTCTGTGCTGTCGATAGTAATTGTGCTATCACCATCAGCATTGGCAATGGTATTTCTCGTATCAACGGCAGCTGCAATTGTAGACAAGTTAACGCTTCCGGAAATGATTTCTTTTCCATCGGAATTCTTAATAGATAGACCTAATTTATTATCTTTAAAGCTCAAAGCATCCGTACTTTCCTGTAGCCCTGTACCCGCAGCATCCAAAGCCGCTTTAAGCTGCGCCACGTTGACCGCATCGGTATCATTGGTACCGGCTGCAACATTGGTAATTTGACGAGTTAAACCTGTTTCACTATCACCAACGGAAACAGCCGCCGCACCGGATTGCCAAGCGGATGTAATCTGAGTTTTTTCCGATACAGCTGCCGTATAGGCTTTATTGGCATCATTCACGGCTGTTTCTGCCGTATCCATAGCGGCTCTTGCTTCATCATTGGCAGTCTTAGCAGCATCCATCCGTTCTTTAATTTTTTTACCTTGATTCGAATCATGGTCAATACTGTTATAAGCATTTACAGCCTGAACATAATCGGCATTTTTGGCCAGATAATCAGAAACCTTGGTTTCATAATCAGCTTTAGCTGTCGAAAGAGCGGATTCCAAATCAGGGATACTGCTATTTAATTCGGCAAATCGATCTTCTTTGCCGGCATAAGCAACAATAGCCACTTCATTTTCAAAATCTTTACCTGTAATCGGATTATAGCCAAATAACCCTTTGTCAACAGCCGATACAGAATTACTGCCGATAGCCACGCCACCATCATGTTGTACGTCCGTATTATAGCCGAGCATAACAGCGTTGCTGATATTTTCCGTATGTTCACGTAACGGTTTTTGCACCTTCACCGCATAGTGCAGCGTATCTCCTGTCCACTGTAAATTTCCGGTCACATGTTCAAAACTCTTAGGCGTATGAGATTGTTCTTCATAGCCTACTTTCGTTCCCATAGTTCCAAGAATTACGTTATTTTTGCTACCCGATAAGGTATGGTAATCACCGATGACAACATCCGTAGTTGCGTCGCTAAGCGTATTGCCGCTCCCCATGACAGAGACATGATTCACATTAGTGGCTTTATTTTGATAACCGGTAACCATATTATAATCACTGACTGCAGCTTCGGTGCCGCTTAAAGTATTGCCCGTTCCAAAGATGGAAGATCGTCTTGCATAATCCGACACATTGCCGTTCCCAAGTGCAAATACGGAACCCCCATTTAAAGTTGCAAACTCACCCATCACCTCGGAAGAACGATCTGTATAACCAAAATCGTCCCCTGCATGATAATAGAGCTCGCCCCAACGGCCCGTCATAAAACCGCCTTCAATACCTTCAGTCATATTACCGGCTGCATTGGTCACACGGTTACCGGTACCGAAAACCATGGAACTCAAAGACGAATCAACTTTATTCAAAGTCCCAAAAGTTCCGGTTGCAATCGAAACACCCATTCCATTCTCGGAACTAAGCTTATTATCCACGCCATAAAGAGAGGAATAAACAGTCATTCCCTCAATGGTTGAACGAGTGCCAACAGCTGTACTGAGAGGCCCTAAGCTCTGAACTCTATGCCCGATTGCTGTAGTGCCATCGGCTCCCAATGCATGGTAACCAATAACAACCATTTTCCGATTACCAACTCCGATAGTCTTCTTTTCTTCAGGTGATAAAGAGCCTATGATAATAGAATCCAGAATATTACTGCCTTTTTGATTATCACCGATAATAATACCTGCTGCCGCACCGTCAATATCATTATTATTACCGATAACCGTTAAGGAGTCCCATTCATTGCGATACGTATGATTACCGGTAAGGACATTACCGCGACCAATGGTTAAGTCGGAAATATTAGGTTCACGGCCTTCCGGATGACCATAGTCAGTAACGGTACCAACATCTCGACCGATTATTTTATTATTATCACCGATAACGTTTTGTTTACGACTCCCCCGTACTTCGTTGTTATTACCTAGAACACGAGTATCAACGCTGGCTTCATATCTTGTTCCACCCTGCCATGGGTAGCTCTTTGTTACCTTATTATCATTACCTACAATATTAACGCCATTGGTGTCTTCAACGGTATTGGTATCCCCAATAACATTGGCATCTTCACTGCCGGTCACTGAATTTTCCGTCCCCACGACACGAGCCGTTTTGTCATCAGTTACGGTATTCGTTGTCCCCGTAGCGGTACCACTGTCTACAACGATGTTTTCTGCTGCTAACACTTGCCCGCCTAATAACAGACTCAATAATACGGCACTGCTCAAAGAAGCTTTGACTATGCGACGACGATTTTGATGCTTTGTTTCCATCCTAAAACTCCTCTCATACCCTATACCATATAACACTTTTACCATGCGATGAACTCAAATTATACCCCTTATAAATTCATCAAATATTCACTATAATTAAATGCTAGCACTTTTATCATGTAGGGTCAATGAGAGTATTAGTTCATATTTATCACATTTGCCCAAAATACAATCAATATAGCATAATTTTCTTTGATAAAACAATCTATATCACTTCATCTAACCTTTACAAGCTTAACAAATTCACACTATAACCATCCCATTACAATCATCAATATTTTGCGATAATTCATTGATAAAATTTTAGTAAGTATCTTGTTTTCCAACAAAAAAAGAACCGCCAAAACAATTTATCTTGCCTTGTAACGGTTCCTATCATAGATGTCATCAATATTCAATTATAATTCACTAATAGCCGAGCATCTTACCACAACATTCCCGACGTCCAAATCAATCGCAATGCTAAAATCCCTACTCCTAAAGAGAACACCATAAGAATACTGGTAGCTTTAAGACGTTTAGCAATAGCCGCACCAAGTTGGGCCCCAATGACGGCCCCAATGCCGCAGGCAATGGCGATATTCCATTGAATATGACCCAAGGAATAATGTGTGACTACACCTGTAATCGTGGATAAGAATAATATAAACTGGCTCGTAGCCGTTGCCACATGTGTGGGGAAGCCCAAAATATACACGAGCGCCGCCACGTGAATGAGCCCGCCGCCGATGCCGAAAACGCTGGAAATAAAGCCGACTACCACACTGATTAAACAACCGATAGTTTTACTATAGGTCAACTCATGAAGTTGCAAAGATTCTTCCTTGCGTTGTCCTTTCGTCCAGTTTTTATAACCGATAAACGTCGACATGCAGAGTAGGAATAAACCGAACCAGAATTTCAACATGGATATGTCGAAGCCTTCCGACGCGACAGCGCCAAGATAGGATCCGGGAATCGTAGCCAGCGTAAACCAGATTGCCGCACTGTAGAGTATTTTTTTCTGCTTAATAAACGCTGTCGAAGCGGACATGGCATTGAACATAACAATAGTGAGCGAGGTACCGACTACCATGGCCGGCGACCAGTCGGTAAATAAATATAAGAATACCGGCACGAAAATTAAGCCTCCGCCGGCGCCTATGAGTGTCCCGAAGGCTCCTACACCAATACCCAGCACAATAAATCCCAAAAGCACGCCCCACGACATGCCCAAAATCAATCCTGTTGCCCCATCCATAGCCGACTCAACCTCATTTCTCTTTTTTCAAAACACCGACTTAAAATAGCGTAACTACTCTTAATACTGCAAATACACCACGTATTTGATTATATCCATATTTTTATTCAGTATATCGCAAAATAAACAGAAACGCCATCACTTCCTGGTTATAGCTGTTCGTGATTCAGCTACAATCCCGCAAATGATGGCGTTTTTGTTTACGTAAGTTTGTGTAAGTGTGTGTAAATACGTATATAGTTAACTGATTGTTCGTGTCAATCAAGGAACTACCTTAAATCGGTATATTTGGTTGTTTTTGCCTATAAAACGGCGGATACGGCTGTTACGATTGGCGCAATGACCGTTGTCATGATGCCCATGAAAATCATGGCCAAAGAGGCAATAGCACCGGTTTTAGGGCCGTCTTCATAGGCTTTAGCAGTACCGGTCCCATGAGCCGAAATACCGTAAAGCATGCCTTTTAACAAGCGGTTATGAATATGAGCCCGTTTAATCATCATGGTGGTCATAATCATACCGATAAGGCCGGTTGCAATTACGAGGATGGCCGTAATCGTAGGGTCGCCGCCCATTGTATCAGACGCAGCTAAGGCTAGCGGCGTCGTTACGGAACGCGGAGCAATACTGTGAACGAGTTCAGGGCTAAGTCCGATAAGTTCGGCGAGTCCCATAGAACCCAAGAACGCCACCGAACAACCCATGCCGATAACAACCAAGAGCGGAATAAAATATTCTTTTACTACGCCACGGAATTTATACAAAGGCACCGCAAAGGCCACGGTGGCCGGTTGCAACATCATCGTGATGTACTGGCTGCCTTCCTGATATACATCGTACGGAATATTCATAGTTACGAGGAATAAACCGATAACTACCGGCACGCCCAACAACGGGGTAAAATAGAGTTTTTTGCCGGAACGTTCATACAATTTTTTAAAAAGAAAATACAAAACTACAGTGCCCACTAACGATTCGATGATATGAATACTAATCATCTGAAACGGTGAATAATTTACCATAATTTGTACCCCTTTCTACGTAATTTCATAACACTCAAGGTAATAACCGTAACGGAAATCAAGAGTGTTACAATACTCGTTACGATAACGCCCAAGAGCATAGCCCCCGTACTGCCAAATAATTGTGTATATTGAATAACCCCTATAGCGGACGGAATGAAGAACAACAAAAGTTCCCCGATTAAAACGGCCGCTCCCTGTTCCACCCAGTTAAGCTTGATGATACCTGAGCAGAGCAACAAAAATAACAAAATCATGCCCACCAAAGTCCCCGGTAATGGCAGGTTCAACCACTCTTTCAAGTAGCCTCCCAACACTCCAATCAAGGCGAGCAATAGAATCTGACCTACTACAATCGCCACACGTTTCATCCTCAAACGCCTCCTACATATCGACTAATTTTTATTCTGCAATATACTGTGTCTTCATTCAATAAACGAATGTTGTATTTATTGTGTACTCGTATAGGGATTTTTCGATATTCCCTTTGTCATGACTTATTGTATCTCATTTTTTCTTAAAAAAATAATATTTTTTCCCTATACGGCCGTATTCTTTTTAGCTATAATAGATGTAGATTATATTGCAGGAGGATTATATGGATATTACCCATTTAAAATATTTTGTCGAAGTGGCTCGCCAGAAGAGTTTCACCAAAGCGGCCCAAACTTTACACGTAAGTCAGCCGTCACTAAGTAAAGCGGTACGCCTGTTGGAAGGGGAATGGAACAAGCAATTATTCCGCCGTCGCGGGCATCGCATCGAGCTTACCAATGAAGCGTGCGCCGTATTGCCGCAGATTGAAGCCTTAGTGAGGCAATTTGAAGTGCTTGAACACCAGATGCATCACACGAATGATACGGAATCGGGTGAATTGAGCCTCGGCATCCCGCCGATGATCGGTTCTTCCTTCTTATCGCCGATTATTCGCGACTTCATGGCCGCCTACCCGCAAATTTCGTTAAAGGTAAGTGAACACGGTTCACCGCAAATCGCCCAGCTTGTACAGGACAATCAATTGCAGGTTGGATTCGTTACCTTGCCGGTGTCTGACTTTACCAACCCGGATACACAAACCTATATCTTTAACCACCAGCCTTTATACTATGTGATGCAACCAGATTCACCATTCGCCCATTACGAGTCCGTTACTCTTCACGAAATTCGCAAAGAACCGCTTGTGTTCTTTCATCCGTCCTTTTCGTTATACGATATCATCTTAGGTCGTTTTCAAGAAATCGGCGTAGTACCGCAAATCGTAGCGCAAAGCAACAACTGGGACTTCATCACGGAGCTTGTAAAAAGTGGTCTCGGCACGGCTATTTTGCCACAGACAATCTGCGAACGTCTTAATAAGGAGCAGTTGGTTTCAATTCCTATCGAGCCCCGCATCAACTGGGTGCTCGGCATGATTTGGAACGAACAGTCCATGATTGTACCGGCAATTCGCCTGTGGGTTAACTATTTCCGCTCTCATGTGGTGGAAGAACGCCTGGTTCACGGCGAAGATCCGGGGCCTGCCCCTTCTATTTTATGTGATTCTAAATAATCACATAAAACAAGCCCCTTACAGCCAATCGCTGTAAGGGGCTATTTTCATTCACTATGCGAAACTATGCAGGTAATTAATTACTTTAATAGTTTCTCCAATGCACGTTGTCGTTTTTTGCATTTTTCTTTCACCGGTCGGCAATGGTTGCCGCACACTTGACAACGACCTTTACTGTCGGTCAGCAAGGCTTTCTTTTCCGCCTTGGTCGTCTCGTGTAGGTCCGGTAATTTCTTACCAAGGCGTTTTATTTTTTTGGATTTTTGTCATCCGAATTGCTATGTAATTTTTGCAGGGCATCATCGATGAAGTCCAATACGCCCAAAGCCGCACCGCGAGCGCTTTCTTTCATATTGTCCGCTACTTCGGAAATATGATCGGCTACTTTGTCAGCTACTTCTTGAGCTCGTTCAGATAATTCATCGGCTTTATCGGCAGCCTGGTCTTTCAAATCAGCCGCTTTATCGGCTAATTCATCTACTTTGTCCGATGCCTGTTCCTTTAAGTCTTGCGCTTTATCAATTGCTTGATCTTTCAAATCAGCCGCTTTGTCGGCTAATTCATCTACTTTGTCGGATGCCTGTTCTTTAAGCTCTTCCGCTTTATCGGATGCTTGGTCTTTCAAATCAGCCGCTTTGTCGGATAGTTCATCAACTTTATCGGCTGCTTGGTCTTTCAAATCAGTTGCTTTGTCGGCTAGTTCATCAACTTTGTCCGACGCTTTATCTTTTAACTCTTCTGCTTTATCAGTTGCTTGATCTTTTAATTCTTCAGCTTTATCAACAGCTTGGTCTTTCAAGTCTTCAGCTTTACCGGCCAATTCTTCAGCTTTATCGGAAACTTTTTCAACAACTTCTTCTGCTTTGCCATCAGTGGCTTGATTCAAATTCTTGGCTAATTCTTCTTTAGTGGACATTTCGTCTACCACCTTTCCTTTGACATCATTCACTTTTGACTGCACTGCTGTTGCTACACTGCCAGCTGTTTTGGAAATCTCTTTTGTTTTGTCAGCCGCGGTGTTAGCTACATCATCAGTCAACTCTTCCAAATTTTGATACCATTCTTCGCTGCGCTCTTGCACGCCTTTTTTGGCGTGTTTCGCTTTTTTCAATGCTTTTTTTGTTTCTTTTTCAGCCGCTTTAGCTGCTTTTTCAGCTTCTTTCGCGACTTTCTTAGCTTCTTTTTTCGCTGCTTTATGGGCTTTTTTAATAGATTTTTTTGCCTGTTTAGCGAGTTTTTTAAATTCTTTCCACTCCGTATGGAGCATCAAATCTTCAAGCGTCATTGTCCCCTCTTTGCCATCCGGCAAGTTTTGGCTCAACATGTCCAAAATATCTTGCAAAAAGATTTCCGATGTTGGGAATACGTTATGATCGTCATCCTCGTCATCATCCACCTCAGCTGCAAACGCCGCCGAATCGGCCGTTCTCACCCCCGCATTCAATACAGCATTCGTTCCTGCCAATAAATTGTCATCCGCATCGGCTTTTACACTATGAGTTAAAGATGATTGCGGAATATCTCTATCAGTAATGGCATCAGCTGCCACTGCCTGTGTTTTAGCTGCCGTCGGTTCAGCCACAAGGGTACCATCTTGACGTGGTACTACCGAGCCGTCACGGCGATTTACAACGGAACCATCCTGACGAGTCACTACTGTGCCATCTTGACGCGTAGCTACAGCACCTTCACGACGTGCCGCTACCGTACCGGCTTGGCGTAATGCAACCGGTCTTTCCGAAACATCTACATCCGCCAAATCCACTTGATCTATGTTTAATTCTTCACTGGTTAGTTCATCCCCTTGGGCCTGAAATTCATCTTCCAAGGAATCATATATATGAAGCTGCTCTAACAAGTCTTGCGTTTCATCGATTTCCTGCCACAAACTGTCCAATAACGCCGTATAAAATAAGCGTGCTTTCACTTCTTCATACGCCTGACGCGTAATATGAAGTTCTTCATATGTCAGGTCTTCAGTACTATCCAGCTCTTCTATTAACTGCTGAATATGACGATCCTCAGCATACTTATTCTGTAACGAACGACGAACCGATTCAATAACAGACTTACCAATGATGCCATGACGATTATGCATACTTCCAGCTCCCATCTTCCTATACCTTCGGTAATAAACATTAAGCTAAAAACAGTAAAAAGCAAATCTATATCATCGAGTGCTGGCTTTTTAGCCATCCCTACACACCCGGATTCGGTGAATCTATCTCTATCTTAAAACAAATTTCTTAAAAATACCAATCTAAACAGTTAAGCCATAACCTAATTCGCTATTAAAGTAATCCTTTGCAGGAATTATTTATTCAATAAAGGCACCGTGTTGCTGGCGAGTGGCATAACCGTTACGGTGTAATCATCGCGACCGATTAATTTGTTCGCAAGCTCAATGGCTTCATCGATGGATGTTACTACATCGATGCCCACGCGGTCACAAATTGCTTTATTTTCCGGTTTCGTCACCAAGATATGGCGATATTTCTGAAAATCTTCGCCTAAATGGAACGCAATAAAGCCCGGTACGGTAAAGCCATTACGCAATTTAATTTCACGTTCTTTCAAATCGCGGGTATCAAACCAACCGAGGAATTCTTCCGGTTCGTGAATATCCGGCAATTCCATAAGCAAAATAACCACGCCACCCGGCTTACATGCAAGCACTGCATTAACCTGGGTTTTAACACCTTGATACAAGTTAATATCTTTCGGATAACCGCCCGCCGAAGCGATAACGCAGTCAGCCAATTCATTAACCGGTACCCCGTAAATCTGTTTAACTAATTTCGTGCCTTCCAGCCATGCATCTTCCCAATGACCGGCCACGAATTTCGCTAATTTACCTTCCGTATTCGCTACGGAATTAATGAGGAAATCCGCTTCTACGGCACGACCATGTTGCATCTGATCGTCATGCATAATATTATTCGTAATATTACCGCTTACGATTTCAGGTTTCGTACCGCCACCAATCTCTTCCGACAAGCAAAGATTGTGGTTTTTTTGAATCGTCTGATAGGATGAAATACCCGGTAAAATGGCCTTACGACCGCCGCCAAAACCGGCAATCAAGTGGTATACGATACCGCCCGTCAAAATGAGACGATCCGCATCTAAAGCGAGTTCATTCACTTCAATCGGTACACCATGAGATGTTTCGCCGATATGACGGAAATGACTGTCCGGATTGATACCGCTACTGTGTTCAATACGAACGCGATTAACGACTTCGTCACCAAACTCGGAACGAGATTCCGCTTCCGATTGAAGACGATGAGCACCATAAGCGATTAAAAGGAAAATCTTTTCATCCGGCACACCTGCTTCGTTCAAATAATTAAGCAAAGTAGGTAAGTAAGCATCATAGCGAATCCAGGCGCGTGTAATGTCGGATACAACGATACATACCGTTTCATCATGCTGCACAATATCTTTTAGCGGCGCCGTGCCGATTGGATTATCCAAAGCTTCAAGAAGCGCTGCCGGAATATCTTCAATAGCGGGATAGTCCGCCCCTTCCACAACATCTACTACTTCTTGAGTGGGTAAATCAAATTCAACCTCGCCGTTGCCATACTTCAATTTAAAGTGTTTCATCGTTATTCTCTTCCTCTCTCTTTTGGTGGGCCAAGCGTTCCCAAAGGGCCCCTTTCATAACAATACCTTCACCGAATTTTTCTTCG
The DNA here is from genome assembly GCF_023051165.1 of Veillonella sp. KGMB01456. Taxonomy (GTDB): domain Bacteria; phylum Bacillota; class Negativicutes; order Veillonellales; family Veillonellaceae; genus Veillonella_A. The sequence goes on from NZ_JALKIG010000009.1 coordinate 16,292, forward strand.
AGGTCATCTACAGTCTTTGCCAATTCATCCTGTGACACTTCACTCTCAAATAAAGATGTCTGCCCCCATTCATCGGCAAAATCGCTGACCGTAAGCCCTAAAAGGCGAATCGGTTTATCAATGTTTAGTTTATTATACAACATCAATCCTATACGGTATAGTGTTTCTTCATTGTCAGTAGGCATATCTATGCGTTTTTGACGACTTATAGTCTTAAAATCGTTAAAACGGACCTTAATGGAAACGGTATGTCCTTTCAAACCTTGCTGCCGCAAACGTTTCGCCACTTTATGGGCAAAATAGTGCCATTCGCGGTCAATGACAGCTTCATCGGTCAAATCTGTTTCATACGTCAATTCATTGCCGATGGAATGAATCATGCGATCATATTCTATCGGCCGGTCATCAATGCCTCGGGACAAATCGTAGAGCCGTTTAGCCTGATTGCCCGCTACGGGGCGCAATTTCGACTCATCCCCTAGCGCCGCAATTTGACCGATTTTATAAAAACCCGCTTCATGTAGACGTTTTTCCGTTTGTTTGCCTACGCCCCACAAGCGTTTAACCGGCAGATTGGCAATAAATTTAGCTTCCTGTCCATAAGGTATTACCACCAAGCCATCGGGCTTTCTAATATCCGAAGCCAGTTTTGCCAAATACTTATTCGGTGCGAGACCAACCGAAGCTATAAGGCCGGTCGCATCTAATATATCCTTTTTAATAGCCTTACCGACCGCATAAGGGCCGTCAAAACGATTATGGAGGCCCGTTATATCCAAAAAAGCTTCATCTAGCGATAACGGCTCAATATAGGGTGAATAGCGTTCCATAATAGCATGGACCTGCTCTGAAACAGCATGGTACACTTCGAACCGGGGCCATAAATAAATACCGTCCGGACAAAGCTCACGGGCCTTGGCCATACTCATGGCCGAATGAACACCTAATTTACGAGCTTCGTACGACGCGGTAGATACCACACCACGCGAAGAAAGGCCGCCAACGATAACCGGGCGGCCTCTATACTCGGGATTATCGCGTTGTTCAACTGATGCATAAAAAGCATCCATATCCACGTGCATAATCCAGCGTCTCATATTAACTCCTGTTGTTTCTTATTCAGGTTTATCTTCTAAGCGACAATATTTAATCTGAGCGCAAATACATTCATCTTTGGTTTTGTACAAATCAGGTAAGATCTTAACTAACTCATCAAAAGTTTCTTCGTTGATTGAATAGCGTGTCCATAACCCGTTACGCTGCGAGTTAACAACACCTGCATCAATCAAAATTTTCATGTGATAGCTCAACGTAGACTGCGACAAATTGAAGCTTGCCAAAATGTCACAAGCACATAACTCATTACATGACAACATGTCAATGATATGCAATCTAGTTTCATCACTCAATGCTTTAAAAATCGTTGCCAATCTTTCGTATGATACTTCCATGCCCAATACTCCTTTTTTTAACCTTAGCCATTACCCTTTCGCCTTATTCTATGTAATATATTATATACTAAAACGCAAGATAAATCTAATAATTTCAATGTTTCAAGTTTTCGATAAATATATGAAAAAAAAGCACTAACTTACAAACACTTATTCGACAAAGGTTTTCACGGTTTGTTAATTCATAATTATTAATTATTTTGAATAAGTTAGCATATGAAAGTCAATCAATTTTACTGCATTTTTATGAGGTTTTACTGCTCTTAGCCTTGACAAAAACGACTTTGCAACAATATACAAAAGTAGTCTTTCATTATACATTCGCCACAATTATCTTGAATTCTGCTTTTCCGAACACAATTTCGGTAAAACTCATTGACTAAAGTTGAATATAGCCACAAAAAAATGAATAAATACCCAAATTTTTTCAAAACAAATCAGATTCGAATCATCATTTTTTCATTCAACATTCACATAAAATCAAATGTGTTCAAACAAAAAAATCAGCGGCCGAGACAAGCTCGCGCCGCTGATTTTAGGAAAAGGGATCTCCTAAATATGTCAATGAACAACCTTCTGTAGGGAGGGACTTGCTGTTCATTTATTAACCGGTTAAAAAGGGTTAACCGAATAGTTGAATCTTATAATTTACCTACAAGGTCAAGACCCGGTTTTAAAGTATCTGCACCCGGTTTCCATTTAGCCGGACAAACCTGGTCACCATGTTTAGCTACGAATTGAGCTGCCTGCACTTTACGAACCAATTCATCGGCAGAACGACCGATACCCATGTTGTGGATTTCAGCAGTTTCTACTTTGCCTTCCGGATTTACTACGAAAGAACCGCGGTATGCACGACCTTCTTCTTCGGAGAAAGTTTCGAAGAAGTCAGCCAGTTCATGTTTCTGATCAGCTAACATAGTGTACTGAATTTTTGCGATGTTTGGAGACGCATCAGCCCATGCTTTATGTACGAATTCGGAGTCAACGGATACGGAGAATACTTCTACGCCCATTTCCTGCAATTCTGCATAATGGGACTGTAAATCTTCCAATTCGGTAGGGCAAACAAATGTGAAATCGGCCGGATAGAATACGAATACGCTCCATTTGCCAACTACATCTGCTTTAGTTACTGTTACTACGTCCGGATTGCGGAAACCCTGTAAGGAAAAATCAGGTAATTCTTTGCCGATAATTGCCATTTGTGAGTCACTCCTTGTGTTTAATAAACTTACTATACTTTAAAAACTATCATGAGCTGCATTATTACCAAACAGTAAAAAGCAACCTAACTTGCTATTAGAACAAATATACAGTGCTCTCTATTTTGAATATACAATGTCGCTAATTGATAGTTATTAATAACGGATAATCTATATCGATTACATAATTATCATACACCACGCAACGAAAAAAATCAATACGAAATCGAGTTTCAGTTATGCAATTTATGAAAAAAGGCGATACATTTTTGCAATCTAAAAATAAAGCGATATAGTAATACCACTATACCGCTTTACCTCTTACATTATTCAGTTTTATACACCTTATGTCCCCGCAATCATTAAATCGGTTTATAAAGCCTCATATATCAGTTATTTATTTTACTAAGCCCTTAGCTACCAAAAAGTCATGAGCTACTTCTTTAGGACTCTTATGCTCCACGTCTACTTGATAATTTAACTCACGCATTGTGTCCGTGTCTAAGGTTGCCATCATACGATTAATAACATCTTGTAATTCAGGATGTTCTTCTATGGTTTCTTGGCGAACCAACGGTACACCGTAATACGGCGGAAAGAATCCTTTATCATCAGCCAAAACAGTCAGATTATATTTCTTTAATAACCCATCTGTAGAAAAGGCATCCACTACCTGTACATCACCGCTTGACAACGCCACATAGCGCGTGGCCCCGTCAATGCCTTTAGCATCTTTAAAAGTAAAACCATACTCATTTTGAACGCCGCGTAAACCATCCTGACGATTCAAAAACTCAAGGGTAGTACCGGCCTTCAAAGAGGAGGCAACCTGACTTAAATCACTCATGGTATGCAAATTATACGCCTGTGCCACAGCAGGATCTACCGCCAAGGTATAGGTATTGCTGAAAGGAGCCGCCGCCAACAAGGCAACATCATACTTCTTCGCCAATTCCTCTTTCGTTGTATCGTATACTTCCTGCTCATCGCTTATGGGATCATGTTTTAAAATATCCACATAGGCCGTACCGGTATAATCAATATACGCATCTAAATCGCCTTTTTCCATGGCACTAAACAGCACCTGGGTGCCGCCGGCACCTAAGTGACTTTCTATCTTAATATTTGTATTTTTTTCAATCATTTCACCCAGCATATTACCCAACACTAACTGTTCGGTAAACTGCTTACTCCCGATACGAATCGTATTAGGATCTTTAACTAAATTGGCATATACATTCTGCCCAAACATAAATACCAGTAAGGCTACTACGACGCCGACACTCCATTTCTGGCGACGTCGTTTAGCCGTAAGGGTCGAGCGAGTTTTCAACAACTCAGGCTGCAAACTGACCGGTGTTACCAATGACTCCACTTGAGACAGCACCCAGTCAATGGCCAAGGCCAATATACAGGCAGGAATCGCGCCGGCCAAAATCATACCGTTATTAACGGAACTGATGCCGCTAAAAACTAAAAAGCCCAAACCACCGGCGCCGATAAAGGCGGCAATTGTCATAAGGCCTACGGCCGTAACGGCTGAAATTCGTACACCCGCCATTAACATAGGCAATGTTAACGGTAACTGTACCTTCCATAAAATTTGTTGACGTGTTAAGCCAATCCCGCGAGCCGCCTCAATGGTGCCCGGCGAAATCTGACTGATGCCGATATAGGTATTTTTGACAATCGGCAAGAGGGAATACAAAAACACCACAATGACCGACGGCAAGGTACCAATCCCTAAGAGTGGAATGGCAAAACCCAATAAGGCCATGCTGGGAACCGCTTGAATTAAGTTAGTAGCCCCCATGACCGGCTTATTTAAAGGCTTTACGTAGCTGATTAAAATCCCCAGCGGCAAGCCCACCAGAATAGCTAACCCCACCGCAATGGCAGTTAGCTGGATATGCTCTAACAAAAGACGCATAATCTGATCTATATTTTCAAACATATAACTAAATATACCCAATTATATTACCTCCGCATCATCTACATACTGACTTCCTAAGGTGGTAATTAAACTACTTTGTGTAATGACCCCCGCCAGGCGTTCAGAATCATCCAGTACAATCATATACGGACGGTGCAAGGTCTGAATTGTTTCTACCACATCTAATAAGGAATCCCCCACATGAGCCAATTTCTTCGGCTGGGCCATAATTTCACTGACAGGTCCTTGTAAACTTATTTGCTCACGAATCATACGGGCATTAACTAAGCCTCTAAAACGACGCGTGCCGCGGTCTACAATAATAAGGAAATCTTGAGGGATATCTTTAATTTTTTTCATACAACGGAATAAACTGTCCGTCGGATAGGCGATATTGGTGGCATCAATCATGATGTCTTCCGCTTTGATGAACTCCGGCGAGTTCCAAATACGATTTTTACCAATAAAGCTTTCTACATATTCCGTAGCGGGATTCCGTAAAATTTGTTCCGGCGTATCGTATTGTTCTACATGACCTTCACGCATTAAACAAATACGATCCGAGATTTTAATGGCTTCATCCATATCATGGGTTACGAAAACAATCGTTTTCTTTAATGTTTCTTGTAAACTGCGAAGCTCATCCTGCAAGGACACACGCGTAATAGGGTCAATCGCAGAGAAAGGTTCATCCATCAAAATAACATCCGAATCGACAATAAGCGCTCGTGCTACGCCGACACGTTGCTGCTGACCACCGGATAATTCGATGGGATAACGATTCAATAAATCACAGGATAAATCAACGAGGTCCATCATTTCATTAATCTTCTCAGCCCGACCTTCTTGCGGCATCTTATGAAGATCCATAACTAATTCTAAATTTTTACGAATTGTCATATGCGGGAATAAACCCGTTTGTTGGATAACATAACCAATCTTACGACGCAAGGTTACAGGTTCCATATCATGAATATTTTTACCATTTACATAAATATCGCCACCTGTAATAGGAATCAAGCGATTAATCATTTTAAGCAATGTGGATTTACCACAACCACTACCGCCGATGAGCGAAACAATTTCACCATCGGGAATAGTCAAACTAATATCATGTAATACTTCTTTTTTGCCATATCGTTTCTTTACGTTTTTAATTTCTATCATTCAATACCTCCCTAAAGTAACAACTCAATTCTAACATCAAGTTGTTACTTTAGTCAAATATCGACTTTTATAAATATAGTATAGTATATATTACTTTATGTCATAATGTCCTATATAATACAAAAAAGCGCCCGACTCATGTCAGGCGCTTATTGCGTTATATTGTAAATAAAATTATTAAATTATATAGTCAACCTTTAGTTAACCTTAAAACGTTACCGATTATCTGCCACAGACTGTTAAGCCTCATTTTCATCGGTATTATACAAAAAGCGTTCCAATCGCAACCAGCTGTCAGCGGGGCCGATAAAATAGATTTCTTCGCCCGCCGTAAAGGTAGCATACGGTCCCGGCGATATAATCATAGTCTTATCTTGATTTTCAATCGCCACAATGGTAACACCGGTATGTTGCCATAATTGAATGGATCCTATGGACTGTCCTAAATAACGACAGTCCTCCGTAATGGACATTTTCATAGGTTGCAAAGGATTTTTATATTGGTAATGCCCCACCGAATCAGTTAATTTTTGTATCGTTTCTTTTAATCCCTGCAGGGATTTTGTTTGATTCTCAATTTGCTGAGTCAGCTCGCGTCGCAAAGAGTCCACCGAATCAAAATCGCTAAATTGCATGCGGAATTGTTCGGCTTTCTCTTTAGATAAAACTGTACAGCCACTCCCTTTAGTCACTTCGACAATGCCTAAATCTGCCAGCAAAGCGATGGCACGGCGCGAAGTTTCGGGCGACACACCGTAGTGAACCGATAGAGCGGAGCGCGCAAAAATACGCTCTCCTTCCTTATACCCGCCGGATACAATTTTACCGGCCACATCGGCTGCAATTTGTTGATAACGAGCTGTACGTACAGTTTTACTCACTATTACATTCCTTTAATTTTCAAAATAGCATCAACAAAGCCTTTGAATAACGGATGTGCTTTAGTAGGACGGGATTTCAATTCCGGATGGAACTGAACACCTACGAACCAAGGATGATCTTTGAGTTCCACACATTCAACTAAACGGTTATCAGGGGATGTACCACTGATTACGAGGCCTTTTTCCGTTAATTCCTGACGGAATGCATTGTTGAATTCATAACGATGACGATGACGTTCGTAAATGAGGTCTTCGCCATAAGCTTCACGCACTTTGGTGCCTTCTACAGTCTTACATGGATAGATACCAAGACGCATAGTACCGCCTTTTTGATCTACATCTACCTGATCCGGCATCAAGTCGATTACAGGGTTCATGCAGTCTTCGTCGAATTCGGTAGAGTTAGCAGCTTCAAGGCCGGCTACGTTACGAGCAAATTCCATTACCGCAGACTGCATGCCGAGGCACAAGCCGAGGTAAGGGACTTTGTTTTCACGAGCATATTGGATAGTGCGAATCTTACCTTCTACCCCGCGATAACCGAAGCCGCCCGGTACTACAATACCGTCAACATCTTCATATAACTTAGCCACATTGCATGCGTTTTCTTCCAATTCTTCCGCATCAATCCATTTAATATTAACCTTTGTATCCGTTGCGATACCGGCATGAGTCAAGGCTTCAGCTACGCTGAGATACGCATCGTGAAGGGCTACATATTTACCAACCAAGGCCACGGTGATTTCTTTGTTAGGATGAAGAATTTTATCTACCATTTCTTTCCAAGCTACCATATCGGCCGGCTTATCAGGTAATTGTAATTTTTTAACAACGATGTCATCAAGGCCTTCTTCCTGCATCATCAAAGGCACTTCATAAATCGTGTTACAAGTGCGGTTTTCAATAACGGCTTCCGGATCGATGTCACAGAATAAAGCCAATTTATCTTTCATTTCGTCGGAAATGTGTTTTTCCGTACGGCAAACGATGATATCCGGTTGAATACCGATACTGCGCAATTCTTTTACGCTGTGCTGAGTCGGTTTAGTTTTTAACTCGCCCGCTGCACTGATGTATGGCACCAAGGTTACGTGAATGTAGAGCACGTCGTTACGACCTACTTCTTTTTTAACCTGACGAATGGCTTCGAGGAACGGTAAGCTTTCAATATCACCTACCGTACCACCGATTTCCGTAATAACTACGTCCGCGTTATCTTCTTTACCTACGCGATATACGTTTTGTTTGATTTCATTCGTAATATGAGGGATAACCTGAACGGTACCGCCTAAATAATCACCTTTACGTTCTTTGTTAATAACGGACCAATATACTTTACCGGCCGTTACATTCGAGCGTTTACCGAGGTTGATATCGATAAAACGTTCATAGTGACCAAGATCAAGGTCTGTTTCAGCGCCGTCATCGGTAACGAACACTTCACCGTGTTGATACGGACTCATTGTACCAGGGTCGATATTGATGTACGGGTCAAATTTCTGAATGGTTACATTCATACCGCGGTTCTTAAGCAAACGGCCTAAGGATGCTGCAGTAATACCCTTACCTAACGACGAAACAACCCCACCTGTTACGAAAATATACTTTGTTGCCATGATTCCTCCCAAAGCTATGAATGTATCTACACACTATCGCACGCTGCGACAGTTTTAAAAAATCTTACATTTTTTCCGGTGCGGAAATACCTAAAATACCGAGGCCGTTACGCAATACATCGGCAATCGCCGTGATAAGGCCTAAACGCGCCTGTTGTAAATCGCTGTCTACGCCCATAATACGACCTTGTTTGTAGAACGAATGGAACATGCCGGCCAATTCGTATAAGTAACGAGCAATACGATGTGGCGCACGATGTTCGGCAGCCTCACGAATTTCTTCAGGGTAAGCGCCTAGTTTTTTAATAATATCGAGTTCCAATTCGCTCGTTAAGGTATCAAATTTTACGCCGGCCCAATCGCCGTATTTGATGCCCGCTTCATTCACCTGATTAAAAATGCTGTGAATACGTGCATGCGCATACTGGATGTAGTATACCGGGTTATCATTGCTCTTTGAGGCTGCCAAGTTGATATCAAAATCCAATTGGCTGTCCAAGGAACGCATGAGGAAGAAATAGCGCGCCGCATCTACGCCTACTTCTTCAATCAATTCATCCAAGGTTACGGATTGGCCGGTACGTTTCGACATTTTTACAAGTTCGCCGTCACGATATAAGGCCACCATTTGTAATAACAAAATTTCCAAGCGGTCCGGATTATAGCCGAGGGCCTGCATGGACGCTTTAACGCGCGTCACATAACCGTGATGGTCGGCGCCCCAGATATTAATCATCTTTTTAAAACCGCGTTCAAATTTATTGCGATGGTACGCAATATCCGATGCCAAGTACGTAGGTTCACCGTTTTCGCGGATAACTACGCGGTCTTTGTCGTCGCCGTAGCGCGTGGACGCAAACCACAAAGCACCGTCTTTTTCATACACATCGCCGGTGTCTTTTAAGAATTGAATAGCTTTGGTTACTTCACCGCTTCTATGCAAGGATCGTTCGCTGAACCAGTGATCAAAGTCCACATTGAAATTGCGAAGGCTTACACGCAAGGCATTAAGCTTTTCAGTCAAACCGAATTCTTTAAAGAACGGCAAACGTTCTTCTTCACTCAATACGGCAAAGAAATCGCCACCCCAGTTGATGATACTCTGTGCCGTATCAATGATATCCTGGCCATGATAGCCGTTTTCAGGGAATTCACTCTTCATATCGAGAAGTTCCATATAGCGAGCATCAATGGATTTCGCCAAGTTATCAATCTGATTACCGGCGTCATTAATGTAGTATTCCGATTCTACCTTGTAACCGGCGGCACGCAATAAGTTAACAAGCGCACTGCCGTACGCGGCACCGCGACCGTGGCCTACATGAAGTGGGCCCGTCGGATTGGCACTTACATATTCAACCTGAATCGTATCTTCATCACGAGTAGCTTGAGCACCATAGCAAACGCCTTGTTCCAACACGGATTTCAACGTATCGTAAACAGCGTCTGTTTTCACAAAGAAATTGATAAAACCGGCACCGGCTTTTTCAGCTTTTTCAAGCCAATCATAGTCCATATTGGCAATGATGATATCCGCAATAGCTGCCGGATTCATGCGGGCTACACGGGCCGATTGCATGGCAATATTCGTAGAAAAATCGCCGAATTCTTTCTGTGGCGGTACTTCCAAAACTACTTCAGGGTACGTTCCTTCCGGTAATGCGCCGTCAGCTAATGCTTTTGCTACTGCCGCCTCAATTCCTTGCTTGAGCTTGTCCTTTAGTTCCATACTCTAAATCCTCCTGTAATACGATATCTAATTGATTATAATATTGCCATTCGCCACTGACCGAAATGTCGTAGCCTAAGTGTATTTTACCAATGCCGTCCTCTAAGTCAGACTCCAATTCATGAGTTTTAAACGCCATGTGAAGCTCACCGAAGGGAGTTTCATACACTGATTGCCGTGTCTCGCCGAGCACATACTCATGTCGCACAGACACTTTGCCATTGCGAATTAATACAATGGAACGAGGCTTTAACTTAATCGTTGTATGGGAGCCTTCCATTCCGGATAATTCGGTTTCATTATACATAATATATTTTGTATCATTTTTTTCGTGATATTCACCGGGAGAAACCATTTCAATGACTGTATCATGCCCGTCCGCATCCCGTTGAATACTCTTTACACCAACTAAAACGCGCTTCATCGAAGTCCTCCTTTCCACTTTTGACACATCAGTTTGTTATCAAAAATTTTATTAAACTATACATCAGTTAATTATACCATAGAAAGAGCTTTATTTTAAGAAAATTCTTCGCTTAAACGCCTTGAAGAATGTCCTCAATTACCGTAGGATTCGCCTTTTTAAAAGCCGCCACCAAGGCTCTTTTTTGGTCCCTCGGCATGCGTTTTACCTGGTATTCCATGGACTGCGCATCCTGTTTGCGCTCAAAGGCGGTAAACCACACGAGGCTCACCGGCCGGCGTGTTCTGGTATATTTGGCGCCGCCCGGAATTTCGCCGTTATGAGCCGCCACACGTTGCTTCAAATCAACCGTCCAGCCCGTATACAACGATCCGTCCGCGCATTCTACCATGTATGTGTAAAATTGACTCATAACTGCCTCCCCTCATACAGTTTGCACTACTTTAATATCTTTATTATTGTTCTATTTACAGCTAATAATTGCTCTATTTACAGCTAATAATTACTCTATTTGCTACTACCTTGAGTGTCCGTAATCGGCTCCAAAGTAATAGACTTGATCACAACCGGCGCCAACGGCTTGTCATTTTTATCGGTCTGTACTTTGCCGATTTTAGCGACTACATCCATGCCCTGCGTAACAACGCCGAAAATGGTATGCTTATTATCGAGCCACGGCGTAGGCCCCAAGGTGATAAAGAACTGTGCCCCACCTGTATTCGGCCCGCGGTTGGCCATGGCCAAAAGGCCCATTTTGTTAAAATGTAAATCATTTACAAATTCATCCGGAATAGTATACCCCGGACCACCTTTACCGTCATCGCCGCCTTGAATCATGAATCCGTCAATAACGCGATGGAATGTTAAATCGTTATAATAACCTTGTTTTACCAAGTAGTCGAAGTTTTTAACCGTAATCGGTGTTTTAGTGCCGTATAAACGAACTTTAAACGTGCCTTCCGTAGTGTTAAACACGGCATAATGATCTTTGACCGGCGTGTTATCAAGCGTCGGTGCTTGCAAGGTACCGGTCTGGCTGTTCTGTGCTGTATTTTGGTCGGCCGAGCTGCCTGCAGCCGTACCGCAAGCGGCGGTTACGAGCATGGTCATCCCCAACAAACCAACCGAGCACAAACGTCGCCAATTTGTATAAAAATACGTCAGCTTCATCTGTACCTCCAATATATGAAAAACCGCTCACAAACAATATGAGCGGTACTTTCGACATTTCATTATAGCACAGAGTATTAAATTAGGCTAGAGGAATTTTTAAATTCTTCGATTTTCATTTGTGAAGCGCGGCCCTATGGGCATCAACAGAGCAACAACTTAAATCCAACCGAAATTTTTACAAGCTTCGTAAATGCCGTCATTATTACAATCGGCCGTAATATAATCAGCCGCCGCTTTAAGCTCTTCACGGGCATTCCCCATGGCGATGTTAAGCCATTCCGGATTAAACATGGACAAATCATTATAGCCGTCGCCGAACACTACCACATCGGCCGGTTCCATGCCGTAATGGGCAATCATGCGACGCACGCCTTCCCCTTTAACCATAGGTTCAAACAAGATACAATCATTGCCATAGCGAATGATGTCATTCGACATATGAACGACGCCGGTGGCAGCTTCCTGTTCCGGTGTCATGTAGGCATAAATTTTGTAAAAATGTTCTACCTTACGATAGTCAAAATTCGGATCGTATTTGGTCGTGCATACATCCCAAACCGGATGCCAGTTAAGCACTTCTTCATACGGTGTAACTCGGACCAATTCATTCACATCGGTTACGGCCCAGTGAAGCCCCAACCTGTCCAGTTGTGCCAAGTAGTTAAGGCACGCTTCTCTATCCAAGCCTTCCATAAATAATATCTCATTATTAACGGTCACACTCTTACCGCCATCAGCCACAAAGTCATGCACATTCGCCATATCGGCAAAGCGTTTCGCATCGATTTGCAAGCGCCCCGTCGCCAAGGCTACGCGATGACCGTTCGCCTTTAACGTATCGAGCGTCATTTGAGCACTTTTTGGAATAATGCCATCCGGCCAAACAGCCAGCGTGTTATCAACGTCAAAAAAGAAGAATTTCTTTTTCATCAATGCCTCCCATCACATTAATATTTCATATAATTATACAGTTAAATGTGTTTTTATGCTTTGTCACGGCCCGACATCAGTTTAAACCGTTCTTTCTGTGTTACATCAGGATATTTTTCATGGTCTACCGGACTGGCAAACATAGACAACGGACGAATGTACGTCTTACGTTCACCATATAACTGCTGATACACAACGAAAGGTTCCCCCGTTTCCGAATGAACGGCGATGTCTTTTACGTAATAATACATGCCTTTGAAGTGGCGATATAAGCCACCTACTACGATTTCGTGCATACGACCTCCCATAAGTTGTGATTAAGAATAAAACTCATTGTTTCGCTTTTTTTATTGTAACATATGAGGGCGAAAATAAATACTTTTAAACTTATTTCACTACGGTTTATCTCTTATAACGAGTAGCTCGCCCCAATCCTATTTTAGTAATATATTGTTTTTCTATTAACGAATTAAGTAATCGAATTACTTTACCACGCTTATATCCTAAATGTTCAACTACTTCTGCTGTTGTTAGTTCTCTATTTTCGTTAAATGCAGATAATACAACCCTTTCATCATCAGTTAATCTTTCCCTATCAGTTACTACCGGCAACACAACCGTAATTGTGTTGTCCATAACGATAAATTGGGGTTGTATTGCTTTTCCTTTATAAGCTTCTTTAATACGACGAATACCGGTTCCCAATCTTTCAATTAAATGTAACCTATAAAATAAACTTCCCAAAATCGGGTTTCTTAAACTTGAAATATAGCCTTCTAAATATTCTTCCTTGCTCAAGCCATTAGGTAAGCCGCCCGGTGATGATATTTCAATCCGATCCTCAAACATAGCTACTCTAACATGTATATTTATATCCCAAGTACGATGTACCAATGCATTAGCCATGACCTCACGAAAAGCGGTTTCCGGAATTTTTTCTACTACTGTCCGCTCTACGCCTCTAACTTCTTCATAGCGGTAGTATAACTTATAAAACTCAATCGCTTCTTCATATTGCTTAAAAATCGATTGTTTATCTATTGTACGGCGACTTAAAATTTGATTAATATCTACGCCAAATTTAACTATATCCGTTCCATAAAACGGATTTTCATCAGCTACAATAGCCGCCGCATTATTGAGTTCATGTTTTTTGGTATAAAAGCCCAACGTTCTCAGTATATCCGTTGTAAACTCTTCAATATTTAATCGTTCTTTTACTAATTTTTCAAGCAAAGTAAACTTTAAGTCTTGATCCAAGGAAGGTAAATCTTCAAACTCCATGTTTTTTCCGGCTAATACTAATCGTTTCAATTCTACTTGATCAACTTTAACCGTAGATGTATCACTACGTCGATAGGCCGTACCATTGTATAAATATGGTTTATATTCACCTTCTTTAACTAATAATTCAATCGTTCTATTTTTTTCATTTACAATCAATTCAAAATCCGGCTTTGGTAAAATACTATCATTTATTTTGTTTTCAATAGCCAGACAATCTCCATTTAAATCAGAGAGACCCTTAACAGTCCCATCATCGGCAATACCAAAAATAATTTTCCCATCGCCAAAATTAGCATAGGCACTAACCGTTTTCAAAAAATTATTATTAGTATTTTCTTTATATTCTAATATTTTTGACTCCTTCATACATTCACCCCACTTTATATTCCCTATTATAATGGAACGAAAAATAGAACGCAAATTTTTTCATTCCATTTTTCGTTCTATTTTAGAACGTATTTTTACATTTCGTTCCATCTTGCGTTTCATTTTTGAAACAAAAAAGCAATTTGCGTTCCAAACGAAATGGAACGCAAATTGCTTTCATAGGATTTTATATGCTCTAAAGGAGTATTAAATTCTTAATTCTTATTTTTTAATCCAGCTCATCAAGCCGCGAAGTTCGGCGCCCACTTTTTCAGATTCATGATTAGCCGCTTTTTCACGACGAGCATACAATTTCTTGAAGCCGTCATTATAATCGGCCAAGAATTCATCGGCAAACGCACCGGATTGAATATCTTTCAAGATTTCTTCCATCTTTTTACGTGTTTCAGCGGTGATTAATTTGGTACCGGTTGCATAGTCACCGTATTCGGCGGTGTTGGAAATGGAATTACGCATAGTATGGAAACCACCTTCGTAGATGAGGTCTACGATAAGTTTCATTTCGTGAACGCATTCAAAATAAGCGTTAACCGGATGGTAACCAGCTTTCGTCAAGGTTTCAAAACCGGCTTGCATCAATTCGCAGATACCGCCGCAAAGAACGGCTTGTTCACCGAACAAATCGGTTTCTGTTTCTTCGCGGAAGGTTGTGCCCAAGATGCCCGCACGACCGGCGCCGATACCGGCCGCCCACGCCAAAGCCAATTCTTTAGTATCACCGGACGGATCTTTTTCTACCGCATAAAGGCTCGGTACACCGCTGCCTTCTTGGAAGGTACGACGAACGAGATGGCCCGGTCCTTTAGGGGCTACCATAAATACATTCACATCAGCCGGTGGTACGATTTTTTTGAAATGAACGTTAAAACCGTGAGCAAAGCCGAGATAGGCACCTTTTTTAAGATTCGGTTCTACGTCTTTTTTATAGGTTTCCGCCTGCAATTCATCAGGAATAAGCACCATAACTACGTCAGCGTCTTTTACCGCATCAGCCGTCACTTTAACCGGTAACCCGTCTTTTTCGGCTACTTGCCAAGATTTAGAGCCTTCACGAAGGCCTACGGTAACATCCATGCCGTTTTCTTTTAAATTAAGCGCATGGGCATGCCCTTGTGAACCGTAACCAAGTACGGTGATTTTTTTACCTTTTAATGCGTCCAAATTGCAATCTGCATCATAATAAACTGTTGCTCCATAGATTGTTCCTGCCATAATTGTTCCTCTCTCTCTGCCAGCTTCCCGGCTAACCTAATCTATCGCTTATAATCGTTCGCCCCGGCTCATTGCCGTCACGCCCGTTTTAGCCATTTCAAGCACCCCGTAGGGTTTCATAATATCAATAAAGCCGCGTAGTTTTTCTTCATCCCCCGTCAGTTCAATGATGAGCGATGTTGGTGCCACATCGAGCACATTGCCGCGATAAATATTGGCAATCTGCACGATTTGTGAGCGGGTCTGGTCGTCAGCCTTTACTTTAATCAGCATCAGCTCACGTCGTACCACATCGGTCTTGGGGAATACTTTCACTTTAACTACGTCGATAATTTTATAAATCTGTTTTTGGATTTGATCCAGTGTATCCGAATCGGCATCCACCGTAAGGGTCATACGGGCATAGCCCGGTTGAACCGTCACGCCGGAGGTCATTTTTTTCACGGAATAGCCGCGCCGGTTAAAAAGCGCCAGCACGCGAGCGCCGATGCCGGATGTGTTTTTAGTTATCACCAGAATTTGATGCTCATTCGACATCGTCAGCCACCCCTTCCTTACCGCGCATATCCGCTACCGTCATACCGGCCGGAATCATAGGATACACATTTTCTTCGCGCGCTACGACACATTCGATGAGCACGCCATCGTCCGCATCAAGCGCTGCTTTTAACTTTGATTTTAAATCTGTTTCCCCTTCGATTTTCACACTGCGTACGCCATACGCCGCCGCCAATGTTTGAAAATCCGGATTACAGGATAAGTCTACATAGGAATAACGCTTATCGTTAAAAAGCTCTTGCCACTGCCGTACCATGCCCAAGTAGGAATTATTAAGGAGTACGATTTTCACCGGCAATTTATACTGATTAATGATCATTAATTCATGAGCCGTCATCTGAAAACCACCATCGCCTGCCACAAGGACTACTTTGCTCTTTGGCATCCCCACTTGCGCCCCGATGGCGGCCGGTAAGCCAAACCCCATCGTACCGGCGCCGCCAGATGTAACGATGCTGTTCGGTTTCCGATAGGTAAAATACTGAGCTGCCCACATTTGATGTTGCCCTACATCGGTGACGATAACCGCATCACCTTGAAGCAATTCATTAAGTGTTTTTAACACTTGCTGCGGTGGCAAAGTACCGTCAGGTTGCTTGTTATAACGCAACGCATATTGTTTTTGCCAAGCCTTAATCTGTGTGAGCCAAGCCTCATGGGCGGCCACCTTAGCCTCGTCTTCGCCGATCTTCAGCTCCTTATTCAACGCCTGTAAAACCTGCTTTACATCACCTACAATCGGCACATCCACCTTACGGTTTTTCTCAATTTCCGCCGGATCGATGTCGATGTGAATAATGGTAGCGTTTTTACAAAACGCTTCCGGATTACCGGCGATACGGTCATCGAAGCGAATCCCTGCGGCCAATACTACATCAGCTTCATCAGTAGCGAAGTTTGCAGCTGCCGTTCCGTGCATGCCGAGCATCCCCAAGAATAACTCATGGTTCCCCGGAAATGATCCCAAACCAAGCAATGTATTTGTCACCGGAATTTGGGCTTTTGCAGCCAGTTCAAAAAGTTCCGCCGAAGCACGGCCTTTTAAGACACCGGCGCCGGCAATAATCAACGGGCGTTTCGCATTTTTCAAGACCTTGGCCGCTTTTTTTATCTGCTTAGGATGACCTTTATAATTCGGTTCATAGCCTTCGAGAGCGAAGGGCTCTTCATAAAGCTTATCGAATTCATCCCGCGTAATCTCTTTTAGCTGAACATCTTTCGGAATATCTACGAGCACCGGCCCCGGCCGCCCCGTCGTTGCTATATAATAGGCTTCGCGCAAGATGCGAGGCAAATCGTAAATTGATTTTACGAGGTAATTATTTTTCGTAATCGGCATCGTAATCCCCACAATGTCGGACTCTTGGAACGCATCTTTACCGAGTAAAGCACAACCGACCTGGCCTGTAATAGCCAGCACCGGCACGGAATCCATATGTGCCGTCATGAGCCCGGTCACTAAATTAGTCGCCCCCGGTCCCGATGTCGCGAGGCACACACCGCATTTACCGGTAGCTCTGGCGTAACCATCGGCCTCATGTGCCGCCCCTTGTTCGTGGCGGGCAAAATAATGGTTCAGCTTCGGGTATTTATAGATCTCATCGTAAATCGGGATAACGGCACCGCCGGGATACCCGAAAAAATCGGTCACTCCCATGCGATGAAGCGTTTCCAATACGATGCGCGCCCCGTTTATCATGGCGTCCCCCATTCGCTCACATCCTCTCTCTGTTTTCTCAAAACAGTACTTTTTCTTTTAGATTTCTAAAAAATTTCTCTCAATTTTTTCTCATCGTTTGCTTGTCTTTGCAAGCCATCACTTCGAACGTTTTCTCAGATTTTATTTAATACTGTATAATTCTTTTTTGATTTACTGCAACCTATTTTAATTGTTTCGTATAACTAATTTTTCATAACTGATTCTTTAAAAATAATTAAATCTGTTAACGTTCGTTTATTTCGCTCGTATTAATACGGCGAATTGTGTAGCCCTGTTTAGCAAACTCTTCGGTAATGCGGCGAATATGTTCTTCACCGTTAGTTTCTACCGTTACTTGTAATTCTACTTCGTGGAAACGATCCAAGTTTTTGAACTGATTATGTTCCAATTTAATAACATTGGCATTTTGACCGGCCAGGATTTCCGATACCGCTACCAGTTGGCCCGGTTTATCCGGTAAGTTTACGGAAAAGGTAAAAATACGGCCCCGCAATACCAAACCTTTATTAATCATGGAAGCGATAGTCAATACATCGATGTTCCCGCCGCTTAATATAGATACTACCTTTTTGCCTTTTTCTTTCAGTTTCTTTAACCCCGCAACGGATAAAAGTCCTGCATTTTCACCGACAATTTTATGTTTTTCCGCAAGCAACAAGAAGGCTTCCATCAATTCGTAATCGGATACGGTGACGATTTCATCGACATACTCTTTAATATACTTCAAGGTCACATCGCCGATTTGCTTAACCGCCGCCCCATCAGCAATCGTACTGACACTGTCAAGCACCACCGCTTTATCGGCTTTTAATGCAGCTACCGCACTGGCCGCACCTTCCGGTTCGACACCGACTACTTTAATGGACGGATTTTTTAATTTGGCCGCTGCCGCTACGCCTGCAACTAAGCCGCCGCCACCGATTGGCACAAGCAAGATATCTGCATCCGGCAATTCTTCAAGCACTTCCAAAGCAATTGTCCCCTGACCTTCGATGACGTCTTCATCATTGAAAGGATGTACAAACACATAGCCGTTTTCCTCTTGCAAGCGAACCGCTTCGGCATAGGCTTCATCATATACTTCCCCGGCCAGCACAACTTCGGCACCATATTGGCGAGTTGCTTCAATCTTGATGAGCGGGCTTGGCTTCGGCATTACGATAACTGCTTTAGTCCCCAATCGTTGAGCCCCGAGCGCCACGCCTTGTGCGTGATTGCCGGCGGAGGAAGCAATAACGCCACGCGCTTTTTCATCCTTCGTAAGCTTAGCAATCTTGTTGTACGCCCCTCTTAATTTGAAGGAGCCGGTCCGTTGTAAATTCTCCGGTTTAATATACACATCATTGCCCGATTCATCTGAAAATACCGTGCTGTGTATTAGCTTTGTTTTGACCGTTACCGTCTGCAAACGCTCTCTTACTTCTATAAAATCATACAGTGTTAACATCCTACCCATCCTTTTTGCTCAATTCTCTCTATATTAAGGTTTCTCACGCCTCATTTAATGTTCTCTCTCGATTTTTCTCGCTATGGCTAAGGTTTCTCAGGTCTTAGTCAAAACTCTCTCAATTTCTCTATATAAAAGGTTTCTCACACCTTATAAAATGTTCTCTCTCTTCTTTTCTCTGAATCGGCCAGGTCTCTCAGGTCTTGCCGATTAACGCGCCTTTTTAGTAGCTTCCCCGGTTATTAAACGCTTAATATTTTTCAATAGCTCCTTCGGCTGCCGACGATACGAATGTAGCATATTTTTTCAAGTAACCCGTAGCACCGGAATCATGAGGCTTTAGATTGGCTCTTCGTTTTGCCATTTCTTCTTCCGTCAAACGCACCGACAAGCTGCGGTTTGGAATATCGATGTCAATCACATCGCCCTCCTGCACCAGTGCCAACGGCCCCCCGGCCGCCGCTTCCGGTGAAATATGACCGATGGAAGCGCCTCGGGTAGCGCCCGAGAAGCGTCCGTCCGTAATAAGTGCCACATCCTTACCAAGGCCCATGCCGGTAATCGTGGATGTTGGGGTCAACATTTCCGGCATCCCCGGTCCACCTTTCGGTCCGGCGTAGCGAATAACCACCACATCGCCTTTCTTAATTTGATTCGATGTAATGGCTTCGCAAGCCGCTTCTTCCGAATCAAATACCCTGGCCGGACCACTGTGTACCAACATTTCCGGATCCACCGCACCGGCTTTAACGACCGAACCGTCCGGCGCCAAATTACCTTTCAGAACGGCGATACCACCGGTTTCATACACCGGATTGGACCACGGATGAACTACATCTTCATCCAGCACTTTAGCTACTTTAGCAAGTTCCCCTTGCGTAACCAAAGTTACGGATTTGGCATCTTCGTGTAACTTGCCCGCTTCCTGTAAACGATGAAGTACGGCAGGAATGCCGCCCGCTGCATACAAGTCTTCAATGAAGTACGAACCGGATGGTGATAATTTTGCCAGCTGCGGTGTAACTTCAGCGAGTCGGTTAAAATCATCCAAGCTTAGTTTTACACCCGCCTCATGGGCTACTGCCGGTAAATGTAAGGCCGTGTTCGTCGAACCGCCAAGCACCATGTCGACGGCTACGGCGTTTTCAAAAGCATCTTTGGTAAGTACATCCCGTGGTCTTAAATCCGCTTTCAAAACCTCCATCACTTGAAGTCCTGCCCGCTTAGCCAATCTTAGTCGTTCCGAGTATACCGCCGGTATCGTACCGTTCCCCGGAAGAGCCATGCCCAAAGCTTCGGTGAGGCAGTTCATGGTGTTCGCCGTGTACATCCCGGAGCAGGAGCCGCAAGTCGGACAAGCTGTATCTTCGAGCTGTGCTAATTCCGCCTCGCTCATGAGCCCCGCTTCTACCTTGCCTACCGCTTCGAATACATCGCTGAGGCCTACCCGTTTGCCTTGATGTCGCCCGGCGAGCATCGCTCCGCCGCTGACGAAAACACTTGGCAGATTCAATCTGGCTGCCGCCATCAACATGCCCGGTACGATCTTGTCGCAGTTCGGAATGAACACGAGCCCGTCAAACGGTGTAGCCATGGCCGTCGCTTCAATCGAGTCGGCTACAATCTGCCGTGTCACCAGCGAGTACTTCATGCCGATGTGATTCATGGCCGTGCCATCGCAAATCCCGATAGTGTTGAATTCCATGGGAATACCACCGGCTTCACGAATCCCGTCTTTCACAGCCTGCACCAAATTACGTAAGTGCATATGGCCCGGGATGATTTCATTGAACGAATTGGCGATACCGATGACCGGTTTGCCGATTTCTTCATTCACAAAACCCAACGCTTTTAGTAACGACCGATGTGGTGCTCTTGCCACCCCTTTTGAAAAATTATCACTTCGCATGTTTCTCGCTCCTTTTCCTAATCGAATAACTTGCAAGGCCTTCGCCTGTAGTTTAAGCTCTTGGTACTTAATAAAAATTAACGATGTCACTTCATAATTGCCATTCAATCTTTGGCATCTTCTTGAAATATCGTGTTAGTAATAAAAAAAGACGATTCCGAAGAATCGTCTTAAAAATATCCGGCTAAATGTTCTCTTGTCTCTCACAAATATACGAAATACAGTATACGGTTTATGGCCCAAGCTCTTTATTAGCTTGCCTTCCCTTGCATCAAGGGGAGCTCAGGGCCATGATTTGTGGAAACTTTTAAGACGATGTCTGTTAAGTTTTGTTCACGGCTAATGACGATAATAATGTCAATAATAATGAGCAAGCTAATAATGAGCACGACTAAACCTAACATAACATTGTCCTCCTTTCCACAGTATTTTATGTGCCTTGGCACGTAACTTAAATCGATATCTGAAAATCCCAACGACCAACTGTCCACTGACCTTGTATCGTTGTTCATTATATTAGCACTTCATTTTTAAAATTGCAAGTACTAATTTTCAATTTTTTTAAAATAATAGACAAAAATCCATATCTAATAAACAACACAAAAATGCGCCACGAGCATACATACTCATGGCGCACCATAACTAAGCTTTTATTAAATTATTGAGCCTCCTGAAGCGACTCCGTAGCCTCACGGTTACCGTTAAGCAAGACGCTATGCTTGCGGCCGTAGCCCATGTAAACCAAAAAGCCTAAAACACTCCAACCCACGAAGAGCTCTATAGTATGAGCCGATAATTGTGAGAATACAAAGAGGCAGAAAATTATAGCGAGCGGTGCTACCACATACACGGCAGGGCAACGGAAATCGCGTTTAACATCCGGATATACCCGACGTAACACCATAACCCCGAGAGCCGAACACATGAAGGCAAACAAGGTACCGGCCGAACACATCTCAGCTACGATATGAATCGGCGTGAAGCCCGCAATCAATGAAACCACCACACCTACAATCATCGTAATAATGTGGGGCGTGTGAAACTTTTTATGAATGCGGCATAAGCTGCGCGGAATCAAACCGTCACGACTCATGGCGTAAAAAGCACGGGTCTGCGCATAGATCATAACCAAGAGCACCGTGGACAAACCACAAAGCGCACCGGTCCCGACGATAGCCGAACCGGCTCGCATGCCTACATATTCAAGTACGTAGGACGCCGGTGCCGCCGTATCAAGCTGTTGATACGGTACCACACCGGTCATGACAATGCTGACCGCAATATATAAAACCGTGCAGATAAGCAGTGACGCGATGATGCCCACCGGCATATCCACTTTAGGATTCTTTGTTTCTTCCGCCGCCGTCGCAATGGAGTCAACCCCGAGATAGGCAAAGAATAAAATGCCCGTACCGGCTGCGACGCCTTGCCAACCATATGGTAAAAACGGCTCCCAATTAATTGGGTCCACATGAGGGGCCGCCAAGAAAAGGAACAAGAAAATCGTACCCACTTTGATTAAAACC
Organism: Veillonella sp. KGMB01456; assembly: GCF_023051165.1. Taxonomy (GTDB): domain Bacteria; phylum Bacillota; class Negativicutes; order Veillonellales; family Veillonellaceae; genus Veillonella_A. Next base: position 38,847 of record NZ_JALKIG010000009.1, read on the forward strand.
AGTATGCGATTAACTCGCGCACTTTCACGAATCCCCAGAACCAAGAGCCCTGTAACGAACAGCACCACCAACATGGCCGGCAAATTCACAATGCCCCCTTCATAGGGAACCGCCGTTAAAGCCTTCGGCAAGTCGATGCCCGCTGCATGCAAGATGCCCACCAAGTACGCCGACCAGCCGCCGGCTACCGCACTGGCTCCGACCGAGTATTCAAGGACCAAGCCCCAGCCGACCCACCAGCCGAAGAATTCGCCCAAGGACGCATAGGTGTAGGTATAAGCACTGCCCGAAACCGGCAACATGGCCACCAGCTCCGCATAGGCCAAACATACAAAGGCACAAGTAACAGCTGCCAATACGAATGATAACATGAGGCCCGGCCCCGCATAATTAGCAGCTCCGATACCGGTAAGTACGAAAATACCCGTCCCGATAATAACGCCTAAACCTAATAGGGTAACATCCAAAGCGCTCAATGCTTTGGTTAATTTTTTCTCCGCCGCCGCTGCAGTCAAATCAGCCAACGGCTTCCTACGCAACGAAATCACAAAATTCCTCCTATACTACTTACGCTACTTGCCCGGATCCGGCCATTAACACTTTGATACTCCATATCAAACAAATTACATGACAAACTATCAAGTTTTTAACCGCACATTACCCAGGCTTTACCTAACTATTATACACTATTTACAAAGATAACCAAAACGATTCCACCGGAAGATAACCAAAACGATTCCACCGGAAGATTCCCTACGCGACTCTGACTAATTTTCTTGCAAACGTTACCGGCACACAAAAAAGGCAGCCCCCCCAAGGACTGCCTTTTGTTGTTATTTCTAAACAATGACTAATGCATTATTCAATGATTATGCAGTTTTTTCTTCACCATTTACGGCCGATTTAGATACTAAAGCTTTATTGATAAAGCCTACCACAAAACCTACCACAGTAAATGGAATCCAGCCCATACCTACGTTATGGAACGGTACATAATTAGCGAACCATTCGCCGAAGGCACCAAGGCTTACACCGGCTGTTTCAGCACCGCTGACAAAGGCCGCTACACAGGTCAAACCGATAGTCCAAACATATACACATTGACGACCTTGGAATGTGTTATTCAAGAATGCCAAAGCGATGATGGCAATAGTCAACGGATATAAGAACATCAATACCGGAATGGCAGCTACGATGATAGTTTTCAAACCATACATACCGATGAAGAACGATACAACGGTGAAAATTACGGCATAGGATTTATAACCGATAACCGGGAATACACGTTGGAAATATTTAGCACAAGATGTGATCAAACCGATACTGGTTGTCAAACATGCCAACAATACAATAACGGCCAAGATTAAAGCACCGATACTGCCAAAGAGGTATTTAGCACTTTCAGCCAATACAGGTGCACCTGTTTCCAAGATGCCAAGTTGCTGCACACTGGTAGCCCCCAAATTAGCTACGAAAATGTATACAAAACCAAGGCAAGCAACGGCGATGATGCCCGCTTTAAAAGTAGCACTAGTAACTTCTTCTTTCGTCTTAGCACCGGATAATTTTACAAAGTCAATTACAAGAATCGCAAATACCAAGGAAGCCAACGCATCCATTGTGTTATAACCGTCAAGGATACCTTGAACAACCGCAACACCTGCGGTAGCATAGGATTCAGTCGGATTCATATAAGAACCCATTGGTGTAACCAAAGATTTTACAATCAAAGCACAGATACTGATTAACAATAATGGCGTTAACACTTTACCGATACGGTCTACCAATTTGGCAGGGTTAATGGATAACCAAAGAGATATTACGAAGAATACCACCAAGAAAATCGTCTGTGACATATCACTGCCACCGCCAGCTAAGAACGGACGAACAGCAATTTCATAAGATACGGTACCGGTACGCGGAATAGCGAAGGCAGGTCCGATAGTTAAATATAATAATACCGTGAAAAGAAATCCGTATAACGGATGAACTCGGCCGGCCAATGCCTGTAAGTCTTTGGCCCCGGAATAACCCATAGCCATAACACCGAGGAGCGGTAAGCCTACGCCTGTCACAATGAAGCCCAGAACAGCCCACCACACATTAACCCCGGCCTGTTGTCCCAATGACGCCGGGAAAATTAAATTGCCCGCACCAAAAAACAATGCGAACAACATCAAGCCTATAGCTATATAAGCTCGATTACTCAATTTTACATTTTCTGTATTCATAAGTCCCCATCCTCTCTCAATTAAAATAGGTTTGCAATAGATTATACAACGTTTTTACATATTGTACAAATGTATTTTAAAACTTTTTACCGGTTTATTCATTACTTTTTCGCATAAATTTATAACAAACATCATATACTTATCAAAAAAGCCGAAACATAAATTCCCCGGAACGCCCATTTTAACTGAATAATATGTGTAATCATCATTTTATCATAAAGTTGACAATTCTCATTCAACTTCTAAAAACTCATCATTTTATTTTGTAAATGGAGACAGTTTAATCCTATAGGGGTGTAATATCCACTTTTACGTCATAAAAAGTGCTGCCTTCCGCATAATCGGTCAGTCTTGATGAGGTTAACGCATTAATGCTGTTTCGGGGATCCGAAGAGTAGCGTTGCCACCAAACACCATAAGAAACTACCGTTTTAGGGCTAATTCCTTCATCCAAATATACGGGCATCTGTAGGGTTCCTTGCTCATTATAAAGGCGTACCAAATCACCTTCAACAACGCCGAGTCTCTCCGCATCAATCGGATTAAGCCACGCGCCCATCATCGGTTTCGACGTATCAAAGACCCGTTCATTAAATGATGAATCAAGAATTCGCAAATCAGGTGCATTAATAAGGGCGAACTCACCTTTTGCCACCGTATCACTGTGAGACTCAACATAGCGCGGAAGCGGCTCAGCCAGTATCGGATTTAAGATTTCAATCTTATGGGACGCCGTTTTAAAAGTCATTTTGTAATTATTTGGAACCGGCATTTCCACCGGTTCGCCTTGTAGTAATTTCTCTTTCAATTCCGCCGGTACATTAACGGCCCCGTCAAGCGTATCGTGGATTAAATCTAAAGCTGTTTTATCAAAAAACGGATCCGTAATCCCCATTGCTTTAGCGATAAGACGAATCGTGTCCCAGTTCGACTTGCTTTCACCGATCGGTTCAATCGCTTTATAACCTATAGCACTGGTGTAATGACCATAGGAATTATAAATATCATCCGCTTCTACTGACGAAGTAGCAGGCAAAACAATATCCGCATATTTAGCCGTATCGGTCAAAAAGCGCTCATGCACGACGGTAAATAAATCTTCGCGAGCTAGCCCTTGGCGCACCAAATTCTGGTCTGGTGCCGTAATCGCCGGATTGGATGAATAGATATAAAGACAGCGGATTGGCTCTTCTTCCTGGTTCAAAATTTCGCCTAGTTTAACCATCGGTACCATCGGCACGACCTTGCCGGCATGAACATCCCAGGACATAACTTTATCATTAACGTAAAAACTGCCCTTCGCGTCGCTCAAAAGGCCACCGCCCAACGTTTCATAAGCTCCGACCACGGCCGGTAAACAGGTTATGGCACGAACGGTCATGGCTCCGTTGCCATAGCGGGACAGACCGCTGCCCAGGCGGATAAACGGTGCTTTTGCCTGGCCGTAAGCATGCGCCAACGCTTCAATTTGTGCTGCCGGCACGCCCGTAATGGCGGATACCTTTTCAGGTGTATATTCAGGTAATGATTCTTTAACAAGTTCATCATAACCAATAACATTATTGGCTATAAACTCACGATTTACCAAGTTATCCCGTTCTAAAATATGAAGAATCCCCAACGCCAAGGCACCGTCTGTTCCCGGTTTGGTAATGATTACTTCATCGGCTTGTGCACAAGTGGTGGTTTTGTAAATATCAATGACCCATACTTTGGCGCCCCGTGCCTTCGCTGCCTTCACATCATGCATGATGTGAATTTCTGTAGCCAACGCGTTCAGACTCCAAAGAATAACAAGGTCACTGTGACTCATTTCCTGTGGTCGCGTGCCGAATGTATCACCCATAACCATATTCCACCCGTATGTTTTGGCCGGCGAGCATATCCCCCGATTATGTCGCACTGCCCCCAGACGGGCAAACAGCGGAAAAGCGGCGGCTTTTTGAATCAGCCCCATAGTTCCTGCATAGGAATAAGGCATGATACTCCGGCCACCGTATTTTTGTAGACTGTCCTTAAAACGAGCAGCAATCGTTGCCACTGCTTCTTCCCAAGTAATCGGTTCAAACTCACCGCTGCCTTTCGGACCGACACGTTTTAACGGTGTCCGCAAGCGTTCCGGCGAGTGAATTGTATCTTCATAATGCACCATTTTAGGGCATAAAGTACCGCGCGTAAACGCATGATCCGGATTGCCCTTTACGCTTAACACGGTGTTATTCTCTACCGTTAATACCAAACCACATGCATCGGGGCAGTCATAAGGGCACACAGCATTGATTTCTCGTTTACTCATAAAGCTCTCTCCTTTTCAAGTTAACTCTTTTACCTCAAATTATAGTTCTCCACTATAATCTCATGCTAAGGTTTTATTTTAATGTATCTACTCAACATTGTAAACCTCTGATATTGTATCAGTTGTTGCATATATCACCGGCATGCATTCTTTTGATTCCTGATTCAACAAAAAACAGCCCGCACGTTACCGTGCGAGCTGCTCTTCTTCTTACTGCTTAATAGGCTCTGCCCTTCCTATTAAACTGCACAATATCATCATTGCGCTATATGTGCTAGGTGCATTATTTACTGAGAGTCAAGGGACTCCTATTAATAGGGCTCAATGGCCGTCTATTAATAGTTACCGGTGAACATATCGCCGGCTACAGGTGGTTTGTAGTCGCCGAAGTATTTGCTGAAGTCAAGACCTAAGTACTGGCAAAGTTCATAAACTTCAGTCATAGTTTTGTCGATTACAGGGATACCGTTTTCTTCACGGTCTTTAACTGCTTCAACTTCTTTTTCACCATGAGTGTAAATACGTGCTTCACCTTCAGCTTTAGGAGCTTCACGAAGTTCAGTTAAGAAAGTGGAGAAATGTTTTTTGATAGCGTCAGCATCGCCGAAGAATGCAGGGTTAATAGCCATGAAGCCGTGGCAAATATTGGATTTGCCGTCTTTCATGCAGTGGTTGGAAGTGCCGCCCATGGAAAGGATAGCTGCGAACAATTCAACAACCATACCGTTACCATAACCTTTATGGGAACCTAATTGTTCAGTGTTACCGCCAAGTGGCATGATACCGCCGCCTACGTGAGCGGAGATATTTTTCAATACATCAGCTGCGTCAGTGGATGGGTTACCATCTTTATTCAATGCCCAGCCATCAGGTAATTGTTTACCTAATTTATTGTACATTTCCAATTTACCACGAGTTACTACTGTAGTAGAAGCATCGAAGAAGAAGTTGTAAGGTTCAGCAGGAGCTGCCCAAGCTTGTGGGTTGGAACCCAACATAGCTTTACGAGCATATGTAGGAACCATGATAGCTTCGGAGTTAGTGCAGGAGAAACCGATTAAGCCTTCTTCTACTGCCATGTTAGCGTAGTAACCGGCAATACCGTAGTGGTTGGAGTTACGTGCAGAAACGATACCTACACCGGATTCTTTAGCTTTTTTAATAGCTAATTCCATTGCATAGTGACCAATCAATTGGCCCATGCCGTCATGACCGTCGATAACTGCGGATACTGGAGTTTCGAAAACAACTTCAGGTTGAGCGTCAACTTTGATTGTACCTTTTTCGATACCTTTGTGGTAACGAACAAGACGCTGCATACCATGACTCTGAATGCCGTACATATCGGACATCAACAATACGTCACGAATAATTTTAGAATCTTTTTCAGAGAAACCAAATTTCATGAATGCATCTAATAAAAGTTGGTCAAGTTGTTCATACTTAAATTTTACTACGTTTCCCATTTGTCTAATCCTCTTTTCCGAAAACATATACCTGGAACAAGCTCTTCAAGAAATCCTTAATCCTAATTACTGACGTTTTTTGGTCCCCTTCTCAAATTGCTTATTTCCTTTTAAAGACAAGTTCATTATAGCACAGGGTTTTTGATTGTTGAATACTCCGAAGCCCTAAAAACGTCCAAAAACCATTACTAAATCTGCATAGAAAAGGCATTTTTGACGAATAATTGACGGTATGAGAGTCGATAACTGCTAGTTATCACTAGCTTTATCCATGAATGCGTTTTGATAATAGGAACGATGAATTTTTTAAAATTTTACGCTATTTTTTCTATAAATTTTCTGTTTTATTACTATATTTGTCTACTACAAAACGTATAAATCAAACATTTTTCATGTTTTTAGTCAAAATTCAAAACCCTATTTTAAGGCGTTTCTCATGATTCACGGAAAATTTTTTAGTGTATTATTGCACTATATTGCATAAAAAAACGCCTGTCAAAGCATTCGCTTAACAGGCGTTCCGGTTAGAAGATTAATTAATACTATTCAAAGTTTGCTTTCGAAGCGGCCGTATTGTCGGTTTTTACCTTAGTATCAGCCTTAACTTTAGCTTTCTTGTCTTTCTTATCTGCTTTTGACTTATCGTCAGCTTTTACCTTTTTGCTGCTCTTAGAGTCAATAGCCGCTTTTAAATCCTGTTCCATGGTCACCGCTTTATCGGCGGAACTTAACGTTACCAAAGAAGTGCCATTCATAAGAACTTGGTTGCCCTGAGCTACCGGGATTCCCACATTATTATCATGATAGTATCTTGCCAATTTGCCGGCCACCAAATAAGCCCGCATGGCGCCCGTATATTGCCCGCTGGCCTCACCCGTATAAACAGGCTTTTTATTGACATAGACTACATCATCCGTAACACTTACATGTTTCCCGGAGTAGTCCTCAATACGTTTCAAATGATCGAGAATACGCTGACTCATCTTCGGATGGTTATTGGGATTGACAATTTGCCCCAAACCATCGGTGTACAAATCGCCGTATTTATCGCGCAGAACCGCCATGGCCACAGCCGCAGCGCCCACATTATAACCGGCATCGGCCAATAGTTTAAAGCCCCATTCATCAGCCGCTTTTTCTTGACTTACGCTGAATACCTGCTGGTTAACATAGTTACCCGCCACATTGCCGAGGAGCACACTAAGACCGCCCGCATTTGCCGTGGCAGCACCAACTGCCGTCTGCAAGGCTACGCTTTTGCGAATGCCCCGGATGGCATCCTTGTTTTCACCATGACCGATTTCATGACCCACAACGGACGCAATCGCCGCATCATCCATCATATCCATGAGACCTTTATTGATAGACATGACACGACCAAGGCTCATAGCCGCATTGGCATCTTCTTCCGGTGTTACATATACTACATACGTCCGCTTTACATCAGGTGTATCGGTTAGACTTTCAAAAATCCGCTTAGCTCGATCCTGATAGGCATAATTATTATAATATCCGGTATTTTTCTGACGTTCTTCGAGCATTTGCTGCTGACCGTCATCGGTATCATCGATACGAGATAATTCCGTATTGACCGTTACCATGGCCAATGTACCGCCCAACAATACATCAAACACACCGGCTGCCTCTGCTTTAAAGCCCGCCAAACCGGTAAAACCGCTACCGCCGGCCAAAGTTAAGCCAATAGCCGCCGCCAATACAGTTCGTCCCCAGCGTTTCATACAGTGCCTCCCCTACATCTCATCCGTACGCATAGTAATATCGCGGAATCTGGTGAATTCCCCTTGGAATAAGAGATTAACCGTGCCCAATGCGCCGTTACGATGTTTACGAATAATAACTTCCGTTACATCTTCCTGATTTTCATCTTTACTGTAATATTTATCACGATATAAAAAGACTACAATGTCCGCATCCTGTTCCAACGAACCCGATTCACGAAGGTCACTCAAGACCGGTCGTTTATCGGTACGCGATTCAACACCGCGGCTAAGCTGCGACAAAGCAATCAAAGGTACGTCCATTTCACGGGCAATCAATTTAAGGTTTCGGGAAATTTCCGAAATCTCCTGCTGACGGTTATCGCTATTACCGCCATTGCGCCCTGTCATGAGCTGCACATAGTCGACGATAATAAGATCCAAACCCTGTTCAACTTTCAGACGACGCAGTTTGGATCGCATCATTTGAACCGTAAGGCCCGGCGTATCATCAATATATAACTTGGATTCACCAAGTTGTTCCAATTGCCCGATAAGTTTCGGCCAATCTTCCTGTAAGAGGCGCCCCGTACGCAAACGGTCCGAAGGCACTTCCGTAGCGGATGACAAAATACGACCTACCAATTGTTCGGCAGACATTTCCAAGGAGAAAAAGGCAACGGACCCTTTACCTTTTACGGCCACATTATAGGCCAAGTTCAAAGTGAACGCTGTTTTACCCATGGAGGGGCGAGCGGCCACAAGGATTAAGTCAGAGCGCTGCAAGCCATTAGTTATCTTGTCCAAATCTTTGAAGCCCGTGGAAATACCGGTCAAGCTGTCACCATAGTTCTGTAATTCACCGATTCGTTTCATAACATTGGTCATTACGTCACCAAGGCTGACAAACGAAGTTTCCGCTTTTACCGCACCGGTTACATTTAAAATACTGCTTTCCGCATCATTTAAAATGTCCGGCACTGTTTTGTCCCCATTGTAGCTTTCACCGACGATGCGATTACCCGCGTCAATGAGGCGACGCAAGGTTGATTTTTCAGCCACAATACGAGCATGCTCTTCTACATTAAAGGACGACATAGCATCATTGGTGAGTTCCGCAATGTAATTAATACCGCCCACTTCGTCGAGTTTTTTCATGCGCGTCAATTCTTCTGTCAAAAGGACCATATCGACGCGACGATTACCGCGGCGCACGATATTTTCAATGGCTTCATAGATAATACGGTGCGCATCGCGATAAAAATCACTGCGACCTACAATACTGCTGACGGAATCATAGATATCATTCTCGGTTAAAAGAGCCCCGAGAACAGCCTTCTCCGCCTCAATACTATGGGGTGGAATGCGCGCTTCCGCCATATTATGCCTCCACTAATTCAACTTTAATAGTAGTCGTAATTTCAGGATGTACGCGAATCAACACATCATGAACGCCCAAAGTTTTGAGCGGTTCTTTGAGTTCAATTTTCTTTTTATCAACGGCTACATCGAATTGAGCGGCCAAAGCATCGGAAATATCTTTACCTGTAACGGAACCGAATACACGGCCCGCATCCCCCATTTTTACAGGAATGCGTACTTCTACTTTAGCCAACTGGCTGGCCAAAATCTTCGCTTCATCAGCATTTACTTGTTTCTTGTGAGCTGCCGAAGCTTGTTGCTGCTTAGCATTATTCAAGTTAGCAGGCGTACCTTCTAAAGCCTGGCCTTTTTTAATCAACACATTGCGGCCGTAACCTTCACTGACCTCAATGATTTCGCCTTTTTTACCTACTTTTTTTACATCTTCCAACAAAATTACTTTCATTCTGCTTTTTCCTCCTTCTTCATAGAAGCAAGCTGGCCTTTAGCTACACTTTTTACAGCTTCCACCGCTTCTTCCATGGTCATATCATATAGCTGGGCGCCGGCTACGGTACGATGACCGCCACCGCCCAAGGCTTCCATAACAAGCTGAATATTCATAGCCCCTTGCGAACGGGCACTTACGCCGATACCGCCATCCGACAAAGTATAGAGCACATAGCTGGCTTCGATACCTTCAATGGTGATAAGCTTATCTGCCGTTTGAGCCGACAGAATGGACGCGTTCTGGATACCCGCCGGACAAGTGGTAATCGCCATGCCGTCAAAACGTTCCGCATCGGCCAACATTTTAGCCCGCAATTGGATGCTGTCAAAACTTTCCATAAACAAATGGCGCACAATGGATAAATCCGCACCGGAACGGCGCAAGAAAGACGCCGCATCAAAAGTACGCGATCCCGTTTGTACCACAAAGTTCTTCGTATCCACTACGATACCGGCATATAACGCACTCGCTTCCACCACATTGAGTGAAATCGGGTCTACGAAATACTGAATTAATTCTGTTACCAGCTCACTGGTGGACGACGAAGCCGGTTCCAAATAAGTGAGCAATGGTTTTTCAATAAAGTCGGAGGCACGACGGTGATGGTCAATAACAACGCGACGTTTAGACTTCTGCAAGGCTTTTGGCGCCGCTACCATATCCGGTCGATGCACGTCCACTACAAATACGAGGGTTGTATCGGTTACAAAATCTTCAGCCGCTTGTGGCGTGATTAACAGACTTTCAAAACCCGGTTCGGTAGGGAATAAATCTGACAATTTCTTAATAGCCACAGTTTGATCGCTTACAGCTACGTGAACGGATTTACCGGCCGCTCTAGCCATGGCGGCTACGCCGATGGCACCGCCGATACTGTCATAATCTTCACGCTCATGGCCCATGACGATAACATTATCGGCATCATCCATGAGTTCTTTAATGGCTTGTGCTACCACGCGGGCACGGACACGAGTATTCTTTTCGGCGCCTTGCGTTTTACCGCCGTAGAATTTCAATTCTTCGCCGATATATACGCTGGCCTGGTCACCACCGCGACCAAGGGCTAATTCGAGACCGGAACGAGCTCGTTCCGATTGTTCTTTAATCGTAGCCGCACCGGCTGCAATACCGATACTGATAGTCGCCGGAATACGACGACTGGTCGGAATATTATGAACCTTCGCCAAAAGTGGGAAATTTTGTTCAATCATATTCATTAGCGCTTTTTTAGAAATACAGAAGATGTACGAATCATCCGCATAGTTACGGACAAAACCGTCGTAACGGTCAATTTCTTCTACGATGGCATTATTAATTTCCGCCCAGAGGTTAGTGTATTCAACGTCACTGAGACCTTTCGTCACATCTTCGATGTTATCCATCATGAGGAACCCGAATACCGGTGCCATCGCTTCTGCTTCATGGCGCAATTGTTCCGATTCGGTTACATCGTCAAAGTAGAACGCCATATATGATTCCACTTCGGAGTCAGGCGCCCCTTTATAATCCGTGCCATCAATGAATTTATAGATAACACGATAATATTTATTTTCAATTTTTTCATTAAAATAGCCGGACTTGCCCCAGATTTTATCGAGGCGCAAACTCGGAATAAAACCGTTAAGGCGTTGTGTTTTATCCGGATCTTGCGGCATCCAATCACGGAACACGCTATTATACCAGCAAACACGAGCCTTACTGTCAATAATAACTATTGCTGTCGGCAAGTTCTGCAAAGCAAAATTCGACGCTTGGGTAATCCCCTTCGCAATCGTATTAAATTGCTCATACCGTTGCTGTCGTTGTTTACACACCGCTCGGCTGCTGTATAAATAGGCCACAACGACAAACAAAAGGCCAAATAGCGCCATCTGCCAGTTAAGCCAGGCAATCACTAATAGTAAAACGATGATAACAACGAAGGCGGTTTTTTCAAAGGCTCCAAAAAAGCCTTCATTCCCATTCATAAGATCGCTCCCTACTTTTTCTCTTTACTCATCGCCGATTCGTCTCGACAGACGACGACGTAAATTTAAAATTAAATCTAAAATGCCAATCCACATCGTGGCGAACTGCATTAATAAAGTAATAAATATCAAAACTAAACGGATGCCGTTTGACAATCCATAGCTTTTAAAAATAGTCCACAAACAACCGATACCCTGCAGTACCAACATGTACGATCCCAGCGCGTACATATTATAAGCCACAATATTAATGGCTTCCGATTGCAGTTCGTTACCCCAATACGTCAACAGCACACCGAGGGCAAACATGTATAAGGTCCACTGCGGTACACGCCACTCTTCAAGGGGCGGTAAGGTTACGCCTTCACCACCGGTGCGGCGCATGATAATATTCGCTACGGCGCAAATGAAGTAGCTAATTACTACGGACGACATAAATAGGGCGGCCAAAAGCACATAGGCCATTTGCTTAAGCATGGCCTGCACACTGGTCATCATGGCGGTCACTTGTTCATCCATGAGACCCTGTTCACGATAAGCGGTTTCCATTTCGGTCAACGCTTCCTGCTGAAAATTTTGCCACATCGTAACTATATCCATCTGCATCACATATTGCGCAATCATAAGCTGTATACCGATGGTAACCATCATTGTTACGGCCGGCAATACCAAAAGCCGACTGGTCGACCAGCGATGTATATAACCATAGGCCAAGACAATACCGGGTATGCCCGATGTCATCACTTGCATGAGTGCCCCTAAGGGTGTCAATACAACCGACATAACCAGCCCCATCGTAACGGTCGCCAAAATACTCCAACGAACACCATGGCGAGCGCCCAACACTACAAGTACGGCGGGCATCAAGATGGAAGCAAGGAATCCCATAAACGGTACCGTAACTCCCACAAAGGTAAATACCATAATAAGAGCCGTCAAAAATCCTGTTTCCACTACGGCTCGCGTATCTGTATATCTCATAAATTACTCCTGACAAAATAGACGTATGACCGAGGTCATACGCCTATTATAACATTTTGTATTGTTTTTGAATATCATTAACCACAAAATCACAAATTACGACCTATATAGGAGGGTAAATTACCACTTATAAACAAGCTTGAATTTACCGCATCACTCAGCCGATGCGACTTATACGTCTTGGATAATCGGTAAAATCATCGGACGACGACGGGTCTTTTCATACAAGAATTTACCCAAAGTATCGCGTACTTGAGATTTAATGGTAGCCCAATCTTTCATCTGACTGGCTTCGCATTTTTCAATCACTTGTTCAATGCGTTTTTGCGCTTCGTTCATGAGATCTTCCGCATCACGTACATATACGAAACCGCGCGATACGATATCAGGACCGGCTACAATCTGGCCGCTGGCACGGTCCATGGCCATAACTACGATAACCATACCTTCCTGCGCCAATTGCTGACGATCGCGAATTACGATATTGCCAACATCGCCAACACCGAGACCGTCAACGAACACCTTGCCGGCCGTAACGTGACCGCCTTTGCGGCCTGTACGACTGGTGAATTCAAAAATCTGCCCATTGTCGCCTACAAGCACGTGATTTGGTTTCACAATGCCCATGGATACAGCAAGTTCACCATGTTTCTTCAACATGCGATACTCACCGTGTACCGGAATGAAGAATTTAGGACGAACCAAGTTGAGCATGGTTTTCAAATCTTCTTGGCTGCCATGACCGGATACGTGAATGCCGCGGTCACGACCATAAATTACATCCGCACCTAAGCGCAATAGATTGTCGATGGTACGACCAACCGCTGCTTCATTGCCCGGAATCGGCGTGGCGGAGATAATAATCGTATCATTCGGAGTAATTTCGATAGTACGATGATTATTGGTTGCCATACGGGATAAGCCTGCCATAGGTTCCCCTTGACTGCCGGTTGTCAAAATCATGATTTCGTCATCACGGTAACGACCCATTTCATCAACATCAATCAAAGTTCCTTCCGGAATATTCAAGTAACCGCGTTCCTGCGCAATTTCCGTTACGTTAACCATACTGCGGCCCAACACGATAACTTTACGCTTGAAGGCAACCGCCGCATCAACAGCCTGCTGCAAACGAGATACGTTGGACGCAAAAGTAGCGAGTACTACACGGCCGCGAGCTTCCCCTACAGCACGAAGTAAAGCAGGTCCTACGGTGCTTTCAGATGGAGTAAATCCCGGTTTTTCCACATTCGTGGAGTCGGACATCAAGGCTAATACGCCTTTGTTGCCCAGTTCGGCAAATTTATGAACGTCCATCAATTTACCGTCTACCGGCGTCTGGTCCACTTTGAAGTCACCGGTGTGAACAACAGTACCTACCGGCGTTTCAAAATAAACGGCGCAAGCATCAGGAATAGAGTGGTTCGTCTGAATGAAACCTACTTTGAAAGACCCTACACGAATTTCATCGCCCGCTTTTACAATATTAAGTTTTACGCCGCCTACTTTATTTTCTTTCAATTTGCCTTCGATTAAACCGCAAACAAGGTTAGTAGCATATACCGGCACATTGATTTCTTTCAAGAGATACGCCAAGGAACCGATATGGTCTTCATGACCGTGAGTGATAACTACGGCACGTACTTTATCTTGGTTTTCAATCAAATAACTCATGTCAGGGATGACAATGTCAACGCCCGGCATATCGTTTTCAGGGAACGCAAGACCTGCATCCAATACGATAATATCATCGCCATATTGGAATACGGTCATGTTCTTACCGATTTCACCGAGACCGCCCAACGGAATAATCATGAGCTTATCTTTTTTGCTCGAATGATGTTGATGATTCGCATGTGCATCACCATTGCTGTGGGATGTGTGACGGCCATTAATATTGGCACGATCGCCGGTATTTTTTTCATTGCGATTGTTATAACGTGTAGAGTTAGTACGATTATTCGTACGGTTGTTGGTACGAGCCGGTTTAGCTGTGCCTTCCGCATTAGCCGCAGCATTGGCAGAATTTGTGTTCTTACGACGCGGTGCGGACTGTTTAGCGCCTTCGCCGGATGCATTCGTTGTACGGCGTGTGCTTGGTCGACGAGTTTCCCCGGTATTGCGATTACTATTTGTGCGACGCGTGGTGCGACGAGTGGTTTCGCCGCCCTGTTGTGCTTGATCGGCACCTGTCGTTTCAGTAGCCACAACATTTTTAGCTACCGGTGCTTTTTTCTCAGCCGCCGGTTTAGGCTCATTAGCAGTATTATTGCTTTGGCCTGTTAATTGATTCAATAATTCTTTTAACATATATGTATTACTCCTCCTAAATTTTATATTTCCTTAAATATATACCTTAATCATGTACGTCCGTCCGGAGTATACCTATTCTCCGCGTTCCTTTGTGGGATGTACGTAAAAAGATTCACTCGTTCATTATTAACTTGTCATCACATAAGCGTATGGATGCAACACAAAAGCAAGGACCGTTCTTTGTAAGACACGCCTCTTCGTCTGCAAACTGCTTCTGTAAAGTTAAAGGGTAAAATGTGAAAAAACTGCACGATTACACATATTGTGTACCTGAAAAAAGAGCCGAATTATGACTCTTTGCACATTATATTAACCCAAAGCCGAACAAATATCTTACGAATAGTATACCATAAGTCATATAAAACGAAAAGAACCCCCGACAAATTAATCGAAGATTCTCTATATATAAAACTTTTTTATTCTATGTCTTTTGCGTATACTAACCGGCGCTTACACTAATTTTATGCCAAGCAACACGTCTTCGCCCTTACATACTGTCATTAACGCTCAATCGCAGCCTTGAACTGCTCGCGATACTGCTTGGCGCCGCCATTGGCAGGATGCCGCAGTGCATGAGCCACAATGCCCTGCCGCGCCAAAATATCCGCCGACTTGCGCCCTACGGCACAAATAATCTGTCGGTCACCATTGTACGCTTCAATCAAGGCCATTAAGTCCTCGGTAAACTGACCGCCGATAACAATTTCTGTCTCCGTAGGCGTGCGATTCGTCAAAGGCTGATTCGCTACATGGGGATGAAAAGGAAAAATATTCCACAATATAGCATCATAGGTAGAGATATTATTCTCCAAAAGAGCTGACCATACTACCGTATCCGTCGGTTCGTTAAACCCTTCCAAGCGTTGTTTATTATTAAGCAACAATGGGCTATCGGCACGACTCGTCCGTTTGCCTATGCCGTCCGGCAAAATCATAGCGGGTTTCACATCATTATGAAAACCGAGGAGCATGCGCTCACAGGTAATGGCAATACCGGAAAAGCGCCCACCCTGATAGCCTACGGCTTCAGCCACAATAAGATAACGGCTTTGTTTTAAGCGTGCTCTTAAATAACTCTCTAATTGCTCCCGTCGCCACTGAGGCGCCGCCTGCGATACATCGAGGGCCGGATCGTAATCACGCCACGGATTAAATACCGTATCAGAGCCTTCATAAGCTGCCAGTTTATCTATAAACCGACTAATTGAATCTTTCATAGAACCTCCTCTACGGCATTTAACACCCATTTAACACACATTTAACACGCATTCAACACACTTTTGACATGTATCTTTCCTGCTATAACAATTTGATAAAAATCCGCCAATCAATATAGTTAACAAACTGATTGTTTATCGTGTTTCGTAAATAAATATCTTATTCTCAACGCGCAACAATTTCACCATTGGCGCTAACGAAGATTTTTCAAAATGTCCCCGATACTTTTCAGGCACAAGAATCAGCGCATGAAGCGCTACCGGATTATCGATCGGCATCGGTTCCGTCGGATTTTTCCCCATCGGCAAGCGGGTTGCTTGTCCCTTATCATTCGTTACACTTTGTAAAACTCGTGCTTCATTATTAAGGGCCGCCTGAAAACGCTCCGTCACTTCTTCTACCGTTTGAGCAGGCATCTTGTTTTTACCTTCCCAAGCATTACTACGTTCCTTATTTTTATTAGGTAACGCATCGTCTTCAATTTTAGTAACTTCTTTGTCCGTATAATACACGAGCGACGCACTATAGTCACCATAATAATAGATATCGCCGTCATACTGAGCCACAACAGGTGCATAAGCTACCGATGAGCGTTGTTCTACCAGCGGTTGTATCCCTTCATGAATAACAAGCCCTGCAATGGCCATAGTCATAAAAGTAACTACTACCGGCAGCATATAGCGTTTCTGGTTCCAATACATCAGGCCGGTCAAAATAAAACCGACTACAATCAGTACATACAACAAGTACCAGAAGCCCCAAGGCACATAAAAACTGGCCACGCCCAAAACGAGCCACAAGAAGAAGGCCGGCCCCATAATGAGCCAAGACAACTTACGCGGGCGACCGGGACGCAATATTTTTACAACCCCAAAAGCACCTAAAAAGCTAAACGGTACCAAGCTGATAAATGTATACGTCGGGTACTTAGTGGCCATTAACGTATAGAATAATAATGTCCCCCACCCCATAATCATGGAATAAATATAGAACGGCTGTTTAAAACGCCAACCGTAATACATACCGTATAATACGGCGCCTGTCCACGGCAACGAAGCCAACGGGAACATAACTAAGTAATACCACCAATGATTAGCTTCCGGATGCTCCGACTGGGTGGCGCGCACCACATTATGAAGGCCCAAGAAACCATCAATAAAGTCTTGCCCGTGTGTCATGTACATATAGCCGTACCAAGGCATAACGACAACTAAAAAGGCTAAAATGCCTTGCCACGAAAAGATGTAGCGAAGCATACGGCCCGAACGCATTACAGCGGCATATACCAAGAGCAAAATCCCCGGCAATACGAGTGCCACCGGTCCTTTGGTCAAAACACCGATGCCCGCAAAAAGGTATGCCCACACCATAAACAAGGTGCGGCGTTCCGTAAGCCCGCGATAAGCATAGGCCAAGGTGCCGATAGTCGCCCACAAGAGCACCATATCCGTTACGATGCCTCGCGCCAAAATCCAGAATTCAAGGGATGAACCGAGAATCATGGCACTCCACAGCGATACCAAACGACGGCCGGAAATGCTGCGCACTACCTGGTAGAAGAACCCTACCGACAAGGCCCCGAATAAAGCGGCCGGAAAACGAGCAGCAAAATCGGAAAAGCCGAAAATTTTATAACTTAACGCAATAAGCCAATAAATCATTATCGGCTTATCATACCAATATTCATGATAAATCTGTGGCGATAACCAATCGCCGGACATGACCATTTCTTTAGCTGTCAATGCATAGTTCGACTCAACCGGATCGGTAATCGGCAAACTGCCATTGCCGATAGCAAACATGGCGAAGGCGATTAAGAAGCAAATGACGCTCAAGCGATGAAGTCGCATCTAATCCCTCCTTAGCGCTGTGTTGTATTATCCTGCACAGCATTGTCTTTCATTTCGGTTGTTGCCTCATCCGTAAGGTCTGCCTCTTCTTTGGTTTCAATCTTCGAGTCATGAGCAACTGAATTTACACCGTCTGTATCTTGCTTGCGCTTTTTGTTGCGATAGTAACGAATGCCGAAGAAGACCGCAATGATAGCAAAAACAACTATCATAATAACTAAGAATTCATGATTGTACTCAATCAAATCCTGCCAATGTTCACCCAATTTTACGCCGAGCCATACGAGCAAAATCGTCCAAGGAATTGTGCCGAGTAAAGTCCAAATGATAAAACGCCCCATCGGATAACGGGCGATACCGGCCGGGAAAGAAATAAAGGTACGAATCCCCGGCAACAAACGGCCAAAGAACACCGCAGCACCGCCGTATTTATTAAACATTTTCTCAGCCATTTCAAATTTATGTTCATTGAAGAAAATATAGCGACCATATTTTCTAAGCAACGGACGGCCCCCATGTTCCCCCATCCAATAGGATAAAATAGAGCCAACCACACCGGCAGCCGTAGCTACAATCATGGTCATATTCATCTCGAATACGCCTTGCGCAATCAAATACCCCGAGAAGCCCAACACAATCTCACTGGGAATCGGAACATTGGCATTTTCCAATACCATCGTAATAAACATGGCCGCATAGCCGTATGTCTCCAAAAATGAAATCAGGTAATCCACTGTTAATATCTCCTTTTACTTGTTTACAACTTACCAAACTATATTTCTCTTACAGAGTGTGTTAATTTCTCACATTATCTTTTATTTTACCATAATTTCTGTCTTTTTAACACAAAGTTATTACCAAAACGCATAGTTTATAAAAAGTTTATAAATTGTAAAATCCGGTTTAGCAAAGGGTGAAAAAGAAACCTAATTATAAGCTATATCTCAGCAATACTGCGAAAAAAGCCACCGAGTCAACGAATTAACTCAGTGGCTAAATTACTTACTGTTTCATTTTGCTATCATGCAAAAAAACTATACGAGAACTCTTAGGCTCCGAATACATCTTCCAACACGATAGTCTGTTTACGGTTAGGGCCTACGGATACGATACCGAGACGAACGCCGGTTACTTCCGAAATGCGTTCTACATAACGACGAGCCGCTTCAGGCAACTCATCATAATGACGAATACCGCTAATATCTGTCTGCCAACCAGGTAACGTTTCATATACCGGTTCGCATTGTTCCAATACCTGTAAATCTGCCGGGAATCCTTTAACCGGTTCGCCGTTCAAAGTATAACCTACACAGATTTTAATTTCAGGCAATTTGTCCAAAATATCAAGACGGGTAATTGCCAAATAATCAAGGCTGTTAAGGTCGGCTGCATATTTAACTACAGCCAAGTCTAACCAACCGCAACGACGAGGACGACCGGTTACGGTACCGAACTCATGACCGGTTTCACGGAGTAAATCACCGATTTCATTCAATTGTTCGGATGGGAATGGACCGGCGCCTACACGAGTAGCGTACGCTTTAACTACGCCTACGATATTTTTCAAATAATTAGGACCTACACCGGCGCCTACAGAAGCACCACCGGAAATAGGATGAGAGCTCGTAACGAATGGATAAGTACCATGATCGAGGTCAAGCATGGTTGCCTGAGCGCCTTCGAACAACACTTTTTTACCATCTTTGATGTAAGATACTACATTGTAATTTGTATCTTGTACATATTGGCGTAAACGATCGGCATATTCTAAGTAATCTTTTAAAATTTCATAGTAATCTACCGGTTCGGCGCCATATACTTCGCGCAAAATTTTATTTTTAATCTTAACATTATATTGTAATTTTTCTTTGAAAACTTCTTCGTTCATCAAATCGCAGATGCGAATGCCGATACGATTTACTTTATCTGCATAGCAAGGGCCGATACCGTTCTTGGTCGTACCGATGGATAAAGCGCCTTTAGAGGCTTCTTCCGCTTCATCCAAGCGATTATGATATGGCAAAATTACATGAGCACGATTGGAAATCTGCAATGTTTTAGCACTTTTGCCTTGGCTTTCCAAGTTTTCAATTTCACCTAAAAGAACTTTAGGGTCGATAACTGTACCGGTGCCTACCACATTGATTTTATTGTCATATAAAATCCCACTAGGCAATAAACGAAGCGCAAATGCTACGTCATCAACTACTACGGTATGTCCTGCATTGTTGCCGCCTTGACTGCGAACAACCACGTCCGCCTGTTCTGCTAAATAATCTACGATCTTGCCTTTTCCTTCATCGCCCCATTGGGTTCCGATAACCATACTAGTTGCCATAATATTCAAACCTCCATTTGTATCACATAGTGTCAGTTGTGGTATGGCCTGCTCTAAAATTTGAATTATAAAAGTCTAATTCTAAAACTAAAAAATAGAGACATTATCATACAATTTATTATAACATACCTTTGAAAAGTGTGCATCAAGTAAAACGGCGGAGGTATGGGAAACGGAGAGGCTCCTCGGCTAAGGCTTGGTTTTGCTTCGCAAAAAGACCCTCATCCGAGGACCTCTCCGTTTTCTCCCAAAGACCTCTCGTCGTGTTTATGATGCTAAGAGGGTGGCTTGGAGGAAGACCCTTTTACCGCAACACCTCGCCGCTTCGTTCTTAACCGCTCATACAACAGCAGATCTCTCGGCCATCGCTTAAAGCCTCTCATCGTGTTTATGATGCCGGGGAGGAGGTTTTTTTATGGCACTATAGTGCATGAATCTATAAAATGAGCTAAAATAATAGAAAATAGCAGTAAGTATTTGAATGTTATTCTATAAATTAGCAAAGGCTGTGGCCGTGCACTACCACAGCCTTATATTTCAATTCCCTATGTATTCTCATAGCAAGGTGATCCAACCCATGAAGAAAAAGGAAAAACGACGCCAAGAGCTCATAACTATATTAAATAAAAGTATGACACCGCTGACGGGTGATGAATTAGCTCAGAGTTACGGGGTTACACGACAGGTAATCGTGAACGACATGGCCGCTCTCCGTGCCGCCGGTTATCCGATTCGTTCCACCGTAAAAGGATACGAAATCAGCAAAGGGCCAACGCAGGGCGTTTTACGCACCATAACCTGCCGTCATAAGCCGGAGGATGTAGTGACGGAATTACACACAATTGTCGCCATGGGTGGCCTGGTTCACAATGTATCTGTCAACCACGACGTGTACGGGACGCTCACTGCCCCCTTGTTAATCAAAACAGACGACGATATTGAGGCCTTTTTAAACAAACAGAAAGATTCTACCAGCGGTTTGCTCTCCCGATTAAACAACGGTCTCCACACCCATCTGATTGAAGCACCCACGCCCGACATAATGGATCACATCATCAAAGCATTACAGGATTTACACATAATAGTAGCATCGGACGCATAACTGTCCGGTGTTTTTTCATATAATCATCTTGCTTACTTTTTTCAAAAAAAGCCCTTGCTATCTGAAAGTTATTGCTGTATAGTTAAAAAAGTATACACATTGCTCAACTGTATACTTTTTATTTTTAGGTATTAGAAACAGGGGATGACTCGATGATTATTAATGAATTGAACACGATGAAACCTAATCGCTTTCATTACAAACTTTTACTCATTGCCGGCATCGGCTGGGCTTTTGACGCCATGGATACGGGCATTATTTCCTTCATCATGCCGTTATTAACCAAAGAATGGCATCTCACGGGCACAGAAATCGGTATGCTCGGCAGTGTAGGTCTCTTGGGCATGGCCATCGGCGCCGTATTGGCCGGTGCTTTAGCGGATCATATAGGTCGTAAAAAAATCATTACTTGGACCATGTTACTGTACGGTATTGCCACGGCCCTGTCAGCCATGGCGCCTAACTACGAGTTTTTGCTCGTCTGTCGTTTATTGGTAGGCCTTGGCCTCGGTGGTGAACTCCCTGTAGTAGCCACCTTGATTACCGAATATTCACCGCAAGATTCCCGCGGCCGTTTCATCGTCATGCTGGAAAGCTTCTGGGCTATCGGTTGGCTTTTAGCGGCCCTCATCGCCTATCTCATCATTCCGATTTACGGTTGGCGTATCGGCCTTGCCATCGGGGCCTTACCGGCCCTCTATACCGGGGTCATTCGCTCCCACATGCCGGAATCCTTACGTTATCTGATTAAACAGCAAAAACTTGACCAACTGAACGCAACCATCGCTCAAGTAGAGGCAGCTACCAAGGTTCCTCTCACGCGTTGCACCAAAGACGATTTAACTATGTTAACCGCCAACGACTCTCGACCTACCCTTGGCACTCTTTGGAACAAACAATATGCCTTGCGTACCTGCATGTTATGGATTACCTGGTTTGGCATTGTTTTCAGCTACTACGGCATTTTCATGTGGCTCCCTTCGTTAATCTATCAACAAGGTTTTACCATTATAAAATCATTCGAATACCTCTTAATCATGACCATAGCACAATTCCCGGGCTACATTTCAGCAGCCTATTTAGTTGATAAAATCGGACGTCGCTATACCTTATCGCTCTATTTATTATGTAGCGGCATCAGCAGCTATTTCTTTGGTCATGCCACCTCGGAAGCCATGTTATTGACCTCCGGTATTTGCATGTCATTCTTCAACTTAGGTGCCTGGGGTGTTATTTACACTTACACACCGGAATTATATCCTACCGAAATCCGTGGCCTCGGCTCCGGTTGGGCCGCCGGCATCGGTCGTATCGGTGGCATCATCGCCCCGTTTTTAGTCGGTTTCCTCCTCTCCCATGAAATGCATATGGACGCTATTTTTTACCTCTTTGCCTCTGTCTTCGTCATCATTGCACTCGTAGTGTTGAGTTTTGGTAAAGAAAGTAAAAAACAAGCATTAGAAGGAATTAAGTAAAACGGCGGAGGAATGAAGAAGTCCTGAGAAGCTCCTCAACTGAATAAAAATAGAAGTGGCGAGGTATCACGTCCAAAGGCTTGAAGGAAGACCCTTTTACCGCGATACCACCTCGCCACTTTTTTCTATCATCTCATATCAGCCGCGGATCTCTCAGGGCTTCGCTCAGCACCTCGCACCGTTCACTATGACGGAGAGAAGAGAAATGAAACAGCGCAAGGTTATATAGAAAAACCCGAGAAGTCCTTATCTAAGGGGCTTTTCTACTTGCAAACCCAATCTCCCCCTCCCCCTTTAATAAAACAGCGCGAGGTTATATGGAAAAACCCCGAGAAGTCCTTATCTAAAGGTCTTTTCTGCTTGCAGAAACCACTCTCTCCCTCTCCCCCATAATAAAACAGCGCGACGCTCTAGGAAAAAAAGGACCCCTACCCCTAATGAAACAGCGCGAGGTTATATGGAAAAACCCCGAGAAGTCCTTATCTAAGGGTCTTTTCTGCTTGCAGAAACCAAGCCTTAGATGAGGAGCTTCTCGGGGTTTATATATCTCGCGCTATTTTATTATAATCCGAATCTTGCCATAATCGTATCCACATGTCTCAACATGCGATGTGGGTCGAAGAGGTGATCGATTTCTTCATCGGTAAGATATTTTTTAATATCCGCATCACCTTTAAGGCCGGCTTTGAAGTCTTTGCCTTCCAACCAACGAGCCATAGCATGACGTTGTACCCAACGGTAAGCTTCGTCACGAACAGCACCTTTATCTACAAGGGCTGTTAAGATTTGCTGGCTGAAGATCAAGCCGCCGGTTAATTCCAAGTTTTTCATCATGTTTTCCGGATATACCAACAATTTGTCGATAACTTTAATAGCCAAGGACAGCATATAGTCAACAGTAATCGTGCTATCCGGTAAAATTACACGTTCAACAGAGCTATGGGAAATATCGCGTTCATGCCATAAAGCCACGTCTTCCAAAGCAGCCTGCGCATTGCCGCGTACCACACGAGCTAAGCCGCAGATACGTTCACAAGTAATTGGGTTACGTTTGTGAGGCATAGCGGAGGAGCCTTTTTGTTTAGGGCTGAAGTATTCTTCCGCTTCACGCACTTCCGTACGTTGTAAGTGACGGATTTCAAGAGCAATTTTATCCAAAGTGCTGGCGATGATGGCCAAGGTGCTGCAAAGTTCAGCATGACGGTCACGTTGAATAACCTGAGTGGCAATTTTTACCGGTTCCAAACCGAGTTTTTCACACACATATTTTTCAATGAACGGATCGTTAACGGAGTAAGTACCAACGGCGCCGGACATTTTACCAACGGCTACATTTTTCTTTGCATGTTCCAAACGTTCAATATCACGTTCAATTTCAGCCATCCAGAGGCAAAGTTTCAAACCGAAAGTGGTAGGTTCACCATGAATACCATGGGTACGACCAACCATTGGGGTGTATTTAAATTCAGCGGCACGACGGCGAAGTACATCGCGGAATTGATGTAAATCTTCCAAAATGATGTCACAAGCCTGTTTCATCATAGCACCGAGTGCTGTGTCTTTTACGTCCGTAGATGTAAGGCCGAGGTGAATGTATTTAGCTTCTTCGCCAACGTATTCACCGACAGCGGTTACGAAAGAAATAATATCGTGGTTCGTTTCTTTTTCAATTTCATGAATTCGTTCTACATCAAAGTTCGCTTTTTCACGGATAACCTTAGCCGCTTCTTTAGGGATAATTCCCAATTCTGCCTGTGCTTCACAAGCTAAGATTTCCACTTCCAACATCTGGTCAAATTCGTTGCGTTCGCTCCAAATATGGCCCATTTTTTCTCTTGTATACCGTTGAATCATGTGTCTTTAACCTCCATCGAAATGACTGAATATTACTCTTTCATTTTAACATAGTAAAAAATAAGGGTCAATAAACTTTACCGAACGTTAATGTGTATTTCACGCAAAACATTCGGATTTATATCTGCTAATATATAATACTTCTCATCAGCATCTTGTCACTGACTAAACACTAACCTGCTGCGGAACAACCACTACTTAACCGGGCCTCACTACTACTCATCAATAGCAACTTCCCAACTAATCACAGCCACTACTGCTGTTTGTAAAAATAAACAATCTCCGTACCCGCTTTATTCACGGCCGCACCGGTTACATATGCATGATTAAATGTCGTCCCTACGCTAAAAATATAGTAGGTGTATGAATCATCCAAATTCACCATATTGTAATTATACGAATAATAGCCTAACAGTTGCTGCTGAGCTTTTTTATTCGTGTCATTATCGAATAACTGATCCGTTACATAATTTCCGCTATTTACTGATGTTACGTCGATAATATCACTCCAGAAATCACGCCACGGTCCAAGATTCTTTAGCTCAGGCGTTGTCACGATTTTATAACCAGGTAATAATTCGCGCAAACTGTCGGCAAATTGCATGTCTGAATTAGGCTCCATTTTTACATAAACCGAACGGCTATCTGTTAAATTAGTCTGCATAATCGCTAACTTAAGCGCTTCCCCGATATACGATGCCATTTCGGAAGCTGTACCGATGAAACTAACCTGCGCTTCCCCACCGGCTTTTATAAATTGTGGAATATAAAACACGGATACATTGTTGGCAAAGGACGGAACCTGTTTTGGGAAGCCGTCAAAATTCGGCACCAAATCATATTTTGATGCATCTGTCATAGGGAAAGCTACCCGTAAGGCTTGTTCTTTATACAAGGAATTACTTTCATTCGTGAGCACCGTCTTAGCACCCGATGCCGGCATAAAAGCTTCTAACACCTGTTTTGGTATGCCTCGGTTCACGTAAGGCGACCCCGCCTTAACAGCTTCCTGAGTCGCATAATTAACAATGGCTGCCAAATCTTTGTCGCTCCCTGTAAGCGCCGTGGTGCCATTATCTGTAGCGGCACTATTACCGGCGCCCAATACAGTGCCGGACACCATGGCCAAACCGGCCAAAACAAGGAATGCTTTCTTTTTCATATTAAACATTGTCATATATCATGCCTCCATATGAAACTAAAAATATAAGACATAAGAACTCTTTTATATATTTTTATTATAACTTAAATACAATACAACTGCCTATACTAAAGAGCACTCTATTTCAATTTTTTTCAATATAAAAAAACGGTGCAACCTGTTTTATACAGATTACACCGTTTCATTTATATGATTTCCGTAAAATCACACAGATTATTTAACTAACATCTCCCGGACTTTGTAGCGCCGCTACTTGTCCGGCCGTCCCAGACCCAAATCCTTAAGCCTGAGGCGTCATGGTCGTAGTTTCTACGCGAACCACATCTTTGTACGGATAGGCACAAAGTTCGGCCATGGCTTGGCCCACTTCTTCAAAATCCGCATTACCAAGTTCCGGATTAACATTACCAATGCTTACGGATTTTACTTTATTATCGCCTAAATCTAAACGAATCTGAATTTTTACTACTTCTTTTACTGTTGCGTCTGCCATAATTAGCCTCCTATATATTTATACTAGTAATATTTAATACTTTAACCTCATATCCCGCTACCCTAATCTGTCTAACCTTACTAGATTACCGAGCAGCTGAGACATATCGTTTGGTGACCGCCGATTAGTCAACCAATTGGGCACTGGTATTTTCTACCATAAAAGCGCCCTTATAGCCGGTTAAAATTTTACCTTTGGCGCTGGTCATAAAACGTTTGGCAATCAACAAATTTGCCACTGTTTCGGCTGCAGTGCGACTTACATCCGCTTTAGGTACACTGATGCGCACCGTAGTTTCTTTTAATTCATCATCCAAAAATACGAGTTGTAATTCTTTTTTCAAAACATTCATAGTTCCTGTAGCCATAGTTGCCTCCTAAAATTAAATTCGTCCGAAGCCCCATGTATGTATGCCAAAAAATCATACATCAAACAGAGCCCTTCATTTTGTCCATATTACTGAAAAGTACATGTACTATTGAGTTTCTCATCATTCTCATTGACCGTTTGCAAACGTCATAAGCAAGTCATCATTTCTTGTGAACCCGCTTACACCCCTATACATTCTCACAACGTTAAAATGTCAAGTCATTAAATTCCACCAACCGAAATTTTCATTCATCATATGCAAAAAATTCAATACAGATTGACATTTCCCTCTTTCTTTTCACCGTCGGAAAATAGTATAATGAGGTGTATCTTGTATATGATAACTAATATCGTATACAAGATATTGATTTATAATACAACTCATCGATAGTACCAAATAGATGTATTTAGAGGGTATGAGTGTATCAACGGCTTACGTAAATACAGTGAAGTCACTGTTTGCGAGCCATATTTTTATGTGTAAATGTAGTACTTTGTAACGGGAAGGAACCTTATTCATGGCTATTATGATTAAAAAACGAGACGGCCATTACGAACCGCTCTCGGTAGAAAAAACTAAAAAGATGATTGCCTTCGCATGCTTGGGGCTTGAAAGCTGCGATCCTATCGAACTCGAAATGGACTCCAAATTACAGTTCGTTGACGGCATGAGCACCAAAGAAATTCAGAAAATTTTGGTGCAGACTGCAATCGAAAAAGTTATCCAAAAAGTAGACGACGGTTACGGCAACATGGTTAACCGCATGAACCAGGACTGGCAGTTTGTGGCAGCCCGCCTGTTCCTTTTCGACTTATATAAAGAAGCGGCCATCCAACGCAAATATAAAGCGTTCGGCTACGGCAACTTCCCTGCATTAGTAAAAAAATTAGTGGAATCTAAGCGCTATGCGGACTTCTTCCTCACCCAATACACCGAAGAAGAATTGGAAGAATTAGGGGATTACATCAAACCTAAACGCGACTATCTCTTCAACTATGAAGGCATTAAATTGTTGGCTGATCGTTACCTCGTAAAAGGTTACGACAAAGAAGTGTATGAATTGCCGCAAGAACGTTTCATGGCGATTGCTATGCACCTTGCCCTCATCGAAGGGGATCGCAAAGTAGAATTTGCCAAAAAATTCTACGACTTAATGAGCGAATTAAAAATGACCACCGCTACGCCAACCTTGGCCAATGCGGGTACGCCGTTCCATCAGCTCAGCAGCTGCTTTATCTCCGGCGTTGACGATAACCTTTGGTCTATTTACGACGTAAACAGCAAATTCTCCCGCGTATCCAAACACGGCGGTGCCCTCGGTATTTACATGGGTAAAGTGCGTGCCTTGAACAGTGATATTCGCGGTTACAAAAACTCCTCCGGCGGCGTTATCCCTTGGGTTCGTCTTTACAATGATACAGCCGTAGCCGTAGATCAGCTCGGCAAACGTAAAGGCGGCGCTACCGTAACGCTTGATATTTGGCATAAAGACTTCTACGAATTCGTAGAACTTCGTACCAACAACGGCGACGATCGTCGTAAAGCACACGATATTTTCCCTGCCATTGCCATTCCGGACATCTTCATGGAACGTTTATTGGCTCGTGAAAACTTCAGCCTCTTCGATCCACATGAAGTACAACAAGTGATGGGCTTCAACTTGGAAGATTTTTACGATGAAGACGAAAACAATAAAGCCTTCACCGAACATTATCTCCTTTGTGAAAACAATCCGGATCTCCACCCAATCCAGGTCAGCGCTTTGGATATGATGAAAAAAATCATGCGCAGTGCCGTAGAAACCGGTACGCCGTTCATCTTCTTCCGCGACACAGCGAATCGCGCCAACCCGAATAAACATGCGGGCATGATTTATGCCTCCAACTTGTGCCACGAAATCGCGCAAAACGTTGGTTTCACCAACCTCAGCGAAGAAGTGATTAATCCGGACGGCAGCATCACAACTAAAACGGTTACGGGCGACATGGTAACATGTAACCTTAACTCCATTAACCTCGGTCGAATTACGGACGAAGAATTGGAAGCAAATGTAGCCCTTCAAATTCGCATGCTCGATAATGTTATTTCCATCAACCAGTTCCCGGTACCGGAAGCTAAGATGACCAGCGAAAAATACCGTGCCATCGGCCTCGGTACGAGCGGTTACCACCACTACTTGGTGCGTCATCAGATTCAGTGGGAATCGGAAGAACACATCGAAACAGCGGACAAATTATTTGAAAACATTGCCTACTACGCAATTAAAGCATCCATGGAATTGGCTAAAGAAAAAGGTGCCTACCCTGCTTTCAAAGGTTCCGAATGGGAAACCGGTGCTTACTTCGAGCGCCGCGGTTATACATCCGAACGTTGGCAACAATTGCGCAAAGATGTAGCTAAATACGGTATGCGCAACGGTTATCTCATGGCGATTGCCCCAACCGGCAGTACCTCCAATATCGCTAACACCACAGCCGGCATCGACCCTATTTTCAAAAAATTCTTCATCGAAGAAAAGAAAGGCAGCTTCACGCCGAAAACGGCCCCTGATCTCGATAACTCCACCTTCTGGCTCTACAAAGAAGCTCACACGATTGACCAACAATGGAGTATTCGTGCCTGTGCTGCCCGCCAACGTCACATCGACCAGGCTCAATCTTTCAACTTGTACATTACACCGCAAGTTAAGGCCAAAGAAATCCTTAACCTCTACATTGAAGCGTACAAACAGGGTGTTAAAACGATTTACTACATCCGCAATCAGTCCCTCGAAATGGACGAATGCACCAGCTGTTCTTCCTGATTTAAACTAAAACAATAAGCGGTTTAGTGACCGGCAGTCATACGAACAACATAAAGCCTCAATTAATCGATGTTTTACAACGGTTCAACAGTAACATATGACTGCCGGTTAGCCGTAAATTTCATATGTTTAACCGCTTTAATATGCTATACTAAAGACAACAACTTATATAGAAAGGGTGAATGTCATTATGGATAAAAAATTAATTTTTAACGAACATGGCGAGCGCGGCACGGAAAGCATGATTGGTGGCAATACGACCAACTTGCGCGAATGGAACCGCATCAAATATGACTGGGCAACGCAGATGTACCGTACCATGCTCAACAACTTCTGGATTCCGGAAGAAATTTCGCTGAACGAAGATATCAAACAATTCCCGTTCTTGACCGACAGCGAACGCCGTGCGTTTGACAAAATTATTTCCTTCCTCAATTTCCTTGATTCGATTCAAAGTGAAAATTTACCCAACTTAAGCCGCTATATTACGGCTGCCGAAGTAGCATCGTTGCTTAACATTCAGGCATTCCAAGAAGAAATTCACGCCCAAAGTTACTCCTATATTTTGGACACCGTAACGAATCCGATTACCCGTGACCGTATTTATGACGAATGGCGTACAGATGAACACCTCTTGGCACGTAACCGTTTCATCGCCGACATTTACCAACGTTTCAGCGATGATCCGTCGGAACATAATTTAATTCGCACCATTATGGCGAACTACATCTTGGAAGGCATTTATTTCTACTCCGGTTTCAGCTTCTTCTACACCTTGGCACGCCAGGGCAAGATGACAGCAACCAGTACGATCTTTAAATACATCAACCGCGATGAAGTAACTCACCTCGTTTTATTCCAAAACATCATTCGTGAGCTTCGCATCGAACGTCCTGAATTATTTACGCCTGAATTGGAAGCGGAACTTACGGACATGCTCCGTCAAGGTACGGAAAACGAAATCGCTTGGGGCCAATACATTACGGATGACAAAATCCTCGGTATTAACAATGTATTGATTGAACGCTATATCAAATACTTGGCTAATATTCGTTTAGAAGCCATCGGCCTCAAACATCTCTATCCGGACATCAAAGAAAATCCGATGGCTTGGATTGAAAGTTTCTCCAACCTCAATAGCACTAAAACGGACTTCTTTGAAGCAAAAGTTACGAATTATACCAAAGCAGCCGCATTCGACTTCGATGATTTGGAGTAATACAGCGCTACCAACCAAACCAGGAAGGCCGGCACATCGCCGGCTTTTCTTTTTTTAGCCAAGCCGTATCATTACAATAAGCTCAGCAATAAGTCGCATAATCAACTAAATAATTAGTTTACCTGAAGTTTACGAATGTTTTGCAAAAAAAGACTTGCCAGAATAGAAACTTAGGTTTATAATGTTGGCAATCACTTTAAGAGAGGAGCCAATATTATGAATACCGCTATCAGCACTATGAACAGCCAATACTTCTATTTTTGGTTCTTTATCCAGGCAACGGGTAAAGGACTATTTGGGCTACGCTGATTTCGGTATCATTGTCAGGCTTAGTATAGTTAAGGAGCTACCCGTAGTGCACGCGGGTAGCTCCTTTTTTACTATCACTTAAAAGTAATTATTGAAAGCAACGAAGGTTGTACAAGCAGTAAAGGATTTGAATTTATGAACGAAACCTGTTTTCAAATATTCATAAGTGACGAAAGAGGAGAGATTACTATGATTATTACATTGAAGGAAAATGCTACACCGGAGAAAGTTCAAGAGTTGCGCCAAAAATTAGAGGCCCAAGGGATTACGTTACATCCAAGCCAAGGCGACAACTACTCATTAATCGGTCTCATCGGCGATACCTCACTCGTAGACAAACGCCAAATTGAATCGTTAGACTTTGTTGAAAAAGTAACACGCATTCAAGAACCGTTCAAAAAAGCTAATCGCAAATTTCATCCGGAAGACACCATCGTAGACGTAAGTGGCGTAAAAATTGGGGGCGGCCACTTCGCTATTATGGCCGGTCCTTGCTCTGTAGAAACACCGGAACAAGTGTTGGCAACGGCAAGAGCGGTCAAAGAAGCGGGCGCTACTATTCTTCGTGGCGGTGCGTTCAAACCGCGTACTTCGCCATACTCTTTCCAAGGTATGGGCCCTGAAGGCTTGCATTTATTGGAACTGGCCAAAAAAGAAACGGGGCTGCCTATCGTATCGGAAGTCATGGATCCATCCCAATTGCAATACTTCGATAATGTAGACATGCTTCAAATCGGCGCCCGCAATATGCAAAACTTCACCTTACTTAAAGAGGTCGGCAAATTAAAGAAACCGGTTCTCTTAAAACGCGGCTTATCCGCGACTTATGAAGAATGGTTGATGGCTGCGGAATACATCATGAGCGAAGGCAATACACAAATCGTACTTTGCGAACGAGGCATTCGAACTTTCGAAACGAAAACCCGTAATACCCTTGATGTAACGGCGATTCCAATGATTCATGAGCTCAGTCATTTACCGATTATTATGGACCCGAGCCACGCTGCCGGCATGAGCCGCATGGTTCGACCTTTATCCCTCGCTTCCACCGGCGGCGGTGCGGATGGTCTCATGATTGAAGTTCATATTGATCCGGCCAAAGCGCTTTGCGACGGTCCGCAAGCTTTACGTCCCGATCAATTTGCTTCCCTCACCAAAGATGTATTCGCTATGCGCGAAATTGTTACCGGTCAAAAAGCTTAATTAAGACCCGTTAATTGATACCCAGTAAAAGGAGTTACCATGGAACGTATTCATATAGAAGCCTCCACTGCCTACGATGTCATCATTGAAGATGGGGTTTTACAACATATAATAGAATATATTAAGCCCCTTAAGGGCCCCTGCCCGACCATGCTCGTCAGTGATGACCAAGTAGCTCCGCATTATGCAGCGCTTGTCAAAAAGCAACTCACCGCAGCGGGCTATACGGTATATGAATACGTATTCCCTCATGGTGAAACAGAAAAAAATGCTGCCCGACTATTGGATTTAGTGGAATTTATGGCGGCCAAAGCGCTGACCCGTAAGGATTTACTTATCGCCTTAGGAGGCGGTGTAGTCGGTGATATGGCGGGTTTTGCGGCGGCCACCTATTTACGGGGCATCGACTATATCCAGATGCCTACATCCCTATTGGCTGCAGTTGATTCATCTGTTGGCGGTAAAACGGCCGTTAATTTAAAAGCCGGCAAAAATCTGTGGGGCGCTTTTAAACAGCCGATTTTAGTACTCTGTGACCCAACTGCACTCAGCACTTTGGCGGCCGATGAATTCAGTAACGGCTGCGGTGAAGTCATTAAATACGGCATGCTCGGTTATCCCGATTTACTGGCTGATTTAATGACCAATCCTTTACGTCAAGATGACCTTCCCCATATTGAAGCGATTATCGCCCTATGCGTGAAAGCCAAAGCGAAAATTGTCAGCGCCGATGAAAGAGAATCGGGCGTCAGAGCTTTGCTCAACTTTGGCCACACGTTTGGTCACGGCATCGAGCTTTGCAGTGAATTTTCCGTAAAACACGGTATGGCCGTCAGTATCGGCATGGCCCTCATGATGCGTGCCGCTTTTAAAAACGGACACATCAGTGAAACCGAATTAAATAACTTTTTAAATCTACTGGCCGCTCATAATTTGCCGACTAACACGACTATCAGTATTGACGAACTCTTAGAGGCCGCTTTACATGACAAAAAAAGTCACGGCCAAACTATTACCATTATCTATCCGACTCGTTGGGGGCAGTGCGAACTTCGCACCATACCACACAGCGAATTAGCCCATTACGCCATAAAGGAGGTAAAACACCATGGTGCCAACTAATCCATCTGAATTTGAAGCAACCAAAACTGCGACTGTCCATTCTGAATCCGTTACCGTAACCGGAGCCATTCCAACCGGTACCATTGCGGCCATTCCGGCCAAGGCCCACGCTCATCGAGCCTTGATTGCCGCTGCTTTGGCGGACAGCCCGTCCAGTTTACTCATTGCGCACTATTCAGAAGATATTGACGCCACTATTGCCTCTTTGCGTGGCTTAGGTGCTACTATTGAGAAAACAGAGAGCGGGGTTACTGTCACACCCATCCCCGAAAACCAAAAACACGGCACCATTGATGCTCACGAATCAGGAACTACCTTGCGCTTGCTCTTATCGGTAGGTTCCGCCATTTGTGATACCACCGATGTAACCGCAGCCGGTCGTTTACCGGATCGCCCGTTGGAGCCTTTAAAAAGCCAATTGGAAGCTCATGGCATCAACTTTTCGGCGGCCAAGCCGCCATTTACCATTAGCGGTCATTTAACAGGTGGGCTTTTTGAAATGGTAGGCAATGTGAGCAGTCAATTTTTTTCCGGCCTCTTATTGGCCTCACCAAAACTGGATGAAGATACTTTAATAAACAGCACAACACCGTTACAATCCCGCGATTATGTGACGTTGACGCGTCATGTCATGGCGGATTTTGGCGTTACCGCCTATACCTCCGATGATGGCAACAGTTTTACCGTTCCCAAAGGGCAACATTACCGCGGCCTCGAAAATTATCCCATCGAAGGGGACTGGTCAAACAGTGCCATTTGGCTCGTAGCCGCCGCCATCACCGGCCAACCGCTTACCATCACTAATTTGCAACCCGATTCGACGCAGGCGGATCGGCGCATCTTAGATATTGTTGACTGCGCCGGCACCACCGTGGAATGGCAAACAGAAGACGGTACCGTTGTTGAAGATGATGAATTGGACAAAATTAAAGTGCCGTTACGCCTTCATTGTGAAGGTCGTGCCATTGACCCTATAACGGTTGATTTAGAACAATGTCCTGACTTATTACCTGTTTTAGCGGCCTTAGCCTGCAGTATCGAAGGGGAAAGCTGGTTTATCAACGGTGAACGCTTGCGTCTTAAAGAATCAGACCGCTTATTAGCCGTTCGTGATTTGGTGAGAACTTTAGGCGGCACCGCTCACATTGAAGGAGATAATCTCTACATTAACGGTACCGGAAGTCTTACCGGCGGCACCGTTACTTCCCACAATGACCATCGTCTCGTTATGGCTGCTACACTCATGGCACTATACAGCGATGATCCGATTACGATTACCGACAGTCAGGCCATCAATAAATCCTATCCGCTATTCTTCAGCCATTGGAATCAATTAGGCGGTCACGCCAAATAATTTACTATCTAACCTTTCAAAACAGGAGACGCTTATGAGTTCAAGTTTTGGCAAAAATCTTACTATTTCTGTATTCGGAGCCTCCCACGGCAAGGCTATCGGCGCCGTAGTCGATGGTCTGCCATGCGGTGTAACCGTCGATGAAGCGGCCTTGGCCCGCTTTATGAAGCGCCGTGCCCCGGGGCAAAGTTTAATTACCACCCAACGTAAAGAAGCAGATCAACCCGTATTTCTAAGCGGCCTCGTAGAGGGCCAACTCAGTGGTTCACCACTTGCCTTTTATATTGAAAACACGAATCAGCATTCTAAGGACTATAATAATTTACGTGATATACCGCGCCCATCCCATGCTGACTATACGGCACGCATGCGCTATGGTGAAAAAGTGGACATGCGCGGCGGCGGTCATTTCTCCGGTCGCCTTACGGCCCCACTCTGTTGTGCCGGTGGCATTGCCTTGCAAATTCTTAAACAAAAAGGCATTGAAATAGGTGCCCATTTAAAACAGATTGGCTCGGTACAAGATACCACTATGAGCTTCACCGAACCGGATATGGCGGCCCTTCAAAAAGTAAGCCACGAAACCGTAGCCATGGTATCCTCTCAGGCACGCCTTAAAGCAATTACCTATATTGATGAATTGCGTCAGGAAGGGGATTCTACCGGCGGCATTATAGAGCTGTTTGCTACGGGTCTGCCGGCGGGCCTTGGGAATCCGAATTTTGACGGCATTGAAAATCGCCTTAGCCGTGCCCTTTTTGGTATTCCCGGCGTTAAAGGCGTTGCTTTCGGCAGCGGTTTTGACGGTTGCCTCGACCGCGGTTCCAATCAGAACGACCCGTTCCGTTTAGAAAACGGCAAAGTTCGCACCTTAAATAATAATAGCGGCGGCATCCAAGGCGGTATTACCAACGGCATGCCGCTCGTTCTCAAAGTGGGCATGAAGCCGACTGCCTCTATTGCCAAAGTACAGCCAAGCTTCAGTTATGAAGCAGCTGCCAATACGGATTTACAGATTAAAGGTCGTCATGATCCTTGCATCGCCGTTCGTGCCGTACCGGTTGTTGAAGCTGTCACCGCCTTAGTCCTATTAGATTTTCTCTTAGATAACACTATTAAACTTGATTGATAAGAGCCTAAAATTTAATTACGGGCAAACTACTATTTTCCTAATTTTCGACTAACTATTATAGTCGGTACCGAAATACACATTTCCAATGAACGGAAAGGATATTATTATGAATCATACATCTACGCTGACCCCTTTCGGCCTCTTGGGCAAAACCTTGGGGCACAGCTATTCGCCACAAATTCATAAGGCTCTCGGCAATCCCGACTATGTACTGTACGAACGAGCTTCTCACGAATTAACCGACTTCTTAAGTCAATCCGAACTGAAGGGCTTAAACGTTACCATTCCTTATAAAAAAGACGTCATGAGCGCCTGCCAAACTTTATCTGACGCGGCCAAACATATCGGGGCCGTCAACACCATGGTCCGTCAAGCCGACGGCAGCTGGTACGGTCACAACACGGACTATGACGGTTTTATATATATGCTGGAGCGAGCCGGTATTACTGTTAAAGATAAAAATGTAGTTGTTTTGGGAGACGGCGCTACAGCCCATACGATTCATGTGGCTCTAACCGATTTGGGAGCCAAAGAGATTAGCCACCTTTCCCGTAAAACAGCGCCTTTTTATAGTGACGCCAAAAGCTACGGGGCCGATGCCGATGTACTCATCAATGCCACGCCGGTCGGTACTTTTCCGAATTGCCCGGATAGCTTAATTTCATTGGATGATTTTCCTAAACTCAAAGGCGTAGCCGATGTGATTTATAATCCTTATCGCACGGCCCTTCTTATAGAAGCGGAGCAACGCGGCATTCCTTATACCGATGGTCTCCCCATGCTTGTAGGACAGGCGGTAGCGGCAGCTAAGCTGTTCATGCAAAAAGAGTTTCCACCGGAAGCAACGGAAGCTATCATTCGTCAAATGCGTCATGCTCAGGAAAATATTATTCTCATCGGCATGCCCGGTGTAGGCAAAACAACTATCGCCACTGCGCTCGCGGAACGCTTACAGCGACCGCTCATCGACTGTGATGATGTATTTGAAGAACGGTACTGTCACCCCGGCGAATATATTAAAACCTATGGGGAAGCCCAATTTCGTAAAAAAGAAACGGCCCTCTTGGCCGAACTTTGCAAAACCACCGGAGCCATTATTGCCACCGGCGGCGGCGTTGTAACTCAACCGGTTAATTATCCTATTTTGCGCCAAAACGGCCGCATCTATTGGCTTCGCCGCCCCCTTGAGAAATTAGCCGTTGACGGTCGTCCACTTTCACAGGGGGGGCTGGAGCGCTTAGAATCTTTATATACTGTAAGAGAACCGCTGTACGAAGCCTTTTCACAATGTAGTTTTGACATAAACGATCCGGATACCGGAGCTGCTCAGATTGAGGAGGAATATCATGCACATTTTAATTCTTAACGGCCCCAATATTAATCTGTTAGGTTTAAGAGAGCCGGATATTTACGGCTCTGAAACGTATGAACAGCTCGTCCAAATGATTCGCCAACATGCTCATGAGCGTCATATCGCGGTTAGTTTTTATCAGAGTAATCACGAAGGCAGCTTGGTAGACCGAATTCAGGCGGCCCATAATGACGCCGAAGCCATCATTATCAATCCGGCCGCTTATACGCATACATCAATAGCTATTCTTGACGCCTTAAAAGCGATTGGCCTCCCTACGGTGGAAGTGCACATCTCCAATCCCGATGAACGGGAAAGCTTCCGTCATTTCTCCTATGTAAGCGAATATGCTGAAAAAACCATCAAAGGCCATGGTCTTAAAGGCTATATCGAAGCCATGGATTATCTTATTGATACGTATGGCGATAAGGAATAAAGCGCCTTTTACGGCCTGATAAAAATTCAATAATTACAAAAAAGAGGTTTGAAGATGAGCCATGGTGCTCAACTTCAAACCTCTTTTCCGGTATATAAACTTTTGTGGTAAGTTTGTTTAGTAAGTTTTAAGTATGATAATTCGTTTAGTACTCGCTTTAGTACTTGTTGCCATAGGATAAGTTGTTAGTGTAAAACTCGATTTCTTCCCTTCTTTGTCAACTCCCCAAACCCAGCCCCCGCTGCAGTTTGGGGAATAATTTCAACCAAATCAAAGCCTGACGGTCAAGCTGTTTCATTTAAAACGAGATTGTCACATCCACATATATTTTTACAATAATAATGCCTACGTTATATACGGCCGATATCTGTATATAACGTAAAATATATTGTTTTAAATGAACCAAGCCATGTCGTCGGTCATATTCTTTGGTGTGAAGGCTACTTTATGCCGTGGCATATGTTTGCGTGAATGGCTGTCCACCAAATGAATCGTCGAACGAATCTTGCGAACAACGATGTTTTCAGGTTCCGTTTCATAGATGACCACATTCTCAGGCACATCACGTTTGATAACCAGATTACAGCCTATCCGGCTACCGCTGCCTACCATAATGTCGCCCAGTACTTTAGTACCGGCACCGATAAGCACGTCGTCACCGACCGTTGGATGGCGTTTCACGCGTCTTGAGCTCATGCCGCCCAATGTTACGCCGTGGAACAAGGTTACATTATCGCCAACAATGGCAGTTTCACCAATTACGACACCCATGCCGTGATCAATGAATAAACCTTTACCGATTTGTGCGCCCGGATGGATTTCAATCCCCGTCGCATTACGCGAATGCAGTGCCACGCGTCTGGCCAATAATTTGTAACCATGTTTATACAAACGATGGGCAAAGAAATGCCAGAACAAAGCTGTTATATGCGGATAGGTCCACAATACCATCAATACTGATGTGGCAGCCGGATCTGAATCCATAACGCGCTTAATATTATAGCGAATCGCTTGCCAAAGTTCTTTCATACATCCTCCCGGCCGGTATTCCCCCAACCCCTAAATATCTATGGCCATATAGCTGGCCGTTCATCTCTCTTCAAGCTAAACCTAAGTCAACTTATGGTCGTTCCCCCGAACGATTATATCGTCAGATGCTTAGGCTTTTACATATTCAACATCATCAAATTCAAGCATGGATAAGTATTTTTCAACTCCGTCCGGAGCAATAGCTACTACAGGCACGCCAGGGTTTTTAGCGGCTAAATCTTTAGCTGCTTTAATAGCTGCGCCGGCAGAAATACCGATGCTGATACCACTTTCGCGCATGAAAGTCTGTACTTGAGCGATAGCATCATCATCAGTTACGGTTACAACTTCATCCATAAGGGATTGGTCGAAGTTTTCAGGAATGAAACCGGCACCGATACCTTGGATTTTATGAGCGCCACCTTTACCTTCGGAAATCATTGGGGAACCTGCCGGTTCAACCGCAACAGCTTTCACATTAGCATTATGTTCTTTCAATTTACGAGCCACACCGGTGAAAGTACCGCCTGTACCTACGCCGGCAACAACGATGCCCACATTAGGAACTTGTTCAATAATTTCAGTAGCTGTTGTTTCGTAATGAATGCCAGGGTTAGCAGGGTTTACGAACTGTCCCAAAGTTACAGCACTTGGGTTAGCATCAAGAATTTCCTGAGCTTTAGCCAAAGCACCTTTCATGCCGGTTGCTTTTGGAGTCAAAATTAACTGAGCACCATAAGCTTTTACCAATTCACGACGTTCTTTACTCATGCTTTCAGGCATCAAGATTACAACTTTAATACCTAAAACAGCACCGAGCATAGCAAGGGCGATACCGGTATTACCGGACGTTGCTTCTACCAAGATAGTGTCAGGTTTAATTAAACCTTTCTGCTGAGCGTCGCGTAACATACCATAAACAGCACGGTCTTTAACACTGCCGCCGGCATTGTATTTTTCCAATTTAACAAAAACGTTAGAATCTCCAATTTGGTATACAGGTGTGTTACCAATCAATTTTAGTGTATCATTTACTGGTTTCATACTCATAATATTCATCGTTCCTTTCTCATAGAGTCTCTCAGCTCTAATCATAACCACCCGTAGAACGGGTGGTTTGCTCTGACCCTATAAGGGTCTTTCT
>NZ_JALKIG010000010.1 GCF_023051165.1 Veillonella sp. KGMB01456
TTAAACATATAAATTCGTGATTAAAATTTTGTCGCATTTGATATTGCAATTAGCATAAGTTTATTAAGAAAAAGAAGAATTACCTTTTATCTCTTGCTGAATCATTGCATATTCATTAAAATTCAGTATAAGCCATCATTACTTTCATATGAAATTTGAAAATTTCTGAAAATTTCAAATTTGTTTCACAAAAATGAACAGATAAAAAGGCAGTACAAGAAATATCAGTTCTCATACTGCCTTTACTTTGGTAAGATGCGCCCTAAAAGCGAGAAATCTCTATAGCGCCGCACCTTCCCTGCCATTCTCATTGAGCCTACATAAGAAGTTGTTTAAAAAGGAAGATTCCACCTACTTATGATCTTTCGGTCTTGGCTATACGAACACGTTCGACCGTCGGTTTGCCATCTTTATCTGTATGGACAGCATCCACAGTAAAACATTCCAGTTCCGGAGCGAATTCC
Organism: Veillonella sp. KGMB01456; assembly: GCF_023051165.1. Classification (GTDB taxonomy): domain Bacteria; phylum Bacillota; class Negativicutes; order Veillonellales; family Veillonellaceae; genus Veillonella_A. The sequence continues at coordinate 465 of NZ_JALKIG010000010.1, forward strand.
GTAAACATCCGATCCGAAAGAACGGCACCCTTTTCCATCGCTCTAAAAAGCATGGTCGCAAATTCGTAACGCGTCATCGGACGCTCCCCTCGTATTTTCCATCTGGATAGCCTGCAATGACGCCATTGGCTTTCAGGATAGAGAGCTGTTCATAAGCCCAGTGATTCTGAGACACATCCGGGAAGAGTTGCAGCTTCGACGTATTCCACTTCCGGCCAGCATGTCCATCCAGAAGTGCAGACTTGAATGCCTCGACTTCCTTGCGAAGCTCCTTGATTTCCTTCGCCATAGCGACTTTGGAAGTAGAAACATGATTTCCCTGCCCAAGCTTCACACTCACGCCCGCATTCACCATATTCTCTCCATTTCCAAAGCTGCCTCCGACAGAGAACGTCGTGTCTTCATTTGGACGATAGTATGCACCAATGGCCGCCGCATTCACGCCATTGTAATTGCCATAACCTGCGGCAAAATCCCACTTATCATCCGGGTCGAAATCGAGCGGATGGAGTGCTGCAAGAGCAGCTGCCCCTGCACCGACCTTATTCACGCGATGAGCGAGCCTGCCAAGCGCATTTCCCAAGCTGGAAATATTATTTACATTATTGATGACCATCTGATTCGTGTTGTATAGCTGACCGCCGTTGACTGCATCCTTGGAGCCTTTTTCGACTTTGCCGTCAGCCACATGAGTTACCTTGTTGCCATTGGCATTCAGGCCATCCTTGGTCACATAGGTCTTATCACCGATGGAAAGACCATCATTCGTGATCTTGGTATCACCTGCGCTCAAGCCATCCTTAGTAAGAGTGACTTTGCCCCCGACCTTGATACCATTCGTATCCATCCTTGTATCACCTGTGACAACGCTAGTAAGATTCTGTTTTTTGTTCAGGCTTAGCGCATAATCCTTGCCACCCGCTGCATTGGTTCCCTCTTGGATCTGGATATTTGCATCTGTAGTAGAAACACTGCTGTGCTGACCTGCTACAGCAGCTACGCCAGACAGTTTCTGGTTTAGCTTGCCTATCGCCGTTGTCGAGCTGTCTCCGTCTTTGATATCACCCTTGGTGACAGCACTGTATTTCAGATCTCCGACCTTATTGTCCAGATTGTTTACTGCATCGACGACTGTCGTCTTACTCCCATCTGTATTCTGAAGGTCTTGGTGAATCTTGCCTATATTGCCCACATCAGAGGCTTTCGCTACATCGGTAATGGTGACCGCACCGATCGTCTTGCCAGTCTTATCGACGACATCCATCGCAACTTTGTTGTCTGTACCTACGCTGTATTCTACCACCTTTACTCGATGTCCCGGTCTTCGGTCATCGTCTTATGGTCATGGCAGCTCTTGCAAAGGGGCTGCCAGCTCTTCTCATCCCAGAACAAATCCGGGTCGCCGCGGTGTGGCTTGATATGATCCACAACGGTTGCCAGGACGAGCCGTCCCTTTTCCTTGCAGCGGACGCACCAGGGATGACGTTTCAGGAAGAACCTCCTGGCTTTCTGCCACACTCTCCCGTAGCCACGCAGCCCCGCGCTCTTCCGTTCCCCCTGGCACTGCCGTTCATGTTCATCACAATACTTCCGTCCATATGGCACCAGTCTCGGGCATCCCGGATACCTGCACGGTGTCTGTGGTCTTCTTGACATTCGTATCAGGCTTATAGGACAAAAAGTGTGTGTGGCTTTTTTAGTTAATCCCAATAAATTGGAAATTCCGTGGACATATGAAACTCATTCCAGACAATGGCATCCCCCCATTGCGGTAAGATATTATCCACACGGTTATTCCGCATTATCCTACGGTAAGTAGCAGCGATTGTTTTATCTGTAGACATACATTTTAATATTTCAGCAACAGGAAGCGGTCTAGGTGAGTGCTCGTAACACCACCAATAGACCGCTTTTAATCGTCTTTCTAAGGATAACCCTCTGTGATCTCGTAACATCCCCCTAAGTTGCGCATTAACGCCTCCTTCCAGTCGATTGTTCGTTGTAGGTACGGTAATATCTACAAACGTCAGGTAGGTAAATAGAGTGTCATCTCTAATTAATCGTAAAAGTCCTGCCTCAGCTTTTAAGAGGCGTTCATGAGTAGCCCTTTTATTCCCATTTTCGTCGACTGTCATTTCACGTAAGAAGTCATCAAACTCTTCTCTCCAAGCTAATAATCCATCAATCCAAGTATAGGCATCATCTATCGATTGAATCTTAAATAAACGCTTTGCCAGTTCATATAAGGCCTTGCCGGCTATTGTTTTTGGTGCAGAAGTTGTATACCTTCTTACTTGTGCAAAAACATGAAATAAGCAGCGTTGATGGTTACTTGTCGGCCACCTCTTTGCCAAGGCCTTAGCAAATCCGGATCCGCCATCTGAGATAACAACACGCGGAGGAGCAATACGGTCCATTAATGCTTGCCAAGCTCTAGAGTTCTCATATCTACATACATACCAGCCTAACACATGGTCCTTACTACAACAAATAAGAACACAGAGCTTACGCGTTAAGTATATGCCGTCAAAGTAAAGCACATCATATACTTCCTCAATCTTTGGTGGAAGGCACCATATGGACCAAAATTTAGCGGTTTTACGTCTAAATGTACGCCCGCCTCCAGGCATATCCTGCTGCATCTGTTTACTAAATAACCATTTCAAAAACAGCTTTAGATCATGACTATCGGTGTTAATTTTGTTAGTGAAAGCGACTTTACAGTGCTTACAAAACCATCGCTGAGAACCGGATTTCAATATACCGTGTTTTATACATTTTCGACCACAATCAGGGCAAACTACTTGTTTAATATTAATCATCCTCCTATTTATGTTTTTATTTAGGAAGATATAATACCATTTTAGTCAGTAGCTATGTGGGTTCCCGCATGTTTCTACACACACTTTTTGTCCACCCTTTATCTTTGTCAAAAAAGATAAAAGTGCTACAAACCCAGTATCTATCTAGGTTTGCAGCACTTTCTACACACACTTTTTGTCCTATAACTCAAAACATGCTAAATATTGGTTAGCAGCATGAAAAAACTGCCACCGGAAACCGGTGGCAGATACAAAACTAATTTTATTTTTTCGAGTGTCTACTTGACGGGTAGCAGTTCAAAGCCTGTAGGGGTTTTGAAAAAGCAAGTATTAACGTTTCGAGAACTGGGATGCTTTACGAGCTTTTTTGAGACCGTATTTTTTACGTTCTTTCATACGTGGGTCACGAGTCAAGAAACCGGCTTTTTTGAGGGACTGACGAAGTTCTTCGTCAACGCCGAGCAACGCACGGGAAATACCGTGACGGATTGCACCTGCTTGACCGGATGGACCGCCACCTTCAACGCTGGCGATTACATCATATTGTTCAACCGTACCGGTAAGGTTAAGCGGTTGTTTTACAATCAATTCCAAAGTCTTACGACCGAAGTATTCGTTTAATTCACGTTTGTTAATCGTGATTTTACCTGTGCCCGGTACCAGACGAACTCTGGCAACGGAAGATTTTCTACGGCCTGTACCGTAGTACTGAGCTACTGCCATGTGTATGTTCCTCCTCCCGGAAATTACCGAATATCAAATTCCAAAACTTCAGGTTTCTGAGCTGCATGTGGATGTTCAGGACCTGCATAAACGTTCAATTTGCGATAAATCTGAGCGCCTAATTTGTTCTTAGGAAGCATCCCGCGAACTGCCATTTCCACAACGCGTTCAGGGTGTTTTGCCAACATGTTACCAAGAGTAACGAATGTGGAACCGCCCGGATAACCGGAATGACGGAAATACATTTTCTGTTCTAATTTTTTACCTGTGAAACGAACTTTCTCAGCGTTGATTACGATAACGTGGTCACCGGTGTCAACATGTGGTGTGAAAGCTGGTTTATTTTTGCCCCGAAGAACTTTAGCTACTTCGGCAGCAAGGCGTCCTAAAGTTTTACCTTCAGCGTCAACAACATACCATTTCCGTTCGATAGTGTTCGGATTGGCCATATATGTGGTTTTCATGCTGCTAATTCCTCCTCATAACGACTAACTTTACCAAAAAGCATCCTGCTCTCTTTCCGGGGCTAATGGAATAAGATTCAAATGCTTACCGAAATATTATACATGGTTAACATCAGTGATGTCAACCACATTTTAATATTTCTAGATATAATAATTTTTGCCCTACTTAGAATACTCTCGATAGAGAGAGTACCCCGTTCGGGCAAAAGCTTATATAAATTTTTTACTCCTCTTCAATGATTCAAGAGGCGTTTCGCGTACAAAATCAAAATATTCTTACTTTTGAGCCTTTTCACCGATAATGCGCACTTCCGTCTCCAGATTAACGCCATGTGCTTCCGCAACCCGGGCCTGGACACTGTGAATTAAATTCAGCACATCCTCAGCCGATGCCTGTCCTTTATTAATAACAAAACCGGCGTGTTTTTGGGACACTTCCGCATCACCCACAGCGAGGCCCTTAAGACCGGTCTGCTCAATGAGCGTCCCTGCAAAATATCCCGGTGGCCGTTTAAACGTAGATCCCGCACTGGCATATTCAAGGGGTTGCTTACTCTCACGGCGTTGCGTAAAATCTTCCATGAGGGCCAAGATTTCATCCTTATCGCCATCTTTTAAGCGAATATCTACTTCGCCAATGATTTCATGACTTTCATGAAAACGACTGTGACGGTAAGCAAACGCCAATTCTTCCGCGCTGTATTCTCTTACCTGACCGGCCATATCAACGGCACGTACCTTGGTTACTACCTGACACATTTCACCACCATAGGCGCCGGCATTCATGAATACAGCACCACCGAGCGTGCCCGGAATGCCGATGGCAAATTCCAAGCCCGTAAGACCGGCCGCATAGGCAAACTCCGACGCGTCTTTTAACATATAACCGGCGCTGATGGTTAACACCCCATCAATCGCTGCCATAGTCTCACGCATATCACTTAACGATAAAACGACACCGCGAATGCCGCCATCCAGCACCAATACGTTGGAACCACTGCCCAACACGGTAAGCGGTACACCCGCTTTATGAATAGCTGCCAATACTTGGCTCAACTGTAACATGGTCTGCGGCGTCACGAAAATATCCGCAGGCCCGCCGATTTTAAACGTCGTATGAGCTGACAAAGGCTCATCGCAGCACAGTGAACCGGGTGCAACCAAATGCTGTAAATCAGTATAAAGATCTTGTAGATTACTGTTTATCTTTTTCAAGAATTTTCATTCCTTCTGTAATAGGTTCACTGATAATACGATAAATATCATTGGAAACTTGAGTCCAGCGTACATGAGCTTGTAAATACGCTTGAGCACCGGAGTTAGCTTGAATCATAGGCATTAATTCTTCCAATTTTTTACCGATTTCTTCCGCTTCAGGTGCTTCTGCCATTTTAGCGTATTCCCATTGCATCTGTTGCATCAAGAATTGTTCAATTAAACCTTTAGCAGTGCTGTCACCTTCAACAGCAGCTTGCGCATCCATCAACGCTTTATATTCTTCACTTTCACGCATTGCTTTTTGTAATTCGTAAGCCTTATCGTAATTCATTTTTTAAATTCCACCTTTCATTGTTAAATGACCAAAGTTTCTTAAATCCGGAAAATTCAACTGGCGCATCGCTTCATAGGCGATAATCGCCACCGAATTGGATAAATTCAAGGATCGGGCTTCCGCAATCATGGGGATGCGAATTGTGTGGTCATAATTCGCCGCCAACAAGTCTTCCGGTAACCCTTTAGTTTCTTTACCGAAAACCAACATGTCGCCGATTTGATACTCTACTTCGGCATAGGTATGTTTCGCTTTAGTCGTTGCATAGAAATAACGACGATCGGGATATTTATCATATACTTCTTGTAAGTTACCATGAACCTGTACATCCACCAGATCCCAATAATCGAGACCGGCTCGTTTTAAGTATTTATCTTCCAACTTAAAACCCAACGGTTTTACCAAATGTAAGGTCATGTGATTGGCCGCGCAAAGGCGGGCAATATTTCCTGTATTACCGGGAATTTCCGGTTCTACCAATACAATTTCCATAATACACTCTTTTCTGTCATTGAATCTATTTAGTCTAATATCTTATTTTACCTAATTATGGAGTATGGTTCAAGTCTTTATTGAGGATAGGGTACTTTATCTTTGAAAACACCACTTAGTATATTTCATTCTAAAATTTACTTAGCCGGTCGATTATTATTAACAAAATGACCGCTCTTGCCACCCGCTTTTTCCACTAAATAAACAGGCCCCATAACCATACTCTTGTCGATGGCTTTGCACATATCGAATACCGCAAGGAGCCCCACTTGTACAGCGGTTAACGCTTCCATTTCGACTCCGGTTTGACCTGATGTTTTAACCGTAGCTTCAATGCGCACGGCCCGGCGTTTTTCATCAAGCTCACAAATAACAGCCACCTTGCTGAGCATCAAAGGATGACACAAAGGGATTAAATCCGATGTTTTCTTGGCGCCCATAATCGCCGCCAGTTGAGCCACCGCCAAAACATCGCCTTTTTTCATAGTCCCCGCCTTAATGCGCTCATAAATTTCCGCATTAACCGAAATATAGCCTTCCGCCACCGCCGTTCGGGCCGTCACCGCCTTTTCACTCACATCTACCATGCGAGCATTACCGGCTTCATCAAAATGTGTCAATTCCATAATCTATCCTCTATTATTTCCAACAGCTTACAATATGTAAAATCCATATAGTATGAAATATGTAAAATTTATGTAATTCAATCTATTTCTATGGTATCATTAATTATAACAGTAGTCTAATATTTAAATCACAAGGAGGCGTCTTTTATGGAAGTCAAATTAACGTATTACGGTCATTCTACCTTTATGTTATCCAACGGCGAAATATCTATCGTATTTGATCCGTTCTTCAACGGCAATACTTGGGAAAAAGCCAAACCGGAAGATATTAAATGCCAATATATTTTTATCAGCCACGGCCACGGCGACCATTACGGCGATGCGGACCTTATTGGCAAAGCCAATGATGCCCTCGTAATATCTACCGCCGAAGTGGCGCACAAAGCCGAAGAGGCCGGTCTTAAAGCTCACGCCATGCATTTGGGCGGCAAACACGACTTTGAATTCGGTTCCATCCGCCTTACCCCTGCCTTCCACGGTGCCGGTATTCCGGGCGGTCATGCAGCAGGCGTTATCGTTACTTTCTACGATAAAACACTCTACTTTGCCGGCGATACGGCTTTCTTCAGCGATATGCAGTACTTAAATCGCTTTGGTCAATTGGATTACGCATTATTACCAATTGGCGATAACTTTACCATGGGACCGGAAGATGCGCTACTCGCAGCGTCCCTCATCAAAGCAGACGTAACCATTCCGATTCACTACAAAACTTGGCCGGTTATCGACGAAGAGCCGGATGCCTTTGTGGCAGAACTAAAAGCTAAGCACAATCAAAAAGGCCTCGTAGTTGAACCCGGTTCGACGATTACACTGTAAAAACAGCCCAGCATAAATCAGTCGCTAATTAAACATCATGGCAGTACCTATTATTTTATCGTAATAGGTACTGCCATTTTTATTTTACAATCACTTTTTTCAATATAATTTAACCACGTGCCAAAACGCCGATTTTTATATCAAACATATCCATAAATCAATAATATCAATCTACAGACCATGGCCTATAGTCTATCAAAAGCCAAAAAGGAGCTGATCTCAACGTAGAACATTGAGACCGAACTCCTTTTTAGTACTTCGTCTATTTTAATGCATACATACCATTACTCACAACTAAAAATCAATTCGATGTATTCATTACTGTATTATGAATAGGCTAAATATAGCTACAACTACTATAGTCATTCATATCAATTCGATTACCTTATGGGGCACCTTATTTCTCGACTTTATCGACTACCGGGTCGTATTTTTCAAAAAAAGCGGCCAACTGCTTGCGCAGTTGTTGACGCTGTGACGGCTTCAAGGCGTATCGTTTGCCATTAAAAGCTATTTCCTTGTTTTTAATAACAGCCCATAAGTCGTAAACCAGAGGTGCACTAGGCTTAACCTCAGCCAATTCATCTAAGGATACACCATAATATACGGCTAATTGCTTCAACGTTTCTAAATCGGGCTCGCGATAACCGGTTTCATAGTTGGAAAGGGCTGCATTGCTAATCCCTACACTATGTGCTACTTCCAACTGGCTTTTGCCGGTCCTCGTCCGAACTCGTTTAAGATTTTTGTATAACGCCATACTATCACGCCCCGCTTCATTAGCCTATCATATACTACTCAAAATAGATAAATTGTGTTATTATTATACACCTATTTTTCAATAGGCGTAAATAAGTTGATTTGAAACTTCACAAATTGATGAATTTTATCTCAAATGAGCAAATGCTTTTTGACCAATGTCTTTGCGATACTGACGCCCTTCAAAGCCTACTTTGGCTACTCTTTCGTACGCTACATCCAAAGCTACCTGCAAATCGGCACCAAGACCTACAATACCGAGCACACGACCACCGGCAGTCACAAAATGGCCATCTTTATAAGCGGTTCCCGAATGGAATATTAAGGTATTATCAGTAAAGCTCAAGTCGCCGTCAATTACATCATCTTTGTGGGATGTTTCCGGATAACCGGCAGAGGCCAAAATAACGCAAGCTGCGCTACCTTTTTTCCATGCCACCATATCTTCGGTTAAAGTCCCTTTAGCACAAGCCATCATAATCTCGCCTAAATCGCCATCCAATAAAGGCAAAACAACCTGTGTTTCCGGATCGCCGAAACGGGCATTAAATTCTACTACTTTAGGGCCTTGCGGGGTAATCATAAGGCCTGCATATAAGCAGCCTACATAGGGCATGCCTTCTTTTTTCATCGCTGCCACCATAGGTACCAACACCTTATCGTACGCTTCTTTAAGCAATGCGTCCGTCATTACCGGAGCCGGTGCATAGGTCCCCATGCCACCCGTATTCGGGCCTTTGTCACCGTCAAAAATACGTTTATGATCTTGCGAAGCAATCATCGGCACTACCGTGGTACCATCTACGAAAGCCAATAAAGACGCTTCTTCGCCGCTCATAAATTCTTCAATAACTACCGTATGACCGGCATCGCCGAAGCGATTAGCGGAAAGCATGTCCACTACGGCAGCTTTCGCTTCCTCTACGGTCATGGCTACAACAACGCCTTTACCGGCAGCGAGGCCGTCCGCTTTAATAACGATAGGCGCACCGGTTTCATCGATGAAAGCTTCTGCTTTTGCCACATCATCAAAAACACCGTAAGCTGCTGTAGGAATGTTGTATTTTTTCATCAAGTCTTTGGCAAATACCTTGGACCCTTCCAATTGAGCCGCTGCTTTTGAAGGACCGAATACGGCAATGCCCGCTTCACGCACCGCATCGGCGAGGCCTGCTACGAGCGGTGCTTCCGGTCCGATTGCCACCAAGTCGATATTTTCTTTTGTCAAAAAATCAGTTACGGCACCAAAGTCCTGCCAATCAATAGCTATGCACTCTGCCACATCTTCCATGGCTTTACTGCCCGGAATGGCATATACTTTTTCAACCGAATCACTTTGAGCCAATTTCCACGCTAAGGTGTGCTCACGACCGCCGCCACCAATTACACAAACTTTCATAAAGCCTCCTCATTAATGTTTAAAATGACGAACATGAGTGAATACCATGGCAATGCCCGCTTCATCGGCTTTAGCAATGGATTCTTCATCACGAATCGATCCACCCGGTTGGATAATGGCTGTAATGCCGTGTTCTGCTGCCGTCGCTACGGTATCGCCGAATGGGAAGAATGCATCCGATGCGAGGACTGCGCCCTTCACTTTATCGCCTGCTTCTTTGAGGGCAATTTTAGCGGCGCCCACACGGTTCATCTGACCGGCGCCAACGCCTAAGGTCTGCTTATCTTTAGCAATTAAAATAGCATTGGATTTTACATGTTTTACCATCTTCCAGGCAAAGCGAAGTTCTTCCCACTGCGCTTCGGTCGGTTGAACTTTCGTTACTACTGTGTAAGATGCTTCATCTTCTTTCAAATCATCTTCTGTCTGTACCAATAAACCGCCGGATACTTTTTTCACTACTACTTGGTCCGCTTTCGGCTGAGCCAATTCAACGAGGCGAATATTTTTCTTCGCCGTCAAAATGCTGAGGGCTTTCGCCGAGAATTTAGGCGCCATAATAACTTCCAAGAAAAGTTTGCTCATTTCCGTAGCCGTTGCTTCATCCACTTCGCGATTTAAGGCTACGATACCGCCGAAAGCCGATACGGAATCCGCTTCGTATGCTTTGACGTAAGCTTCGTGCAAATCCTTACCAATGGCAGCGCCGCAAGGATTAGTATGTTTAATGATACAAGCAGCCGGTTCTTCAAATTCCCAAACCATATTCCAAGCCGCTTCCATATCAACGATATTATTGTAGGATAACTCTTTGCCGTGAAGCTGTTTCATGGCCCCCATACCGGACACTTCGCCGATTTCTTTGTAAAAAGCCGCTTTTTGATGCGGGTTTTCACCGTAGCGAAGGTCGGTAACTTTTTCATAAGCCTGTAAGTATTCCGGTGGGAACGGTGTCTGACCGAGCTGTTCGCTGAAATAGTTGGCAATGGCCGTATCGTAAGCCGCTGTATGAGCAAACGCTTCTTTGGCCAAGGCAAAGCGGAAATCACGACCCAAGTCGCCGTCAGCTTTGAGGCGAGCAATGACTTCGTCATAACGTTCCGGATTTACTACGATGCCTACGAAGGCATTATTTTTAGCAGCGGAACGAACCATGGTAGGACCGCCGATATCAATATTTTCAATGGCTTCTTCAAGGGCCACATTCGGTTTGGCAATGGTTTCACGGAACGGGTACAAGTTAACAACCACCAAATCAATCGGTTGAATACCATGTTCTTCCATAGCTTTTACATGTTCTTCATTGTCGCGTACCGCCAAAATACCGCCATGCACCATAGGATGCAACGTTTTCACACGACCATCCATCATTTCAGGGAATTTAGTCAATTCATCCACTTGATGCACCGTAACGCCTGCATCAGCGATGGCACGGAAAGTACCGCCTGTGGAATAAATGGTGACACCTAATTCCGCCAAGGATTTGGCAAAATCTACAATGCCGGTTTTATCGGATACACTGATGAGTGCATTTTTAATCATACAAGACCTCCTACAACAGACCTAAGCCAACAAAATTGCACAAATGGCCACAAAAGGACCGCCCAAGGGCTAGTCCTCAATGTGTACAATATGATTCTTAATCGATAATTTGTCCTCACAGAAGAGGGCCAGTGCTTTTTTATACGTTTTATGTTCTTCCGGTAAAATGCGGGCCGCCAAAGTATCTTCCGTATCATCGGCATAGACAGGCACCACGGCTTGCATAATAATGGGACCGGAATCCATCCCCGTATCTACAAAATGAACGGTACAGCCGCTCACTTTCACCCCTGCCGCTACGGCCTGTCCCTGCGCATGAAGGCCCGGGAACGACGGCAATAAAGCCGGGTGAATGTTTAAAATTTTGTACTCGTACGGTTTAATGAACGTTGGTCCTAATAGACGCATGTAACCTGCCAACACGATGGCTTCCGGCTCATATGGTGCAATAGCGTCAAGCATGGCTTTTTCAAAAGACGCTTTGGAATCAAAGCCTTTGCGCTCTACTACGACGTTTGGTACCCCCCATTCTTTGGCACGAGCCAACACCGGCGCATCGGCGTGGTCGCTAAGTACGACCACAACCTCTGCGTTGATTTCACCTTGCTTAATCGCTTCATATAAAGCGGCAGCATTGGATCCGCGACCACTGGCAAATACGGCAATTCGCTTAGCCAATGAATTCACGACCTTCCATAATTACACGTTCCGCACCTGCTTCTTCAATGCGACCGATTTCATAAACAGCTTCGTTTTGTTTAGCAAGCTGCGCTTTTACAGCGGCTAAATTTTCAGGGTCAACGACTAAAATCATGCCAATACCCATGTTGAAGGTACGGTACATTTCTTTAATATCTACATTGCCCCATTCCTGCAATTTGGCAAATACAGGTAATTTAGGCCATGCATCGGCATTCACGCGGGCCGTTGTGCCTTCCGGCAAGATGCGCGGAATATTATCGTAGAAACCGCCACCCGTAACGTGAACCATGCCTTTTAAGAGACCTTTGCGAATGGATGGCAATACAGCTTTCGGATATAAACGAGTCGGCGTCAAAAGTTCTTCGCCCAAGGTTTTACCGAATTCAGGAATTTCATCCTGCAAGGACATATTTTTATGATCGAATACAATCTTACGAACTAAGGAGAAACCGTTGGAATGTACACCGCTGGAAGGTAAGCCTAAGAGTACGTCACCGGCTTTAATGTTTTCACCGGTCAAAAGACGCGGTTTATCCACGATGCCCATGGCAAAACCGGCCACATCATAGTCACCGTCGCCATAGAAACCGGCCATTTCAGCCGTTTCACCGCCGAGCAAAGCACAACCGGATTCTTCACAAGCTTCCGCAACGCCACGCACGATAGTTGCCACTTGTTCAGGAATTAATTTGCCCACCGCAATGTAATCCAAGAAAAAGAGCGGTGTAGCCCCTTGTACCAAAATATCATTGACACTCATGGCTACACAGTCCTGGCCGATGGTGTCATGTTTGTCCATCATAATGGCAAGGCGTAATTTAGTCCCTACACCGTCGGTGCCGGATACGAGCATAGGCTCTTTCATATCAAAACCGGCCAACGAGAATAAACCGCCAAAACCGCCGATATCACCGACAACGCCCGGTGTATACGTACGTCTTACCGCCGCTTTCATAAGTTCGACCGCTTTATTGCCGGCATCAATATCAACACCGGCATCGCGGTAGGTAATTCCGCCTTTATTCGAGCACATATTTGCCTCCCTCATCTTCGTCCATAGGAACACTTACTGCATAATCACCGTCGAAGCAGGCAAAGCACAGTTCCGCTTCCGGAACACCGCTGACTGCACGGCACAAGCCTTCACGGCTTAAATAGTGAAGTTTATCCGCTTTAATATAATCTCTGATTTCTTCAATCGTATGTGTCGCTGCAATCAACTCTTTACGGACCGACGTATCAATACCGTAATGGCAAGGATATTCAATAGCCGGCGAGCTGACGCACATGTATACTTCTTTGGCGCCCGCTTCTTTGAGCATGCGCACAATGATGCCGCTGGTAGTACCGCGTACAATGGAGTCGTCGATTAAGACGATACGTTTACCTTTAACCACATCGGCTACCGCATTGAGTTTCATGCGCACCGCCAATTCACGCTGTGCCTGGTCAGGTTTAATGAAGGTACGACCCATATAGCGGTTCTTAATAAGACCTTCGCCGAACGGAATCCCCGATTCACGAGCATAACCTAAAGCGGCCGTCGTACCGGAATCCGGAATGGACATGACAAGATCCGCATCATATTTGGTTTCACGAGCAAGTTCACGGCCCATGTTAAGGCGGGCCTGATACACACTCTGGCCGTCAATTTCACTGTCGGAACGAGCAAAATAAATATATTCAAACACACAAAGTGCTTTATTAATTTCTTTTCCCGATTCTACAAACAAGCGACTGCGCACACCGTTATCATCGATGATAACCATTTCACCCGGCTCGATGTGACGGATAAATTCCGCTTTAATCGCATCCAAGGCACAGGTTTCAGATGAAAGCACATAGCCGTGTTCGGTTTTGCCGAGACAAAGCGGACGGAACCCGTTGGCATCACGGACGCCGATTAATTTGTCGTTCGTGCTGATAACGAGGGAAAAAGCCCCTTCAATACGACGCACCGCTTCAATAATACGGTCTTCCGTATTGGCTGCTTTAGAGCGGGCAATCAAGTTTACGATAACTTCCGAATCCATCGTAGTCTGGAAAATAGATCCGTTATCTTCCAACTCACGGCGAAGAGCCAACGCATTGGTAAGGTTGCCGTTATGCGCTACGGCCATGTCACCGCCCTGATAATGAATCACCAAAGGCTGAATATTTTTAGGGTTATTGGAGCCCGTCGTAGAATAACGAACGTGACCGGAAGAAATGAAGCCGCCTTCTACATCCGGTAACGTTTTAATCGCTTCCGTCAACAAGCCCATGCCCTTAGTTACTTCAATATCTTTGCCATTACTGATGGCGATACCGGCACTTTCCTGGCCGCGATGTTGGAGCGCAAATAGGCCCCAGTAGGTAAAATTACCTATATTCAAATGACGGTCGTAAATACCGAATACTCCACACTCTTCATGCCACTTGTCAAATACAGAGTCGTAATGCATTGCTCTCTCCTATTAAGCGCGTTCGCCGGTAAGGCGGAATAACATTTCTTTGTAAGCATCTTCTACATTGCCGAGATCGCGACGGAAACGGTCTTTGTCGAGTTTTTCGTTAGTTTCGCTATCCCAGAAACGGCAAGTATCAGGGGAAATTTCGTCGCCTAACAATACTTCACCGTTATGAACGCCGAATTCCAATTTAAAGTCAACCAAGGTTACTTTTTTGTCAGCTAAGAATTTTTTAAGAACTTCGTTAACTTTCATAGCATATTTACGGATTAAAGCAATCTGTTCTTCCGTAGCCCAATCCAAAGCAAGGATTTGGTCTTCGTTAACAAATGGGTCGCCTAAATCATCGTTTTTGTAGCAGAATTCCAAGATAGGGCGTTTGCAAGGCGTACCTTCTTCGATGCCGAGACGTTTGGACAAGGAACCGGCTACGATGTTACGAACAATAACTTCCAATGGTAAAATCTGTAATTTCTTAACTAATTGGTCGCGATCGTTAAGACGTTTAGCGAAATGGTTAGGCACGCCTTCTTTAGTCAACAATTCAAAGAAGAAAGAGGAAATTTTGTTGTTCAAAACACCTTTGTCATGGATAGTGCCTTTTTTCTCACCATTAAAAGCGGTAGCATCATCTTTGTAATGTACTAAATATTCGTTAGCATTTTCAGTTTCAAATACTTGTTTAGCTTTACCTTCATATAACATTTTCATAATATAGCCTCCTGTGTTTTCTCAGACTTATTGTAAAAATCATACTAAAATTAAACTTTACTCTAAATTTTTAATCAAATTATATCTCAAGGTGTTAAAAATCGAATCTTTTTGTATTTAATTCCGCTTGTAGTTTTTCGTTTTTGGCAATAACAACTTTTGCCATGTCGTCACGATATGTCTTGTATTGTTCTTTCAATTTAGCGTTTTGTGCGGCACCGATTTGAACGGCAAATAAAGCCGCATTTTTAGCGCCGTCTACGGCCATAGTGGCTACCGGCATGCCCGATGGCATCTGAACGATGGCCAATAAAGCATCAATGCCTTTTAATGCAGTCGCATTAAGCGGTACGCCGATTACCGGCAATACGGTGAAACTGGCGATTACACCCGGTAAGTGAGCGGCAGCGCCGGCGCCTGCGATAAACGCGATAGCCCCTTCTGCTTCCAAACGTGTTACAAATTTCTTAACTTCTTCCGGCGTACGATGAGCGGATGCAATAACCATTTCATAGTCAATGCCGAATTCCTTTAATACGTCGGCGGCTTTTTTCATAATTCCCAAATCAGAGTCACTACCCATTACGATGCCAACTTTCATGTGTATACCTCCTAGCTGTAGAATAAAAACTACCCTGCGGTCAGAATTAGTCTTTCTATCTAAATTCTAACAAAAGCCCTCTTATTAGTCAACACAATATCCGAATATATAAAGATTATTCTTTTCTTAACGTTCGATACTATCCGAACATTAATATCGATATTTTTATAAAAAAAAGATGTTCCCTTATTTACATAAGAAAACACCTTGATTATTAATGTTCATGGGCATGTTGCGCAAAAGGATCCGGCAATTGTTCGATTCCCATGGCTTCTTTCAAAGCCGGCACAGCCTTAGGCATATATTGAACGATTTGATTCATTAACACATATAAGAGCTCAGGCTCAAACGCCGTATTGGAACTGATATAAATGCAGTCTAAATACACACTGTTGTCATCTTGTTCAACATAATATTTGAAGTTTTTGTAGATGCTGTTTTCACGATTAATAAAATCGGTAATAGCCTGATAATTCTCGGAAGTCACCACATTGGCACCTACCACAACGCGAATAACGCTGTAAATCGTCGCATCGAGCAACACAAAGATAGGCATATCGCCCATATCAGTTTGCATGTAGGAACGATATACAACCGTATCTTCTTCATCTTCAATGTTACGTTTGTCGAAGCAGGTAATATCTTCTGAAATCAAAAACTTTTCAAAAACTGCACTTTTCTCATTCTTAGCGTTTGCCACAATGCACCTCTTAGTTTACTTTTTCGGCAGGATCGGTTTCGGTCCCCAAAACTTTACCTAAAATAGTAGGATAGAATTCTTCCAAATGCGGTTCCAATACTTCAGCCAAAAGACGAACCAACAATTCAGGATTGAAGTTATTTTCAGCAGACGGAACACTGATATCCATATAAATCACATGGTCTTCGGCACCTAAATAATATTTGAAAATTTTGAACTGACCGTTTAATTCGTTTAAGTATCTGCCAACCGCCTGACGACGATCTTCAGGTACCGCACCGGTAGTCACGATTAAGCGCATCAAATTGAACACCGTATCATCGAGCACCACAAACAACGGCAATTGTTGTGCGGCTACATCGAAATGACCGCGATATACTACAGAATTGGCATCATCTTGATGTTCTTCTTTAACAAACCAACCGGTTATGTTATGTTATGTTTTGTTTTGTTCCGCCAAAAACTGATCAAATTTTTCCGCTTTACTGTTCATAACTTACACCCCTTAACTAATAAAATATTATTCTTCAATAAATACACAACGGTCGTTTTCAAACGCCTTAATGCGTACTAAAGACTGTACATCGTAGCCTGCCCGCTCTAAGCGTTCACGGCCCGGTTGGAAGGATTTCTCAATAACAATAGCAATACCTTCTACCGTATCCCCGGCGCTTTCCACTAACTTGCAAAGCCCCATAGCTGCTTCACCGCTGGCCAAAAAGTCGTCGATAATCAACACTTTTTCACCTTCCGGCAAGAAGCGTTTGGAGATAGTTACATCATAATTTTCCTCTTTAGTATAGGAATATACAACAGAATGATATACGTCATCTGTCATAAGAATCGATTTTTTCTTACGCGCAAATACCAATGGCACATCCATTTCAATCGCCACCGGCAAGGCTACGGCAATCCCGGAAGCTTCGATGGTCACAATACGTTGAATGCCCTTATCTTTGAAGCGCGCCGCAATTTCCTTACCCATAGCGACAAACAATTTTGGATCGATTTGATGATTCAAAAAGCTGTCAACTTTTAGGACGCGATTGTTCAGAACAATGCCTTCCTCCATAATGCGTTGTTTTAATAATTCCATGCGAAAGTCTCCTTAATTATTCTTCTTGATTATTCTACAATATCACTTCTTAAGCAGAAGGTCAATAAATTTGGCGGCTCCTTGGGATATCGGCAACAAACGAGAACGAACCAAAGCAATCTTGCGCGGCGGTACTACGATGTCCGTTTTAATTTCCACCACACGGCCTTCTTTGATTTTCTGTTTTACCAAAAAATCCGGTACGAGCGATATGCCCATGTTAATTTCTACTAAATCCATCAGCACGTCAAGGCTGCCGAGCTCGAAGGATGGTTTTTTGAATGCTTTATTAGTTAGTTTGTCAAAAAAAACACGGCTGGCGGCGCCCTGCGTCAACAGTAATAACGGCTCCTGTAAGAGACGATTCACATCAACTGTGCCCATGCCTTTATAAAACGGGCCGCCTACGAAGATGTCCTGCATCGTTTGCAGCTCAATAACTTCCAGTTGCGGATTAGATTCCAAGCCTTCATACGTGTTGACAATAGCGAGCTGTACTTCACGGTTTTCCACCATAGTCACGCAATCAGGGGATGGACGGTTCGTAATCTGAAGACCTGTCTCCTGTTCCTGTTCCTGCCATATCTTAAAATACGGCAACAAGAAGTGACGACACAATGTATCGGTAGCAGCGAGTTTAACGCTTTCCTGTTCATGAGTTAACCGATCCTGTAATTGAGTCACGCCATTATCAAGAATGGAAAATGCTTTCGCCACTGTGTCAAACAATTCCTTACCTTCCGGCGTAAACGAAACCGATTTGGTCGTACGTTCGAACAGCACCATATTGAGCTCTTTTTCCAATTGCTTAATACTTTGGCTGATGGCCGATTGCGATACACCTATCTCTTTCGCTGCTTTTGAAAAAGACAGGTGTAAGCCCACCCCTAAAAAAGTACGATATAAATCAGTAGAAATACTCATTGTAATCTTCTCTCCTTTACAGCAACAACTATCACTCAAACCCCAACTTATTGTTCAAACTGCTTAGTCTCTTACAATTAATACCTTATTAATAAGTCTTAACTATTATTATAATACCATAACCACGTAACGTGTAATAGTAATTTCAAAACTATATAACAGTATTTTTAACATACTTGTTAATCGCTCATCTATTAATAAGTCAATATAATTACAAGAAAGAAATTGCTAACTCCTCCTAATCAATTTTTTCTTTACTAATAAGTCTAAACCGTATATACTAGAATTGTCAATATAGGTATATTATATCTATAATTAAACAACTGCACAATAGCCAGTACACCAATGACAATGTTAAGAGGAGGCTTATTATGTCAATTCATCGCATTTTCGTCCGCAAACGCGAAGGCTTTGCTCACGAAGCTACTTCCATGTATCAAACTATTCGTACGGAACTGAATATTCCTGTCAAAGCTGTCACTATTTACGAACGCTATGACATTGAAGGCGTATCTGACGAAGATTTAGCCAAGGCCAAACAGCTTATTTTCTCCGAACCACCGGTAGATGAGCTTTTTGACACCCTCCCACAAACCGAAAATACACATATTATTGCCACCGAATACGTGCCGGGGCAATATGACCAACGAGCCGATTCGGCCGAACAGTGTCTTGCCA
The DNA here is from genome assembly GCF_023051165.1 of Veillonella sp. KGMB01456. Taxonomy (GTDB): domain Bacteria; phylum Bacillota; class Negativicutes; order Veillonellales; family Veillonellaceae; genus Veillonella_A. Next base: position 19,525 of record NZ_JALKIG010000010.1, read on the forward strand.
TGTTAACTCTCAAATCGGGTGCCACCGTGCGAACGGCTCGCGTGTTTGCCTTGGAAGGCGATCTCAGCGCTGATGATTTGGCACGTATAAAACATTATTATATTAATCCCGTCGATTCCCGCGAAGCATCGCTCGAACTCCCAACATCTTTAGCCCTCGATGTGCAGCCGCCAAAGCCGGTTGAAAGTCTTGAAAACTTTATCACCGCCGATGAAACGGCTTTAAAAGCACTTCGTCAGGAATTGGGCCTGGCCATGAGCGATGCCGACTTGGCACTCATCCAAGATTACTTCGCCAATACGGAAAAACGTAATCCGACCATTACGGAAATTCGCGTGCTCGACACCTATTGGTCCGACCACTGCCGTCACACCACGTTTATGACGGAACTTACAAATATTACCATTGATGACACCCCGGCAACAGCACCGATTCGCGCCGCTTTGGACGAATACATGGCCGGTCGCGGGGTTCTCTACACGAGCCGAAAAAAAGCCCGCACCTTGATGGATATGGCCACCTTAGCCGTTAAAGAGTTGCGTGCGCAAGGCGGTCTCAAAGAAATCGACGAATCCGAAGAAATCAATGCCTGTACCATCGTTGTACCCGTTGATGTGAACGGTAAAACCGAAGAATGGCTCTTATTATTCAAAAACGAAACGCACAATCATCCGACGGAAATCGAACCTTACGGCGGTGCTGCCACTTGTCTCGGCGGTTGTATCCGCGACCCGTTGAGCGGTCGAGCCTATGTATATCAGGCTATGCGCGTTACCGGTTCCGGCAATCCGCTTACTCCGCTTGATGAAACCTTGGAAGGTAAATTACCGCAGGTACAGATTACGACCGGCGCCGCTCGCGGTTACAGCTCTTACGGTAACCAAATCGGTCTTGCCACCGGCGAAGTTCGTGAATACTATCATCCGAGCTATGTAGCTAAACGCATGGAAATCGGCGCCGTTATCGGGGCCGCCCCTCGCACTAACGTACGTCGTGAAGAACCGGTACCGGGTGACATCGTTGTCCTGCTCGGCGGTCAAACCGGTCGTGACGGCTGCGGCGGTGCTACCGGCTCCTCCAAAGAACACGATTTATCCTCCCTCGCTTCTTGCGGTGCGGAAATACAGAAAGGTAATCCCCTTACGGAACGTAAAATCCAGCGTTTATTCCGTCGTCCGGAAGTTACCACATTGATTAAACGTTGTAACGACTTCGGTGCCGGCGGTGTATCTGTAGCCATCGGTGAATTAACTGACGGTCTTTTAATCAACCTCGATACTGTGCCTAAGAAATACGAAGGCCTGGATGGCACGGAACTTGCCATTTCCGAATCACAGGAACGTATGGCTTGCGTCATTGCCAAAAAAGACTGGGACGCTTTCCAGAAATACTGCGACGAAGAAAACCTCGAAGCTACCATCGTAGCGGATGTAACCGACAGCAACCGCCTCACTATGACTTGGCAGGGCGTGAACATTGTCGACATCTCCCGCGATTTCTTATATACTAACGGTGCTGAACAGCATCAAAAAGCCCATGTGGCTTCTCCGGTTGCCGGCTATTACAACACACCGGCCGTAACGGATCTTAAAGCCCATTGGCTCGACACCATGAAAGACTTAGCCGTAACGTCCCAGCAAGGTCTGGGCGAACGTTTCGACAGCACCATCGGTGCCGGTACCGTTCTCATGCCGTTCAGCGGTCTCTATCAGAAAACCCCGGTACAAGGTATGGCCGCTAAATTGCCGGTACTTCATGCTGAAACAACGACAGCCAGCCTCATGACCCACGGTTTCGATCCGTTCTTATCCGAATGGAGTCCGTTCCACGGTGCGCAGCAGGCTATTCTGTTGGCCGTTGCCAAAATCGTAGCCCTCGGCGGTGACCGCAGTACGGCGTACTTAACCTTACAAGAGTATTTCGAACGTTTAAATCAGGATGAAACAGCTTGGGGTAAACCGGTAGCCGCTTTACTCGGTGCTTATAAAGCTCAAAAAGAATTGGGCATCGGCGCCATCGGCGGTAAAGACTCCATGTCCGGTACTTTTATGGACTTAACCGTACCGCCTACCCTCGTAGCCTTTGCCGTTACAACGGCTCATGTAGATAATATTTTGACACCGCACTTCAAAGAAGCCGGTCACAAAGTATTACATGTGGACTTCCCACGCAAAGAGGACGACACGCCTGACTTTGATGTATTCAAAGCTCAAGCCGACCGCATCACGAAAGAAGCGCGTGCCGGCAAAGTGGCAGCTGCTTATGTAGTAGAAGCAGGCGGTATTGCTGCCGCCATCACTAAAATGGCTCTTGGCGACCGCATCGGCGTAGAACTTAACGATGACGTAAAAGACTTGTTATTCGCTCCGCACAGCGGTTCTTGGATTATCGAAACCGACGAAGCTACAGCTGCTGCATGGGCTAAGGAAGAGTATGTAACAGTACTCGGTACCCTCACTAAAGAACCTGCCATTAAAGTGGCCGGCACGGAACTTGCCTTAGCCGACCTCGAAGCAGCCTATGAAAGCACGTTGGCACCGATCTTCCCATTGACGGCAAAATCCGGTCAAGGCGAAGCCGTTGCTTATATTCACGATCAAAAAGCGAAACCGCGTCAGGCGCCTGCTATTGCCAAACCGCGTGTCGTTATTCCGGTATTCCCGGGTACGAACTGTGAGTACGATTCGGCCCTAGCCTTTGAACGGGCCGGCGGTGAAGCGGACATCGTTATTATCCGCAACCGCACCGTAGCGGAATTGGAAGAATCCATTCAGGAAATGAAACGCAAATTGGACGAAGCTCAAATTGTCTTCTTCCCGGGTGGTTTCAGTGCCGGTGACGAACCGGACGGTTCCGGTAAGTTCATGGCTACCTTGTTCCGCAATCCGTACCTCAGCGAATCCTTACACAATTTATTGCACAACCGCGACGGTCTGGCTCTCGGCATTTGTAACGGTTTCCAAGCGTTGATTAAATTAGGCCTCTTGCCATATGGCGAAATCGCCCCTATGACGGCAGACAGCCCTACTTTGACGTACAACACTATTGGCCGTCACCTTTCCGGTATGGTTCGCACCAAAGTAATTTCCACGAAATCACCTTGGATGAGCCTCTGCAAAGCCGGAGAAATCTACACAATTCCGATTTCTCACGGCGAAGGTCGCTTCATTGCGTCCCCGGCCCAAGTCGTTGAATTCAACCGCAAAGGCCAAATTGCTACGCAGTATGTTGATTTAGACGGCATCGCCTCTTACGACGCCCGCTACAATCCAAACCAATCCGTTGCCGCCATCGAAGGTCTCTTCAGCCCTGACGGCCGCGTATTCGGTAAAATGGGCCACATTGAACGTACGGGCCACGGCATTTCCAAAAACGTACCGGGCAAACAGGGTATGCCTGTATTTGCTTCCGGCGTAGCATACTTCAAATAATACTCATATTTACGACTGATGTAACTGATTGATTTAGTTAGCCGGTTTAACTGACCGGTTTAACCGGCTAATTTATTAGTTTTGCAAATAAGCTGTTTCACACAACCTATTATTTCAAAAAATGCATACAAAAAGAAAAAAACGGCATGACAAATGTCGTTTTTTTCATCGGTATAAGTTGCATATCTACCTGATTTCTTGTATCATAAAAGATGGTGAATAAGTTTAGAGACATAACCAGCTCTTGTTATTCTTAAGTGAAAGGATGTAAGCACATGCAATGCGCACAGAAATTAACAGATAATATCTATTGGATAGGCAGCAACGACTGGGATACGGAACGCTTTGAAAATTTATTTCCCATTCCGTTGGGCGTAAGCTATAACTCATATTTTATCGATGATGAAAAAACTTGTATCGTAGACTCCGTTGATGACAGCATTCGTCAGGAATTTTTTGACAATGTGGAATTTTTATTACGTGGTCGCGAGCTCGATTATGTAGTCGTTAACCATATGGAACCGGATCACTGCTCTACCTTGGTTGAGCTCATTGAACGTTATCCGAATGTTAAACTCGTAGGTAACCGCACTACATTCCGCTTGTTCGAACAATTCTACGGCCGTCCACACCCTGAAAACTATTATGAAGTTAAAGAGGGCGACAGCATTTGCTTAGGTAAACACACCTTACATTCCTATACCATGCCGATGGTTCACTGGCCTGAAGTAACTTGTACGTTTGAATCCAGCAACGGCATCCTCTTCTCCGCCGATGCGTTCGGTACCTTCGGTACCATCAACGGCAACATCTTCGCCGATCAGCTCGATTTCGAACGCGTTTACGAAGACGAAGCTCGTCGTTACTACACCAATATCGTTGGTAAATACGGCGTTCAGGTACAAAATGCCATCAAAAAAGTCCTTCCGTTGGGCATTAAAATGATTGCACCGCTTCACGGTCCAATCTGGCGTACACCGGAAAGCATCCAGTACATGATTGAAAAATACATGCATTGGAGCACCTACTCCGCCGAAAAGAAAGGCGTAGTTATCGCTTTCGGGTCCATGTACGGCAACACTGCCGATATGGCACAGCAATTAGCTCGCTTGTTATCCTTCCGCGGCATTACGGATATTAAAATCTACGACGTATCGAAGACCAATCCGTCTTATATCATCGCGGATGCTTGGAAATATAGCCATCTTGTTTGTATGGCTCCTACTTATAACTTAGCCTTATATCTTACCATGGAAAACCTTTTATATGAATTGAAAGCGCTCAACTTCCATAACCATAAGGTGTCCATTGTAGGCAACCATTCTTGGGCTTCCGCCGCTATGAAACGCATGGTGGAATACTTCACCAATGAAATCAAGGACATGGAAATTGTTGGTACGCCACTCGATATTCGCGGCGCTTTACATCAAGATCAATTAAAATTATTTGCAAAATTAGCTGATGATATCGTAGCTTCCATTAACGAAACTGAAATCAAAACGTTCAGCTTATAATAAACATATAATTCCATAAGCCTTAGGGCTTATAGCAAAAGGACAGGTTCACGACGAACCTGTCCTTTTTAGTGCAATCAATATTCTCTTTAATCGGCGTCAATCGTCTTTACACACCGAAATCAATTTTGCTTCGAAATCACTTCCGCTTTTAAACCGAATTCGCTTACAGTTTTTTCACAAACTCCGACTTCAAAGCCATGGCGCCGAAGCCGTCGATTTTACAATCGATGTTGTGATCGCCGTCAACGAGGCGAATATTTTTAACACGGGTCCCCTGTTTTAATACGGAAGCCCCTTTTACTTTAAGGTCTTTAATAATAGTTACGGAATCGCCGTCCTGCAAGAGATTGCCGTTGGCATCACGCACAACTAAACCACCTTCGGCGGTTTCAGCATCGGCGGCCGACCATTCGTGAGCACACATAGGACATACATAAAGATGGCCATCCTCATAGGTATACGATTCGCCGCATTTTGGGCAATTAGGTAATTCACTCATTGATAGTCTCCTTTACATTACACAATATAACTATATACTCTTAATCTACAATTTCCGCCACGGATTTACGCGGTCTCGCAAATGGATGCTCAGCCGGCACGCCAATCGTTACAACCGCTGCAATTTCATGACTTAAATTAAGCCATGCTTTCGCTTCTTCCTGAATAAAGTAAATATCATTAATCCACAAAGAACCTAAACCGTATTCGGTCGCCATTAAGAGAATTGTATTGATAAACGCTCCCAAGGCCTGTAAGTCACTTTTTGCCCAGATTCGTTCATAATCGATATCATCGTCAAACGGATTATAAATGATAAGTACGGCACCCGCCGTTTTCATAGCATGCAAACTGATTTCCAAACTACCAAAACGTTGCCCCGCTTCTTTAAGCCGTTGTAAACAAGCATATCCCATTTCAACAAAGCCATCTTTTGAAGCCCCCTCCAATATGCGTACGCGCCAAGCTTGGCGATTTTTAGGTGACGGCGACATTTTAGCCATGTCAATCATATGCTCAATCTGAGCTCGTGGTATGGGAACTGATTCATAACGGCGAATACTGCGCCGTGCCCCGATTGCTGCTTCCAGAGTCATCAAATGAGGCTCTTTTACCGAATCAGCCGAATTCGCCTCACCAATTCGCACCTGTTCATTTTCACTCATAATGACGTCAGCCCTTCCTCTTTAAATTCATTACGTAGCATTTTCTATTATATTATATCAAAAATAGTGACATAAGCCTAATTTTATAGATTTACAGTTATTTTAAAAGAGTAAAAAACTTAATCGCCGCTTTACACAATTTTAGAAAAATAATCATCATTTTAAAATTAATTAAGCTACACTATATGGTTACATTTTGTCCCGCCATCAATCAACTGCTCCTATTTTTTGTGTTTTAGCAGTAGGCAAATACGATTATTTAGTATATACTAAATTAAGACTTTTACTATCTGTTAAATTAACGAAATTTAGTGTATACTAGAGGAATCGCTATTAAATACTAAGGAGGTTACAATGAATAACATTGTAGTTATCGGCAGTTGTAACATGGATATTACCGTCATGGCCGATAAACGTCCCGCAGCCGGTGAGACAATCATGGGCTTGGGACTTAATATTTCGCCGGGCGGCAAAGGGGCTAACCAAGCAGTAGCCTCCGCCAAGTTGGGGGCTCATGTTACCATGGTCGGATGCATCGGCGATGATGCTTATGGCCGCATGGTATTAGACAATCTCCACAAATATAACATAAACACCGACTACCTTACCGTTATAGAAGGTGAAAACAGCGGTACAGCGCACATTACCTTAGCGGAAGGCGATAACAGCATTATCGTTATTGCCGGCGCCAATGCTAAAGTCGATTCGAAAGTCGTCGATAATGCGTGGGACGCCATCAAAACAGCTGATTTAGTCCTCGTACAAAACGAAATTCCTTTATCGACAATTGGCTATATTACGGAAAAATGCGCCAAAAACGGCATCAAAGTGCTCTTAAACCCCGCTCCGGCTGCCGATTTAGACAGTGCTTGGCTCGAAGCAGCCACATATATTACACCTAATGAACACGAATTAGCTGCACTATATCCGGGACAGGCAACGGAAGACACCATGCTTGCCAATGAAGGAAAGATTATCGTAACTCTCGGGAAGCAAGGCGTGGCTTATGCCAAGGACGGGAAGGTTCACACCGTACCCGGTTTTACCGTAACACCGGTAGATACAACCGGTGCCGGCGATACTTTTAACGGAGCCTTCGCCACAGCCATCGCCAATAATAAATCCATGGATGAAGCCCTTCAATACGGTAATGCCGCAGCGGCTCTTTCCATTTTAAAACTAGGTGCTCAAGAAGGTATGCCTACGGCCGATGAAGTAGCCGCCTTCTTAGCCAAAAGGAGTTAATCATGCAAAAAGGTGGAATCTTAAACAGTCACATTGCTAAAGTATTAGCCGATTTAGGTCATACCGATACAATTTGCATCGGTGATTGCGGTTTACCCGTACCGGCCGGTGTGCAGAAAATTGACTTAGCCCTCACCTTCGGAACCCCAAGTTTTGAAGCGGTAGTGCGTGTCTTAAAAGCCAATATGCAGGCCGAATCAATTCATATTGCCTCCCCTATGGAAGAAATGAATCCCCATAACTATGCCGTTCTTCAGGAATTATATCCGCAAGATCGCTACGAATGGGTCAGAACCGACCACGAAGCCTTTAAAGAAGCAACGAAACAGTGTAAATGCATTATTCGCACCGGTGAAACCACACCGTATGCCAATGTAATATTACAGGCGGATTGCATTTTTAACGACGAAAAATAAACGATTAGGAGTTTTCAATGGAAATCAAAATGACAGGGATTGCCAAAGCCTTTGGAACCAACCAAGTTCTTAAGGACGTGGCCATCACCCTAAAAGCCGGCGAAGTTCACGCCCTCATGGGGGAAAACGGGGCGGGTAAATCTACCTTGATGAACATTCTTACAGGCTTACATAAAGCGGATGCCGGCGTTATTACAGTCGATGGCGTCGCCACGACCTTCGCCAATCCGCGCGAAGCAGAGAAAAACGGGATTGCCTTTATCCATCAGGAATTAAATATTTGGCCGAACCTCAGCCTGTTGGAAAACCTCTACCTCATGCAACCGAAACGAAACGGCATCGGCATGTTGGATAGAAAAGCTATGCTCGCCGAAGCACAGGCCAAATGCAAGGAATTAAATATCGAATTGCCCCTCACGAAAGAAGCGGGGCAATGCTCAGTCGGTCAACAACAGATGACCGAAATTTTGCGTGTACTCATGCTCGATGCCAAGGTCGTTATCATGGACGAACCGTCGGCCGCTCTCACCGAACGCGAAACGGAAACCTTGTTCCGCATGATGCGCCAATTAAAAGCCCAAGGCGTAGCCATCGTATACATCTCCCACCGGATGGAAGAAGTATTCAGTGAATGTGATGTTATTACCGTTATGCGCGATGGCCACACCATCAGCACCAAACCGGTTCAAGAAACAACGGTTGATGAAGTTGTGCGTCACATGGTAGGTCGTTCCATCGATGAATTTTATCCCGATAGAACCACGGCACCGGGCGACGTGGTACTCACCGTTAACGGCTTAAAACCGAGAGATTTCAACAGCACCATTTCCTTTGATTTACGTAAAGGCGAAATATTGGGCGTAGCCGGCCTCATGGGGGCAGGACGCACCGAAATCATGCGCGCCATCTTCGGCATCGACAAACACGATGGCGGCGAAATTACACTAAATGGTAAACATCTTCATTTCAAAAAACCGGAAGATGCGATTAAAGCCGGTATTGCCTTCATCACGGAAGACCGCAAAGGGGAAGGTCTGATTCTTGACTTTTCCATCGGCAAAAATATTACCTTGCCTAATCTCGGTCAAGTATGTCCAAACCATGTGCTCAACAGCAATAAACTGGTGGATTTTGCGGACAACTTATCCAAACGCTTAGGCGTCAAAACTCAATCGGTTCACTTACCGGCCTCCTCGTTATCCGGTGGTAATCAGCAAAAAGTAGTTATCGCCAAATGGATTGGTTTATCCCCATCCATTATCATCATGGACGAACCGACCCGCGGTATCGACATTGGTGCCAAACGCGATATTTACGATTTAATGAATGAATTAACGAGCCAAGGAGTTTCCATCATTATGGTCTCCTCGGAACTCCCTGAAGTTATCGGGATGAGTGATCGGGTCATGGTCATTCACGAAGGAGCCGTTGCAGGTATACTAAACCACAACGACGCTTCACCGGAAGCCATCATGAACCTAGCAACAGGAGGACAATAATGAACCAGAATATTACGGAAACACTCAAAAAATTAGGCCCTCTCATCGGCCTGATTGCCTTATTTATTATCATCGCCTTTATGAACGACAGCTTCTTGGAATTCTCCAACTTGCGCAACTTATTACGCCAAGTATCCATTAATGCTATCATCGCCTTCGGTATGACCTTCGTTATTTTGACGAGCGGTATCGACTTATCCGTAGGCTCCATCCTCGCTTTATCCAGTGCCATCATGGCCAACTTCATCGTTGGCGGCATGAATCCGGAAGTGGCCATTCTCGCCTCCGCCGGCGTGGGCATTATCCTCGGCGGTATCAACGGTATCGTCATTGCCTACGGTAAAGTGGCACCGTTTATCGCCACCTTGGCAACCATGACGATTTATCGCGGGGCCACCTTAGTTTTTACGGACGGCAACCCTATCAGCGGTTTGACCAGTGATCCTTTGTTCCACGGCTTCGGCCAGGGCGATATCGCAGGTCTGCCCGTACCGGCTATTACCATGTTTGTATCCTTCCTTATTTTATGGTTTGTTTTGCAAAAAACAACCCTTGGCCGTCAGACCTATGCTGTCGGCGGCAGTGAAAAGGTAAGTTATATTGCCGGTATCAAAATTAACCGCGTTAAAATCTTCGCTTACGCCTTAACCGGTATGCTCAGTGCCATTGCAGGCGCCATCATTACATCCCGCCTCAATTCGGCGCAGCCGACAGCCGGTATGGGCTATGAACTTGACGCCATCGCCGCTGTAGTATTGGGCGGTACCAGTCTTGCCGGCGGTCGCGGTCACATTGTAGGTACCTTAATCGGTGCCCTCATCATCGGTACCCTCAACAATGGTTTAAATATTCTCGACGTTTCCAGTTTCTATCAACAAATCGTCAAAGGTATTGTAATTCTACTTGCAGTCCTCGGGGACCGCAAAAAAGCGTAGGAGGTTAGGAATGAAAAAATTATTAACAGTCATCGCTGCCGTAATCTTAGTTATCGGTCTCGTAGCCGGTTGCGGCTCTTCCAACAATGGTGGTGGCGATAAAAAACAAGGTACTATCGGTTTCTCCGTATCTACCTTAAACAATCCGTTCTTCGTATCTTTAAAAGACGGTGTTGAAAAACAGGCTAAAGAATTAGGCCTTAAAGTTAAAATCGTTGACGCTCAAAACGACCCTGCTAAACAGGCTAATGACATTGCCGATTTATTAGAAAGCGGCGTATCCGTATTGATCGTTAACCCGGTTGACTCCGCTGCTATTGCTACTTCCGTTGAAGCAGCCAACGCTAAAAACATTCCGGTTATCACTGTTGACCGCTCTACCGACAAAGGTAAAGTAGTAGCTCACATCGCTTCCGATAACGTTAAAGGCGGCGAAATGGCAGCTCAATTAATCGTTGATAAACTCGGCAATGGCACTAAAGTTGCTGAAATCGAAGGTATCCCGGGCGCTTCCGCAACTCGCGAACGTGGTCAAGGCTTCCATAATGTTGCCGACAAATCCTTAGACGTAGTAGCTAAACAGAGTGCTGATTTTGACCGCACTAAAGGCTTAAACGTTTCCACTAACATTCTTCAAGCTAACCCTGATGTAAAAGCTATTTTTGCTCACAACGACGAAATGGCTCTTGGTGCCATCCAAGCTGCTAAATCGGCAGGCAAACAAGTTTTCATCGTAGGTTTTGACGGTACTGCCGATGCTGAAAAAGCTGTTCAAGACGGCACTTTAGCGGCTACTATCGCGCAACAACCTGAATTGATGGGTAAAATTGCTGTAGATACTGCTTCCAAAGTTATCAAAGGTGAAACAGTGGAAAGCAAGATCCCTGTAGAACTTAAAGTAGTAACTAAATAAAGCATATGCTTTGATACGTTGATAGAAACATTGATAGAAATTAAGCCTCCCCTGCCAGTTGCAAGGGAGGCTTTTTATTGATTATAACTCATTTATTTTATACTTAAAACGCATCTATGTTGAATTTTCTATTTAATTCAACACTAAAGAGTGGTACAATAAATTGTATACGAAATCGTCTGACAGCCATACTCTCGTCAGATAAAATCGCTAAATTCTCAGACAAAGACGCTATTATAAACAGAACATATACTTTTTGTCTGATACCTCGGATGCTTCGATTCCGACCTTGAAAGGAGATATTAATTATGAGTAATTTTACTGTAACTGCTACTGACAAAAAGCTGCTCGACCTTTTGGCGACAGACGCGAAATTAACCCATGACCAATTGGCGGCCATGTTAGGTGTAGCCGAAGCTGAGGTATCTGAACGTATCGCCGTGCTGGAAGCGGAAGGCATTATCAAAGGCTATCAAGCCGTAATTGACTGGGAAGCCATCGATGCCAATAAGGCAACCGCCCTCATTCAACTTAAAGTTACACCGGAACCTGATCAAGGCTTCGATAAACTCGCGCATCGCATCATGCAATTCGAAGAGGTGGAAGGTGTCTATCTCATGTCCGGCGGTTATGATTTGACCGTTATCATTCAGGGCCAAAGCATGCGCGATATCGCCCTCTTTGTTGCACGTCGTCTTTCCACTTTGGAAGGTGTCCAAGGCACGGGTACGCACTTTATCTTGAGCCGCTACAAAGACCGCAATGTAATCTACCATGACGAAGAACAAAAAGAAACAAGGAGTAATGTGTTCTATGATTAATTATGATAAATTTTTAAATCGTGAGCTGTCCAATGTAAAACCGTCCGGTATTCGCCGTTTCTTCGACATTGCCAGCGAAATTGATGATGTTATTTCCCTCAGCATCGGCGAACCGGATTTCACCACGCCATGGCATATTCGTGAAACCGGTATCGATACCTTAGAAAAAGGTAAGACCTGGTACTCACCAAATCGCGGTTTTGCGGACTTACGCGAAGAAATCAGCCGTTGGTTCACTCGTAAATACGATGTAACGTATGATCCCGCTACCGATATTCTGGTCACTGTTGGTGGTTCTGAAGCTATCGATTTAGCTCTTCGTGCCCTCATTAACGAAGGTGACGAAGTACTCATTCCGGTGCCTAGCTTTGTTTGCTACACGCCGCTTACGGAAGTAGCCAAAGGTGTGTCCGTACCGGTGGAAACCAAAGCGGAAAATAACTTCCGTCTTACGGCCGAAGATATTCGCTCCCACATTACACCTAAAACCAAATTGCTCGTTTTGCCATTTCCTAATAATCCAACCGGTGCGATTATGCGCCGCGAGCACTTAGAGGAAATCGCCAAAGTCATCGAAGAACATGACTTGCTCGTTATTTCCGATGAACTCTACAGCGAATTGACCTACGGTTCCGAACAACATGTAACCATCGCATCAGTTCCGGGCATGAAAGAACGAACCATCGTCATTAACGGCTTCTCCAAAGCCTTCGCTATGACGGGATGGCGTCTCGGCATGGCCCTCGGTCCAAAAGAAATTATCACGCAAATGACGAAACTTCATCAATATGGCATTATGAGTGCCCCATCGGTTGCTCAATATGCTGCCATTGAAGCGTTGAAACACGGGGATAAAGATATTGAATACATGCGCGATCAATACGATATTCGTCGTCGCCTTTTGGTTAAAACCTTTAACCAGTTGGGCCTCACTTGCTTCGAACCGGAAGGCGCCTTCTACGTATTCCCGGACATCCGCTCCACCGGTCTCGATTCGGAAACATTCTGTGAAAAATTGCTTTACGCCAAACACGTAGCCGTCGTACCGGGCAACGCCTTCGGTGATTGCGGCGAAGGCTTCGTGCGTGTAGCCTATGCCAATTCCTTAGCGAATATTAAGGAAGCGTTAAAACGCATTGCTGAATTTTTGGAAGAATTGAAAACTCAATAAAATAACTCAAAAAACGCCTTTGCATACCGTGAAGGCGTTTTGCTTGCCCGCAGCTTTCCCTCTTAGAGTCAGCCTAAACCAGGCATGCAAAAAGCCCTCTCACCGGTCGTGAGAGGGCTTTCATTATGCAGTTATTCAGGTGTCATTTAAAGCTATAAGCTTCCCTAAAGCCCTAAATAAACTACGCCTTATTAGATATATTTTTTAGCCAACGCTTCGAAATCGGCTTCATGGTCCTGAATCCAAATATCGTAGGCCACGCCGGCATCATTTAAAGTCTGTGCCAATTCAGCAAAGAAAGCCGGTAAATCAGCTGTTGTAATGGCGCCCAAAGGTTCGCCGAACGTTACAACGCCCAATTCATCGCTGCCGCCTTTAAATAAGTTGAAGGCCGGTTGTGGTTTGCCGTCAACTTGTTTTACGAAACCGTGTAAACCTAATGTGCCGATTTGATGAGTACCGCAAGAAGATGGGCAACCGGAAATGTGGATTTTTGGCAATAAGCTGTCATCAATACCTTCCGCTTTTAAGTGAGCCAAAATGTCTTTGTAAGCAGCCTGAGAGTTCTGGAAACCTATCTGACATTTAGAAGCGCCTACGCAGCATACGCTGGCGGAAAAGTTGGAAGTAGAGCTGTCGTCTTTGATTAAATCATATACTTTACGAGCTTCGTCAGCGGTCAAGTTAATGAAGTAAGTACCTTCTTCACCGGTCATACGAGCTTCGGTACCTTCCAAGGAACCGACGTATTGGAATACGTCGCGAGCCACTACCGGCTGCGCATGGCCTCCTACCGGATGATAGTATACATAGTATAAACCGTCTTGAACCTGTTCACCGATTAAACCGTTAGCTTTCGCCAATTCTTCTTGAGTCAATTTACCATTGCCGGTTTTAGTAATCGTAGTATCAGGTAAAGTGTAATCCAAATCTTCTACGCGTTTGGTGAACAACAAGAATTTGTTGAATGTTTCACGGAATTTATCTTCGCCCATTTCAGCAACCATGTAACGAGTACGGTTTTTGCTGCGAGTCTTATAATCCGCATTTTCAATAAACGTACGAACCATGGCTTTGATATAGTATAACATTTCGGACGGATCTACTTTTTCAGCCAATAAAATGCCTTTACGCGGATTGCCGCCGAGACCGCCCGCTGCATATACGGTAAAGGTACCGTCAGCTTGTGCCCAGAAACCTAAGTCTTTAAAAGTTACATGTGTTGCATTTTCAAGACCGTTAGTGAACGCAATTTTAAGTTTACGCGGCATTTTAAAGTCAGGAATTAACGTCAAAATATATTCGCTGGCCACTTGTACATATGGTGTAATGTCAAATGGTTCGCCCGGTGTTACGCCACGCAACGGACTGGCCGCAATATTACGCGGATGGTCACCACCGCCACCACGGGAATAAATACCCTGTGCATGGCATTCTTTGAACATTTCAATAATTTGTGGACCCTGAAGGCTGTGAATCTGAATAGATTGACCGGTTGTGAAATGCAAATGCGGCAAATCATTGCGTGTGAATAAATCAGCTAAGAAGGCAAGTTGCTTTTGCGTAATACGTCCCCCGGGTAAACGCAAACGGAACATGCCCGTATTAGCGCCGCGTTCTGCATAGGTACCGAACGGGCCGGACAAGCCTTTGTAATCGTTAACTGAAATTTCTTTGTTGAAGAATTGTTCGCTTACTTTAGCAAACTTCGGTAAATCTTTGATGAGGCGTGCTTTCACCTCTTCTGTTAAAAATGTCATCTGTATCCCTCTCATTTCTTTATAATGACATACTTATATCAACTTCAAATACAACTATTTCAATCGTAACACGTCCCCCGAACCGCGTCAATATTGAACACGACTCGAGGGCCGAAATATGTCTCTATTTAATTTGATAACGTTAATCAATACGCATACAAATCAAACCAATAATCAGTATAAATCTATTGTAACAAGGGTGTTGTGACAATTGTCACATTTGTAAAATTGTCACATCTGTAACAATCGGCCGCATGGCAATTGTCAGCTTTTATTACCTATGATAGCCTCCCTGTTTAGCTCTAGGCGGTTGTAAAATCATAGACCACATAATCCCCGCTTTTAAGCCCCCCGGCGGCAGGCGATGATTGCCACCGTGAAAAACATGGCGCCCCGTCATAGACGCAGTCGGTTGCCATACATTCGGTGCCGGCACCGTTTTAGCCGGTTGTGCCGATGGTATGGTCGTCCGATTCGGTGAAATCGTAGCCGTCTTTGGCACCTGACGAGTCGATGTTTGACGTGTAGCTACCGTTGTCGTCGTTTGTTGACGCGTCGAATCTCGTCGCGCCGGTTCTACAGTTGGCTCTACGCGCTGTCTGGCCACTACGATAACCGGTTCTTCCCGTCTTACATCGTTCGGCACAGGCACAGATTCCGGTCTCGAAGCTTCTTGCGGCAGTGATGCTTCACGTGGCAACGCCGCTTCTTGAGGACGCGGTGCTTCGTTAGAGATGGTGGTCGGCCGTGGCGTTGGTGGCGCCTTACGTTCCATTTTAATGCCGTAATGGCGTTCCATCTCTTCCCAGGTCATAGCCTCTTCACTACGACCGCGCGTATTGGCATTACCGGTTTGCGTATTGCCGGCAGGCCCCATGCCTCCCGTTGTACGATTACGCTGCCCTTCACTTGGCGGCATAGGATTCGTCGGTTGCTGTGACCGCGGTCCCGGACGGTTCTGCTCACCCGGATTCGACCAATCGTAATCAGTCCTATTTTCTACATTCGTATTGTCTTCATTAGGATTACCATCTTGAGGATTACGCTTCTTTTTACGGGTACTCAAAATAACATTCCCCAATATAATCAATACGACTAATAAACCCAAATCCATAGCTTACCTCCGCTATTTATTGCGCGGATTTGGCTGAGTTGTCAGTTCGGTGGTTTCCCCTTCAGCGATAGTCTCACGCATTTTGGTATCTGCCATAATATTGTTCATATTGTAATAATCCATAACACCCATATGACCATCACGCAATGCTTGCGATAAAGCCTGCGGTACTTCGGCTTGCGCTTCCACAACTTTCGCCTGCATTTCCTGCGTGTAGGCTCTCATTTCCTGTTCTTTCGCAACAGCCATGGCACGACGTTCTTCCGCTTTCGCCTGAGCGATATTCTTATCCGCTTCCGCCTGATCCGTCATGAGCTGAGCCCCGATATTACGTCCTACATCAACGTCGGCAATATCGATGGACAAGATTTCAAACGCAGAACCCGCATCAAGCCCCTTATTCAATACGGTACGGGAAATATGATCCGGATTTTCAAGCACATCCGTATGTTCTTCCGAAGAACCTACAGTCGTTACGATACCTTCGCCGACACGGGCAATAATCGTCGCTTCACCGGCACCGCCGACCAAGCGATCAATATTGGCACGCACCGTTACACGGGCGCGAACTTTAAGTTCGATACCGTTTTTAGCAACGGCGGAAATCGTCGGTGTTTCAATAACTTTAGGGTTAACACTCATTTGAACTGCCTCAAGCACATCACGACCGGCCAAGTCAATGGCGGCAGCACGTTCAAAGGTCAACGGAATAGACGCCCGTTCAGCCGCGATTAAAGCATCAACAACGCGGTCTACATCACCGCCGGCTAAATAATGCGCTTCCAGTTGGTTAACATTAACCGAAAGACCCGCTTTATTGGCTTTTACCAATGGCAAAACAATCTTCGACGGCGATACACGACGTAAGCGCATCCCGATCAAAGTAAAAATACCTACATTTACCCCGGCCGCCAAGGCGGAAATCCACAGTCCTAACGGTACAAAGTGGAAAAACAGGGCTGCGACTATGACGACGGAAACAACAATAAACATAAAACTAAAATTAACTAACGCTTCCATAGAGCCTCCTCTTCACTTATGAAAAAATATATGACAAGTCCGCCATTTACGGACACCAAGAACTTAATGGATTATATTTTGTAACGCTTATTCAGACTCTACTTTTCTAACTACAACACGGCCACCGGTAACGGCAACAACCACTACTTTAGTGCCCGGTTCATAGAATTCTCCGTCCGTTACTACATCAACCGGTGTATCGTCAAAAATAACGCGCCCGGCCGGCCGTAAAACAGACTGGGCAATCCCTTCGCGGCCCAATAAATCGGTTCGCTCATCATTACCGCTATAACCGCGGTCCTTCGTAGACTCCAGCGTTAACGTCAAACGTCTACCTATCCAAGTATGCGGTGCTTTTTTGACTAACCAAATACCGACAATGAGCGCAATAACCGATACAATCGCAACTACAATCGACGCCATAGCACCGGCGCCCAAGTAAAAATAAAGAGCGGCCAACAAGAGAACCATACCGCTCACGCCGAATATACAAGTACCCGGCACAACAGCCTCGATTCCCAGCAATACAATGCCGCCGATGAATAGATACGTTATCATCACGTGCCTCCTTTCTCGAAATTTATCTCTTAATTAATAATATTCAATACGTAAAGTATGAACTCCTCTTTTTAAAGATAATTTGTTTGAAAAAACGACTGCAGTAAAACATGAATTTAAAAGCATATTTTATCTGCAGCCGCCACAGCTCTCAATACTTTTATTAATTTTTTCGCATGTACACAAAAGAAAGCCCCCTATCGCCCTGTTCAATTGTCTTTTTTTTGATTATACACCATCAGCGATTATATGCCCCCTTTTTAACTGTCCGTCATAATGCACAAAACCTCTACGCACGATAATAACCGTTCACGTAGAGGTTTTATTTTCACTAATAGCTTTTATTAGCCGGCTCTCGATTATTCAAACATAGCCGGCAAATTAGGATTTTCATAGGCTTCAAAGCACATCAAAACCTGTTCCTTAGAGCACTTTTCAACAGCCATATTATCCGGAATTTCGTCTTTACTGAAAAATCCCGTTGCCGTTGTTTCAATGTTCTCTTCAAAATGACCGCCTTCGAATTCACACATAACGAACACTTTGAAAACACCATAAATTAAATTCGTTACATTGTGCTTGCGCCAATCCTGAATTGCAATGAGGCGTTTAGCTTTTACGTCATAGCCGGATTCTTCTTTCACTTCTTTTTCCGTATTGGAGGCAATCGTTTGATCTACATCACACCAACCGCCCGGGAGTGACCACTTACCGGTGTTTTCACGAACGAGGAGAATCTTGCCATCAACGAACACAGCCGCTCTGGTATCAATCTTCGGCGTCTGGTACCCTTCTTCATTGCAAAAGATATCATATACCTTGCCCACAGGAATATCCGTTTTGACTGCCACCATTTCAGCTGCAATTTGACGAAGCTCTTGGTAGCGCTCCAAATCGTATTTGTCTTTACCGTATTCCAGCCCCGCCTGCGCTATACTTTGGATTCGAATTGCAAAATCAAGCCACTTATCGTTCATGTATATGCCTCCCGATATCTCACTTAAAGAATAAATATGCTTTTGCTATTATTATTCTATACGAAGTATTCTAAAACCTTTTTACAACAAAAAAACTCTGCTCATGGCACATATCCATTCTGCAGAGTTTAATTATTTATATCAATCATTATGTTATCAAAACTAATGGCGGAGAAGGAGGGATTTGAACCCTCGCACCGTTGCCGGTCTGCCGCATTTCGAGTGCGGTCCCTTCAGCCTCTTGGGTACTTCTCCTTGTTTTTACGACGCTCTTTAAAAAAGTCCTTCATTATCTGACTGCATTCGTCAGCCATAACCCCGCTTAAAATCTCAGGCTCGTGATTCAAGCCCGGATGGGTCAGTACATTAAATAAAGACTCTACAGCGCCTCCTTTGTAATCGCTACTGCCATATACAACACGGTCAATCCGGCTGTTAATAATGGCTCCGGCGCACATCGGACACGGTTCTATAGTAACATAAAGCGTGCAACCGGTCAACCGCCAACGGTCAAGTATTTCACAAGCTTCGCGAATGACTAAAATCTCCGCATGAGCCGTTGCATCGTGATCTAATTCACGGCGATTATGATGACGCGAAATAATCTCGCCATCCTGGACAATAACGGCACCGATGGGAATCTCGCCAAGGTCATAGGCTTTTTTTGCTTCTTGTAAAGCTTCCTGCATATATTCTGCATCCGTCATAACCTACCTCCTTAAGCTTAACTCACGACTTATTACCGCGCATAACCATTATTGTAATTTTATCCGATTATGGGGTTCCAACAGGTCACCAAATTTGAACCGTATCTATTGTATCATGGTTTTTAGGTTTATTAAATAAAAACTTCCTACTGTTATACGGAAAAATTTTTCCTTATATATATAAATAACATCTTATATTCTTATTCATTTCCTATACATCCAAATTTCACTGTAATTTCACGAATTTTACATACAAATTTCATAATTCCCCTGTATGCTATACCCATAGCAGAAAACTAAAACTCCAATCCGAGTTTTCAAAATTAGATGAAGACGAAATTGGTAACGTTACTAAAAAGATTTCGTTATTCCATGATTGAGTTACAAAAAGTTCTGCTACACTATCTCTCGTTAATATAGCAAAGGAGTCTTAGTATGAAAAAATCGACTCAGAATTTATTGAGAAAGGTTGCTTTGCTAGGTGTTCTAGGCGGCACCCTTTGGGGTACCTCAATAGCTGCTGAGCCGGCTGCAACACAACAAGCAACCACAACTCACGTAACAACCGCTAGTGCCGGTATAGAGGGCCCTCAAACGGCAACCGTACAAGATGACGGTTCCAATAGCCCTACCATTTATGACAGAATGTTACGCGCCCGTTCCATGGCTCGTAACCAGGTAGAAGCTAATACCGCTATCTTCTTGATGCCGGAAGCTAACTACGGCGCTAATCGCACCAATGCCGGTCAAATGCCAAATGCCTACGACCGCCAATCCCATCGTGGTCAGGAACGCCAGTATCAGCCAAATGGCGACAACAGAATGCAACCGCAAGCTAATGAACAGGGTTCCGAGCAAGGTCAACGCATGGAACGCCACAGCCAACCTCCTATGATGAATGACCAAAATGGTCGTCAAGGTCAGCCGCCTATGGGTCAACCTCCTATGATGCATGACCGGGATGGTCATCAAGGTCAACCTCCTATGGGCCAACCTCCTATGATGAATGACCAAAATGGTCGTCAAGGTCAGCCTCCTATGGGACAACCTCCTATGATGCATGACCGGGATGGTCGTCAAGATCAGCCTCCTATGGGACAACCTCCTATGATGCATGACCGGGATGGTCGTCAAGGTCAGCCTCCTATGGGGCAACCTCCTATGATGGGTGGCCAAGGTGGTCCGCAGGGTATGCCTCCTATGGGACAGCCTCCTATGATGGGCGGTCAAGGTGGTCCGCAGGATATGCCTCCTATGGGACAGCCTCCTATGATGGATGGTCAAAAACATCATGAAGGCCCGCATCATAATGACAAAAAGCATATGAAAAAGTACGACAACAACCGTCAGTACGAACATGCAACCCCGACTTCCTACACGGATGTCAATTTCTAAGAAATATCTCCTTTTTAAGCTTTCTCAAACACACACGTAAAAACCAACACAACTAAATAAATTCTCAACACACAACACACAAACACACAACACACAACAAAAAAGCCTGTGGATTCTAGGATTTGCAGGCTTTTTTGCTTTATTCCCTTATCGCCGTATTCTTCAACGCAACATACGCTATTCCTCCCAAATATGTTATACTTAAGAAACCCCATATAAGTTTTCAGGGTATTACAAGCATATTTTCAAATGATATAGAAAGAGTATTCTTATGAGATCAAAATCAAACTCCATTTGGCAACGCGCCGCCATGATGACTATCATCGGCACCACGCTATACGGCACCGCTTTTGCGAGCGAAGCTGTTTTGCCAAAAGAAGCCATCCCGCGCCTGCAATTGCCGACACAGGAAACGCTCTTAGAGAGTAAAAATGAACACCAAAAAACTTCCAAAGCCGTCGCCAAGCAGACTCAAGCGGCGATAAATCCCAATCAGTTATATGCCGATAAACGTTTGATTAACCCTTATACGGCGTATATGTGGCGCGAAGATAACGAAAATACGGCTACTTTACCTCCGGCTTTTCGCACGTCTCGCGACCGTTTTAAAACAGATCCCAATTTACCTACCCGCAAGGGCTTGGATACCTTAAATATCTCCGGCAGTTCTCAGCCATCGGCGGAGCAATTGGCACAAATCGCCAATACCTTGCGCACCAAGACCGACGGTCCGATTTATGTAGTGGACTTACGCCAAGAAACTCACCTTTTTGTAAACGGAATTCCTGTGAGTCACTATGGCAAACGCAACTGGGGCAATGTGGGCAAATCCTATCAAACTATCATCAATGAAGAGCGGGACTACGCCAATAAATTGGTAAATACGGCCCTTCCTATCGCTTCTTTAGATGCGGATAAAAACGCCATTAACGAACAGACGCTTACAGTTACATCAGCCAAAACCGAGGAAACAATAGCCAAAGAATTGGGCTTACGCTATGTGCGCTTTACCGCTACCGATCACACCTGGCCGGATGAAGCCTCCATCGATCGTTTTATTGCTTTTTACAAAACACTACCAAAGAACGCATGGCTCCACTTCCACTGCGAGGCCGGCAAAGGCCGTACCACTGCCTTTATGGCTATGTATGACATTATGAAAAACCCGGATATACCGTTAGCCGATATTTTAGCGCGCCAGCAGTTGATTGGTGGCAATAATGTGGCGGCTACATCCGATAAAGATACTTGGAAGGCTCCCTATTACGAGGAAAAAGCGGTTATGATTAACAAGTTCTATCGCTATGTACAGCAAAATTATCAGACAGGCTTTGAACTCAGTTGGAGCGAATGGTTAAATCCAAAGCCTCAGCCGTAGCAAGGTTATTTTGCCAAAAACTCCGCGCAAAACTTAATACGCGCAGTGCTAACTAACATGGACATAAAAAAACTCCGATACACGCATCACCGCATGTACCGGAGTTTTTTGTTAAGGGTTAAAGTAGATTATTCAGCCACAGCAATTACTTCAACTTCTACGGAGAAGTTAGCCGGTAGTTCTTTAACGGCAACGCAGCTGCGAGCTGGTTTGCTAGTGAAATATTCAGCATAAATAGCGTTAAATTTAGCAAAATCGTTAATATCAGCCAAGAAGCATGTCGTTTTAACGACTTTGGAGAAATCAGTGCCTGCTTCTTTCAAAATAGCTTCGATATTTTTCATAGCTTGTAAAGTTTCAGCTTCAACGCCGCCTTCAACCAATTTACCGGTTTCAGGATTGATACCACCTTGACCGGAAATGAATACGAGACCGTTGGCTTTAATAGCTTGAGAGTAAGGGCCCAAAGCTTTAGGGGCGTTTTCAGTAAATACAGGTTTCATAAAAAACTCCTTTCATGGACAATTACACGCGTAAACTTGTATAATTTGCTTATAGACTCATTATAAATTAAGTTTACGACGATGTACAATATCAAATGGACAAAATAACCTGAAATGTTTACCTCAAAATGTCATAGACTCATTTTGTAAATATTTAAGCACCTAAGGAGGCATCTGACTATGACCACAAAATGCTCCCCTGAATCTAAGGTAACACCGAACACAACAACGAACACAACGCCGGACACAATCTATAGTTACACAACAACCTTCCCCGACATAGGCGTCATTACCCTGTACAGTGATGGTGATAACCTAATTGGCCTCAGTATGCCGAGCCAGCAGTACCGATTGGAGCCAACTGAAAAGGAAATCACCGATAAAGAATTACCGATTTTTAAAACTACGGAAAAATGGCTCACCAAGTACTTCGCCGGCAAAGAGCCTAAAAAATTCCCACCGATTCGCTTCATCGGCACTCCGTTCCGCCAAAAAGTTTGGCAAGCCTTATTAGAAATCCCACACGGCGAGCTCGTCACCTATGGAGACTTAGCTAAAAAGCTCTATCCTAACGATGCCAATACGGGCATCCGCGCTCGCGCCATAGGCGGTGCTGTCGGTCACAATCCGATTCCTATTATCGTACCTTGTCATCGTGTTGTAGGTGCCAACAATAACCTCACCGGCTATACCGGCGGTTTAGACGTCAAAATCAAACTCCACACCTTAGAAGGTGTGGACATGGAGCCCCTAAAGTGGCCGAAACGAACAACGAAAAATACATTTTAATGCTTGGCCCCTTAATGCTTAACCCCTACATATCCAGTTTCCTACACAGCTAATTTCCTACACAGCCGGTCCGGAAACTAACGGCCCAATATGACAAGCTAATAGTATTATATGCAAAGAACCTGATCAATAAATAATCAGGTTCTTTGTACTTTTATATAGTTTTCTCCGAATTCATAAAGGTTTACAACAGTTTACAATCGTCTATAACTCTTGAATGAACTGCACGAAGCGTGGTGCAAATTCATCTCGTTCCAGATCGGACGTAAGCATTACATACGCTACCGGATTCGGCTGCGTCAATACAACGACGCCCTGTAAATAATACGGCAATTCAAAGCCGTTCGCATTCACAAATACACGAGCCGATGCCATGTAGGCCGGATGCGTATAATGTGGTAATAACGCCCAAGGTGTCTGGTCTTTAATCGTTACCGACGTATAGGCATAATCGGATATACCGCTGAAAATAGTAGCGCCCAAGACGTTGTTCTCTAAGCGACCGTCACCTTGCATCCAATAAGAGTTAAGGACCGGCAACTGCAAATCGATAAGGTCTTTTTGAAGCATCGTCGAGTAACCCTTCGTCGTTTGCGGCGTCAAGACTAAGCCAAATACAGTGGCCGTCTTGCGACCTTCACTATCCTTCATTTGCCATTGGTACACATCAGTCTTTTCACCGAGGCGATAATCTTCAAAATACTGCAAGCGTTCTTTTTGCATTTCATAACGCTTAATACTATCTAAGCGTTCATCGCCAACCAACAATTTATCAGTCACCCAATCGCGAAGTTCCGGACCTCTGGCAATCGATTCTTTCGTATCTTTTTCAAGGAATTTCCATAAGGTCGGTACAATCACCGTATCAGATAGCTTTTTAACCGTTAGGTCACGCGGTACCACGATATTTCCGTCATGACCTAAAGCTCTCATGTGTGTTGTCGAGGTTTTAGCCGGAATAGCGGCATTTTTCGTATCAGCATCAAACGCTCTGACTTGAGGTTCAAGCCCATACATGCGTTGCCACTGCTTTTGCCAATAATTAAAGTCCCCGTCATTCGTGGTTAATACTGTTATAACCGGACCCTCTTTGTCAAAACGAACTAAATTCAAACCACCGAGCGGAATTTCATAGCTGTCAAAGGTAAAAACTTCACGAGCCTGAGAGTATAGGACCGGCCCAAAGATGGAGTTCAACTGTTCCATTTGGTCTAAATAATCCGCTTTAATGTCCGACGTAGCAAAGATTTTTTTCAAACCGTCGCGAAGGCTGCGATTAAGCTCCAATTTTTCTTTGGCACGCTCATTCGTCTCAGCTTGTGTTTTCAATTCACCGGCCGCCTTATCTAGATCAGCCACTAAGGCTTTCACCAAATTGTTCTTATGTTTGTCAACAAACTGATTGAATGACGCTGCATCCCGCATCACAGGTACAGCCTCGGTGCCTTTAACCATAGCCGCGTAGAACGCGTTCGCATCATATTCAGCCGGATACGGCGCAAGCATAGCTTCTTGCTGCTTCGTCAGTTCATCGCCCAAATCACGAACCACCTGCCACGTATGACCTAATTGATCTTTCGAATCACCCGTATTAGATACTTGCGACATATAGGCCGCTGCAATGGCCGCCGTTTTGGCAAACTTCATAGAATCACGCTCTTGTACACCGTCTCTGCTGTTTATAACGGATTTTTTAGCATTGGCTACTGATTTATCCGCCGCATCCCACAAAGCGTTACTGATTTCAAGATTAGCTCGTTCGCCTTTGATATAATCAGGTCCCAGCGCCAAATCCACTACATATGCCGTATGAACTCCTTCCGCATCTTCCCCGCGCAATTGATATAAGTTCCAGTCGCGATAAATCGTGCCGTTAAAATCCTTCAACTCTTTTATGTTGAGTTCTTTCTTGCTAGCCATGTCACGAATATCTTTAACATATTCCGCATTCAATTCTTTGGCGGAAATAAATTTTGTACCGTCAACCATCCCCATTGGCGTCATCATCCGTTTTAAGTCAAACACGGTAACGCCCGCCGGTAAGTTCACCGTTTTATTGTCTACGGTAGTCATCACCGTGCTTACGAGCTGGGGCTTAATGGCTATAGTATCAGGTGATACTTTTGTTTCAATCGCGTCACTGCTTGCTACGATACCATAACCCAAGCTAATCGGCGCCAACGTACTACTTGTTGCTTCCGCTGCCGAAACGCCCGAAATCGCCGGTGTGGCCAGCCCCAATAACGCAGCCAATACCAATCCTTTCAGATACTTGTGTTTCATCTGATTCACTCCTTTATATCTACTTACTATTCCCTTAGACTTTACGATTCCCTTAGTCTTTTCCTGAGAATATGACCGCTTCTTTATACCTAGCAAACATAGCGTGCTACTGTATACAGTCTTATTCTTCCGTAAATTCCGTATTGTTGTGCTTTACTTTTTCAAGCAACAATTGTTGTTTCAATTCGTGTAATTTTTGACTGATATTCACCTTAACAATTGGCGGGCGATTCAAGCGGAAATATTCAGGCCAGAGCAATTTAATTTGCTCATTTGCATAACTTACGATTTCAGGCAAGCTTGGTACATTATAGACTAATTCGCCGTTTTCAAAAATCGGCACCAACAGTTCCACTACGTCGAAGCTGTCAGCCGCTAAATGGGTCCGTTTCCATGGATACATGGCATTTTGGAAGGTATATGGTTTGGTCGTATCGATTGTTTCATCGAGGAGGCAAACCAGATCGCCGATTAACTTGCGATTGCGACGGTTAATGAGGCGCAATACTTTTTTACGGCCCGGATTCGTTACTTTTTCTACATTATCCGAAAACTTCATGGTTGGTACAAAGGAGCCATCGGTTTTCCATTGACCGGCCAATTTATACACGCCGCCCAACGCGGATGTGCCGTCGGCGGTAATTAGTTTGGTACCTACGCCCCAAGCGGAAATGGCACTGCCTTGGCTTTTCAAGTCGGCGATGGTGTATTCATCCAAATCATTGGATGCAAAAATCGTAGCATCCGGGAAACCTGCTTCCGCCATCATTTGATGAGCTTCCTGTGATAAGTACGCCAAGTCGCCGCTGTCGAGACGAATACCGTACCCCTTAGGCATGGTGCCACCGCGGCGTTCTTTCACTTCTTTGAAAACTTGAATGGCATTTGGCACACCTTGTTTCAATGTGTCATAGGTATCTACGAGGAGTACCAACATATCTTCGTATTGTTCCGCATAAGAACGAAAGGCCGTGAGTTCATCAGGGAAACTCATGATCCAGCTGTGCGCCATGGTGCCTACCGGTTTAATACCGTATTGTGATGCGGAGTACACATTACTGGTGCCGTTAAACCCACCGATAATGGAAGCTCTGGCACCATAAACGGCGGCATTGGTCCCCTGGGCCCGACGCATACCGAATTCGGCGAGGCTGTCGTTACCGGCCACACTACGGATACGACGCGCTTTGGTAGCTATCAGTGATTCATGATTGAGATACATGGATAAAGACGTTTCAATGAGCATCGCTTCGTCTTTAGGTGCTTCAATACGAAGCAACAATTCCCCCGGGAAGGCAACAGTCCCTTCCGGTGCCGCATACACACTGCCGGTGAAGCGGAAATCTTTTAAATAGTCGAGAAAATCTTCTTCAAATAAACCGGTTTCACGTAAATAGGCAATATCATCTTCGTTGAAGGACAGATTTTTTAAATAATCGATAACGTGCTCTAAGCCGGCCACTACCGTATACGCACCATCAAAAGGGTTTTTACGATAAAAACGGTCGAAAACGCAAGGAGTACGATGCAGACCTTCCTTAAATAACCCTTGCATCATGGTAAATTGATACAAATCCGTTAATAAAGCTTTACTAATCACAGTACATTCCTCATCTCTTCTAATAAATATATTAATTGTGTTGACATAAACTATTAACCCGATATACTAGAGGTAACAAGACTATCGCCATAAAACCGCTTCAACACTGCATTCTCAATTATTTAGTTGTGCAGTAGTTGAGTAACAGAGCAAGAACGTCAACCTTATAACATGAAATAAAATACTATGATGTCATTATAATATTTATACTTTTATAACGCAATATTTATAAAAATAAGAGCCGCACAATATGCAATCAGCGTATTATGTGGCTCTTATATTTATGTAATTATACCGTATTTTTTTATACTGGCTTAAAGTATTTTATCTCGGCTGTTTTGCGAGCTTTTATAGCGTCCTCTTTATTGACGTACCACCCTATTGTTTTGTGTGGTAGTGATATGAAAACATATCACTCCACAGGCTCACCATATAAGCGAATCATCCCCGATTTAGTAACTAACCAAGTTCCGCCACTCTTTCGGCACTCATCTTCAGTAAATCGTGGTGGTAGCCCTTTTTGTCCCAAACAATTTTGTTGAATAACAGCCTGTACTTTTCCCCATTTTTGTGCTGCTTCTTTCGTTGTCATTACCTCTTCTATCACTTTCATTATATCACCTTACTTATCACAATTAACAATGCAACAATACTAATTATCAATGCTATCCAGTTAATCATCATTTTCATATTTTTTACCAATGTGTTATACTTATATTAAGGTAAAGGTCAGTGGCCATCTTGCGATGACCACCTTTTGCTAACCTTTTAGAGCTTGTATCAGTAATAATATCGCAGTCACCAACTGTATTATTGCCGTTATAAGCTCTATTTTATTTTTCATTGGTTTACCTCCTTTCTATGATTTTATTGTACTACGAATTCGCAGTATTGTCAAGTAATATAAACAAAAAAAGTGCCCAAAAAGCTAGATTTTATCTAACCTTTTGGGCTTTCTTCTTTTTCACATACTTAACGCAATATGCTACGAGATAAACGTATCACCGTACCTTTCACCATTGGACCACAGTGTACATCACTGTAGCCCCATTTATTTTTGAACCATCAAAATGCATGAGCCCTTCTACTCGCCCGGCTTGGTAGCCGATAGATGGATATATCTTATCATTGATTACCGTTGCGCCGGCTTTAATTTTATGTTCCTTGTTAAGATTGATTTTGTAAACATCAACCTTATGTTTTTCAGTATTCGGTACAACAACAGTTCTATCAGTATTAGCAGTGGCTTCTTTTGGTATATCCGGTGATTTATTTTTAATTGCCTCAGCAGTTTTAACAGCAGCCTTTTCTACTACAGGTGCTACTACTGTATACGTTATAACCGGCTTAGATTGAGGTATCACTTCTACAATTTGAGACGCTTGCTTAGGTGTAACCTTAATTTCTTTAGCAAGCTCTACTAGATTTGACATAGTAGTTTGAGGTATAACTTTGGGCTGTTCAACTTTTTCCCGGCTGTTAATATAAAATGCCGTACAAATAATAATCAATACTACTGCAATGGCAGCATAAAGCACATAGCATATTCTTTTATTATCCATATCCCTATCCCCTAATTAATTATTTTAAGCCGTCCAATAGTCAGTAATGCCACGAGCAATTGCCCGGACCATTTTGTCTAAATCATTCTCTAAAATTGCTAGATCTTCCATGTTGTCGATAAATGCCATCTCGACTAATACGGCTACTGTATCAGTGTTGTTTAGGACATATAAATTATCCGTTTTACAACCACGATCTATTGTAGGCACGCTGCGGATAATCTGGGACTGGATAAAGTTGGCTAACCTCTGTCCATTAAATGACTTATAATACGTCTCTGTACCACGGGCCTGAGTATTAAATGCATTGCAATGCAGACTTACAAATAAGTCAGCGCCCCACTCATTACTCTCTGCACAAACCAACGCTAAACTATCATCTTGCAGTGTCCTAACTTCAAGACCTGCAGTCTGTAAATAGCCAGCTAACAGTTTACCTGCTTTAGCAACAATGTCACATTCACGGACTCCTGTTACCGGGTTGATAGCTCCACTATCATATACTCGGTCGTGGCCGGGGTTTATAAATACTTTCATAGTTTTACCTCCTATTAGGGTATAAAAAAAGCACTCTAAAGAGTGCTCTATTCTAAAATATATTTTATTATATTCTTTGCATCTTTCAAACTTCGAAAGCCTAATAAATGGGCCCTTTCTTCTGAGTCTCTACACAAACTAAATATTCCAGACTTTATATTTTTCCACCTATAATTAGGATTAATCGTATTAACCATATGAATTACTATACATAATACTATAGATAATCTATCAGTTGGATATGTTTGTTTTCCATCTCTCGATGTTCTTAGATATAAATATGACATCCATTTTTTGCGATATTTTGGCTTAGTTTTCAATTTTACATCAATTAAATTTCCGTTATGAGCACATATGTTTCTAATGAAACTCAAACATTTCATCCACGATAAAAATTCTTCCGATGTTGTATTATATTTAGCAGCTATATCTGATAATAAGCTAGAATTCAATAAATCTAATATTATAACTAGTTCCCCGAAAGTTAATAAATCAATTCCCAACCAAATAGTTGGAAACCCATCTTTATTTAAATTTTCTTTTCTAGAAAATTCTGGAGAATTTTGTCTTTTCATTGATTTAAGCAAACTAACTTTAAACTTATATTGCTTTTCTTCTACTTCGAATGATGAATACTTTTCTCTATGAACCCATTGATAAAATAATAAATAACCAAAAGGTCCATATTTTAATCCAAGTTTATGTGACAACTCAGTTTTTACTGAAACTTCTATCTTTTCTATTGCATGTAATAAATGAAGTCTTAAATTCTTATCCTGATAATATCGCATAAGAACTTCACTAAACTTTATTCCCTCATATGATACAAAAACTTTATTCTGTATCTTTTGCGTTTTAGCAAAAGGATGCGCAAATTCTTTTAGTTTATAGTAATTTATATGTTTCAGCTTTTCAATATCTTTATCTAAAACTTCCATGCCTCGCTGTTTAAACAAGTCTGCCAACGCTTCAAATGTCAACGGTTTCGGATATTCCATCATTTTCTCCTATAAAAAAACCCCTACGCTCAGAATAAATCTGCTCACTAGGAGAGGTAGGGGGATTGTCTTTATACATATATTATCATACTACAAATTAAAAGTAAAGTTTATTTAAATATAGGCGCACTTTATTTAAATATAGTTTTACCTCCTTATCTAATAATTAAGCCATTCTAGAAATTAGAGTGGCTTATTATCATTATCTTCTAACTTATCTGGTATTCCGTTGTGGTTTTTATCTATCCAAAGCGCTAAAAACCCTACGATAACAGTAAGCACTGTTGGTATAAATATGTGATCTACAATCTTAATTCCGGTGTCAATAATACGGCCACTATCATCAGTCACTTTGCCGGCAGTAAATGCCATTACATAGGCCATAATAACCACAATTATAGGGATTAATAACACACCTATCAACGCCCTAGTGGCTAGAACGCCGGTAGGCTTAATATTAGCAATGCGTATATTGCTATATATGGCTTTTATTCTATTGACTAGCTTATTCATATACCACCCCTCACTCCAGATGCATTTTGCCGCAATGCTCTTGCATATCATCGAGACGTTTATGAACCGATTTTACAGACTCTTCCAGTTTAGTAATACGATTATCCGCACTATGACTATCCTGACGCAACTGCTTAAATTCGACCTTAATATCATTTGTACTAGATTCAATATTATTCAACTTAACAGTAATTGAGGATAAAGCGGCTCTTTCAATCAGACCTAATATAATGGCTGCAATGCTGACTATTGCTAATAAATCTTGCCAATTCACTCTGCCACCTCTTTCTGTAGTTTAAGTAACTCCTCAACTGTCGCTTTATATTCTCTTTGCAATGTTTCTTTATCTGTGCCCATCAATTCTGCTCCGGCATATCCGCTTTTAATTACTTCTAGACGATACATAAGTTCCGTTTCGCGCCGTTTTCGTTCATCTTCCGATTTTTCTACTACTGGGACTACCTCATAGTAGTCTTCACGTTCGACTATAGTAGCGTTGTTGGCGTTACACCACTGGGCTACCTCGGTGTAGTTGTTTAGTTTATCTTTATAAATCTTAGTTCCTATCATGCTTTATCCCCCTCCGCTTTCCAGTAGAAACCTTGTCGATTATTCCTTACTAATATGACGCTAAAGTTTGTTGTGGTAGGAGTTTTATACACATCAGCTCCACCTGTTGTGTCTTGTTTTGTCACATCAGTAAGTGTCATGATAGGTGGATTTTTAAACGGTTTATGATAAGATACTGTGACAATGGAAGGTGTACCACTAATAGGGCAGTATCCTCCTTCTTCTAACCAGCCGTCACTCCATTCACGCCAGTAGGCACCGTTCGCTGGGTTGTGCCAACTGTCTACAACATGACGTACTAAAGTACCCCGTATTTTAATTCCACCAGCGTCAAAGGTAATATAAGGGGTCTTATTACCAGTAAACCAGTCAAAATTAAGTGTTCCTGTGCTTGTCCATAATCCCCAATAGTTGTTTTTAATAAGGTGTGCATTTGATGTATTATTTTGCCTAAATGGTGCATTCCCTAGTCCACCTTCAGGAATTTGGTCAGTAGTTGCCAGTGTTCCATTTCTTGCTGGTAGGCTTAATACATACTTCAGGGCATCATTCTTATCACGTTTGATAATACTTGCAATAATACCAGTATTGTGTTCAGGTGCACATTCAAGTCTAGCGTAACCGCCTGCTGTATTGTATAGCTTAATACCACTATAATCATCCGCCTTTACTGCTATACTTTAAGTAAACTCAGTATTACTAATATCACGCTTAGATGACAAGTCAGCACTATCCGCCTTCTTGTCAACACTATCAGCTATTGTCTTAATATCCTTGCCAATAGCCTTTAGCACGCTTACCAATGAGTCAATTAGCATCTATTACGCCCCCTTTGCGGTGTTGTAGATGGCGACTAAATCAATAGACGGGTCGCCAATGCCGATATTAGTGCAAGCCTGTAACTTTTGAGCCGCGGTCAAAGTTTGTGCGTTAGCATAATCGACTTTCTTGCCTACGGTTTCAGCCAATGCACTTGCTACGGTTTGGTCATTTCTGATGAGGTCTTGTACTTCCTTAAAGGTGTCCATGGTAGCATCGGCACCGTTCACTAGTTTATCAACGGCGGTCTTGATTTTATCGTCAACGCTTGCAATTGTTGCCAATGCACTTAAATCAACACTTGCGCTGATTGTATTGCCCGTTAAAGTAATACCACTGCCGGGCGTGAGTTTGTCTTGTTTGGCAGACAGCTTTACATCCACTGCTTCCTCCGTAATCGCCTTGCCTTGCACATCTACAATAGATTCTTTGAGTTCATTCATCGCCGTTACGATGTCACCCTTATTAGTCGTCTCAAGACCTGCCAGAGTGCCGATTTTGTTATCAGTTGCGCTAATCGAACTCTTCAGGGCTTTATAATCGTTGCCAAGTGCTGCCGCAAAACTTTTCAAATTTTCATTTAAAGTCGCCATATTAGTTTTCTCCTTTGCTTAATATATAGAGCGCTTTCAAGTCGGTTGTGTCATCATATGGTAATTTCTCAAGCACATTACCGTGTGTGATGCCTAACTTACCATCGGCTACATATAGTTCTTGTATAACTTCCTTACCTTCGCTAACGTCAAGAGACAGTATCTCCGGCTCGCTTACATTCACGCGAATGGCCTCGAATTCTGCAATGTCCATCTTGCCTACCTCCTACTTTGTATCTATAGCAACCTTATAAGCATTACCGGCGTAAATATTAACCACACCTTGCAATATACGCCGTTCGTACCCGTCCTTAATCATTTGCACATCGTAATAGGCTTTTTTCGGCATTTTGTAGTCTGTATTGGCTTGTAACTTGCCGGTTACCTCGTTAGGGATATGCAAACGGATTGTATGACTATCCAACACCTCAACTTGTCCGGTAAAATCAAGCTTTTTATTTGATAAATTGTACCTACCGCCGAATCTAAACGTGCAATCGGTAATATCAAAAGGTTTATCGCCCATCGAGAATTGTATGGTTCGATAAAAGTCATCACCTTGATTAATTTCGAGGTCGTACTCCGGTACTCCGTTCTTCATAGCTTACCTCCTTCCTTTAAATAAAAAACCGCCCGAAGGCGGTTGTTATTCGTCGTGTTCGTCAAGCCATTCTAAAACGTACGGCACATAAGCGTCTGGCACAGGTTTTTTACCTTCTTCGCCTGTAATCGTTCTGATTCCTGCTAATACTAATTTACCGTACACACCTATCATGATTCGATTAATTTTGATTTCCATAGCTATTCTCCTTTTAATAGTTCAATTTCCTCAAATAAATCTGCCAATAATTCAAGCAATGCCACGTTATCAACCTCTATCGGTTCGGGCTCATCATCAATCGTGATTGTTTGTTCAATCGGCTTGATTTCACCGTCAACAAGTGCGATTTGAGTACCGTATTCGGTATCGCTTTTCACTTTTATGAGTTCATCAAATTCGAGTTCGGTGGTCGATTGTGTGGCGTAACTGCCGTTTTTGTAAAAGTAGTAATAGTTCATAGTATCACCCAAAAATAAACATCGTTACTCTAACCCTCAAGCGTGTCCACGCTTTTAGACTATCAGGTTGCTGTTCAGGCGGTTTATAAGGTTGGTACTTTATATTATTATAATAATGCCGTTTATAAGCGTACACAATTCCATTGCTATTAATACGACAATATACACTTTCATTAGCATTCTTATCAGGATTTTCTACCGTGTAGAAATCACCGCTATTATTTAAATTACGCCATGTTGAATCGAATTGACCGCCTATTGTGCCTACCCATTCTACTCGAATAGGTAACATCGAATTGCGACTATAACCGTTTGGGATAGGGATTTGAGTATCACTGTCAACGTCTACAATATGCTTAATAACTCGTTTTAATTCATAGCCAGCTTGTCGAATGATATTGGCATTGATTGAGCCTGATGTAATATTTACACCTCTGATGTTACCATTAGCATCAACGCTAAAGGTATTATTATCGTTGCGTATTGTAGTACCGATAATCGTACCGCCTCTAACTGTGCCGATATTGGCACTGATTGCCCCTAAACTATCAACACTAATCTTGTCGGCTGTAACCGCTTTAGCTTGAATCATTTTGCGAGTGATGACGTTATCATCAAATACGGTCTTGCCTGTGATGTGCAAAAGGTCGCCGTTAATTTGTACGCCTTCTTTGGAGAGGTTGATGCTTGAGATAATATTGTCTTTGCTGACTTTTAACTGCAAGCCGTTATACAGTTGAGTTATGGCGCTATATCCGCTGTCTTTGGGGTTGCCTTTGAGTGCTGTAACAATCGAGGTAATGCGGTTATTAGCCTCGTCAATCTTGAGGCTTGCCCCTTGGGCGTCTTGTAATACCTCATCAAGTGATGAATCAAGCATATCGCGAGTTATGCCGATTGCCTTGATGGTTTCGGCGTCTATTACCGCCTTAACTGATACAACTTCTTCGCCTGTCTGTTCGCCCTCCCCGAAGATGTCAACATAAGCACATTTTACAGTGTATACATCAGCCTCTAACGGTATAAATACTGCATTATTGGGATAAAAAACGGCGTTGCCATTGATATACACATTGACGCCCTTACAACTGCTAGGGATTGCCGGCACGCTGACCGATAAACCGCCAATAACGCTTTTAGCTTGTATGTATTCGGGCTTTTTAGGTGTCGGCACAGAATAATCAACCATAGCCGGCGCACTGTAGCCCTTGATAGGATTATGAGCGTATAAGTAAATTGTGCCTTGCCTGTTGGTGAGTAAATCAGTGCTATAGGTTGTGTTATTACTGCGTCCTATTAAGCCGTCATCGGCTCCAACGTTCAAATCAGACCTTAACTCATAATAATCAACATCGGCATTTCTGACCTCTAGCCAATTAAAATAGGCACGGTCGCTAAAACTTACCCTAAACCCTTGAGGGGTGTTCGGCTTTTCTGATTTCATGACTACTTGAATCGACTTAATGACGCCCTGTGAGTAGTTGCCGTGTACGTCTTTGACCTGTACTCTAACATCATAGGTTTTACCGAGTTCGCAACCGCTGATAATAACTTGACCGTTACCGTTCCCGCCGTACTGCCATTGCCCACTTTCTCGATACCACGCTTCGGCGGTGTCAAAACTCGTGATATTGGGCGGTTTGTAGGTTGCTACAACGTCATAACTCTTTACCCCTTGCCCTAAATCATAGTATTTAGTGTATAGCGTGAGATTACTAACTTCGGGGATATAATAGGGCTTAATCGTGTATTCAAACGCCTCTACATCGGCTAAATCTTGTTCTTGACCGCCAAAAATATTCATTGAGGTACATTTGATGTAAATCGGCTTGCCGATGTCCTCGGTTCGATAAGGGGCACGGAATAACGCCTCATCAAGGCGTACGATTTCTTCGCCCGCGTTGTGAGATACGGCGGTAGTGCCATATTGCCCTCTTACTAATCCGGATAATACATAATTGCCGTTAGCCTGTAGTGTGGCGGTTTCGTACGATAAACACTCACCGTTAAGCCAACATACGGTATTCCCTCGTTCGGCGTCGATATGAGTACCACTTTTGAGTTCACCGTATGACATCTTCACCGTGCAAGTAGTGCCTGTATCAGTCAAACCACTAACCAATGAGCCAATGCGTGCCCTGTGATTTAACGTGCCTATTTGCTTGTAGGCGGTGCCTGAATCGGATACCCATATATTACAACCGCCCCAACCGTTAGGAGCCGTTACAGCTAATAATAACTCATCGCCGGCAATATCGCCCGGTGGTTGGATAACTGACAACTTGCTTATGCTTGGCGCCGGTTGATTGTAATCAACAAATGGCCGTTCATTCTCATGCACGTCGTATTTAGCCGGTGAATAGGTGCCCGGCGGTTTACCAACGGCGGTTATTTCGAGTTGCCCGTCGTTGGCTTCGTTCACCGCGGTAATAACAACAACTTGCTTGTTGAGTTGACATATCTCATCAGTTAACGTTACAAGGTCGCCCGGTTCTAATCGACAAAACGCCCAATCAAGCCTAAAAGTGTACTGATTCTTGGCATATAACTGCTTCATTGCGAGTTGTTCCGCTAAATACATCGCTCTCTTTTTGGTATACAAATAATGAGCCGTCTTAACGCTTGCCGGTCGTAGTCCGTTACGTTGTACATCGGCTACAACTTCAAACGATACGACTTCTTTCTCGTACGAGTTCGAGCGGTTAATAAACTCAACACTTGCTTGATTGTAGCACTCGCTACTGTCTTTACGAGAATATAACACGAGTTGCCCGTCGGAGCCCGGTATTAAATCGTCAATACCGAGGTCGTATTTAATTTCTTTATCGGGAGACCATGAACCGACTGCCTCATCGGCAAGTGGTACGATTTTGAGTTTATTGTTGCTCCAAAATAGATAGGCGTTTGTCATCTCCGCTATATCGTTGATGATTTGTTGAGCTTTTTGGGCTGACATGCTCGGCGGGGATGAGATGAGTAAATCAGCAGCTGCACAATATCGGCGGTAGTTGTCTAGTCCGTCAATTTGTACGTCGCCCATGCCGGCTGACTTAAGCACCTGAAGGATATAATCAGCAGGATTGACATCCACGCCGTCGCCGGTGCTTAAAAGTTTACCTCTAACCTCGAAATTATAATTCGGTAAACTGCCACGGTCGCCTAAATCAACCACACCGGCCATATAGGCAAGCCCTGAATAAGGGAGCGCCTTTTCGGGGTGCTTGCCTACAACATACGGCCATGGAGATTGCCCAAGTGATCCGTTAAATAGTGTTAGTTGGATGTTAGGATTCGGGTAATCAAAGACTTCCTTGTCAACCCACACCTTGCCTACACTCTGAATAGGGCCCTCGCATAAGGCAATAGCAGCCGCCACCGTATAAGTGTAAGTAATGTTGGTGTGCTTTGAACCGCCACCCTTGCCGGCTCGTTGCGTTTGCTTGTGCTCGTGAGCCGTGAAGTCATCCCAATAAATGACGTTGCCACTAACGCGGGTAGTTCCTAAGATGTCGGGCACTACTTCGCCATACGAGGCACTATTGATTTGAAAGTCGCCCAATTTATCGGCTCTTGTGGTGGTTCCTTTGCCACCGAATAAAAAGCCCATTAGGTTTCCCCCTTTCCGTTAAATCTGTAAATATGCCGTAACCGGTGCCGGCCTTTGGCATCGTAAAATAGCACATCATCGAGTTTCGACAGAATCACGCCTTGGTCGACAAATGCATGAGCAACGACGCCCGGAGCGACTAATATAGCTCCATGACTGACGCATCGCCCGTATTGATATAATAGAAAATCGCCTATCTGTGGGCTATCCACTTCATAAGCGATTTTTCGTATGTGCTTTATAAACTTTTCCTCTGAACGGTGCAAGTGCCACTCATTCGAGTATTGCTCTATCCTTAAATCTCCATCGTGCAATAAGCCCGATTCTAAGAGTACCCCTAGAATTAAATGAGCACAGTCAACGCCACGGCCTTTTACCATAGCATAATTCATGTATGGCGTGCCTACCCATGTGAGGGCGGTTGTTGCTATTAGTTCGCCCTGTTTCATCGTATCGATTCCTTTAGTGGCACATACGGCGTCGCCCTGTTGCGATTGAAATTGTTAAATTTATCCTTGCAAGTTTTCGGCGTCTTATCACAGCCGGGATATATATAGGCCTCGTTGCCGATTTGTGGCATGGCGTCAGAGGCGGTCATATACATAATGCGATTGTTGGCACTACGCATGATTTGAGTAACTTGCCCGACTAATGCCCCGTCAAGCCATTCGATGCCGCCGGCGTCATAATACCCATTACTAAATGTAGTGTTAAATTGCACATTATGAGCGTCAATAACAGAGGTAACTCGTACCCGTTTACGGTATTTATTAATATCAACGCCACAATCGGCGTCATAAATACAGTAAGGGCACTGCGGATAGTATCGACGTATCGGATATTCAACATTGAGCTTTTGCACTGTCGATTTAACATCGAGTTGCAACGTCAAGCCGCCGCCCTTCTTAACCTCAACAACGCCCTCAAATAGGTCGATAGCGTCAATCACGCCCTTAGCGTTAAAAAATGCCCGTCTAAGTTTAAGAGTAGCCCCATCAAAACCGCCATTATGAGCCACCGCCATAATAGGCACGCCGCCGATTTTATCGTCGAGAGTACAGTTAATTGTTACAGTTAACTTGTCCACTGACACGGTTGAGCTTGTCTTGATTTGATTGCGAGTAATAATCGGACCGTTTGAGCGGTAGGTTTTACCGCCCAACTTAACATCGGTATCAGTAACCGCCCAATAATACAATACTCCACTTTTCAAAACTAACTCATAGAGGTCACAGCTTAAGAATGACTTTTCATTATTCAAATGTGCCGATAGTGTTTCGCTTACTTGTTTCATTGTACCGTCACCAACTTCATACTTTTAGACTTATAAATATTCTTATAGACTAATTCCGCAGTAAATTCATCGCCGCTTAGCCTTACCTTCCAATAATAGGTATAATCGGCGGTAATAACCGCCGTAGGGCTTATAGTCTGACTTGTAGTAATTAAGCCCTTATCGATTCGGGCAATGCTTATCGGCTTGCCGTCAGCGTATAGCGTAACGTTTTCGATGTGCTCCACCGGCTCGAGATAACCGCCAAAGTTTCGCACAGCTTGCCATTTACCTTCTGCCCCGGTGCCGAGGGTTATGCCCTTTTCTTGGTAGTCCTCAGGGTCGAGCCATAAGAACGGCTCGTGTCCGCCCTTAATGGAGGCAAAAAAGCCCATAATCTGCTTATATTGCTCCGGTGTTAAATAAGCAAATGCCGTTGTAATCGTATATTGAGGGCGTTGCCAAGTGGTGAGGGTGCGGATTTTGCCGGAGCCCGAAGTCTTGACTATCGTATTCCACTTTTGGGGTTTAGTCGATTTCCATTCAAGCGATTTTATCACCGGGAATTTCTTCACTTACCACACCCCCGTTTCTGCTGTGAATTCACGATTACCATCATACAAATATTGCTTAATCACTTGACCGCCTTTTGAGCCTAGCCAAGAGGTAAAGGATTCAGCATCCATAGTTGTGATATTCAACGTAACATTACCGCCACCGTTTTCACTTCTAGCGATGCCGTCGCCGATTTGATCGAATACATTTTCGGAGAGTGGTAAAACCGCCTCCGGATATTTACCCTCCGCGATGCGTGCATAGGTTTCGCCATATGCAAGGCCGCCCTCTGCTAATCCTGTCAAATTACCGCCAAGATTAGGCTTAAACGTGTGCAATCCGGATGTCATGCTCCCGCCCCCAAACAAACCACCTCCGGCCGCACTTAGTGCCGCCGTTTGAGCTTGCCCGGCCGCGGTTGCTGTACTCCATGCGGTCATACCCATAGTCGCACTAGCCCCGAATGTGGCCATCGAAACTTGTTGAGCTAATTGTGTCCATGGCCCGAGTTGAGCATTAGCCGCCGCTACACTTGCCGCCGTTTGTTGCGATTGTAACATCTTCCCGAATATCATTTGTTTAAGCTGCGCCGCTATCCATTGAGCCGCCATATCGGCCAAGGTCTTAACGACGGCCTTGCCCATGTTTTCAAACATCGTCATGACGCCCTTAGTGCCTTGTAATACACTAGATAGCCCTTCGGCCATACTATCAATGCCGGCGTTTGTTGCGTTAAACATAGCCTCTTGAGCGTTCCAATGCGATTGCATAACCGAGTTTTGATATTCTTCAAGCATCGCCTTTTTAAGTTCGTAATGCTCTTTAGTTGCGACGTATTCATCGGTGAGTGCCTGTTGCAACGCCTCGAAGTTTTGAGTTCGCATAGCCTCATTAATCGCCCATTCTTCCTCGGCTTGGGTTCGCATCAATTCAGCCCGCTTATTGGCGTATTCTTCATCGGCGGCGTATTTCAGAGCATTAATTTGCTCGGTAAACTTCAACTCATTATCCTTCGTGAGTTCAAACGCCACGCCTTGAGCTTTAAGACTTGCTATATAGGTTTCTTGGTCGCGTTTCGTCATGGCCGCGTAATCGTCAGAATAGCCTTGCCATTTGTCTTTGATTTCATTAATGGTTTCTTCGTAATCATTAGCAAGTTTAGTAAGCGGTGATTCCGCACCGGTTGAATCTTTAGTTTGCAAGCCGATATTGAATTCTCTAGACATATCACGAACAGAATTTTGAATTTCTCGGGCTCGTTTTGCCTCTTCATATAAGGCCTGTTCGCGTTTCTTAGCGTACATTTCCATGAGCCGCGTTTTATCTTCTTCATAATTCGCATTATTCGCCTTTGATTTGTCGAGTTCTTCGAGTTCTTTAGCTAGCCATCTGTCCACAAGGTCGGATTGCTTGCCGAACATATCGAGCCAACTATCAAGAATGGCCTCGTGGGTTCGTCTAGCCTCTTCAACGGCTTGGCTGCCTTGTGATTTACCGCCACCACCGCCGCGGCCGCCACCGCCAACATCGGGAGCCTCGCCACCGCCACCGCCGATATCAATTTCACCGGGCTCGGGAATATCGCCCATGTCAAACATCTTGCTAGCAAACGTCTTACTTGCATCGGCAAACTGCTGCACGCTTTCCGGGCTTATTTTGTTAAATTCCTGAACGCCCTCAAAAGACTTACCAAAAGCACCGGCAATAGCTTGCCCCGCCTCATTAAATGTTCGAATGAGTGTATTTAATAACTCGATAACCTGATTCACCGCCCAAGCGGACGTATGTAGTATGCTATCCCAAACATTAGATAAAGTTTGAGATAAGCCGCTACTAGCGACTTCTGCCGCCCCGAAGGCCGTGATAAGGATTGTGATGCCTGTTACAACTAAACCGATAGGATTAGCTCGCATAACCATATTCAAGACACGTTGAGCCCCTGCAAGCAACAAAGTACCGGATTGAGTCGCAATATATCTAGCTCTTAATATAGCCGTTCCGACCGCTGTTGCCGCTGTAATTGCACGCACGGCGCCCATGCCAGTATGTAAAGCCCCTAGCGCCAATCTATATCCGTTAGTAACAAATTTTACGCCGTTTAAAACCTTGGTATACGCTAACTTAGTGGCCGCCAAACCTTTATCAATCGCCATCTGCGTCGTCATTGTAGTGCCTAAGGCCGCCGTTGCGATGCGAGTAGCCACTATATAAGATGTTACGCCGGCAAAGGCTGCAATGGCCGGAGGTCCAAAGGCCGCGATAATACTGCCCGTAGCCTTAACGGCCGCACCAAGCCGACTGACAATATTACTACCGGCGGTTATAGCCCCGCCAATCGCCGATACGCCGATTTGAGCCGCCACGCCTAAGCCTTTGAGCCCTGTTTCGACACCGGCAAGCACTGCCTTAAATTCCTCTGTGCCGGTTGTAACCTTCATCATATCCATAACCGGCTGAAATGCGACAATCGCACTATTGGCGAGCTGATTGCCGACTTCTTCAAAAGTCATAGGCAATTCGTCAAATTTAGCATTTGTCTGCTCTACTGAATTAAATAATGCACTTTTGATAACGTCTGCTGTAATTAACCCCTCAGATGACATTTCTCGCAATTTACCAACCGATACGCCCATTTCTTGGGCAATGGCTTGAGCGAGCATAGGGGCGTTTTCCATAATCGAGCGGAATTCGTCGCCTTGCAACCGCCCCGCCGCCATGGCTTGGGTTAATTGGTACATCGCCGCTGATTGCTCTTGAATTGACGCACCGCCTATCTTAAATTGCTTATTCATCTGCTCAACAAATACAATCGCCTCGTCATTGCTACTAAATGCATCCTTAGCGAGCATATTGAGCTTACCTACGCTATCAGCCATATCTAAATATGAGCCTCTAGCCCGTTCGGCGGATGCGTAAATCTTATCCATGAGCTCGTTGGTTGTTTGCGAGCCGTCATTGATTAAGTTGATACGTGATTTAGTTAATGCGAGCCTGTCGCTCAATCCTGTGGCCTTGGCGGCAACATCTGCAATAGCGGTGCCAATCATACCAACGCCAACCGCCGCACCGGCCATAGAGGCCACGCCAAACGCCTTAGATACAATGCCTTGCATTTTGCCGCCTAAAACTTGCTCAGCCTTCTTACCGACTCTATCAATCGCCTGTTCGGCACTAGTTGAATTACCTGTAATTAGCACCCGAATATTTGTATCAGCCATCGCTTACCACCTCCTCGGCCTCTTTCCATTCCCTCTTAAATGCAATATCTTGCTTAATCTTCTCTACCTTAGTCGGTGGATGTAATGACCTCATAAGGTCTTTTACATCGATGCCCTTCTTGAGATGCACATTAGCAAGTATCGTTGTTAAGAATGCAGCTTTTTGATCGCGATACTTTTCTCTATCATTAAAACCGCGTTCTAATTTTTCTAATTCCATAACATCAAGCCTCTCAAACTCCCACGGCTTGAGTTGTAGCACACTGTAGGCCACCCGTTCTTTTATGGATTTCCATTTTAAAAAAGAGGGGGCTTGTTGCCCCCTATCTAGTTTTTTGCGGATTCTTCGGCCTCTAATTCATCCTTTTCGTCGTCGGTAAGTTCTTCGGGGAACATTCCATAATATGCTTGTTTACCGGCTACACCGCTTGCAATTAAGGCCTTTTGGACAGGGGCAATCAATTCGCCAATAGATAAGTCTTTACTGTCCATCAATTCTTGAATCTTGTTAATATAAAATTGTGGTTTGCGACGCCCTTCATGACGGAGGCCGATTTCATAGGCGATAAATAAATCATCTAAAAAGAACCCCTCAATAAATAGGCGTTGAATTGGTCGCCCGATGGCCTTTTCAAATTCAGCTAATCGCATAATGTTAAAATACAGTTCTTCACCTTCGCCGAACCAATCGCATTTGATTTTTTTCATACTTAAAACCTCCTAAAAAAGAGGCTGACCGACATTATAGCCGGTCAGCATTATACACATTTACGGTTTTTTGAGTTCAGACAAAGGACCCACGCCGTTAAGCGTGCCCTTGTAGGTTGCCACGTCGTCATGTGGCGCACCGATAGACAATTCTGTACAAGACGCCCAACCGGTATAGTAGGATTTGTTAGGGTATTCAAATTTGATGTGTACCCGTTGCCCCGCACGCCAAGCCTCGTCAAGCGCTTCCAACCCTTCGTCATTTACCATGAGCAAGGTCTCAAGGTCAATGCTCCATTCTTTGAGCCCCGGTAACGTGCTCTTCCAGCCGTCATCACCCTTATGAGATGCGTCAATGCTGTCAGATTTACGGCTTAAGTCGCCACTGCGCTGCCCCCCTAACAAGGTCCATTCAGCGCCGGTTGTTTCGTCGGTGCCGGTATTAATGTAAATTAAATAATTCTTCCCAAGCGTAGCCATTACGGCTTCTGTTGCCGGTGCTAACGCTTTTTTCTTTCCAGTTGTCATAGTTCTCATTACTCCTTTCGGTTCTGTTTCCGTGGTAGTAGTTAGTTTCGTTTCAGCCATTACTTACCTCCCTATGTTTATAAATCCGCAAATTGAGCTTAGTTTCTGACCCAAACAAAGGCCATAAACTTTCCGTTGCCCCTGCGGTAGTTCCTACTTCAATCGTTAATAATTGGACGTTATCAGCGATAAACAAGCCTTCACCCTGTAACGCCCACAATTCCTCATTAATCGCTTGAATCGCATCAAAAAAGCGACGTTCTAATTCGGCGAGTTTCGCATAACCGCTATCCAAATCGGGATTATCATCCCTCACCCATAAGGCAACCGCCATCTTGATATAGTCCTCATCCTCACTATCACGATACAAATCAAAGACTTGGCTAGATTCTGATAAATTCAAGGTTGTAGGATGTCTAAAACCATACACGATATTAACATCATCGCAACGATTCGCGAGTTCGTCGCCGATGTAATGTAGCCCTTCGTAAAATAACATTACCCTACCCCCTGTATAATTCCACTGACCTATAGCCGTTCTTGCCCGCCTTATTGCCTGTTAGGTCAGCCGGTGTGATACGATTCTCTAATTCCTTGATTCTAGCCTCATAAAACTTCAATTTCTGCCCGAAATAGTCAAGTGTGCCGGTTTTCTGCGTTGAGTTGCCCCACACGGGAGCATTAGCCCCGTATGACTTTTTGACACACACCTCACGCATAGCGTACGCCGTGATGAGTTCCATGATTATAAAACTCGGTACAATTTCTTCAAATTTAACATCAAGAGAGGCGGCGAAATATGCGAGCCACTTTTCGGCCTTTTCCATGATGTCGTCAGTGATATTCTGACCGAGTAAA
This sequence comes from Veillonella sp. KGMB01456, assembly GCF_023051165.1. Classification (GTDB taxonomy): domain Bacteria; phylum Bacillota; class Negativicutes; order Veillonellales; family Veillonellaceae; genus Veillonella_A. The sequence continues at coordinate 64,118 of NZ_JALKIG010000010.1, forward strand.
TCATCACTTAACCGTATAAGTTCTACCTCGTATAGTGCTTGCAATGTCGCTCACCGCCCTTTCTGTATGCTTAGCGAATATCTCATCAATGCGAGTTTTGTTGTTTTTCAAGGCGTCATATAGAAATGGGTCGCCCTTGTAGCCCGGATGCCGTACCGATTTGGCAAATATAGCGTCATTGCCTTCAAACCATCGGAGCGAACGCTTATTCACGGCAAATATATCGTGTTCCGGCGTGCCTTCATGTACAAATGGAGCATATGAGGCAATGTTTGTATCAAGGTACGCCTCACCTGTTAGCCCGTTGTCAATAAATCGAGTTTCAACCGACTTTTCAAGCTCGCCCGAATGCGAGGTGTAATCGTGATTGTCTTGGGCCTTGCCTCGTACTAAAACTGTAGCCTCTCTTACCGCCAATCTAAGCCGCTTATTAAATGCATCCCGAGTATTACTCATCCGCCTCAACTGCTTTCTTCGCTGTTCTGCGTTTAGGTTTTGGTTCTTCAACCTCTTCTGGTTTTGGTTCTTCAACAGGTTTAGCCGGTTTAGGTGGTTCTAATTCAGCAATAATAAAGCCTTGTTCAATGTACTGTGCCACCTTTTCAGATGGCACATACTGAACCTCGTTTAATCTAACTAATCTGACCATAATTAAGCTCCTGTATTAACCCATACGCCGGCTAATTTGTTGGTCGGAATCCATAAGTCATGGAATTTGCGATAATCAAGCTTCCACGCATCCGCCTTTTGGTTGATGTCAGGTGTGAAAATACGTACTTTGTCAGTTTTGGAGATGGCGAGAGGTGCATTTTTTGCCATGATAATCCAGTTGATGCCTTTTGCTGCTTCATCCGCTTTAAATCCACCTTGTTCCTGTCCGCTAGTTTTGCCGTCAGCGAATACATACGCCGTTTTCATGCGTGCAGAAGGAACGCCTAAGATAGGGATATCATTATAAGCACGTACTTTAGTATTGATTTCACCGGCCTTGAAGTCAGTTACAGACATATAGCGCTCAATCTTTTCGGCGCTATTTAAAATGTTACGGATAGGGGTAGACATAGAAATAACAAGCGGTACATCTTCACCTACAATATCCTGAATGTTGGTAATTTCTTCATCAAGTTTTGCCAAAATGTTGGCGGCGGTCGGTGTAAAGCCCGCTGTTTCGTGTTTTGCCGTTTTAGCGAGTGCAGCAATACGAGAATAACGGTAAGCGTCAACTTCCGGAATTACCTGTAAGCGCTGAAATTCGCCCATTACATTGCCGGCACTTGCGACAAAGTTAGATTCATCAATGTCCATTGCGTCCAAATGGAACGTGCGGCCACGGTCTTGAGTTAATTTGTAATCATCATAGGATAAGGTTACAGAGCCTTGATTGAACCCTTCATCACGGCTATACGTTGCAAGTCCGGATGTAGTGATTTTTGGCATACGCACCGTGTCGCCGCCGTTGTACTTAACTTGAGATGCGTTCGCTTCCATCCAACCGGATGTAGCCCCGACCAACATTTGTTTGTCGAGAGACTGTTGAAACAATTTAGCCATTTCCAATGTGTTAATTGCCATAATTTTTTACCTCTTTTCTTTAAATTCCTAATGCCATTTCAAATTCTTGTTGTACGTCGTTACCACTCGCACCGCTTGCCCCGCCCGATTCACCGCTACCGGCGTTTTGCGTACTTTTAACCGCCCAAGGCTTGCCCTTGAGAAATTCGGCCGCGTAATCCTGAATAGTGCCGGTTGTGCCGTCATCCTTAATGTAGCTATATGAGCCATCTTCGCTCACTGTTACTTTGTCGGCGGCCATTTGCGCGAATAGTTGCGGATCCATTGCGTTGTTCTTAGTAAACGCGTCCACAAATTGCGATTGGATGTCGGCCTTGATACGTTTATTCTCGGCTTCCTTACGTGCATTTTCAGCCTCTTCCGAGCGTTTCGTCAAGGCTTCAACTTGCTTTTTGAGCGTTGCCATTTCCTTGTCTGTGCCGGCCCCTGCCGATTCAACTTCGGATAATTTAGCAGCTAGGCCATCGCGCTCTTTTGTTATGACCTCAAGGGTGGCCGTAGCCTTTTCTTTCTCCTCGCGGTGGGCTTTGGCCTCGCTGTTCAATTTGGCAACCTCTGCTTTAATCGCCGATACATATTCGCCGCCGTTTTCCAATCCTTCGAGTTTTGTGTATAACTCTGCTAGTGTCATTGTTAACCTCCGTATACATGACTAAATATATAAAACGGTCTCCACCGTTTTTACCAATAAAACATGTACAAACACCACATAAAGTGGTATAATACGATTAATAAAAGACGATTGTTTCTTTGCCCCGTTGGTATAGCTATATACCTGGTAGAGAGACTAATCGTCTTTTTCTTTTTTATAAACGTTTATCACTTTCCCTCCATCTATGAGGATGATTTCAGTGATATTTTTTGTATAGTTTGAGGTAAATACCTTATTGATTTGTAATTCAACTGATTGAACACTCATTTCCGTTTTATCAAGAGATACAATAAATCGATTTGATTGTTTTTTATGCTTATTTATCATATCGAAAACTGTATTCTTGCCATTGCCGCTTGGAGATTTCAACTCGTACGGTTCGTTTCCAATCATAAAGTCAGGAGTATTTATACTCTGAGGGTAATTAATTCTTGGAACTAATTGTATATCTGTTCCAAAGTACTCACCTAATATATCAGCTATACGCCTCTCATAAGGCGTATGATCAAGTAGAACATGCTTGCCATCGACTTCGTATATTTGCCCGTCAACAACAATATTGTTCAATTCAATGACCTTATGAGGCGTTATTCGACCATTTAAAATTGTTCGATTAAAACCTCTAGCCTTGTCCATCCATACTGCTTTACCTTCTTTGACCAATTGACTTCCCTTGACACCGAGCAACAACTCTTTCTGCCGTTGAGTAAGTGTATTAATATATTCACGTCCACCTTCTTCAATGCGTTCGCTAGGCTCATCCGGCACTTGCCCTTTAAATATAGGCTTGAGCCGGCACATGCAGTGTGGGTGCACGGGGATAGTTGGTACCTTATCCTTAGGATATATACCTTTCCCTAAGCCGTACAAATCAGCATTAGCATACAAGTCGCATATATCATGAGTAGGGTGTGCCGTCGACAATTTCCATTGATACGCCACGCAATCCTCATCGTTTTGCCATTTAGCTAAAAAACCGTCAATATATGCCCTTGCTCGTTCAGTGCGTGCGATACGTTCAGCAAAATACCGAGTTCGTTCTTGTGTCGCCACATGCACCGCCTTAAACAAAGCCTCATTGTTGCATGATTCAATCGCCTGTAGCACCTTGTTATAAGCGTATTTCATGCCTTGCGTGTTAAGCTGTCGGATATATCGTTCAACTTGACGCATGGCGTTTCTGTATTTTTGCTTATCATAATTCGGGCCATTGCTTAATTTAATGAGTTTTCGCATGAAGTCCGGTATATCTTGCTCCGGAATAATACCGCCGTAGCCATAACCGTCAAACAAAGCGAGTGCATTAGCCTTGTAATTGGCGTTCTTTAGCATTTGTTGATGCAGCACGCTAGCCACCATATCACGCACAGCCTTAGCTCCCTTAGTCGTACGATCCGATAGAGTGAGTTTATCGGGAGCCCACACCATTTCAAACCCCTTACTTATTACGCTTGCCGCCAATACACCGCCATAACCTTGCTCTGCCATTCGATGCAGTGACTTTTTTACTTCGTCTTGCAAGGTTTTCATAATAGGATACTCCAAATACGCCATATCAACGGCTTGTTTTGGGGTATACCCCTTATCTAACAACTCTTTAATTCTCTTTTCAAAAGCATCAATCATTTGATTGGTCGTCATCTAGCTCACTCCCGTAGGCGGTTGACTGCTCTAAATCATTGGCGGCGGCTTGCAACTCGTTAATGATAGTATCGTAGATATCGGGGTCAATGTTTGGCATATACGATTCAAGCACTTTTTTGGCAACTTCCAAACTAAACGTCTTACTTGTAATACCTAAATCAAATGCTTGTTGCGCCTGTGCCAAACAATCAGCCACATCGTCAATGTTAAAATCTCGCGGATATTCACAACTATAATTTACTGTTTCACCCGCCCACATTTCATAGAGGGTAATAATTGCCTTTTCCGCCTTTTCGCACTGCACGGCAAAGTTAACAAGGTTCTTGTTCGTCCGCTCAAAATCCCACTTCTTGGCAAGTCCAGACTTCGCCGATTCAACGCCAATGACGCTATTTAAACCGCTCATGCGATACATCTCACCGACTAAGTTTTTGATTTGCTCCATGAGGACTTCAGCGGGTCCCGAATCAGGTGCAATAAATTGAGGGGCATTTGTATCAGAAGGATATAATAGCAAGTTATTGGTGCCGATTGTTACATCGGTCATGTTAGTGCCCGCACTCTGCATAGTTAAGATGTTAAACGCTTGATTATCGCTGATTTGACTGAGCAAACTGCACAAATGGTAGATATGATAGTTAGTCTTAGCGATTGAAATAAACTCCGGCGCCGGTAAGACTCGCCGAGGGTCTGTATTTCTGCCAAACCACTGCACAATCGGTACACGCTTGAGATTGTGTTCACCACTTCTTAACAATTGGTCGTGTTCGTCTCGAACCTCCCAACCGTCTATTGTCCATTTGTACTTGCGGACATGATACCCATCATCATCGTAATAGACGCCCTCATAACTGAAATCAATCAACCGGCCTCGTTCGTTAAAGTGCCACCCCGTTACATTCTTCGGCTCGATGGCTGTGAGGAATGGCAACGCCCTCATATTCAGGTTGTCGGCCTCTGATTCGCCGAGTGTTGCCTCGTTATTTACGAGAATATATACAACGCCATATAGTTTGGCGGCGACTGCTTGCCGGCTCATGAAGTCCTGTAAGTTAGTGCCTACTCGGTCAACGTCATCAAGAAACATTTTAAATTTCGCTGTGTCGCGATAATCTCGCTTAATCTCATCATTAAATACCGGCAATACAGTGCTGTCGATAATCGGCCCGACATAGTTAAGATAATACGCCAATTTCTTACGCCGTGCGTAATTCTTATTCGATTCCCTCGCATGCTTAATCAATGCCGAGCCGTCGTAGAATTGCCCGTCGCCATAGTAGGCGTCATGTAACAGCTTGTACATCTCATTCTTTCGATTTGTCGCCATTATGGCCTCCTTTTAATAAATATTAATACGTCCACTCTGAACGCTGCCCATACAGCAACGTTCTGCAATGCCGGTCAGTGCATCGGGTGCGTCGTCGTGCTTATTCTTGCCTTCCCGTTGGTATTTCGTTACGGCCTCATAAAACTCCGGCCATTTATCACGCCAATTCATAGGGAAGTAAATATGTTCCATGACCCAAGTAGAATTTGAAAGTATTCTAGCCTTCTTATTTTTGCTTTGGTGAAACGGTCGAATTATGCACTTGCTGTCTTGATATTGATTTCGCAATATCGTTGAAACGGAACGGGCGAACCCTCGGCCGCCGTTATTGCTTTCAATATCAGCATTATTTACTTTGTTCCTTACTAACATGCCAGCCGTAGCCGGCTCGGTGATTTCCATACCTTTTTTCGTATATAACACATCAAGAATATAAGCTTCTTTGTTATACACGCCGTAGCAAATACTGCATAAATAATCTTCGCCTTCGTCTGCGGTGTCGGTATAGTTCTTGATTTCAGTGAATAAACTTTGTCCGCAATCATTAACCGGCGGAGAACCGTATGTCTTGAGTGTCGTATATAGGCACCCTTTTAAGTCGATAGGTTCTTGCTGATAGTTAGCACTTGCTATATCCTCACCCATGGCTCTTTTCTTCGCCAAGTAGCTATCATACGATAGCACTTCATCGCATAGCATGTGCCCGTCGTCTTGTAAGGCTTTCATCGTGATAATTTTAGGCTTAAATTTAGTATCATGCTTAAAATGCGATATAGCCCGTCCGGCTAAGTCATCACTCGCCCAACGGGTCATAATTAATATAATTTTGCCGTTTTCTTCTAATCGAGAAAGCATGGTGTTTGTAAACCATTCCCAATGTTGCTCTTTGACATTTGCGTTATAGGCTTCTTCGGCGTTTTTAATAATGTCATCGACTATCATCAGCGAGCAGCCGAAACCGGTAGCAGTACCGCCCGGCGACGTCGCTAGATATGAGTTAAATTGTCCGGCTAACGACCATAAACTCATGGTGCTATCGCCGCGTTTTATCGCCCTACCGGGGAATATATCACGATATACAACAATATCCTCATCGGCTTTTTGCTCTTGAATTGCATTTCTGACATTCTTAGCAAACATCGTCGATAGTGTTTCGTTATATGAGCCCGTCATGATCTTTTGCGTCGGGTCATTTCCTAAAATCCACTGTACAAATAATTGAGCCGTTCTACTCTTACCGTGCCGCGGTGGCATATTCATGATTAGTACGTTATGCTCGTTACTATCGAAAAATGATTGTAATTCATTGCATAGCGTTACTAAATACTCTCTATCCGATTTGTAAAAGTCCGGTGCCATTAAGTGGCAATAATAAAAAAACTCGCGTCTAGCGAGCTCTAATTTTGCCTGTTTAATAATGACGTCCTTATTCATTTTGAATCAACTTCTTTATGTCGGCCGTACTTACGCCCTCAAATGGATTGTTGATATTCCCGCTCATTTCTAAGTCGCGTTTATCACGCCATAAGTCAGGGCGTCTATTCTTAAGCCAAAAAATTTGAGCCGTGGTATCAGGTATTACATGTTTAACTGTTTTCTTCTTCTTAATACCATCTTCACTGCATTCTTCTGAATATTCTACATACTCGTACCCTAATGCTCTTTTTAGTAAAGCGTTTTCAACTTGAATATCGACTACAGTTTTTCCCTTTTTTAGGGCGTCGGAAATGTCGGGATACTTCTTCTTCCATGAATATAAAGTGTCTCGACCAATCCCCATATTTTTAGCAATCTGTTCATCTGTCAGTCCATCTCTAGCCCAAGCCTGCAATAGCAACAGCTTATCAGGCTCAAGCCAATCACGATATTTGCCTTTAGCCATTACAGGCCTCCTTTCTCTCGATAATTTTATGGTGGACCTTGCAGGACTCGGACCTACATCTTACCGCTTATGAGGCGGTTGCTTTACCATTAAGCTAAAAGTCCATATGGCTGCCTAGACAGGACTCGAACCTGTAACCCATCGGTTAACAGCCGATTGCACTACCATTGTGCTACTAGGCAATGTGACTGGCGGAAGAGGTAGGATTCGAACCCACCCGCGATTTCTCGCCTATCTGCTTTCAAGGCAGTCCCCTTAATCCACTTGAGTACTCTTCCATGCATATAACAAGAAAAGCACCCTTTCAGGTGCCTTCTTGCGTTTTGTGTGGGTATAATTTTGAGGAGCAAATGTAAAACTATCAGCCTTTAAGCTTCTTTCTACAGTTTATATTATACAACATCTTGAATGCCAACTACTGCCAACTCTTGCAAACTGTTTTTGTAAATTTTCGAAAATTCCTTTACAGCTTCTCTATGCATGCGTTTCCTAATCCATTCCCGAGTGACGCCTACAACTTCTGCGACCTGCTCCCAGCTTCCACAGTTTATATATCGCTCATGCAATAGCGCTCGCAACTGACAAGATTCAATTTGATTTATCATGCCATCTACTACATCGCTATACTGCATAAATCGCTTCCATTTATCCTGCACAACTTTTAACCTTGCATTAAAATGCGCTATTTGGTCACCTAAATCTTTTGGGGTCCCGCCACTGATATGCTCTTTACCATAGTCAATAGCCTTTAAAGAGTACAGTTTTGCTCTTAACTCTTTTATGTCACGCTCTAGCTTACGTAGCTCTATCTGCATATCCCTAAGCCGTTCTAAACATTTCATCGCCGTCAATCAACCATCTCCTAATCATAACGCCTACCGCTCTTTTTATCCTCTAAGCTAATTCGTTGCACTAGTTTAAATCCACCAAGCCTACACACTAGCTTTATTATCTTGATAACAATCTCTAGTCTATTCTCCTCGTTGCATATTCGCTTAACCGCCTCATCGCCTGTAGGGTCATTATACGCTCTAGTCATTTAACTCCTCCGCTATTTTCTTTCTAGTTTGCCTAATTGCCCACGCAAATTTTATGGCGTGCCATAATTCTCGCCACCCCTTTGCATTATTTATCGCCTTTTTTATCGCACGTCTTACATGTGCCCGCAACGCTTCCATAAGAAACAGCTCCGCTTCTAATTTCGTCTTCACGTGTTGCTCAAGTTTTTCGGCTTGGTGTTTTAACTTGTAAAACTCTACTATAAAATCATCACAATATACGCAATATCTGCCTTTAGTCTTTTCACTCAAATCCTCCGACAAGTCGTCTAATTTAACAAGCTCACCACGCAACCCGTTTACAGTTTTAATAATTTCCGCCAAACTCTTAGAGGCTATTTCTAAGTATTTTAGCCGAGTTCGTTCATCCATGTTAAGCCTTTGCCCTTTCTGCCACACTATCGACTAGATTAGCAGTTACTAATGCCCTAGCCATTGCCGGCACTACGCTATTACCAATTCTCTTAACTTGCTCCTTGATTGAATATTTCTTTCCCCGATAGTCAAACTCTAGTTTGTAATCATCGGGGAACCCTTGAGCCCTTGCGAGTTCCCGAGGCGTTAGCATTCTAAGCCCTATATCGATGATGTTGTAATTCTCCTCCTTGACTACAACAAGCCCGAAATGGTTGGCACCGGTTACGGTGTGGAGCGGATCGAATAGGCTTTGCCCAACTTCCCAACCGTAATATTTAGTAAGGAACGCCTTTACTTGTTCGCTCGTGGCCGTTTTGCTTAATTTAGCGGCCACTAAGCCATATCGAGGGGAGCCGTCAATGGTAAATAAAGGCTCTTGAATAGACTGCCCCCGGTGCTCTCTTGGGTTCGTTTCCGTGTGATACTGAATAATAGTCGGGGCTATCATTTCATCGTCAACCGCAACTATGAAGGGGTTCGGGTTATTTATAATAAATTTGTCTACTCCCTTCCAAATTCGCCTCATTGTGTTCTCGGCGAGTGGTTTATTGCGTCCAAATATCGATTTACAAGGAACACCCCAATCGATGCACTCGGCTGCTGTCCGGTACGGTTTCAAGCCTCGCCCGTGGGTAGGTTTAGGCCATACGATTGGTAAGCCATCACATCGAGCAATCAAGAAAAACCGTTTCCGTTTCGTCGGGGCGCCGTAATCGCAAGCCGTCATTTCCTTGTATTCGACTTCATAGCCGAGCCCGTTGAGGGCTTTAATAAAACTCTTGAACGTCATGCCGGCCTTGCCTTTGATTGGTTTGCCTTCTTCGTCTAGCGGACCCCATGATTGGAATTCTTCGACATTTTCCAACATAATCACACGGGGTTTCACAAGCATAGCCCAGCGAATCGCCACCCATGCAAGCCCTCGAATATTCTTGTCCAAAGGCTTCCCGCCTTTCGCCTTACTAAAATGCTTGCAGTCCGGCGAGAACCACGCAAGGGCAACCTTACGCCCTTGACATGCCTCACGAGGGTCAACTTCCCATATATCCTCGGTGTAGTGCTTAGTTGTCGGGTGGTTAGCTGCGTGCATGGCAATCGCCGCCGCATCGTGATTGATAGCAATGTCAACCTCTACGCCAGTCGCTTGATATATCCCAAGGCTTGCACCGCCGCCACCGGCGAAGCTATCTACAATCAACTCGTTCCCGTACATTTAACGCCTCCAATAGTCCATGATTAATATAGTGACTAGCACTAAGGCAAATACTATAACTTCTAGCGTGCCGGGCGTGAAATTAATCTCCATAATTTCACCCCTCCCACGATACCGACAAAATATAATACTTGCCTTTATAATTCGGACTTACCGCCACTTCAAACCCTTTTAATTTTAGCCGGTCGGCCATTTTGTCCATGAAGTCCTCCCCTATCTCATGAGGTATTATCGTTTGTAATAACCATTGTCCACTTGTTGCCCGGCTTCGCATCCGGCGCAAGATATAGCGCCACGTCCGCAGCTTTTCGCATTGACG
>NZ_JALKIG010000011.1 GCF_023051165.1 Veillonella sp. KGMB01456
ACAGGAACAATATTGTGTCTTATTTATTTGTCGCATTTGATTATACTATGAACCATTATAAATAACTCTAATTATTTTATTTTTAACAGTTGCATATTTTGAATTGTTATGATACTATTTAATCATAGGAACAAAACAAATTGTTAGGCTAACAGAAAATTAGTTAGCATAATGATTTTGGAAATGAAGGATGAATAATCAAAATGCCGATGGAAGTTGGTGTTGAGACCATTCAGTTTGCATAGGCATTTGGTTACGACACCAAACAGTTAGTTTGTATGACGCCAAGATGCGTGAAAGGTGAGGAGCGGTTTTTATGAAAAATGAATTGGAAAATTTGAAACAAATTGCTCACGGGTTAGCTCAGCAGTTTGGCGAAACTTGTGAAATTGTAATTCACGACGTACGGACGCCGGAAATGGAAGGTACCGTTGTTTGTATTGAAAACGGCGAAATATCTAACAGAAAGTTAGGTGACGGACCGTCACATGTGGTGCTCGATGCACTTAAGAATGACGGCAAAGATTTGGAAGACCGATACGGTTATTTAACCAAAACTAAAGACGGTCGCGTTTTTCGCTCCAGTACCATGTACATGCGTGATGATAAAGGGCAAATTACGTATGTGTTCTGTATTAATTCAGACATTACCAATTTGATTCATTTGCAACAAATGGTAAATCAACTCACGGAACCGGTGGGGCTCGCGACGAGCACTTCGGCAAGTAAAGAAGCCGACGGGGCTGAACGAATTACGACGAGCGTAACTGATTTGCTGGATGATTTAATTGAGCAGGCGGTGGCTAAGGTAGGTAAGCCGGCGCAGCTCATGACGAAGGCCGAACGGTGCGAAGCTTTGAAGTATCTAAACGATGCGGGCGCCTTTTTAATATCTAAAGCGGCGGACAAAATCGGAGAATACTTCGGCATTTCAAGATTTACTTTATACAGCGATTTAAACGCTGTTAAAGATAAAGAGAAGGAAGAGCAAATTAAAGCGAAAGTTAAATAATGGGGACATAAACATCGGTTACAGCACCGGCTGATTCGCTCACATAAGGGGCTGATAATCAGTCTGACAATTTGTTAGCCGATACACATAGGATGGATTTAGAGGTTAGTAGGTATGGGAGGTATAACATGGATTCATTGAAGTGGCAAGTTAATACATTACCTAAGGGTAATGATGATAATTTAGCTATCATGTCGGTGGCGGAAGCCAAAAAAGCCCGCGCGTTTCATCAGAGTTTTCCACAATATGAAACAACACCGTTAACGCAACTGCCGCAGTTGGCCAGATTCTGGGGCTTGGGAAGCCTTTTTATTAAAGATGAATCATATCGTTTCGGCTTAAATGCCTTTAAGGTATTGGGCGGCTCGTATTCGATGGTCAAATATGTAGCGCAGCAGCTCCATAAAGACGTATTGGATTTGCCGTATAGCGTAATGACATCCGAAGAATTGCACAAACAAATGCCGGAGATTACGTTCTTTACGGCTACCGACGGTAACCATGGTCGCGGGGTAGCTTGGTCAGCTCGTCAATTAGGTCAAAAAGCCGTTGTATTTATGCCAAAAGGGACGACTAAATCCCGCTTGGAGCATATTCAGCGCGAAGGGGCTACGGTAACCATTGAAGATCTCAATTATGATGATTGTGTGCGTAAAGCGGTAGCCGAAGCGGCTAAGGTCAAAAACGGCGTAGTTGTGCAGGATACAGCCTGGGAAGGGTATGAAGAGGTACCAAGCTGGATCATGCAAGGTTACGGCACGATGGCCTTGGAAGCGGGTGAACAATTGGCGACGGCCGGTGCTATGCCGACTCACATTTTTGTTCAAGCCGGGGTAGGATCGTTAGCCGGTGCCGTTACAGGCTATTTTAGAAATTTATATAAAAATGAGGCGCAACAACCGAAAATTATCGTAGTGGAAGCTCAAGCGGCAGATTGCCTATATCAAGGGGCTGTAGCCGGTGACGGCAAACCGCGTATGGTGGGCGGCGATTTGCAGACGATTATGGCCGGTCTTGCTTGCGGCGAGCCGAATACGATAAGTTGGGAAATTTTACGAAATCACGCTGATGTGTTTGTATCCGCACCGGATTGGGTAGCCGAGTGGGGCATGCGCATCAGTGCAGCTCCGATAAAAGGGGATACGCCGATTACATCCGGAGAATCCGGCGCAGCACCGTTGGGGACGGTCGCAGCCATTATGACTTGTCCGGAATATAAGGAATTAAAAGACATCTTAGGTTTGGACGAAACATCGAAGGTATTATGTTTCTCCACCGAAGGCGACACCGATCCGATTCGCTATAAAGACATCGTTTGGTACGGTAAAAAATAAGGGAATCAATTAATTGATTTTGGTGAGAATGCGTAGAAATTAGGTTAATCAATTAAATGATTATAAGTAAGAATGTGTAGGTATTGAGGAGGTTGTATTATGGATTTTGAAGCTATCAAAAAAGCAGCGCAGAGCTATGAAGCGGCTATGACGAAATGTTTGCGTGACATCGTGGCAATTCCCGGTGAAAGTGCTGATGAAAAGGGCCATGCCGATCGCATTGCGGAGGAAATGCGAGCCGTAGGTTTTGATGAAGTGCTGATTGATCCGCAAGGGAACGTGTTGGGCTATATGGGAAGCGGTAAAACGTTAATTGCTTATGATGCTCATATTGATACGGTAGGTATCGGCAATCGTGAAAACTGGACATTTGATCCGTATGAAGGTTTTGAATCGGCCACCGAAATCGGCGGTCGCGGTGTATCGGACCAGTTGGGTGGTATCGTTTCCGCCATTTACGGCGCTAAAATCATGAAAGACTTAGGCCTTTTGAACGATAAATATCGCGTACTCGTAACCGGTACCGTTCAGGAAGAAGACTGTGACGGCCTTTGCTGGGAATACATGATTAAAGAAAGTAAAATTCGCCCTGAATTTGTAGTATCTACGGAACCTACGGACGGCGGTATCTATCGCGGTCAACGAGGACGTATGGAAATCCGCATCGACGTAAAAGGCGTTTCCTGCCACGGCTCCGCACCGGAACGCGGTGACAATGCAATTTATAAAATGGCCGATATTTTACAAGATATCAGAGCCCTTAATGAAAACGATGCGGCCGCTGAAACGAAGATTAAAGGCCTCGTAAAAATGCTCGACAAAGAATATAACGATCAATGGGAAGAAGCGCAATTCCTCGGTCGCGGTACGGTTACCGCTTCGGAAATCTTCTTCACATCCCCAAGTCGTTGCGCCGTAGCTGACTCTTGCGCCGTATCCTTGGACCGCCGCATGACAGCCGGTGAAACTTGGGAAAGCTGCCTCGATGAAATCAGAGCTTTACCGGCCGTACAGAAATACGGCGATGATGTGACCGTATCCATGTACCAATATGATCGTCCATCGTACACAGGACTTGTATATCCGATTGAATGCTATTTCCCAACCTGGGTTATTCCTAAAGACCACAAGGTAACAGTTGCGCTTGAAGAAGCCTATAAAGGCTTATACGGCACGGAACGCATCGGCGACAGCACGACCGTTGAAATGCGTAAAGCACGTCCGTTGACGGATAAATGGACATTCTCCACTAACGGCGTTTCCATTATGGGACGCAACGGCATTCCATGTATTGGTTTCGGTCCGGGCGCAGAAGCACAGGCTCATGCACCGAATGAAAAAACTTGGAAACAGGACCTTGTAACTTGTGCCGCTGTATATGCAGCTTTACCAACTATGTATTGTAAATAAAGGGGATAGTATCATGACAGATTTCAATAAAGTAGTTAGTGAATTAGCCAAATTGGATTGTAAAAATATATTCGGCGAGGATTTTTTCCTTACCTGGGAAAAAAGTGATGATGAATTAAAAGCCGTTTGGGCCGTAGCTGATGCGCTTCGTGCTTTGCGTGAACAGAATATCTCCACGAAAGTGTTTGACAGCGGTCTCGGCATCTCCTTATTCCGCGATAATTCAACCCGTACACGCTTCTCCTTCGCATCCGCTTGTAACCTCTTGGGCCTTGAAGTGCAAGACCTTGATGAAGGTAAATCGCAGATTGCCCATGGTGAAACGGTTCGCGAAACGGCCAACATGGTATCTTTCATGGCCGATGTAATCGGTATTCGCGATGATATGTACATCGGCAAGGGCAATGCGTATATGCATGCCGTGTCTGATGCGGTTAAAGAAGGCTTTGAAGACGGCGTGTTGGAACAGCGTCCGAATCTTGTGAACCTGCAGTGCGATATCGACCATCCGACTCAGGTTATGGCCGATGCAGCTCACATTATTAAAGAGTTCGGCGGTATTGAAAACTTAAAGGGCAAAAAAGTGGCTATGACTTGGGCTTACTCTCCATCTTACGGCAAACCTTTATCCGTACCGCAAGGGGTTATCGGCTTATTCACGCGCCTTGGCATGGAAGTTGTTTTGGCCCATCCGGAAGGCTATGAAGTAATGCCGGAAGTAGAAGAAGTAGCTAAGAAGAATGCAGCGGCATCGGGCGGTTCTTTTAAAAAGACCCACGACATGAAAGAAGCCTTCAAAGACGCTGATATTGTATACCCTAAGAGCTGGGCACCGTTCGCGGCTATGGAAAAACGAACTAAATTATATGGCGATGGCGATTTAGAAGGAATTGATACCTTAGAAAAAGAATTATTACAACAGAATGCTAATTATAAAGATTGGGCTTGCACCGAAGACATGATGAAGCTCACTAAAGACGGCAAAGCCTTATACTTGCACTGCTTACCGGCCGATATTACCGGCGTAAGCTGTGAAACCGGCGAAGTAGACGCCACTGTATTTGACCGCTATCGTGTACCGCTTTATAAAGAAGCAAGCTATAAACCATACGTAATTGCCGCTATGATTTTCCTTAGCAAATTCAAAGACCCTGTACAGAAATTGAAAGATTTACAGGCTAAAGGTAAAGCGCGCATAGATCGTTAATTGGAAGCAAGGTACTGTGGCTATAGCGTAGCAAAACTACCCTATAGCCCGGTGCTAAGGTATAAGTTTCAGAGGTATACAGTATGGCAAAACGGGCAGTTATTGCATTAGGTGGCAATGCATTGGGCAATACGCTACCGGAACAGATGCAAGCAGTTAAAGGGACCTCAAAAATCATCGTTGATTTGGTTGAAATGGGGTACGAAGTTGTTGTCACACACGGCAACGGTCCTCAAGTGGGGATGATAAATAACGCTATGGCTGCATTATCGCGAGAAAATCCGAAACAACCGAATACACCATTATCGGTTTGTGTAGCCATGAGTCAAGCCTATATCGGCTATGACCTTCAGAACGCGCTAAGAGAAGAACTGTTAAATCGCAACATTCGTGACTTAGCAGTGTCCACCATGGTGACGCAGGTACGGGTCGATGAAAATGATCCGGGGTTTAAAAATCCTACGAAGCCGATCGGTCACTTCATGAGTGAAGCAGAAGCGCGCTATGCGGAAGAACATTATGATTACAAATGCGTAGAAGATTCGGGGCGCGGTTGGCGACGGGTAGTCGCTTCGCCGGCACCTATGGAAATTGTGGAACTGGATGCCATTAAGCAACTCGTAGGTCATCAATTGGTGATTTGCTGCGGTGGCGGCGGTATTCCGGTTGTGAAAAAAGACTATCATTTAAGCGGGGCCTCCGCAGTTATTGATAAAGATTGGACCAGCAGCGTCTTGGCACAGGCTATTGATGCGGATGTATTTATAATTTTGACAGCCATTGAAAAAGTAGCCATTCATTTCGGTAAGCCGAATGAACAGTGGCTCGATGAAATGACGGTAGCGGAAGCTAAACAATATGCTGCGGACGGTGAATTCGCCGCCGGTTCCATGCTGCCGAAGGTAGAAGCGGCCATTCAATTTGCTGATAGCAAACCGGGCCGCACAGCCATTATCACCTTATTGGAAAAAGCCAAAGAAGGGCTTGAAGGCAAAACCGGTACACGTATACACCGGTAGAAAGGTGGCTAACTATGTTATTACTTGGCGAAGGTACGGTTATTACAAGAAATCCGGCTCAGCCTATGATTACGCGCGGTGCCGTCGTGATGGACGGCAAGACGATTATCGCGGTGGGCGGTTACGATGAGCTGAAGGCGAAATATCCTGACGCTACCGTAATTAATGCGCATGGCAAGTTGATTATGCCGGCGTTTATTAATGCCCATCATCATATTTACTCCGCTTTGGCACGCGGGCTGGCACTACCGAATTACAATCCCACTAACTTTAACGAGATTTTAGAAGGCATGTGGTTTTATTTAGACAATAATCTAAACAGAAATTCCGTGTGGGCCAGTGCGGTGGCTACCTATATGGCCTGTATTGAAAACGGCGTTACCACGATTTTTGACCATCATGCCAGTTATGGTGAAACGGCCGGCAGCCTCAGTGTTATCGGTGATGTGGCCAAAGAGTTTGGCGTTCGTTCCTGTCTTTGCTACGAAGTGAGCGATCGGAACGGGCAAGAAGCCATGGAAGCAGCCGTAGCGGAAAATGTGCGCTTCGGTAAGACAGTAAAAGAAGCTGATCCGGAGGATATTGAATTAGCGGCTATGTTCGGTCTCCATGCATCGTTTACATTGAGTCCGGCCACGCTTGATTATGTACGGACGCAAAATACGGACGGTTTGGGCTATCATATTCACGTTGCCGAAGGTATAAGCGATGAAGAAGACAGCATCGTTAAATACGGTAAACGGGTTGTCAATCGACTTTATGACGAAGGGATTTTAGGACCGACTACGATTACCGGCCATTGTATTCATATTGATGCGGATGAACTTTCAATTCTTAAAAAGACGGATACTATGGTTGTCCATAATCCGGAAAGTAATATGGGCAATGCCGTAGGGGCACCGGATATTTTGGCCATGACTAAAGCGGGTTTACGTGTAGGTCTCGGCACGGACGGTTACACCAGCGATATGTTGGAATCCTATAAAGCGGCGAATTGCCTCGTTAAACATCGCAGCGGTTTACCAAATCAAGGGTGGGTTGAAATTCCGACCATGCTCTTTGATACGAACCGCAAGATGGCGGAACAGTTTTTCCACATCACCACCGGTATTTTGACACCGGGCGCAGCAGCCGATGTAATTGTGATGGATTATGAACCGCCAACACGCTTAACCGCTGATAATATTAACGGTCACCTCCTATTCGGTGCCAACGGCATGAATGTAGTGACGACAATCAGTAACGGCGTGGTGCGGTACCAAAATCGCCAATGGCAGGGCCTCGATAAACAGGCGTTGCTCGGCGAAGTACGTGAGATAGCCGAAGAACTGTGGCATCAACTAAAGGCTTAAATTGGAAGCGTAATCTTCCGGCAGACATCATAGGCAGAAAGTTATAGCCGACATTATAGGCCTAAACTACAGACATAAATAAGAAGTATAAATTACAGGTGTAATGTATTCGATGTTCGCAAAAAGGAGTGAGTCCTCATGAGCGATATTATGTACCCGGTAAGTTTTGATAAATTAATGAATCATATTCTACAGGAATATGCTCTTCATCAACGTATTTATAATGTAACTAAAATTCACCACTACGAAGGAACCAAGGTGCTGAAGTTGTTTGGCAAAACCTTGGAAAACCCATTGGGACCGGCAGCCGGGCCGCATACCCAGTTAGCGCAGAATATTATTGCCGCCTATGTGGGCGGCGCACGGTTTATCGAATTGAAAACCGTGCAAACCATGTACGGCGAAGAACTTGGTATTCCGAGACCATGCATCTACTCCAATGATGAATCGTACAACGTGGAATGGTCCGCTGAATACAGAGCGGATGAAGCCATGGCGGAATATATTAAAGCCTGGTTTGCCCTCAAATTAATCAGTAAAGAATTTGGTTTGGGGAGTCCGGACGGCTTTATCTTCAATATGAGTGTGGGCTACAATTTAGCGGGCATCAAAGACCCTTTAATCGACGCTTTTATTGAAAACTTAAAAGACGCCGGTAAGACGGAAACCTGGCAGGCTTGCAAAGCATGGACCTTGGCTAATTTAGACAGATTCAAGCAGATTGATGCAGCTTATGTTGAAAACATTAATTCAGATATTTGTCAGTCCATTACCTTATCTACCATGCACGGTTGCCCGGCCAATGAAATTGAAGCCATTTGCAGCTATTTGTTGGAAGAAAAGGGTCTCAACTTATATTTGAAATGTAATCCTACTTTACTCGGCTATGACCGCGTACGCACTTTATTGGACGATGCCGGTTTTGCCTATGTAAAGTTTGATAAACATCAATTTGAAGTGGATCCCACTATGGCTGACGCCGTGCCGATGATAGAGCGCTTACAAGCGTTAGGTCAAAAGTGCGGTAAGCAATTCGGCGTTAAGCTCACCAATACCTTCCCGGTTCAAATTCTTGAAAAAGAACTGCCGGGTGAGCAAATGTATATGGCCGGCAAAGCCTTATTGCCATTGACGATTACCTTGGCGGCCGAGCTGAGCCGAGCATTAGACGGTAAACTCGCTATTTCCTATAGCGGCGGCGCCGACCGCAAGAGCATCGGGGATATTTTTGAAACCGGCATTTGGCCGATTACGGTATGTACCACCTTGCTGCAAGGTGCCGGTTACGATCAGCTTGATGATTTGGCAAAACGCGTAGAAAGTAAAGACTATGATTCTATTACTGCGTTAAATGTACCGGCCATCGAAAAGTTGGCACAAACCGTGGCGCTATCACCGGAATTCCACAAAACCGAGGCTATGCGCATAAAAAGAGCGAAACAGCCCGGTTTTCAGGCGGCTCACAGTGAAGATTACCGGTGCCGCGTAACCTGTGGTACTTGCGTTCGTGTTTGCCCGAACCGGTCTAATGAACTCGTTACGGTGTATGGTCAAAAACTGATTATTCACATTGATGAAGCGTGCAATGAATGCGGTAACTGCGCCTGCAATTGCATCGAACCTTGCCAACCGTACAAAGATCGATTGACCTTCTTTTTAGACAAAGCGCGGTTACAGGCAAGTGAAAATGACGGCTTCTACAAAGCCGGTGAAGAATGGGGGTTCCGTTTTAAGGGGCAGGAAGCCGTGCTTCCGCTTGAAAAATTACCGAGCCCGTTACAGTCGATAGTAAGTGCATTCAGTAAGGAGCTGCCTTATTATCTATAACCCTTCAATGTTGAAGGAGGGAGGCTTACCCTATGTTTAAATTTCAAATTAACGGACAATGGCATGAAACAGCAACGGACAAGACATTGCTTCAATATTTGCGCGATGACCTTCACTTAACGGGGACGAAGGATGGTTGCGCAGCGGGCGCTTGCGGGGCTTGTACAGTCATTGCCGGCGGGAAAAAGGTAAAAGCCTGTGTACTTAAGGTTTCACAGTTGGCGGATAAGCCGGTTGTGACCATCGAAGGCTTGACGGAGCGAGAAAAAGACGTGTATGTATATGCTTTTGGTGAATGCGGTGCCGTGCAGTGCGGTTTTTGTATTCCCGGCATGGTTATGAGCGCCAAAGCATTGTTAGATGAGAATTTAAATCCTACCCGCGACGATGTGAAGTTAGCGATTAACGGTAATATTTGTCGCTGCACGGGGTATGTAAAAATTGAAGACGCCATTTTGTTGGTAGCGAAACTATTTCGTGAAAACAGTCCGATTCCCGAGAGCGACAGATCCGGTAAAATCGGTAGCTTACTCCATCGGGTCGATGTGAAGGAAAAAACCTTGGGCACCGGTTTATACACCGATGACATGGTGTTGCCGGGCATGATTTATGCCAAAGCGGTACGCAGTAAATATCCGCGAGCCGTGGTGGAACATATCGACATTTCCAAGGCCTTAGCCCATCCCGATTGCGTAACGGTGCTATTGGCGAAAGACGTGCCTTTTAATAAAACGGGGCATATCATCCAAGATTGGGACGTGCTCATCGCCGAAGGCGATACGACGCGCTATATAGGCGATGCCATTGCCCTTGTGGCGACAGAACATAAGGACACGCTTGATGAAGTGTGCAATTTGGTGGACGTTACCTATACGGAACTGACCCCGATTCTAACGCCGGAAGCGGCTATGGCACCGGATGCACCGCTCATTCACAGTGGTGGCAATATGCTATCCCATCAAGTGCTTAATCGCGGTGATGCGGACGCAGCCATTAAAGCGGCTAAATATGTGGTAACCCGTCACTATTCGACGCCGCAAACGGACCATGCGTTCATGGAACCGGAATGTGCCATTGCGGAACCGCGTGAAGACGGCGGACTCAACCTGTATACGGGTGGTCAAAGCGTGTATGATGAGCAACGCGAAGTAAGCCGTATGTTAAAAGTCGATCAAAGTGAAATTCATGTTCACAGCATGCTGGTAGGCGGCGGTTTCGGCGGCAAGGAAGACATGAGCGTGCAGCATCATGCGGCACTCATGGCTTGGCATACCAAGCGGCCGGTGAAAGTGAAGTTTTCACGACAGGAAAGTCTGGACATTCATGTGAAGCGCCATGCTATGGAAATGGATATTACCACGGCCTGTGATGAAGAAGGCAATTTGGTAGCCAGCAAGGTTGTTATTGTGTCAGACGGCGGTGCTTATGCATCCTTGGGCGGTCCGGTTTTACAAAGGGCCTGCACCCACTCGGGCGGACCTTACCACTATGACAACTTCTCGGTGGAAGGTACCTGCTACTATACCAATAATGTACCGGGCGGTGCGTTCCGGGGGTTTGGCGTAACGCAAAGCGTGTTCGGTCAGGAAATTAACATTGATTTACTCGCCGAAATGGTGGGCATGGATCCTTGGGAGTTCCGTTATAAAAACGCAGTTCGCCCCGGTGAATCCTTACCGAATGGGCAATTGGCGGGACCGGAAACGGGGCTCGTTGAATGTTTGGAAGCGGTAAAAGAGGCCTACTATGCTTCACCTAGAACGGGTCTCGCCGTATGTATGAAGAATAGTGGTATCGGCGTAGGCTTGCCGGATACGGGTCGTGTACGCCTTGAAGTACGGGACGGTAAAGTGCGCATTCGTACGTCTGCAGCCTGTATCGGCCAAGGTTTGGGTACCGTAGCCACTCATATTCTCTGCGAAACTACCGGAATTTCGCCGGATGATGTCATCGTTGAGGCGCCGGATACGGATAGAACGCCGGATTCGGGAACTACCACAGCATCGAGACAGACTGTTTTCACCGGCGAGGCAACGCATGTGGCAGCCCAAGAGCTAAAAGCTGTGCTTGATTCGGGGAAAACGTTAAAAGACCTGGAAGGTTGTGAATATTACGGTGAATATCACGGCATTACGGACCCGATGGGCAGTGACAAACCGCATCCGGTAAGTCATGTGGCGTACGGTTATGGCGCCTGCGTGGCCACAATCGATGAGAAAAACTTTGTAAGTAAAATGGACGTAGCCTTTGATGTAGGACGTGTCATTAACCCGAAAGCCTGTGAGGGGCAGGTTGAGGGCGGTACTTTGATGGGCATGGGCTACGGCGTAACAGAAGATTTTAAAATGGATAACGGTCGTGTAGTAACTAAATATGGAACCTTGGGTTTACTCAGAGCGAAACAGCGGCCGGACATTACCGTACATTTTGTTGAAAAGGGTACGCCGGACCAAATGGCGTACGGAGCGAAAGGGATTGGCGAAATTGCCAGCATTCCGATGGCTCCGGCTATATCCAATGCATACCGTCATATTGATAAAGAAGAACGTCGGCGACTTCCTTTGCAACATACAGGCTATAAACGATAGGCAAGGAGTTGAAGGGGTATGACAACGGATAGAACCGAAGTAGTGCAGTCGAACGCTGTAGGCGTCGATGAACTTACGGAAACACTAACGGATGAGGTTGAAGTAACAATGCCGGGTGGCACCAAGCGCGTGAATCCGGTAGATGAAATTTTACCGGTGGGACAGATGTTTGCTTACGGCTTGCAGCACGTACTGGCCATGTATGCCGGTGCGGTAGCCGTGCCGATTATTATCGCCCAAGGATTGGGCCTTTCCACAGAACTTTTGACATGTTTAATCAATGCCGACCTTATGGCGGCCGGCATTGCTACCTTGATTCAAACCTTGGGGGTCTGGAAAATAGGGGCCAGAATCCCAATGATTCAAGGTGTTAGTTTTGCCTCGGTAGCACCGATGTTGGTTATCGGCCGAGAATTCGGCCTTACGGCCATCTTCGGCGCCGTTATCGTGGCCGGCTTAATCGGGTTCTTGATTTCGCCGTATTTCAGTAAATTGATTCGTTTTTTCCCACCCGTTGTAACGGGGACAATTATTACCTTAATCGGTATTTCGCTCTTACCGGTAGCCGTTCGCTGGGCCGGCGGGGGCAATCCGAATTCAGCGGATTTTGCAAGCCTTCACAATCTGGGCTTAGCCATAATTACGTTAGCCATCGTGGTGCTCGTGTACCGTGTATTTAAAGGCTTTATCAGTAATTTATCAATCTTAATCGGTCTCATGGGCGGCACTATGGTGGCGTACTTTATGGGCTATACCGATTTTAGTGCCGTTGGTCACGCTGACTGGGTCAGCATCGTGCCACCACTGTATTTTGGCTTCCCACGGTTTGAATGGTCCGCCATTTTGTCCATGCTGATTGTAATGCTCGTTATTATGGTGGAAACGACTGGTGACTGCATTGCTATCGGTGAAATCGTAGGGCGCAAGATCAATAAACCGCACCTCGCCGCCTGCCTCCGGGCTGACGGTATCTCCACCGCTTTGGCGGGTGTACTTAATACCTTCCCACATTCTGCGTTTGCTCAAAACGTAGGGCTTGTAGCGGTAACGGGCATTAAGAGCCGCTATGTAGTGGCTTGCTCCGGTATTATTCTATTGGTATTGGGCTTATTCCCTAAGATGGGGGCCTTGATTGCGTCCATTCCGAGTGCCGTTCTCGGCGGAGCCGGTCTTGCCATGTTCGGTATGATTATTGCCAGCGGGATTCGCGCCTTAGGTAAAGTATCCTTTGAAGGCAATTATAACTTGATGATTGTAGCAGTCAGCATCAGCGTGGGCATGATTACACTAGTGTATCCGAGCTTTTTTGCCCGCTTCCCTGAATGGGCTCAGACCGTAATGCATAGCGGCATTACCTTGGGCAGCTTGGTAGCCGTGCTTATGAACGTGCTCTTGAACGGCAGCGAAGGACATCCTTCAGATCGGCCGGATAAGATTAAATAGTTTCTTTACTCTTTTGAGACCGCTATCAAAATTACTTTCATATGAGATGCTTTGTTTTTTCAAAAAAATAATTTTGACAAAACGGAACAATCATTGTTTAATAAATAGCGTAAATATATAGTTAACATTAAATAAGAATAAATTATTAAACAACAAAAAATAGTTATGAATTTGCTGTACGGATATTTGTCTTATTGATAGAAACTGTATAAAATATAATTATATAAGAGGGTATATAATTATCAGTAGGTATTAAGCAGGTTGTTAGTATGAGGAGGTTCTCATGAGCGAAGAAACAAAACGGTCATTACATCCCGTGGATGAAATGCTGCCGCCTACGCAACTATTTGCCTATGGCTTGCAGCACGTATTGGCCATGTACGCCGGTGCCGTAGCCGTACCGATTATTGTGGCTCAGGCCATGCATTTGTCAGCGGAACAGTTAATTCACTTAATTAACGCGGATTTATTTACTTGTGGGATTGCCACACTGATTCAGACTTTGGGCTTTTGGAAAGTGGGCGCTCGTATTCCGATGATTCAAGGCGTTACCTTTGCGTCAGTTACACCGATGATTGTTATCGGTACGCAAGGCGGTATGACGGCCATCTATGGGGCCATAATCGTGGCCGGCCTGTTTACCTTCCTGATAGCGCCGTATTTCAGTCGTTTAATTCGTTTATTCCCGCCGGTGGTAACCGGTACAATCATCACGATTATCGGTATTACTTTATTGCCGGTATCCGTGCGTTGGATTACAGGGTATGGCAAGCCGACATCACCTGAATTTGCCAGTCCTATGAGTTTATTTTTGGCCTTTATTACCTTAGCCATTGTTATTATCGTATATCGTTATTGTAAAGGCTTTTTGAGTAACATCTCCGTGTTGATCGGGCTCATTGGCGGCACTATTATTGCCACCATCATGGGCGTAGCCGATTTCAGCAAAGTAGGTCAAGCGGATTGGGTGGCATTTATTACACCATTCTCCTTCGGTTATCCGACCTTTGATGTGGGCGCCATCATCTCCATGATTATCGTTATGTTTGTAGTTATGGTAGAAACGACCGGCGACTGTGTGGCTATCGGTGAAATTGTAGGGAAGCCGATGGGGCGTAAAGGACTCGCCAGATGTTTGCGGGCCGACGGTTTATCCACCATGCTCGGCGGTATTTTTAACAGCTTCCCATACACGGCGTTTGCTCAGAACGTAGGCCTTTTGGCGGTAACTCGTGTAAAAAGCCGTTTCGTAGTGGCAACGTCCGGTCTTATCCTCGTGGTGCTCGGCTTAGTGCCTAAGATGGCGGCCATTGTTGCGTGCATTCCGAACTCCGTGTTGGGCGGTGCCGGCATTGCCATGTTCAGCATGATTATTGCCAGCGGTATTCGTGCACTTTCCAAAGTAAACTTCGATGGCAACTATAACTTGATGCTCGTAGCCGTAAGTATCGGTATGAGTATGGTAACCTTGACCGAACCGAACTTCTATCATAACTTCCCAAGCTGGACGTCCGTTATTCTTCATAGCGGTATCACCCTTGGCAGTTTGACCGCCGTTGTGTTGAACCTTATCTTCAACGGCGTGGGTCACGAAGAAGCGGTGGAAGAGGAAGATTAATCGGTTAATTGGCTGAGCAATCATAAAAAGATGATGCTTAAAATCGTCTGAATTTTTGCAAAATAGAGGGACCACATTGATTTGTGGTCCCTTGTTGTTTATTCAACGATACGCGGTATTCAGCATAGCTTCGAACTCGATAGTATTATGTTGAATAAATATGGCATTATTTTGTTAAACAGTATTAAATTCAATTATAGCATGTTATAATAAAGTTTAGAATATTGAAAACAATCAATGCGGGCGTTGCCGGTGCAACATACAAACCGGCGCCTGCGGTGGCATACTAGATATAGATTATTAGAACCGGTGCATGTTTTAGATTTATGGTGGCTATGGTTTTAATGATGATGTATTTTTGTATGCAACAGAAAGGATTTACATATATATGGCAAAGATTATTGCTATTTCCATAAGTGAAAAAAAGGGTCAGAAAAAACACAACATTCCGGAAGCGGAATTGTTGACCGATTTCGGCATGGCCGGTGATGCCCATGCCGGCAAATGGCACCGTCAGATTAGTTTGCTCGGCATTCAGAGTATCGACTTGATGCGCGCTAAAGGGGCCGATGTGAATCCCGGCGATTTTGCTGAAAACATCACCGTGGAAGGTCTCGTTTTATACGAGTTGCCGGTCGGCACGAAGCTCAATGTGGGCAACGGTATTGTCCTTGAAGTGACACAAATCGGCAAGGAATGTCATTCCGGTTGTGAAATCCAAAAACAGGTGGGTTCCTGTATTATGCCGACTCAAGGGATTTTTGCCCGCGTGCTTACAGGCGGCAAGATTCGCGTCGGCGATGAAGTGACCGTCAGTAACGACTAATTTTATTTTAAATAAATCAGATTTGAATCAAGCAGAAACTACCGAATCAGTAGTTAATAAATCGGTAGTTAATAAATCGGTAGTTAATAAGTCTGTACCGAATGATTCGGTACCGGATAATACAGAAGTGTGTAAAGGAGAATTGTATGGTGCAGGATAATTGGCAACGGACAATTGAATATGTGCGTCTTTCGCTGACCGAAGCCTGCAACTTTTGTTGTCCTTATTGTCGGCCGGAGGCGATTACGCCGGAAAGTCAGACGAACTTATTGACGCCCGATGAATGGCTCACCGTTTTGGGAGCGTTTCATCAACTGGGCGTGCGAGCCTTGCGTCTTACGGGCGGTGAACCGCTACTCTATCCGCATTTAGACGAATTACTCCAGAAATTGCAGGAGCGTCAGTGGTTTGAAGATGTATCCATGACGACCAACGGCAGTTTGCTGGGGAAGCGTGCCAAGGAGCTTCAAAAGCTTGGTCTTAATCGCGTAAACATCAGCCTTGATGCGGTTGATGAAGATACCTTTGACATACGAACCGGACGAATCGGTGAGTTATCGGCCGTTATAGAAGGTATTGAAGCGGCACTTGCCGCGGGCTTTACGTCCGTTAAAATAAACACCGTGTTGATGGAGCCCATGTCCGATGACATGGTGCGATCCCTCTTGGCATATATGGAAAAATGGCCCGTAATTTGGCGTTTTATTGAATACATGCCGTTCCAAGGCCAGACATTTAGAGGCCCTACTTTTGAAGAATGGCAGGCTCAATTAACCAGAATCTGCGGGGGGCCGCTGATTCCGGTTGAAAAGAACGGAGCGAAAAAGGATGCTAAAAAGGGCGCTGAAAGCGGAAACGGTCATGCTCTTGACGCTGATGAAGTCAACGCCGATAAAGTCAATGCCGATAAACCGACCGCTGCTAAAAAATCCAAATCGGTAACCGGCTTCGGTCCGGCTACGTATTACGCATTGCCGCAAGGTCCGGTGGTGGGCTTTATTTTCCCAATGAGCCACAGCTATTGCCATGAATGCAACCGCGTGCGACTCACATCGGACGGGCGTTTGCGTCTTTGCTTATTGCGTGACGATGAAGCAGATTTGGTCAGCTTGGTGCGACAGGGTAAATCTTCCGAAGAATTGGCTGAGCACATTAAAGATGTATTGCAGCTGCGTCGTGAGCAGCATGAAGGGCCGGATATGGCAGCGCCTAAGCGTGCCATGTGGCGCATCGGCGGTTAGTCATTGCTTTTATTGGGTGTAAAAGGCAAGACTTAATCATTATATGAGGTAAAATGCGGTTTAGGCTTGACTGTAGGGTGTCGTCAGCCTGAATAGAGTAAATGAGGTGGTGTAATGAAACGATTTGATTGGGGCACAACGGCTAATGGTGAACCTGTTACTATGTATGAATTGGAATCGGATACAATTAAGCTGCGCGTAATCGACAGAGGGGCCACCATCGTCGACTTTATTGTAAAACCCTTAGAGCGCAACATTGTGTTGGGCTATGACTCCTTACAAGGTTATGAAGAAGGAACGGCCTATTTAGGTGCGTCAGTTGGTAGGGTTGCCAATCGAATTGCCGGCGCCCGCTGCGAAATTGACGGCACCGAGTATCATTGGAAGCCGAATAATGGGCCCAACTTACTTCATAGCGGTGAAAACAGCTTGAGTTTTGACGTGTGGCATTTAGTGCCGCAAAGCGCCAAACAGGCCTTTAACTATGATAAAATCACGTTGGCCACGATGTTGCGCAGTGAAGAAGACGGCTTTCCCGGCGACTTGCGAGTACAACTGGATATTATCGTCAATGGGGCGGACGTGAATTTAACGTATCGCTATATGACATCCCGTAATTCCGTAGTTAATATTACGGGGCACAGTTATTTTAATTTGAACGGCACCGATTTAGCGAGCGTGACCAAGAATCGTAATTTTGCCGCTCTGCAGGAGGCACCAGAGGCGTCGACTACTAATGAAGGCCCTAAAGAACAACCGTTGATAACGAATCACCAATTGCGCTTAGACGCGATTCGTTACATGCCGTTTGGTGAAAACCAAATCCCTACCGGTCATATTGCTTCGGTAGAACGAACACCTTTTGATTTCAGTGTATGGCGTACCTTAGGGAACAATTTGAATGCCTATAAGGAAGAATTGGCGGAATATAGAGGCTATGATCATCAGTATGTTTTGCGCCTGCCTACGACCAGCAAAATGTTTGCGCTACCCGTTAATCACCGTTTCAGCGATAGGGAGGATATGACCAAACACCTGGCTTTGTGTGGGACTATGCACGTAGCTGATTTAGCCCTGGAAGTATATTCCAATGCGCCGGGCTTTCAATTGTACACCGGTAACTGGCTCGATGAGACCGGCCGTGACGGCGTGCATTACGGGCCTTACAGCGGCATGTGCATAGAGCCGCAATTTGCCCCGAATGATGTGAACATGCCTAATTTCGGCGAATCGCTGACAAAAGCGGGGACCATTTATGAGCGGCATATTACCTATAGAGTAGATTTACTCAATGGCTGACAAAAACGATAATATATTTTACAATTAAAGTATGATACTTGACCGGTTGTGCCAAGCACAGCCGGTTTTATTTATATTGATATACCTGTTTACCAAGGAGGTTAAGACCTATGGACGCATTTACATTTCATAATCCGACCAAAATCGTATTTGGCAAGGACTGTGTAGCTCAATTAGAGCAAGATTTGGCAAAATACGGTCAAAACGTGCTGTTAACCTATGGCGGTGGCAGTATTAAACGCAACGGCATCTATGACGACGTCATGGCGCAACTTAAAGCGGCCGGTAAAAACGTCATTGAACTAAGCGGTATTATGTCCAATCCGCGTACTGAAAAAGTGCAGGAAGGGGCTGATTTGTGCCGTGAACATAAGATAGATTTCATCTTGGCGGTAGGCGGCGGATCCGTTATTGATTGCTCCAAATTCATTGCGGCAGTGGCTAAAACAGAGCCCGGCTATGACTGGTGGGAGCACATGTTTATGAAGCGTGAAAACGTAACCGATGCGTTACCGTTTGGTGTTGTGCTTACCATGTCAGCCACAGGCAGTGAAATGAACAATCGCGGCGTTGTGACCAATTGGGAATCGCAGAAGAAAATGGGCGGTTACGGCGATGCGCTGTTCCCTCAGTTCTCCTATTTAGATCCGGTCTACACCTATTCCATGCCGCATAATCAGATGATTAACGGTATTTGCGATATGCTCTCCCATTTGATGGAACAGTACTTCTCCTTGCCGGAAACCAACAACTTGAGCGATGCCCTCATTGAAGCGGCTTTTAAAAACATCATGGCTAACGCAGCTGTTGCCATTAAAAATCCGGAAGACTATGAAGCTCGTTCCAACCTCATGTGGGGTGCAACGTTAGCTTTGAACGGTATTATGGGGCTTGGCAAAAAACAGGATTGGATGGCCCATCAGATTGAACATGCGTTGTCCGCTTTTTACGACATTCCGCATGGTGCGGGCCTCGCCATTGTACATCCAATGTTACTTCGTTATATTTACAAAGATCATTTACCTCGTTTTGTTCGCTTTGCTAAAAATGTATGGGGTCTCAGCGAAGACGAATACGCCAACGAAGCCACCTTGGCCTTGGCCGGTATCGATGCGTTGCGCGCTTATTTCAAATCCATCGGGGCTCCCACAACTCTTACCGAAGTGGGTATTCCGGCTGAAGCGTTGCCTAAGATTGCTGAAAAATCTAACAGATATCTGACATCCTATACCAACTTTACGACGGAAGATATTTTGGCGATTTATCAGAGCGCGTTATGATTAATTTTCGATAATTAATTGATAAGAGCTTTTCAAGTGTTTAAAGAAAATTACAATATATATACCGAAACTTTACATAAATGAACTGTTTGTTCATTGCTATTAATAAATAGAAGTGTTAGTATAACAGTAGCATATGGCTCTTAAGAGCTCTTGGTGATGGCGGCATCACCTACCCGAAAGCGGCACGAAAGTGTCGCTTTTTTGGGATAAATTCAAATCGGATATTATTGGGTAAGGGGAATTAGCTATGACATGGGATGACTACAAAGATTACGTAAAATCGCTTAGTGATGAAGATCGGGAAAATATGGAATTGATAGAAAAGCTGGCTGAGATTGCGACACGCCATTTAAAAGATAAAGGGGAGTAGCGAAAGCAAATTCGCTTGAGCAGATGTAGTATTAAATAGACTTTTTGCGGCAGAAAGTATTTATGGTAAATACAATAGCTGTTTGTAAAAAGATAAAACTCAATAAATTCTATTTCCTTTGAGGCGGTCTTATTTCTATTGACCGCCTCTTTTGTTCCATTCATCGAAAACTCGTTTACGCCTTTTCTAAAATAACATACAATGCTATCAGATAAAGATAGGTTATAAAATATCTTACAGCATAGTTTATTGCATTTATTTTAGTAGGTTTATGTTTATGGAAATGAACGGGCTTTATTTAGTCATTGCTTCGGCCCTCATACTCGTAATTGCCTATCGCTTGTACGGGTCATTCGTGGCGGCTAAAGTATTAACAGTAAATCAATATCGCACAACCCCGGCGGTAGCGATTAATGACGGGGTAGACTATGTACCAACCAACAAATGGGTTACTTTCGGTCAGCACTTTGCAGCGATTGCCGGTGCCGGTCCTTTGGTTGGTCCTGTAATTGCCGCTCAGTTCGGTTACTTACCGGGCGTGCTCTGGATTTTGATTGGTTCCGTATTAGCCGGTGCCGTTCACGACTTCGTGTTGCTTTTTGCATCCGTTCGTTATAACGGTAAATCCATTGCGGATATTGCAAAATCCGAAATTTCCAGCGTTGCCGGTATGGGCACGTTGCTTGCTACTTTGTTCTTGCTCATCATCACGATGGCCGGTATGGCAGCCGTAGTTGCCAACTCCCTTGAAAACTCCCCATGGGGCTTTTTCACAGTAAGTGCTACGATTCCTATCGCCGTATTCATCGGTATTTACCTTCGTTGGATTCGCCCGGGCAAAATTCGTGAAGCCACTGTTATCGGTGTAGCTTTAATCATGGCCGCTGTTGTATACGGTCCTGACATCGCTCATTCTTCTTTGGCCCCTTACTTCACTTGGGATCGTAAATCCATTCAAATCATGTTGGCTGTTTACAGCTTCTTCGCAGCCGCTCTACCGGTTTGGTTATTATTAGCTCCACGTGGTTACTTGTCCACTTACATGAAAGTCGGCACCATCGGTGCATTAGCCTTAGGTATTATTCTTGTTATGCCGGTTCTTCAAATGCCAGCTTTCTCCGACTATGTAAACGGCGGTGGCCCTGTACTTAGCGGTTCCGCAGTTCCATTCGTATTCATCACCATTGCTTGTGGTGCGTTGTCCGGTTTCCATGCGACCGTATCTACCGGTACAACTCCTAAAATGATTACGAATGAAAAAGAAATGCTCCCAATCGGTTACGGTGCGATGCTTACTGAAGCCTTCATCGCTATGATGGCTTTGATTGCAGCAACCAGCTTACATCCAAACGATTACTTTGCAATTAACTCCACTACGGAAACTTTCTCCGCATTGGGTCTTCAAGTTCAAGAATTGCCAATGCTTTCCCAGATGGTAGGGGAAGACTTGATGCACCGTCCGGGCGGCGCTGTATCCTTGGCAGTTGGTATGGCTCACATTTTCTCCAAAATTCCTAACATGTCTCACTTGATGAGCTACTGGTACCACTTCTGTATCATGTTCGAAGCCTTGTTCATCTTGACTTTGATCGATACCGGTACTCGCGTAAGCCGTTATATGGTGCAGGAATTATTGGGTATGGCTTGGCCAAAAATGAAAGACGCTCACTGGTTACCAGGCGTTTACATTGCGTCCTTCCTCGTATGTTTCACTTGGGGTTACCTCGTATTACAAGGTAACATCGGTACCATTTGGCCATTATTCGGCGTATCCAACCAGCTCTTAGCAACTATGGGTCTCGCCATCGGTACAACGGTTATCATGCACCTTGGCCACAAACGCTATGCATGGGTAATGATGATTCCATGTTTCTTCATTGCCATCATCACTGTTATGGCTGACTATCAAAACGTATTCGGCAACTACATTCCGGAAGGTCAGTGGATGCTCGTTGGCGTTAGTGTAGTCATGTTCATCTTGGTAGCAGTCGTTATGGTTGAAGCGGTTCGCAGCTGGATTCGTTTGGTAAAACAGCCGCAAGATTTCCGTACCGAAGCTGATATCGAAGAGGAAACTCTCGAAGATATGGAACCTGAAAACGTTTAATCGAACGTTAATAGGCTAAAAAGTAAACGACTAATAGCTTACAAACATAAATGTACGCCCTTAAATTATGCTGTTAAGCAGATAAAAAATGCCATAGACACGTTGCTCGGTGAAAACCGTAGTAACGATGCCTATGGCATTTGTCGTATATTGTTAAAATGTTTGAAGCTGATTGTTGAGGCTAGCTTATTAATTAAGCATTTGATGCTTTGTCGTATAGTCCAAGTCGTTGTCTTATAGTCCGCGGCTTTCTTAGCTGATGCCCAACAATTCTTTAATCAGTTTAACCTGTGCCTTGCTCACTGGAATATCTACGAGCTCTTGGCCTTTGGCCGTCTGCTGGGGCAAACGTAACCAATAAGTGCCTTTGAACCACGGAATGACTTCCTGCACTTTATTTAAGTTGACGATATAACTGCGGTGAACGCGGAAGAGGGATGTGCCTTTTAAGCGATCCTGTAACTCCGTCAGCGTTTTATTGGAGCCGTATTTACCGGTATCGGTATGAACGTCGAGACGGCCCGATTCACCGGTAATGTAGTTGATGCTGTCGATGTCGATGAGCATGATGTGGGCACCGTCATCAACGGCCAGTTTATTAGTGCGGATAACAGGCTTGATGCTTTGATCGTTTGCGTCGTTCTGCTTTGCACCGGCTACGCTGATAGCTTCGGGAGCACTTTTGGCTCCGGTGGCCGCAACTGATGTAGCATTGTTAGCGGCTGCATGGTTAGCGGTTGTACCATTACTTGCGGCTGCGTTACCGGCGGCTCCGGTGCCGTGTGACTGCGTATGGCCGGTGGCTCCCACCAATTTTTGCACATGCTGAACCGCTTTAGCCAAACGGTCATCTTCAATCGGTTTTACCACATAGTCTAAAGCCTGCAGCTCGAAGGCTTTGAGGGCATATTCATCATAGGCCGTGGCAAAGATGATTTTGCTATCCGGTGAAATGTCGTGAATGACTTGAGCCAGTTCCAAACCGGACAGACCGCGCATATGGATATCAAGGAAGATTAAAGCCGGTTTTTCACGGGTAATTAAAGAAATCGCGGCCGTAGCGTTGTCGGCTTCGCCGATAATATCGATTACATCACTGTGGTTGGTAGTGAGTAAGTACCGCAGCTCGTCGCGAGCCGGCGCTTCATCATCAATAAGGATGGTGCGAATCATAGAATCGCCTTTCTATTCCGTTCGTTCCGGTGTCGGATCGGATTCCGGTTGAACTTTAGGGATGCGGATAACAACGGTGGTGCCTTCTTCAGGAACCGAAGTAATTTCAAGACCGTACGGGGCACCGTAGAGACCGCGCAAGCGGCGATGCACATTGCTAAGTCCGATATGACCTTGTGGCGGATGTTCCAGATAATAATCCGGGTCGCCTTGGAAACCGACGCCGTCATCGGTAACGGTGATTATAATATCCGTGTCCGTCATGGTTCCTTCAATGGCGATGGAACCGCCCACCTCGCGCGGTTGGAGACCGTGCTTGATGGAGTTTTCAATAATCGGTTGCAGCGTTAAGGACGGGATGCCGTAGCTGAAAATAGCGGGGTCCAAATTATGCGTTACGAATAACTTATCGCCGTGGCGGGCAATGGCAATTTCAAGAAAACCGCTGACCTGAGCCCATTCTTTTTCAAACATAATAACGCGGCCCGTATACTGCAAGGTAAAACGGAAAATTTGCGAGAATTTGATGAGCAAACGCCTTGCCAGCTCCGGATTGGTACGAATCAATGAGGAAATGGTATTCAGCGTATTGAACAGAAAATGCGGATTAATCTGGGTATGTAATGCCTGCATTTTCGCTGCCTCGGTCAAACGACGTTGGTAGTCGATTTCCGTCAGCTCCAGCTGGGTTGAAAATAAGTCAGCCAGACCTTGAGCGAAGGCAATATCCGACGAATCCGGATGATAGGACGGCGATGTATAATACATCTTCAACGTACCGATGATACGCGTTTTTATCATGAGCGGTACCACAATGGCACTGCTGAGCGTACAGTTCGGGTGGGTACAACCGATTTCAGCTGGCGAGTAGGCGATATGAATCGTACCGGACGTCAACGAATCGATGGTTACATGCGTCAAATGGTCATTCATGCCGGGCGCATGGTGATTGCTTTCGGCCCCGATATAGGCGAGAACCTGCTTCGTATCCGTAATAGACACCGCGTCGTAGGGGCTGTGCTTTTTAATAATTTGCACAACCGCATTGGCCGAATCCGGATTAAGACCTTTACGGAAATAACGTACCGTTTCGCGGGCGATGGACAAGATATTTTGACTCTGATTCGCCTTTTGCTGCGTCCGTTGGTAGAGGCCTGCTTTGATGATATACATGAAAAGGGCAAGGCCTAACGAGTTGGCAATCGTCATCGGTACAGCGATGCTGTTTACGAGGGCGTATGCTTGGTCATAGGGCTGAGCGACGAGCAAGATGATAAGCATCTGCAGAATCTCGCTGAAGAACCCGATACCGAGGGCAATCGGCCACGGAATGAGCTTGCCTTTGTAGTATTTTTGAAAAAGACCGGCCAAGAACCCTTCGGTGATGGAGGAAATGGCACAGGCAAGGGCCGTAAAACCACCCAACGAATAGCGGTGCAAGCCGGACACGATACCGACGGACGTGCCGAGGTACGGGCCGCCAATGAGACCGGCCGCCATGATACCAATCATGCGCGAGTTGGCAAGGGCATCCTGAATGGGAATCCCGCCGTAGGTGCCGAGGATGGCGATGCTGGAAAAAATGACCGTAAAGGCGATGCGGTCGAACCACGATAGTTTGTTGACCATGAGACGGTCGAAAAGTTTGAGCCTTGAAACGATGAGCCCCAGTATGACGGCATAGCTGATGCGTTTTATCATTTCAAGTAAAAGTATGTCGATAGCCATGAAAAATCCTTTCGTTAATGCAATTTATTGTTATTATTATATCACAGATGCAAAATACTAAAGGATAGCCATAGGGTTATATTAAGATTGCAAAATGGTCATTTTTCGATTGTGAAACGATGACGAATTTAGTAAAATAAAACCATCTAAAACATAGGTGAGATTAGGCAAGATTGAATGATTGATTACCTGTCACAGTGACAGTTTAGTTTGATAGGAGGCATAGTATGTGTTGGTGCGATATCGTATTTAAATCCGGGGCAAACCGTTTAGGTCAGGGTCTCGAAGGTACCCTTCATTTCTTGGCGTTCTGGGTGCTCACACTCAGCTTTGTGCGCTTGGGCGTGTTCTGGATTTTCGGATTATAAAAACGGTTTAACTTAAACTTTGCATAGGCTCAATATATTCATTTCGTTGAAATGATGTATATTGGGCTTATTTTTATGGTCTAAACTTGATTTAATTATTGCAAATTTGATTGACGAGTGATATATTTAACTCGTGATAAGAAAAATGAATATATTTTCAAAAATTATTTGTCACTCATATCACATGGAGGTTTAGGGCGTAGGTTTTATATCTATTAGGGGGCTATAATATGCGCACATTTAAAGTACCATACTCAAAAGACTTCATTTCAATCCAGGTGCCGGAAGCAAATCTCAAAGGCGTTTTAGAATCCGGCTCAGCCGAATATAAGGCTACGGCACCTGAAGAAGCATTAGTGGAACAAGCCTTGGATAATCCGATTGGCAGTGTCAAATTAGAAGACCTGGTTAAAGGGAAAAAGAACATGGTCATCATCACCAGTGACCATACCAGACCGGTACCAAGTAAGATTACCATGCCGATTTTGCTGCGTCGAATCCGTGAGGTGAATCCTGCCATTGATATTACAATTCTCGTGGCTACCGGTTTTCACAGACCCACAACCAAGGAAGAAATGATCGATAAATTCGGTCCGGACATCGTAGCCCATGAAAAGATTGTAAATCATATATCCGGTGATGACTCGCAAATGGCGAGAATTGGTACTTTGCCGTCAGGCGGTGCGTGTATCATCAATAAATTAGCTGTAGAAACAGAATTACTCATAGCCGAAGGTTTCATTGAACCGCACTTTTTTGCCGGTTTTTCCGGAGGTCGTAAGAGTATTTTACCGGGGATTGCCTCAGCGGTTACAGTCATGGCCAATCACTGTGCTGAATTTATAAATAGCCCAAATGCCAGGACCGGTATATTGGAAAACAACCCTATTCATAAAGATATGAAATACGCTGCTAAAGCTGCTAATTTAGCATTTATCCTAAACGTTGTTATCGATTCTGAAAAGCATATTATCAATGCCTTTGCCGGCGATTCTGAAAAAGCCCATGAAGTAGGCTGTGAATTTGTTTCAAAACTTGCCAGCGTACCAAAGGCACCCGCTGATATTGTTGTTACCACTAATGGCGGCTATCCGTTGGACCAGAATATTTATCAAGCGGTTAAAGGGATGACGGCCGCTGAAGCAACATGCAATAAAGATGGCGTTATTATTATGATTGCGGCCTGCAATGATGGGCACGGCGGTCAATCCCTATATGATAATTTAAAGGCGGTCAAAACCCCTAGAGAACTGCTTGACCGCATTGCTAAGGTGCCACGGAATGAAACAATTCCGGATCAGTGGGAAATGCAAATTCTAGCACGAATTCTTGACCAATTTACAGTCATTGTTGTGACTGATCAGTGTGATCCTCAAATGTTAAAAGACATGCATATTGAACATGCCTTTACATTTGCGGAAGCTTTAAATCGTGCTATGGAGATAAAAGGGAAGAATGCATCAATAACTGTCATTCCTGATGGAGTATCGGTTGTAGTGAAATAAAAGGAAATTAATAAGGAGCAGTAACTGAAATGTGAGTTTAAAAACTCGATTTCGTTACTGCTCCTTACTTTGTTTTAGACTTACCATATATTAATCAACGAGGAGGTGTTTTTATACTTGCTATAGATTAATAAGTGGGGCGGCGCAAAATTAATCTTCGCGTTCGTTGTCCATTGGTTCGCCGGATTTTGTTACTTCTACAGCTTTAGCATAGCTTTCTAAAAGAAGACGATAATTTGTAAAAATACGACCCCAAATTTGAGCCCATTTGTCGGCTTGAGGTGTATGCCATGTGCGCTGTAATTCTGCCAATACAGCACCGGCGTCAGTTACCACAACCCCTGCTTGGGTGAGGCGCATCATAGTGGCCATAGCAGCTTCTTTGGAATACGTACCGGATGCGTCAGGCACTGCAAATACGCGATAGCCTTCATTAACAGCACAAATAGCCGGTAATGCCATGCATACACTTGTTACCGTACCGGCGATGATTAACGTCTTTTTACCGGTTGCTTTTACAGCATCTACGAAATCTTTACAATCCCAAGAGTTTACTTCGCCGCGACGTGCTACATATACTGCATGCGGAGCCACTTCATGGATTTCCGGAATCAACGGACCATTTGGACCTTGGGGTACGGAAGCCGTCGTAATAACAGGCATATTTACTAATGCAGCTGCTTCAGCTAACGCAATCGCTCTGTCGCGAATACGCAAGAAATCAATGTCATTAATACATTGGAAGAGACCGCTTTGGTGGTCAATAAGCAACATAGCTGTGTCATTAACGTCAATCATAGGGGCTTTGCCGTCAAAATTTTTGTAAAGTTCCATTTTGAAATCTCCTTTCAAGGAATACAAACCTTGGTACATCTCTGGTGTACCTTGTGTATCCTATTATAGTGAGCGGGCTATTTAGAAACAATATGCAGAAATTTAAATATGTCTATACTTTGGCTGATTGTTAGAAAGCAATGAACAGAAAATAAAAAGTGTACATAAATTGCGTTTTTTGTAAAAAATATACAGAAATTGAAATGTGTTTATAGTTGACCGGGTTTTTCACAGAAATAATAGTCTCCATGATAAAATAAGAGATAATAATATAGCTATGATTTCAACAGTAAGGAGATGGAGATTTACCTTGATTGAAAGCTCGAATGAAAAAACAGGAACTAAACGACACGTATCAACGGATACTCGCGAACATATAAAAGATACACTGCTGCTTATGCTGAAAACCAGTCATTTTCGGACCATCCGCATTACCGCACTTTGTCGGGAAGCGCATATTGCGCGAGGAACGTTTTATTTATACTACAACACCATTGATGACTTGTTGGAGGATATTATTAACGATAGCCTGCAACTTATCAATTCCATGACGCCCAAAGAAAAGCAGGGATCGCTTAAGAAGTTGCAAATTATGTTAAATCAGACGGGGGATGAGGAGTTACCGAAGGACAGCTCTTTATTTCCGCCGTGTCATAAATATTTGGAACTTGAAAAATACAGATTCCTCGTAAAAGATGCGGATGTGGCTCCGATTATCGCTCAAAAAATCCACCAGTATGAAAGCCCTAAGATCGTTCCGGTGCTCATGAAAGAGCTAAATATGAAACAGGATGAAGCGGAATTGCTTTTTAAATTTATCGTTAATGGCAGCAGCTCGGTTAACCGCAGTTTGTTAGAGTTAAAAGAGAACGAGTGGTATCGCCTGCAAAAGAAGATTTTGCAATTTATTTTGGGCGGTTTGAAATGTGACCAGTGGAGTTAAAAAGCTCGGAGTATTCAATTAAATAGTGTGTGTACAAGCTCAATGTATAGCCAGCGTATTTATAAGCTATACATTGAGTTTTTTTGTTGTGAAAAAATCATAGAGAATTAATATGAATAAAATGAAATTAACATGGATTAGTGAATTTATAGTAAAAACTTTTCATTAATATATATTGTAACTATTTATTAATATATTTTCTGAAAATTATCATTTTAAAAACATGAAGTTTTCATGCGTATTTACTGATTAAAGTAGTAAATGAATAAAAGTTGTGACGTATTATTGCGATTTGATTATAATAAATTGGAACTAAAAAATAAATAAATCCTTTTATATTGCGTGTTGATGGACATAATAAACCTTCTTATATCAAACTTGAAATAAGAACTATATTAATGAGTTTAAAATGAAAAAATAACATTGGAAATATACGAATTGAATTGACAGTTATAAACACAAATTATAGAATTAAGATAAATAAAAGTGATATTTTTTGAGGTATTAATAAGGTTTTTAAAATGAATTTACTGTGATTTTTTTATCATGGGGAGGTTCTGTAATGAATAAGCAGTACAAAGTCATTTGGAGTAAAGTAAAAAACAGTTACGTAGTAGTATCTGAGTTGGCCAAACGTAATGGCAAAGCCGGATCTACACATAGCCAGTCAGGCCAGAAAATTGGCGTGGCTCTTTCTGTGTTGGCACTGTGTGCTGGGATGACAGCCGGGGTAAGTGCGGCTGATCAGTATTACAGTGTTAATGATATGAATGGTGCATTATCACAATTTGGGAATAAAAGTAACGACGGAGCCCAAGGTGTTGGCTCTGTAGCTGCCGGTGCAGGTGCTAAGGTTGAATCTGCTTCCGGTAGTTTCCAAGGTGCTATGGCTACCGTTGTAGGCTCTTTGAATACTGTAGCAGCTGGAACTCAACAATTTGATGGAGTTGCTAATTCTATTGTTGGTGCAGCTAATGCCACGCAGAATGCCAATGCGACACTTATTTTTGGTGCCGGTAATGCGGTAACTAATTCTTATGGTAATGTAACCTTTAATGTTGGTAATGTTGATCCGACTGATCCAATCGCTACGGCTAAAGCTTTAGCTGCTTCGGTAGGTGACAGTGGTGGTCAAGTTTTGGTTGTTGGTGGTGCTAATACAGTAGACTATGCTCGTTTCTCGGCTGTTACCGGTGTTGGCAATAAGTTGAATGGTGCAGACGGCAATACCAGTGATTATAACTTTATTACCGGTGCAAAAAATACTTTGACCAATACGGATGGCACATATGTAATCGGTTCCAGCAATACTGTGTCAGATGGGACGTCCAATATTGTAATTGGGGATAAACGTAAATTGACGGGGCGACTAATGACGTTGTCATCGGGTCTGCTGATGCAGAAATGGCAACAACTGTATCCAACGCAACTATCCTTGGACATAATGCTAATGCAACCGTAGATAATGGCGTAGCTTTAGGTTCTAACTCATTGGCTAATGTAGATTATGGTGTTGCAGGTTATGATCCGTCCACAAAAGCTGCTTCTACGGATACATCAGCGACTTGGAAATCTACTTTGGGAGCTGTATCTGTTGGTGTACTTGGTAGTGATGGAACAGCAACTGCAACTCGTCAGATTACAGGTGTTGCAGCCGGTGTGAAAGACACTGATGCTGTTAACGTGGCACAGCTTATGGCTGTTGCCGGTAATAGTTCGGGCGGAAGTTCGGTACATTTTTTCCAAGTTAATTCAGGCACTAGTGGTACTAACTATAATAACGATGGAGCTAAAGGGATAGACTCTATTGCTATAGGTAAAGCTAGCACAGCTGCAGATAATAGCATTGCTATCGGTAACGGTGCAAGCGTTTCTGATAGTAATGGTGGTAAGGGTAGTGGCGATATTGTCATCGGTAACGGTGCAAAAATCAATAACTATGTAGACCAAAGTGCTAGTATTGCAATAGGCCAAAATGCGCAGATTGATAACATGGCCGGTATGCAAGAATTTATGTTTGGGCTAGGACAAACTAATTATAATATAGTTGATAGACCTGGTGGCGGTATGGCATTTATTCCGGAAGATCCTTCGAAAGTAGCTACCGGCATTGCGATTGGTGAAAACACCTTCGTTCGTACCGGTGGTTTGATGATTGGTACGCATAATTATCGTGGAACTCTAGGCGATGTTGATGTAGATAGTGCCAATATCCGTGCTACCGGTGTTAATGTTAATAGTACGACTTTAGGTACAAACAGCTATAACAGCGGAGCTTTTGCCACTATTGTAGGCTCATACTCTATTGCAAGCGGTAACTATGCCAGCGGTGGTGATGAGAATAATGCCGGCAAAAATCTGGGAACTACTATTGTAGGTTCTTTGAACAGTGTAGAATCCTCTACTGCTGAAAATACTACATCAGGTGTAGCCAATAGCGTTGTTGGTTTTGCAAATCGTACCTTTAATTCAAATGGATCTTTAATATTTGGCGCGGGTAACGAGATTACTAACTCTGTAAGCAAAATTGAAGGGGTAGATATTTCGCTTGATGGTTCGGCAAAAGATTTACAAACTGGTTTAATAGAAGGTATTAAGAATGCTAATAGTGGCGGATCCACGTTGGCGATTGGTGGTGGCAACAAGGCAGATTACACGCAACAATCGGCCCTCGTCGGTGTTAATAATACTTTAGAAGGTACTGAGGATTCCGTAGCTCAATATAACGCGTTAACCGGTTTTAACAATACGGCAACCGGTGTAACTAATGTAACTGTAACAGGTAGTAATAACACGGTTAGTGGCTCTACATCAATTGTTAACTTAGGTAATGAAAATGCGGTAGCAGACTCTAACAATACTATTCTTCTTGGCGATAATCGTACTGTAACAGGTTCCGATAATAGCGTTATCTTAGGTCGTGCTAATAAAGAAACTACGACTGCGCTTCGTGCCGCAGCTGATACTACTTTAACTACAACAGCAGATAACGTTGTTGTTATGGGTTACAATGCTAATGCGACTGTTGATGATGGCGTAGCGTTAGGATCTAATTCTGTTGCTAGTGTTAATAAAGGTGTAGACGGTTATAATCCTAGTACAAAAGAATTATCCGGTACTGCATGGACTTCTACGATAGGTTCGGTATCTGTAGGTGATGCAGCAAATGATATCACTCGTCAGATTACTGGCGTAGCAGCTGGCACTGCAGATACAGATGCCGTTAACGTAGCTCAGTTGAAAGCTAATAAAGTAACGGTAACTGCAGGTGATAATGTCACACTTACGACTACAACTGGCACTGATGGATCTACAGATTATAAGATTGCTTCTACAGATAAAAATATATATCTTACTAGTGCAGCTTTTGACAATGGGACATTAACTCTCACTCAGACTGAAGGTACACCTATTACCGTAAGTGGTTTAGCAACAGCCGCTCAAGTTGAAGCTAATAAGATTCATTACTTCCAGGTAAATTCTGCGGCTAATGGCACTAACTATAATAATAATGGCGCAACCGGTACAGATGCAATTGCTATC
Source organism: Veillonella sp. KGMB01456 (assembly GCF_023051165.1). GTDB lineage: Bacteria > Bacillota > Negativicutes > Veillonellales > Veillonellaceae > Veillonella_A. The sequence continues at coordinate 32,031 of NZ_JALKIG010000011.1, forward strand.
GGTAAATCCAGTACATCCGGTGCTAATAGTATAGCTATCGGTCAATCGACTACAGCTGCTAATAATAGTATTGCTATCGGTAATGGTGCCAATATTAATAACTACGTTGATCAAAGCGGAAGTATTGCTATCGGTCAAAATGCGAAAATTGAAAACATGTCAGGTATGCAAGAGTATCTATTCTCTATGGGACAAACAACGTTCACTGCAGGTAATTGGCTCGGTACTCTTCAAATACCGAATGATCCATCCAAAGAAGCAACTGGTATTGCTATAGGTGAAAATACCTATGCTCGTACAGGTAGTCTTATGGTTGGTTCGCATAATTATCGTGGATTATTAGGTGATGTAACGGTTGATAGTGCTGATACTAAAGCACAAGGTGTAAATATTAATAGTACTACATTAGGTACGAATAGTTATAATGGTGGTGCATTTGCAACGATTACGGGCGCTTATTCGATTGCCAGTAGTAACTATAATGGCGGTGGTTTTTCTTCTAGTGCAGGGAAAAACTTTGGTGCTACCATTATGGGTTCTTTGAATAGCATAGAGTCTGCTACTGCGTCTAATTCATCCGGTATCGCTAATAGTGTTGTAGGTGTGGCTAATAGAACCTTTAACTCCAATGGTTCCTTAATCTTTGGTGCTGGTAATGAAATTACTAACTCCATTACAACAATAGCAGCACCAAGCTCTGCAGGAGATTCTGCTAAAGCTTTACAGACAACATTGATGAATTCTATTAAGTCGTCCAATAGTGGTGGCTCGACTCTTGCAATCGGTGGCGGCAACAAGGCTGATTATACTCAACAATCTGCCCTCCTTGGTGTTAATAACACCTTGACCGGTGCTAGTGACAATATTAGCCAATACAACTACATTACAGGTTTTAAAAATACCGGTACTAATGTAGATAATGTAACGATTATCGGCACAAATCGTACGGTATCTGATGCGGCTAATAGCGTAGTTATCGGCTCGGCTGATTCTGTAATGACATCGAGTGCAAGTGATGCGGTTACTATCGGTCGAAATGCAAATACAACTATTGATGGTGGTGTAGCTTTAGGCTCTAATTCTGTGGCAAGCGTTGATAAAGGCGTAGATGGATATAATCCTAGCACTAAAGCGTTAACCGGTTCTACATGGACCTCTACAGTTGGTTCCGTATCTGTTGGTGATGCAGCCAATGATATTACTCGTCAGATTACAGGTGTAGCAGCCGGTACTCAAGATACAGATGCTGTTAACGTAGCTCAGTTGAAAGCAAATAAAGTAACCTTGAAACAAGGCGAAAATGTAACGATTACTACTGATGTGGCTGATGATGGTGCAACAACGTATACAATTAAATCAACAGATACAAATACAGTTTTAGCTAAAGGCGAAGTAACATATGTTGGTGCCGATGGTACATTAGTTTTGACTGACTCTGATAATAATCCAATTACCGTGACCGGTTTAAAAAATACATACCTTACGGGAGCATCTTTAGAAAATAATACTTTAACACTTACTCAAAATGAAGGGGCTCCTATTACCGTAACCGGTATTGCTACAACAGCTGAATTGGCGGCTAATAAAGTTAAATACTTCTCTGTAAAATCTGAATTAGCAGCTAACCAGAATAATGACGGAGCTAAAGGCACAAACTCAATTGCTATTGGCCCGAATGCTGTAGCTCAACGTGAAAATGGCATAGCTTTGGGGACCAATGTCTATTCCGGCGGCAAGGGCAGTATTGTCATCGGTAGTGATGCTAAAGTTTCGGAAAATATTGCTTTGGATGGTAGCATTGTTATCGGTAAAGGAGCCGTAGCCTTCACCGGTGGCGGTGAACAAGAAGCCTTATTGGGAATGGATCCAACGAATTGGCCTAAGCGTGGTTCCGGTGGATATGATAATCCGACTGATGCTAGCCGAGTAGCTACATCTATCGTTATCGGCACAAATGCTTTTGGCCGTACGGGTTCGATTGATATTGGGGATCGTGTATACCGAGGCACCATGGGTGGTAAACAAATTACTGATAACAACACCAGTTTTCATGTAAATCAGACTACCTTGGGTACGAATACCTATAATAAAGGCTTGTTTTCGACTATGATGGGCTCTTACTCTATTGCTACGGGTGGTTTTGATGGTAGTGGTAGGTTGAATACCGGTGCTTATGGGGCACAAAACTTTGGTGCTACTGTATTGGGCTCTTTAAATAGTGTTAGATCTAATGAAAAGTTACCTGAATTTTTTGGTGTACCAATAGGTTCGTCTTATCAGGGTATTGCAAATACTATTGTTGGCTTAGGCAATATTACGGATAATACTAACGGTTCATTAGTATTTGGTGCCGGGAATAAGATCACAAACTCTATTACCTCTATTTCTATGCCAACGAGTGGCGCTGATTCCGTAGATGCTATGGTGGATAAGCTCCAAACTGTGATTAAAGACTCTAAAAGTGGTGGTGCGACCTTAGCTATCGGCGGTGCTAACACGGCTGATTACACCCGTACATCTTCTATCATTGGTGTGAACAATACCTTGAAGGGGACAAGTAGCAACATTAGTCAGTTTAATGCGTTGACCGGTTATCATAATACAGCAACTAATGTAGATAACGTAACTGTGACCGGTTCTAATAATACTGTAAAAGATACAACGACTGCTGTTGTAATTGGTGATAATCGTACATTAACCGGTGTCAATAATAATGTTGTTATTGGATCCGCAGATTCCGCACTTGAAACAACTGTTAGTGATGCAGTAGCTGTTGGTCGAAATGCTAATGTTACTATTAAGGGTGGCGTAGCTCTTGGTGCTAACTCTGTGGCTCGTACAGATAAGGGTGTTGTAGGTTATGACCCATCCGGTAGAATTACCGATGCGGATAGTATTTTAGGTAGTAATACACAGTATCAGAGCTTACAGACGGAAGTAACTGATGCACAAACAACGGTAAATGATTTAACCGCTAAGGCAGCTGAATATCAAGCTAATATTGATATGATTGTTTCCATGTATCCGGATAATTCGTATGAACAAGATGCGGGATATCAGGGAATAAAAGCATCTCTTGAATCAACACAGGCTCAGTTAGCTACAGCTCAGGCAGATTTGGACAGCAAACAAAGTGCATTGGCTGAAGCAGGTAAAGCTTTGTATACATGGCAGTCCACAGCCGGATCGGTATCGGTGGGCGATGTTTCTAAAGGAATCACCCGTCAAATTACTGATGTGGCAGCTGGTACTGCTGATACTGATGCCGTTAACGTGGCACAGTTAAAACAAGTGGCTGAAGCTGCTGAAGATGCCGGTAAGACAACTTTGAACTTCACAGGTGATGATACCACAGCTACTATTGCTCGTGGCAATGGTCAGACCTTGAATATTACCGGTGGTGCAACAGCAACTGATGCCGATGGCAACAGCTTATTGACTGATAACAATATAGGCGTTGTAAAAGACGGCGATAATGCACTGAAAGTACAGTTGGCTAAAGACCTTACAGGCTTAAATAGTGTTAAAGTTGGTAATGCGGTAACTCTTGGTACAACAGGCTTGATAATCACTAATGGTCCATCTGTTACTACAACAGGCATTGATGCAGGTAGCAAGAAGATTACTAATGTAGTAGCGGGTACAGATGATACAGATGCTGTCAACGTAAGTCAGTTGAATAGTGCTATTAAAGGTGCAAAACATACTGAAGTTACCCTCAATGGCGATGCTCCGACTGCAGGTGCAAATGGTGCTTTAGGTGAGTACATCGGATCTAGCAACCTTACTATGGCTGTGCAAGATGTTGACGGCCAGAAGGTTTACGACTTGAAGATGAGTAAAGACCTAGTAGCTGGTACTAAGCCTGGTGCAGATGGTAAAAACGGCGAAGCCGGTAGTATTACTATTATTGGTGAATCTGGTAAAGATGGTGCTGATGGAAAGAACACAAGTGCCAATATTACCGTTAAAGACGGGAAAAATGGACTTGATGGTACAGATGGAATCACACGTATTGTTTACAAAGATGAAGACGGTACAGATCATGAAATTGCAACCATGGATGATGGTTTAAATTTCACAGGTGACACAGAAAATGTAACCATTGCTAAGAAGCTTAATGAAACCTTGTCAATTACCGGTGGCATCACTAAGGCAGATCAACTTACAACGGAAGATAATATCGGTGTTGTAGCAAGCGACAGTGGCTTAAAAGTAAGATTAGCCAAAGACTTGCAAGACCTCAACAGTGTTCGTATTGGTGGTACAACTGAAAATGGTAAAGGCATCTACATTGCTAACCAGTCTGTAAGCACCTCAAAAGGCAATGCTGAAGAAGGTACGATTGCGTCTGCTGAAGATGCGCTGAGTCTAGGTAGTTATGCCAATGCAAGTAAAGATACAGCTGTTGCTCTAGGTGCGTATGCTAAAACTGATCGTGGTGCCGGTGAATTATTTGGCTATGTACCAGGCTTAACCGGTGATGAATTGACTAAATTCCAGACGGATAACGCAGGTTCTGTTATTTGGAACAGTAATCGTGGTGCGGTCAGTGTTGGTATAAAAGGTAAGGAAACTCGTCAAATTACAAATGTGGCAGCCGGTACCGAAGATACGGATGCTGTTAACATAGCGCAGTTGAAGGCGATAGATAGTAAGGTTGATGCTAATAAAATTTCTTATTTTTCTGTAAATTCTTCAACAGAAAGCAATAAAGATAATGATGGTGCTACCGGTGTAGAGTCTATTGCCATAGGTGGAGGAGCTAAGGCGAAGCACTATCAGAGCATTGCAATTGGTGGATTTACTGAGGCTGCTAATATAGATAGTATTGCAATTGGGTACTTGGCATCGGCAACAGAGATGGCCGATAACGGTGTAAGTATTGGACGAGAAACGAGAAATACAGTTCCTAATGGCATTGCTTTGGGAAGTTATTCTGTTGCTGATCGTAGAGAGAATATTCTTAGTTATGATCCTCTTACAGAAACTAATTTTAACTTTACACCTGAAATGCAGACTGCGTTAGACGCATGGAATGCGGCGGCTGCTGTATATTATCAGAACCCAACTCCGGAAAATGCACAGGCGGCTAAGGATGCCGGTATGAAGTATCGATTGATGGTTGCACCGTGGATGGCCGGCATGGGGTCACTCTCGCTTGGTAATGGTGAAGAAGGTCTTACCCGTCAGATTACTAATGTGGCAGCCGGGACAATTGATACTGACGCAGTTAATATAGCCCAACTTAAAGCTGCCAAAGTTGAAGTGCTTGCAGGCACTAATATCAGCAGCATAGATAAAGATACGAGTGCGGGTTATACTCAGTACAAAGTTAATGCAAAAGATACAATAACTGATAGTGCTACATTGAGTGGCGATACGATTACCTTTACTCGTAATGATGGAACGACTTATAAAGTAAGTGGTTTAGCATCAACTAGTGCACTAGATACTAATAAAACAAGATATTTTTCGGTAAATTCTACTGATGCGGGAAATAGAGGTAATGATGGTGCTACAGGGGCAGGTGCTTTGGCTGCCGGTGTAAATGCTAAAGCTACTAAGTCAGCTGATACAGCTATTGGTAATGGATCGAGTGCGTCAGGCAGCTGGAGTATTGCTGCAGGGGCTGGGAGCAACGCTTCAGGCACAGTTGCAGTAGCAATGGGGTATGGTGCTACTGCGGCTGCTAATCAGTCCGTCGCAATCGGCTATTCGGCTAAAGTAACGAGAAATGACTCGATAGCGATTGGGCGTGAAACGCAGGCAAATGAATTAAATACGGTAGCTATTGGTCTTCAAACAAAAGCTAACGGCAATCAAAGTATGGCTTTAGGTTATGGAGCCCTTACTGAACGTAGTGCTAATAATGGTTTAGCAATTGGTGTAAGTGCTTATGTGGGTCCTATACGTTCTACTGACCCAGTGCAAGGTGTGCCGGGTAATAGTACATCAGTTGTAGATGATGACACTGTGGTTGAAGCAGGCAAAGAACAAATGAACTCAATTGCTCTTGGCAACTCGGCTAAAGCATTTGGCTATCAGACGACTGCTTTAGGTGCCGGAGCTGAAGCACATGATACGAATAGCTTGGCAGTCGGCATAATGGCTATTGGTAAAGGTAACTATGCAACGGCATTAGGCAAACAGGCGTATGCTAATGGTAATGAAGCAACGGCACTTGGGCACTGGGCGCGTGCGTACGGCGATAATGCAATTGCTATTGGATCCTATGCAATTACTAATACCTTGGATGGAACAGGCACGGTAAATAATGGTATTGCTATTGGTCAGAAAGCGCGTGTTGCCTCTAATAATTCAGTCGCTTTGGGGCAAAATTCTTTAGCATATATTCCTGATAGTGTGAAAACGGAAGCCTACTTAACAAACGAAGCTTTTGCAGCGGAAAATGGTGTGGTTTCCGTAGGCAATGCTGAATACACAATCGGTGATGATACTGTAGCAGCTAATCGTCGTCGTATTACGAATGTGGCCGGTGGTGCTGATGATTATGATGCCGTTAACGTGGCACAGCTTAAAGAGTTATCTTCTAAATTAACTCAAGAGGCTACCAACAGTAAATTATCTTCCGGTAAAAATATTACTATTAACACAACAACTGATGATAATGGAGTTAAGACAAATACTATTGATTTGAATGATAAAATTACATTGAATAACGCAGCTGCACCGGGGCAACAAGTAGTAGTTGATGGTACGACATCGAATATTACTGCCGGTACAGGCAATAATCAAGTAGTAGTTAATGGCTCTAATGGGCAAGTAACAATTGGTGCCCAAGGTAGTCAGCTCACTATTGGTAAGCAAGGTGATACGGCGAAAGACAAAGAGGGCAATCTGATTAATCCGGATAAGACAGGTCACTATATTACAGGTCTCGACAATACGACTTGGAAGCCTGAAACGAACGGTATCGTGGAAAACCGTGCCGCAACTGAAGGACAATTGCGTGATGCGGTAAATAATATTGGAACTCAAATCGGTGACATTAATACCGATATTGAGGCCATTCAAAATGCTAAACGTGAGTTTATCAGCGATACCGAAGAAAAAATTGAAGTCGGTAATGCTGAAACCTTAAGTATCACCGGTGGAGCGATGGAACCTCTGACTGAGGGCAATATTGGTGTCGTGAATGACGGAACTAAAGGTTTTAAAGTTAAATTATCATCCAAACTTTCCGGTTTAGAACGTGTTACTGTAGGTTCTGGTGATACAGCAACTGTTATCGGTACTGATAGTGTAACGACTACGGAACTTGTAACGGGTAATACTACGGTTAATACGGATGGTGTAACGATTAAGACTACTGATGCAGCTAAATCAGATATTAAGCTCACTAGTGATACTATCAGCATGGGTAAAAATCAGATTCATGATGTAGTAGCCGGTGAAGCTGAAACTGATGCGGTCAATGTTGGTCAGTTAAATAGTGCGGTAACGAATATCGGTTCCAATATGAACTATTTAGGTAATCAGATTAACAAACTGGATAACCGTGTGAACCGTGTCGGTGCCGGTGCAGCAGCTCTTGCAGCTTTACATCCGTTAGATTACAATCCGACGACAAGATGGGAATTTGCAGCCGGTGTGGGTAACTACAAAGGTGCGAATGCAGTAGCAGTTGGTGCGTTCTATCGTCCACATAGCGACATGATGTTCAGCCTCGGCAGTTCCTTTGGTGGCGGTGAAAACATGGTTAACGCCGGTGTAACTTGGCGTGTTGGTGCCGGTCAGACAACTAACTACGGATCTAGCCAAGCGATGGCTCAGGAAATCGATAGTCTCCGTAGTGTAGTTAACGATCAGCAGTCCATGATTCAGTCGCAAAATCAAAAATTGGATACGCAAAGCGCTCAATTGGAAGAACAGAAACAACGTATAGAAGAGTTGACTCAGCTCGTAAATTCGTTGGTTAACAAATAAGAGTAGAGAACATTTGCAGCTAAATAGTGTGTAGAGGTTAAATGTTGCATTATAACTGCATAGAGCTTACAACTGAATAATTAAAAAGAGCGATAGTACTAACTATAGCCGGATCACCGGGATTAGTATTACTATCGCTCTTTATTTGATTTTAAGTGCAATATATCAAATTTTGGACATAAAAATGGTGGACCACCAGGGGTTCGAACCCTGGACACCCTGATTAAGAGTCAGGTGCTCTGCCAGCTGAGCTAGTGGTCCATAACAACATAGCTATTATATACTTATTGTTTCGAAATGTAAACCCTTATAGCAGTAAAGTTTAAAAATTATGTAAAATTTAAAGAAAACATAAGCTTTTAAAAGTTTCCGATATTCGTTTATTTTTAGGGGCCGGGAGATTTTTATTTTTTACAACATTTTGTAAAAATAATGTAATAACTTATAACGGTGCCGTAATTAAGGGGGAAAGCGTCGCTGTTGGTAGGTAGAAAAAAATGTGTATTTTCGGTATAATTAATTGAAAGAAGTAATAGAGAAATTTTCTATTATTATTTTAGATTAGTAGAAGTATGAGGGTAGAGAGATGAAGTATCGAAGTACACGAAGTGAAGAAACGGTAAGTGAAACGTATGCATTGCTCCATGGCTTGGCAAGTGACGGGGGTCTATATGTGCCGGCCTTATTTCCGGAACGCTGTCTGACTTATGACATGGTGGCGGAGAAATCCTACGAGGACATTGCGTATACCGTATTAAAAAATCTTTTCACAACTTTTGATGAAGCGGAATTACGTTCCATGATTGCGTCGGCTTACAGCAAAGCAAATTTCAGTACGCCTGAAATTGCACCGTTGCATTCTATTTTGGAACGTTTATCGGTGCTCGAATTGTTCCACGGACGTACGCAGGCGTTTAAGGATATGGCATTGTCCTTGTTCCCGTATTTGTTGGTAGCCGCCAAAGAAGCGGAAAAAGAAACGGATGAGGTGCTTATTTTGACGGCCACTTCCGGTGACACCGGTAAAGCGGCGCTGGAAGGTTTTAAAGATGTGCCGGGCACTCACATTCAGGTTTTTTATCCGACCGATGGCGTGAGTCCGATGCAGCAAGAACAGATGCAGAAACAAGAGGGCGATAATGTTAATGTAACGGCTATTCGCGGTAACTTTGACGATGCGCAGCAATTTTTAAAACGCCTCTTTGTGGACGAATCGATGGCTGAAAAAGTGGCGGCTAAGGGAGTTCGTTTCTCCAGTGCCAACTCCATTAATGTCGGTCGTTTGGCACCGCAGGTGGTTTACTATGTGGCAGCCTATGCAGAACTTGTAAACCAGGGTGCTATTCATCGCGATGAAGTGTTTAATGTGGTGGTCCCTACCGGCAACTTCGGCAATATTTTGGCCGCTTATTATGCGAAAAAGATGGGTGTGCCAATCGGTAAGTTGATTTGTGCTTCCAATCGTAATAATGTGTTGACGGACTTTTTCAAAACGGGCACCTATGATATGAAGCGTGAATTCTACACGACCATTTCACCGTCCATGGATATTTTGGAAAGTTCCAACTTTGAACGCTTCTTATATTATGTGAGCGGCGAGGATTACGAAGCCACCAACAGCCGCATGAAGGATTTAAAACAAAACGGTTCCTTGTCGGTAACGGCCGAAGAGTTACAGCGCATTCAGAAGGATTTCAGCGGTCAATTTGTTTCCGACGAAGAAACGAAAGCTGTCATTGCGCAGGTTTATAACTCCTACGGTTATTTGTTGGATCCGCACACGGCGGTGGCCATGGGGGCCTACATGAAGGAATTGCAGGCGCATCCGGAAGATGGTGGCCGTCATACGGTGATTGCGGCGACGGCCCATCCGTTCAAGTTCCCGAATCCGATTTGCGAAGCCTTGGAAATTCAGACCGGCGATACGCCATATGAAAGCCTTGAGCACATCAGTGCGGTGACGGGCGTGGCGTTCCCGAAACAACTGGCTGCTTTGCAGGCGAAGGAATTGCGTTTTACCAAAGTCATTGATAAAGAATCAATGGGGAAAGAAATACTTGCTTTTGTCGATACTTTTAAAAAATAAGCTATATTGAGTCAGACGCATCCTACTTATTAACGATATAAGTTGTTGGTTGATACTATATAGCAATCAAAATAGTAGTAATACATTAAGAAAGTAGTGACAACGTGAGACAAGCTTTTTTCTATGCCATTGCATCCGCTTTGGCGTTTAGTATCATGAATTTATTTGTAAAAATGCTGGGGCAAGCCATGCCGGCGGCGGAGATTACCTTTTTCCGCGGCCTCATCGGCACGGTGGCAGTCCTTATCTATATGCGGGTCAAGGGCATTGCCTTTTCCACGGAAAATCGCGGGATGCTTACGGTTCGCGGGATTTTCGGCGGTTTAGGCAACTTGTGTAACTTTATTGCTTTGGCGTACATGAAGTTGGCCGACGCGGCGATTTTATTTCAGTTGTCCGGCATTTTCGTGTTTATTTTTAGCACACTCTATTTGAAAGAGTCAGTTCCGAAAGGGGCCGGTAAATGGCTTCTTTTGATTTTGGCGGCTGTTTGCCTTATGATTAAGCCTTGGTCGTTTAGTGAGTTCCATTGGTATTCGCTCTACGCCATCGCCGGTGCTGCCTTTGCGGCCGCTGCCTACACTACGATTCGCAAGCTCAGCCAAGTGGGACATCACAGTAATTATGAGATTATGTTTTATTTCTTAGTGACCACCATGATTGTCGGTGGTATCTTGATGGGACCTGATTTTGTATGGCCTGATTTGCGGCAATGGGTAATCCTTGGGATTATCGGCGGGATTTCCGTATTTGCCCAATTCTTCCTAACCGGTGCATTTGTGGCCACCAATGCAGTTGTGGCACAATTTTTACAATATATCGGCGTATTCTTCAACGCCATGTGGGGCTTTGTGATTTTTGACGAAACCTTATCGTGGCTGACGGTCTTGGCCGGTATTATGATGTTTGTCGCATCGGTTATGATTGCTCGTTTAAAAGAGCAACACGTCAAAGTATAAGCCCTAACAAAGGTAGGTGCCGATATGTACTTAGCAACTTTGGAAATTGAGAATTTTCGTAACTTGAATCAAACGAAGTTGAGTTTTCACGAGCATTGTAATTATCTGATTGGTGAAAACTCGATTGGGAAGTCTAATTTGTTGGCCTTGATTCAGATCATGACATCCGGCAGAAGGCTGGTGGAAGGGGATTTTTTTGATATCGTAAAACCCGTCAAGGTTCGCCTTGAAATCGTGGTGACGCCGCACGAAGAGTTGCCTCCCTTATTGATTAAGGCGGTTAAAAACGGTCGTATTCTGCTCGAGTGGGAGCAGGTGAATGTAGCGACGAAGCCGCGTCTTTATGAGGTGTTGACTACGACGGCACGGCGGTCGGTACCGCTTAAAACGCTCACTTACATGGCCTATTTTGCCTTGAAGGATATTGGCATTTATTCTTTCGACACGAAGGAGGAGTCCTTTTACGAAGAGCTCCGCGATTTGTTGGGCGAGGCCCTCGATGTGGCGATTTGTAAAAAAGATTCGCCCGTCACGAAGTCTATGTCGCTCATTGCGCTGCGCATTCGGCAGTTTCAAATGGTCATGCCTCATTTGCCGATTTACATGATTATTGTATTGGCTCAGTTGACGCAATGGCCGCTTATGGAACGAGGATCCATGACGCATACGAAAATTGATAAGAGCGAGCGTTATGCCGGCTTTTATACGCCTGATGCGCTACGCCTCGTGGCCATGGTGGTATTTCGCTTGGTGCAGAAGATTTTTCGTTTGAAAAAACAAAATCGCCTCGAGTCGCGTATTGTCGTGATGAAGGGAAAACGGTATTTACCGCTGGCTATCAGCCTCGATGAAGTAGAAACCCATTTGAACCCGCTCATGCAGCGGGCCATGGTAGATTATTTTAAAGAAATGATGGCCAATGAGAATATCGGATTTTTGCGCATCTTAAAAGATGTGTTCGGCATTGACGGTATTTTAGGCCAGGTCTTTATCGTTACCCATTCGGCGGAAGTTTTGTCCGATGATTATCGGCAGATTATTCGCTTTTATCGCCAGCCGTCGGGGTCGTTGAAGATTGCCTGCGGGGTGACCTTTGAAGTGTCGTCGGAGGCGGAAGAACATTTGATTGCTTATTTTTCAGCGGTCAAAGAGGCCCTCTATACACGTTGTGTTATGATAGTAGAGGGCGAAACAGAGTACAGTAGTTTTCGGCAGTTTGCCAAAACGCTCGGTATTCCGCTCGACTTTTACGGCATCGGGCTTATCAATGCCCGCGGCCAAGGGTCTATCAGCCGATTGGCTGAATTATTTAATCGTTTTGACATTCCCGTCATTGCCCTATATGATAGGGATGTGCGTACCGACGTACGGGCGGGTAAAAAGCAAGTATATTTCACGGATACAATTTGCTATGAATATGATTTGGTCAGTCACTTGATTCGCCGGCGCCAACGGTCCGTTTTGGATAATATTGTGCGCATGGTAGTCAGTCTTGAAGGCGGTTCACAGCTGGTGTCCAAAAAAGCCATCACCCAAGGGGTGGATAAGCTGATTAAGTACGCCAAGTCGCAAAATGAGTCAGCTCAAGGTCTGGTGAACCGGGCGTTTCACGAACGCAAATTAAATTCGATTCCGAATCGGGAAGAACACCTATTGGAAGTGTATTACTTCAGTTGGCTGTTTTTTCAAAAAGGAATTACTATCGGCAAGTGTATTGCGTATAATATAAAAGAGCGGGAGGATATTCCCCCTGCGTTTGTAAAAGTTATAAAAAAAGCACAGCAGCTGGCGCAACAACAGGACGCCTGGCTGGCTGTGGCAGAGGAGACGAAATATGGAAAATAAGACATATGAATTCGGTTTAGTCGGTTTGGCCGTTATGGGTCAAAACTTAGCGCGTAATGTGGCACACAAAGGTTTTAGCATTGCTGTTTATAACCGTACGCCGCAGAAAACGGATGAGTTTTTGCAAAAATTCGGTCACGAAGGCAACATCGGCGGCGCTCACAGCCCTGAAGAACTCGTTAACATGCTCGCTAAACCTCGCAAAATCATGTTCCTCGTAAAAGCTGGCCAACCGGTAGATGACATGATTGAAGCGTTCTTGCCATATTTGGATAAAGGCGACATCTTAATCGATGGCGGTAACTCGTATTTCAAAGATACGCGTCGCCGCAGCCAGGAACTCGAAGCTAAAGGCTTCCGCTTATTAGGCGTTGGCGTATCCGGCGGGGAAGAAGGGGCTCTTAACGGTCCAAGCCTCATGCCGGGCGGTAACGAAACGTCCTATAAAGAAGTGGAAAAAATTTTCACGTCCATCGCCGCTCAGGTGGCTGACGGTCCTTGCTGCAGCTATGTTGGTGATGACGGTGCCGGTCACTATGTAAAAATGGTGCACAACGGTATCGAATACGGCGATATGCAGCTCATCTCCGAAGCGTATTTCATGATGAAAGAGTTGCTCCACATGAGTGCCGAAGAAATGGCCGAAGTGTTCACCGAATGGAATAAAGGCGTACTCGATTCTTATTTAATCGAAATCACGTCTAAAATCTTGCGCGTACGTGACAAAGAAACGGGCGAGCCTTTATTGGAAAAAATCCTCGACAAAGCGGGCCAAAAGGGTACCGGTAAATGGACGAGCCAGGAAGCCCTTGATTTAGGAGTACCAATTCCGACTATCGCGGAAGCTGTATTTGCGCGCGGCATGTCGGCTTACAAAACGGAACGCGTGGAAGCGGCTAAGATGCTCAAAGGTCCTGAAGGGGAATACAAAGGCGACAAAAAAGCCTTTATTGATGCTATTCATTCCGCATTGTATGCATCCAAAATCTGTTCTTACGCACAGGGCTTTGCGTTGATTAAAGCAGCAGCCAAAGAATACAACTGGAATATCAACTTTGGTGATATGGCGCTCTTATGGCGTGGTGGTTGTATCATTCGTGCCGTATTCTTGGAAGATATTAAAAAAGCGTTCGAACGCAATCCGGAACTTACCAACTTGCTTCTCGATCCGTTCTTCATTGAAGCCATCGAACAGCATCAGGCTAAATGGCGTGAAGCGATTATCGAAGCCAAACGTTTCGGCATTCCGACTCCGGCGTTCTCCGCATCCCTTGATTACTACGACAGCTATCGTCGTGCCAATTTGTCCGCTAACATGATTCAGGCGCAGCGCGACTTCTTCGGTGCACATACGTATGAACGTGTTGACCAAGACGGTATTTTCCATACCGAATGGGAAGCTGAATTGGAAGGGAAATAAAATTTTTGGTGGGTTAAGTTTGTCGTTACACGAATGCTCTTATTAGATATTTTAGGCTTCGTTTGAATTGAATAAAACTTGCACGAAAGGGGCACATCATGAAGCATAATAAATTTATGGATAGCACATGTTTATTAATGCATAAGGATGTGCCCTGTATTTTATTTTCTTTTGATAATATGATGCTTTGGGCACAGGTTAATGAAGTGTTAAGTATTGCTCATTTGCCACCATATATGATTGATAACTTCCGTGGCTACGAATATAATTTGAATAAATTTTTGGATCATCGAGTTATTCCTAAAGAACGGCCCAATATCAGTGCCATTAAGGATTACTTTGACAGTGATTCCTCGCTGGAACTATCCTTGCGCTCCTATATGCTTAGCGTGTCCGATCATTATTGGATTAAACCGGCCGACAGTAAAGTAACTTGGGCTGATGTAAACTTCTATGATAATTCATTTGAAGATGATTCGATATTTATCTCATCTTTGACGACGTTGAAAAAACAGATTGGCGATAGAACGCTGATTTCGTTTCATAGTCATACGCCGAATACTTCGAATAACGGTACTTTACCGCAGATGTGGTTGCATACAGATGAATCGCCGGTTCTATATAAAACAGGTAATCAGCCGTTTATGCAGGAGCCTTTTAATGAAGCGGTGGTTTCCGATTTATTAGATGTACTGGGTTTTAACCATGTGTTGTATCGTTTGGGAACATTCGGTGGCTCGGTCGTATCCGCTTGTGATGCGTTCACGACGGCGTCCATCGAGTTTATACCGGCTTGGCAATTGGAAAAATCCAGAACCAATCATTTAAACGGGTTAGATAATTATTTGGAATTTCTACGACAAAATGGTTGTGCCGTAACGGATGAAATTCGTAAGCAGCTGGAAGAAATGATTATTATTGATTATCTGACAATGAACGATGATCGTCATTGGGGGAATTTCGGTATCTTACGGAACAGTGAGACACTTGAGTTTATAGGTCTGGCGCCTATTTTTGATAATGGCCGAACCTTTGCATATAACTCTTTTAGTGGTGATTATGAAGCACAGCCGGCACCATATAATTTGTCTAAAGCGTTTGCTGAAAACGGTACTCATGACCGTGAACTTACTTATGTAACAGGGGTTCATGATATCGATTATGCTGCATTGAAAGCGGCAGTGCCGGATATTTTTGAAAAAAGATTAATTGAAGTGATGGCACGCTTTGAGGCGGTTGATACGAGTAGGGAAGTCGTGGTAGTGCTCGAGCGAAAAGTGCCCGGGTTGATTCAGACTTTATTAGGACGTATTGATGCGATGGCGAAAGAACTCGGTTAAGATGGCTTTATTTAAAATTAAATACGGGCATGGTTTGACTTTCTTGCTCTAAATTTATATAATTAGAGCAAGAAAGTTATTTTGTTTTAAGGGGGGAGCTATATGAGTAAAAGTGCTGTAATAAAAATGGCCTATGAAAATAATGGTATTGTTACTTCCTCTATGGTTTCAGAAGCCAATTTATCGAGAAATTATTTATCGCAACTTGTTAAGGATAATAAATTAGAGAAAGTATCTCGTGGTGTATATACGTTGCCGGAAGCATGGGAAGATGAGTTTTTAAACGCACAAGTTAGCTATAAAAGAGGATTTTTTTCATTAGGGACAGCTTTGTATTTACATGGTTTTACAGATAGAACACCAATGCAATTACAGTTTACATTTCCTGAAGGTTATAATACATCGGCCCCCATTAGAAGTGGGTTTAGATGCAATAAAGTAAAGAAAGATGTATTTGAGTTAGGTGTTGAAGAGGTGACTAGTCCATCAGGTAATTTGGTCAGAGCGTATAATATTGAGAGAACACTTTGTGATATTGTGAAAGTCACTAATAGAGTTGAAATTCAAGTGATAACAGATGCCTTCAAACAATATATGAGTAGTAAGTCTAAAAATATTCCCTTATTGTCATTTTATGCCAAAATATTAAAAGTGGATAAGAGAATTAGACCTTATTTAGAGGTATTGCAATGAGTAATGTTATGAAATTTAAAGCATTAATCAAAAAAGTTGCGAAGGAAAAACAGATAACAGCTCAATCTATTTTACAAAACTTTATGTTAGAACGATTTTTAGAACGAATGTCTTTATCATCTTATAAAGATAAGTTTATTCTTAAGGGCGGATTTTTGATTGCTTCTATTGCCGGTTTATCAGCACGATCAACAATGGATATGGATGCAACAATTAAAGGATATCCAGTTACTCAAAAAAGTATAGAATCTATGATATCAGAGATAATTGATATACAGCTTAATGATGAAGTTGCATTTGTGTTGAGTTCAATTAAGGAAATACGGGAAACGGATGATTATGCTGGTTATAGAGCAGCCTTAAAAGGAGAATATGCTAATTCGAAATTAGCTGTAGATTTAAAAATAGATATTACAACCGGTGATAGTATCAGCCCGAAGGAGATTAAATACTCATATCCATTATTATTTGAGAATAGAAGTATCTCAATTTTGGCGTATAGCTTTGTTACTGTATTGGCAGAAAAAATTGAAACCATATTATCCAGAGGTGATCAGAGCACAAGACCGAGAGATTATTACGATGTCTTTTTACTTTTAAAACTCTTTGAGGAACGGATTGATTTTTCAGTATTATTTGAGGCAATACATAAAACGGCAACGAGAAGAAATTCGGTGTTTATTTTTTCTGATTATCCTAACATTTTGGATTCTGTTAAACATAGTAAAGAAATGCAAAAACGTTGGGAGATATATCAATATGAGTATAGCTATGCACAGCATATAATATTTGATGATATATGTGATTTGATAAAAACTATAATGGATAAAGAAAAGGTACTGTAACGAATTGAATAAAAAATCAATTCGTTACAGTACCTTGTTTAATTTATTTTTTAGTTATCTACCTTAGTGGTCTTAATTCTGCATGAAAAATGACCTAATCGTTAAGTAACGACTAGGCTATTTCTCAATTTCCTATTTTCACCAGAGATGAGCCTAGCGGTACTAATCACTATGACGGCTCGTCTTATGTATATCTTAACGCAATAAGCTATAAGCGTCAAGTTAATGACTTAGGGGGATATTTCGTTGCAGCCCTTTTGTTTAGTTCTTGTCTTAGAAATCTTCGTAATCTTCGATTTCCGTAATCGGTGCGGATCGTTTTACGGTGTTAGATAAGGTACCGATGCCCGGTACGGTGATGGATACGAGATCGTCTTCCTGCAAGAAGCGAGGTGGTTCGAAACCGACGCCTACACCCGATGGCGTACCGGTGGCGATGATGTCGCCCGGTTCCAAGGTGATGCCGCGGCTTAAGGTGCTAACCAAGGTCGGGATGGAAAAGATTAAATCTTCTGTGGAGCCCGATTGGCGAAGTTCGTCGTTAACATAGGTGCGAATTTCAAAGTCGCGCGGTTGTTTGTTGCCGATTAAAATGGCAGGGCCCATTGGGCAGAAGCCGTCCAGGCTTTTACCTAAGAACCACTGATTGTGACGACGCTGTAAATCGCGTGCCGTTACATCGTTTACAATGGTGTAACCGAAGATGTGATCATATACTTCATCTTCCGGAATGTTGCTGGCTCGTTTGCCGATGATGATGGCCAGTTCGCCTTCGTAATCCACTTGTGAAGTTGCATTCGGATGCAACGGAATTACGCGGTTAGGGCCGGTTACGGCTGTCGGTAATTTACTGAAGAAAATAGGGAACTCCGGTTCGTCGGCCGTTTTGTCGAATTCAACGATGTGTTCGCGGTAGTTTTTGCCCACGCAGATAATGTTGCGATGTGGGCTGAACGGTGTATCGATGGTTACATCGCTGAGATTGTAAGGCACGGCTACAGGTGATTCATTGTGTTTTTCCAAAGCTGTAGCTAATAATAACACGCCTTCGTCACCTAAGCTGATGAGCTCTTCAATCGTTTCCGGTAGGAAGGAGAAGTATGCTTCTTCCAAATCGGCACTGCCGAGAATAGTTTGTGATTCGTCGTCGATAACGCCCCATTGGCGGAAGCCGGATGGCGTTGTAAAGGTTGCGATTTTCATAAGTCCTCCCAAGTGTAATGCTGATTCATGACCGACCTAAGCCGGTTTTTATACAATCATGTAAATATTATAAATATATTTTTTTCGATATAAAAGAGCTTATATTAAATAAATACGATGTGCTTAAAACTAATTTAATGGATTTCAAGCCGGGTGAATCCATTAGAATATTTATCAAACAGTTTTATATACATCGCCTATTTTTCAAGTAATTTGATCTTCTTGTTAAGCCATTTTTGACAACTGGCACGGTCGTTAAAAAAGCGTAAATCCCGAATGCCGTCAAAATCTACATACAAGCCGTATACAAACGGAATCGGTGTGTTTTCAGCAATATTAAACGTATCAATGGCCATGTAAGTACCCGGTTCTTTTGGTTCTTCCAACGTTTCAAACGGGATTTCCTTAATGGCAAATGCCTCACCGTTTGAGCGCCGGCGCGTACGTTTCGGTACTAATGAAAATGTACGTGATTCACCGTCTTCTTCGATGGTAATCGTAACCGGTTTCTTTGGATTGTAATTGGTCATGAGTCGATTTAATACAGATTTAAAATCACGTAGTGTAACTTCTTGTTCAGTTAATGCGTCGATATATGCCATAGGAAGTTCCTCTTTTCAAATAAATTCACAATACGTAATTGACGAGCTTGGGAGAATGATTAATTGTTTGTATTTATCGATAAGTTAACTATAACATAGATTGATGAATAGATAAAGTAAATAGTTGTAATATTCCTGAAAAACATGAGCACAAAGGAGATATTTTTTTACCATGAAAAAGCAATTAAAATATTCTAAAGTACCAAAAGATTTATTTATTTAAAAATATCTATGATTTTGTTTTATCTATGGCCTCAAATTGTATATAATAAGAGAGAGATGATATCAATTTACTTGATTGACAATTCGGCTGTTTTTTTCAGATATGTTGCAACAGCTTTTAGAGTTTTTATAACTCTTCGAAGTTTTAGATTTTTTACATACAAATGATTTTATATATGTCCGGGAGGTTGACACAAATGAG
Source organism: Veillonella sp. KGMB01456 (assembly GCF_023051165.1). Lineage (GTDB taxonomy): Bacteria > Bacillota > Negativicutes > Veillonellales > Veillonellaceae > Veillonella_A. The sequence continues at coordinate 51,398 of NZ_JALKIG010000011.1, forward strand.
TAAACCAGTTGTAGTTGTACCAGGTTTGGTTCGTAAAGATGCGCTTGCCTATTTAGGTGAACATGTGACGATTAAGCAATGGACGGAAAAGACGCCAATGCCCCGTGAAACTTTGAAAGAATGGCTCAAGGAGGCCGATGCTCTCTGGAGTATTAATACTGTCAAAGTAGATGCCGATTTAATCGCCGATGCACCGAATTTAAAAGTTATCGCGCAAGCTTCGGTGGGCTACGATAATGTGACGGTGGATGATTTGACGGCCCGTCAGATTCCTTACGGCAATACACCTGACGTTTTGACCGAATCGGTAGCCGAATTGGCCTTTACGCTTGTGGCAGCGGCGAGCCGTCGCATTGTGGAAAATGCGGATTTTGTCAAAAGCGGTATGTGGGCACAACGTCCGTCCAATATTAAAGGTAAAGATTTAAGTCGTTCGACTTTGGGGATTATCGGACTTGGCGCCATCGGGATTTCCATTTCGCGCCGTGCCCGGGCGTTCGGTATGACCGTTATTTACAACAATCGTCATAAACGTGCGGATGAGCATTTATACATGGTTGAATACCGTGATCGCGATACACTCTTGGCCGAAAGCGATGTGGTCCTCGTTATGGCTCCGTTAACGCCGGAAACGTATCACATGTTTGACAAAGAGGCGTTCAAAAAGATGAAAAATGATGCGCTGTTTGTCAATGTGGGCCGCGGTATAATCGTGGACACCGATGCGCTCGTGTGGGCTCTTAATGAAGGGGAAATCGACTATGCCGCTTTGGATGTAACGGATCCGGAACCGTTACCGGCTGATCATCCGCTTTTGCAGACCGGTAAAGTGCTGGTGGTACCGCACATTGGCTCCTTCACAGACCGTACCCGTCGTGACATGGCTATGCTTACGGCCGATAACATTATTCTGGGCTTGCAGGGAAAACCGCTTAAAACATGCGTAAATAAGGAAGTAAACTATAAGGGGTAATTAGTGTTTGACCGCTTCGATACTATTGTTTGGCCACTTCGATACGAAGTCCGTTGCGGTCGGACTTTAGCTATCAATAAGTCTCTATTTATGATAAAATAAAGAGATGTAAATAAACGGACATTAAGTCGCAGAGAGGATGATTGTTGTTGGAAACTCCAAATAATGAAACAGTTAATTTTATAGAGGCGATTATAAATAAAGATAACGAATCCGGTAAGTACGGCAAACGTGTGCATACTCGTTTCCCACCGGAACCGAATGGCTATCTTCACATCGGCCATGCTAAGTCGATTTGCTTAAACTTCGGCTTGGGCAATGACTATAACGGTCTTACGAACCTTCGTTTTGATGACACCAATCCGTCCAAAGAAGAAGTGGAATATGTGAAATCCATTGAAGCCGATGTAAAATGGCTCGGTTTTGATTGGGACGACCGCGAATATTTTGCGTCCGACTACTTTGACACCATGTATGAATATGCGAAAGAATTGATTAAAAAAGGCAAAGCCTATGTGGATGATCAGACGCCGGAACAGATTAAAGAAACTCGCGGCGATTTCGGTACGCCGGGCACCAACAGCCCATATCGTGACCGTCCGGTAGAAGAAAACTTGCGTCTTTTTGAAGAAATGAAGGAAGGCAAGTATAAAGACGGTGAAAAAGTGCTTCGTGCCAAAATTGATATGGCTTCGCCAAACATCGTAATGCGTGACCCAGTATTGTATCGTATTATGCATGCGGAACATCATCGCACGGGCGACAAATGGTGCATTTATCCGATGTATGACTTTGCTCACCCTGTAGAAGATGCGATTGAACGTATCACCCATTCCGTATGTACTTTGGAATTTGAAGTGCATCGTCCGCTTTACAATTGGGTTCTTGAAGATTGGCCGGATACGGAAAAACCTCAGCAGATTGAATTTGCTCGCTTAAATGTTACCAACATGGTCATGAGTAAACGTAAATTGCGTCAGCTTGTTGAAAAGAATCTCGTAAGCGGCTGGGACGATCCGCGTATGCCTACCATTTCCGGTTTGCGTCGTCGCGGTTATACACCGGCTTCGATTCGCGATTTCTGTCAGCGCATCGGTGTAGCTAAAGCGGATAGTGTGGTAGATATTGCGCTTCTCGAATTCTGTATTCGTGAAGATTTGAAGATGAAAGCACCGCGTCAGATGGCGGTTATTAACCCGGTAAAAGTGGTTATTACTAACTATCCGGAAGGTCAGACGGAAATGATGACCATTGAAAACAATCCGGAAAATGAAGCTATGGGTACTCGTGAAGTTCCGTTCGGTCGTGAAATCTACATTGAACAGGACGATTTCATGGAAGTTCCGGTGAAAAAATTCTTCCGCATGACCCCGGGCAAAGAAGTTCGTCTCAAAGGTGCTTACATCGTTATGTGCGATGAAGTCATTAAAAACGAAGACGGCTCTATTAAAGAAATTCATTGTACCTATGATCCGGAAAGCCGCAGCGGCAGCGGTTGCCAGCGTAAAGTAAAAGGCACCTTGCACTGGGTGGAAGCCTCCACGGCGGTGGACATGGAAATTCGCTTGTACGATTATCTCTTAAAACCTGAAGAAGAATGGGAAAGCAAAGATTTCTTAGAACAGCTTAATCCAAATTCCTTGGTAGTAATGCAGGGTAAAGGGGAACCGGCTTTCAAAACGACGAAACCGGGCGACCACTTCCAGTTCTTGCGTCAGGGGTATTTCGTAACCGATTTGGACAGCACCCCTGAACATATTGTGATGAACCGTATTGTGGGCCTGCGTGACAGCTGGGCGAAAGCACAGAAAAAAGGTTAATGTTAGCCGGAATAAGTTAACTGTTAGCAGGAATAAGCTAACCGTTAGCAGGAGTAAGCTCATCGTTAGCCGGTAGTTATTGAGATTAATTTACAGTAATATGCTAGTCGGTCCGGCCTTGTTGCCGGACTGTTAGCAGTTAAGCAGAAGAGTCAGAATAGTCAGTCAGCAAAAAGGAGTTGTGCATGAAACTAACTACTTGGTGTGCAGCGGCTGTGTTGGCGCTTACCTTTAGTGTGGGGAGTGCTGTGCAGGCGGCCACACCGGCCACTACAGCTATTAAAGATATTAAGGCACCGACGAATGTTACCTTGTCGGCCGGTTCGGAAAAAGCTTTATTTACGAACAGTGAGGATATTCAGCAGTACTTGTTGAATCGCGGCGTATTGAGTGCCGATGTGTACCAATTGCGTTATAAAAAAGACAATGTGTTCAGCTACGGCATCGTAGCGGATATTCGTCTTGGTGAACAGGGCCTTCGTACTTTGGGCATTGAAAGTGAAATGCCGGTCTTTTCTTTCAGTACGAAAAATAAAGACAAACAAGAAGATTCCGTATTGCCGGAATTGGCCGAATTAATCAATGAAGGCGGCCAAAATGTATTCCAACAGTATCGTGTCATCGAACCGTTAACTTTGCAGAAAAACGGTACCTATACCGGTACTTTGCGTTTTGACAATATGGTAAGCACTGTAATTTACGGTGAAACCCTTCATGTAGTTTTGTACGATAATTTATATTTCGGACCGAGTGTTCGCGTCATCGCTCTTAACAGTGCCGATGATGATACCTTGTGGCCGATTGTTAACGGCTACGCCAAAGTAATCAAATAAAGTCAGCAAATAAGGAGAATAACGAAGCAGAATGAATATGCTATTTCATAATTTATTTCGCTATCATGATTTCGGATTGTTGTTTTATCGCATCGTATTCGGTTTATCCATGATGGCTCACGGATATTTCAAATTTGCCGGTGGTGAGCAAAATTTATATGCCATCGGTCATACGACGGCTCAATTCGGTGTACCGGACGGTTTTTTGTTGCTCGGTATGGCCGCGGCCGGGGCAGAACTTTTAGGCGGATTTCTTCTTATTTTGGGCTTTTTGACACGTCTCGGCGCGCTATTGATTGCATTCACTTTATTCATTGCGACTGCAGCCGCATGGGACGCCGGATTTTTTAGATGTGATTATCCTTCACAGATGATGTTCGGCGCCATTATGCTCTTTATCGCAGGTCCGGGCCGCTACAGTGTAGATAGTGCCTTTACCAAACGATAAAATTGCGTATAACAAAGGAAAGAAGATACCTTATGAATTCGACATACTTACAAATGATACGCGGGGAAGAAACGTCTCATTGCCCCGTATGGTTTATGCGGCAAGCAGGCCGCAGCCAAGCCGAATATCGCCGTATTAAGGAAAAATATTCCTTGTTCGAAATAACACAACAACCGGAGCTTTGCGCTTATATTACGCGCTTGCCCGTTGAAGAATATAATGTAGATGCTGCTATCTTGTATAAAGATATTATGACTCCTTTGGTGCCTATCGGGGTGGAGGTAGAGCTCAAGTCCGGCATTGGTCCGGTTATCGGCAATCCGATTCGCACGGCGGAAGATATTGCCGCTATCGGCGCTCTCGATATGGCGGAGTCCTTGCCTCATGTGTTGGAAACAATTCGTATTCTGACGAAAGAGCAACTTAAGGTGCCGCTCATCGGTTTTGGCGGGGCCCCGTTTACTTTAGCCAGTTACATGCTGGAAGGGGGCCCTTCGAAGACGTATCAGAAAACGCGGCAAATGCTCGTGACGCGTCCTGATTTGTGGGATGCGTTGATGGAAAAATTGACAGCCATGAGCATTGTCTATTTAGGTGCGCAAATCGAAGCAGGTGCCGCCGCCATCCAGATTTTTGATTCTTGGGTAGGTGCCGTGAGTGCGCGCGAATACGAAGCCCGCATTTATCCGTTTATGAAAGAGTTAATTACGGCCTTAAAGACTAAGTTCCCGACTACGCCAATCACCATGTTCGGCGTAGGGACGTATCACTTATTGCCGTTGTGGCGCCAATTGCCGGTTGATGTAATCGGCCTTGATTGGCGTTCGCCGATTGCCGATGCGAAAGCTATGGGGATTACGCAGGCGGTGCAGGGCAATTTGGATCCGGCCTATTTATTTGCGGATTGGCCGGTGATTCAGGGCGAAATCGATCGCATCTTGGCGGAAGGTAAGGAACATGGTCGTCATATTTTTAACCTGGGCCATGGGGTTGTGCCGGAAGCTAATCCGGATGTATTGAAGCGCATCGTGTCCTATGTGCATGAAGTGACGGCGCGATGAGGGACGGAATGAAAGAGCGAATCGGGTTATTGGTGATGGATTACGGCACACCAACCGCTGAAGCCGATTTGATGCCTTATTATACAAGCATTCGCCGCGGTTATGCACCGACGGAGGCGGAAGTAGCGGTTTTGAAAAAACGCTATGAAGCCATCGGCGGTTTGTCGCCCCTGGGGGCTTTAACCGAAGGGCAAGCGGAATTATTAGCTAAGCAGCTTAACGAGCATAGCGATGATGTAAGCTATGAATTATATATCGGCCATAAGCATATGCCGCCATTTATTGAAGATGCGGTGACGGCCATGGGTGAAGCGGGTATCACGAAGGCGGTGGCTATTGTGATGGCGCCGTATTTTTCACTCTTTGCGACGGCTTCCTATTTTGAACGAGCCAAACGACGGGCGGCTCGTTATCAAATGGAAATTCGGGAAGTGGCGGCCTGGAATGAAGAACCGGAGTTCCTGGCCTATTGGCATCAGGCGTTGGAAACGACGCTGGCGGAAACCGTAGGCCTATTGCGTCGGACAGATTCATCAAATTCGTCGGACATAACGAATTCGGTTGAAACAGCCATTCCGGCGGAAACAACAAATCCGGCTGAGGTCGGCGTAATCTTTACGGCCCACAGTTTGCCGTACCACGTAATTCACATGGGTGACACCTATCCGGAAGCTGTTCAAGCTACGGCTAAGCGCATTGCTGCATCCGTAGGTCTTAGGACTTATGAAATGGCTTGGCAAAGTGCCGGTGTACGCGGTGACTGGTTGACGCCGGATGTGGCAACGGTGACTCGCAAAGTCGTGGCGAGAGATAATGTGAAAGCGGTTGTGTATGTACCTATCGGGTTCGTATGTGACCATTTGGAAATATTATATGATAATGATATTGCTTGTAGAGCTCTTTGCGATGAGCTTGGGGTTGCCTACAAGCGCGTACCGATGCCGAATACGGATGCGCTTTTTGTAAAAGCCATGGCGCAGGCGGTACGACATTTACCTTTAGAAGATGAGGTGACAGAATGAGTCGAGTAGCGGTGATTGGCGGTGGTCTGACGGGCCTTTCGACGGCCTACTATTTGGGCCGAGCTAAGCCGGACTGGCAGATTGATGTGTTCGAAGAAGAACAGCGATTTGGCGGTAAAATTAAAACGAAACGTGTGGACGGTTATGTAGTGGAAGTGGGGCCTGATTCCTATTTAGCCCGTAAGCAGGCTATGACGGATTTAATCAATGAATTGGGGCTGGGCGATACGCTGGTTACCAATGCTACCGGTCAGGCTTTCATCTATGACAGAGGCAGTATGTTCCCTATACCGGGGGGCTCCATTGTAGGGATTCCTACAGAGTTTGTGCCTTTTGCCAAATCTACTTTGTTGTCATGGTCCGGTAAAATCCGCGCTATGCAGGATATTTTCAAAAGCCCTTATCCGACGGATGGGGATGTGTCCATAGGCGATTTTTTCAAATATCACTTGGGCAATGAAATGATGGATAAACTTATCGAGCCATTGTTGTCGGGGATTTACGGCGGCGATATTTATGAGTTGAGCCTCGATGCGACATTCCCGGAATTCCACAGTTTGGAGCGCAAACATGGCAATATGGTTAAAGGTATGTTGGCAGCGCGCAAGCAACGAGCCGCAACGAATGTAAAACCGAGCGGTCAATTCCGTCAGCTTACCGGTGGTTTGGAATCGATTATTGATGAATTGGTGGCGCAAATGCCGGCCAATGTAACGCTTCATAAGAGTACGCCTGTAACGTCTATTGAAAAAGTAAAAGACGGTTATGTCTTAGGCGGTACGGTGAAGACCCCTTACGAAGAAGTAGTTATTACCACCCCACCGCAGAGTTACAAAAAGTGGTTTGCGGATGATGCTCATTTTGGCGAATTAATGAATATGGACTTATCTACTTGTGCCATCGCCGTAATGGGTTTTGACCGCGCGACTTTTGATGCGCCGCTGGATGGGACCGGTTTTGTAATTACCCGTAAGACGGATACACCGCTTACGGCTTGCACTTATATCACCGCTAAGTGGCCTCAGACGACACCGCAGGACAAAGTCGTATTGCGCGTGTTCATGGGCAAACCGGGGGATAATACGGTGCAGCAATTCGATGGTGAGGCTTTAAAAGAATTGGCTGTTAAGGAAATTCAGCGTATCATGAAATTTAGCGCCAAACCATTATGGGTTGAACTGACTCGTCTCGATAAGAGCATGCCGCAGTATAAAGTGGGTCATCGCGATTTGGTAGCGCGCCTTAAGGACTACGCCGCTAAAGCGTATCCCGGCCTTCACATGATCGGTACGCCGTTTGATGGCGTGGGCATGCCGGATGGTGTGCGTCAGGCTCATGATTTGGTACAACATTTGGTGAATGAAGATAACTAACATTGTGTAAATGAAGATAAATAACATTTACAGAATGACAATACATACTATTTAGTGAATGAACATAAATAATTTTTTAAAAGGAGGAATTTACAATGAGTGAACAGCATATGGGACATCCCGGCGCTATGAGTCAGAACGACATGAGTGTTGATGAAAAAGCGGTTTTGACCTATGAAGGTTGGTTCAGTATTCACGCTACATACAAAATTAATTTTGAAAAATGGCAGTCCTGGGATACGGAACGTCAGATTAAAGCTTTAGCTGAATTCAAAGCATTTATCGCTGAATTGGAAGCCGGTCATGAAGCGGAAACTTCCAGCTATGCGTTGTACAATGTAGCGGGCGGCAAAGGGGACATCATGATTTGGTTCTTGCAGCCGACTTTGGAAGAAGTTACGGCGAAGGAAATTACCCTTCGTAAATTGGCTATCGGCGCCGTTTTGGAACCGACTGCTTCTTTCGTATCGGTTATTGAAGTAAGCAACTACATGAAAACCGACATTAATCATCCGAAGGTTCAAGCTCGTTTGTACCCACATATTCCTCGTTTAAAATATATGTGCTTCTATCCAATGAGCAAACGCCGCAACTTAGAAGATAACTGGTACATGACGGACCGAGCGGAACGCGGTCGCATGATGCGTTCTCATGGTCAAATCGGTAAAAAATACGAAGAAACGATTAAAGAGTTTACTACCGGCGCCTGTGGTCTCGATGATTGGGAATGGGGTATTACGCTCATGTCCGATGATGCGGTTCAGTTCAAAAAAATCGTTAACGAAATGCGTTTTGATGAAGTAAGTGCCCGTTTCGGTATGTTCGGTCCGTTCACGGTAGGGACTTTACTTGACGAAGACCGTTTGGATACTTTGTTTGCTTAAGAATTGTTTTAATAGGGAGCAATAGTGTATGGGCTTTTTCAAGAAATATAAATCGAGTATCAGCCTGATTATTTTAGGCGGTTTAGTATTTCTGTTCACTATTAAGTTTGATTCGGTACTGACTTCATTTAAAATTGGGCTGGATGCAGTCATGCCGTTGGTTTGGGGTGTGCTCATTGCGTTCGTCCTCAATATTATTGTGAAGCGCTTTGAGAAGATTTATTTTCCATCTGCCGAAAGCGGTTGGAAGCATAGTACCAGACGACCGGTTTGTGTTGTCTTGGCTATTTTTACCATATTGTTGGCTATTTTCCTCGTAGGCTACATGGCGATACCGCAACTCGTTCATTCCTTGGGCATTATTGTGCAGGCCTTGCCGGCTTTGTATCAGCAATCGTCTGAGTGGGTGAGTCGTTTTATTGAAAACACGCCGTATCTTTCGTCGTCCGGTGTCATGGATTCTATTCAATCGGATAAGACGGTGGAACAGTTGCGCCAAATTGGGGCGGATAGCGGTCGCTACATTGTAAAAACAATGAGTGACACCGTTGAAATGGTGTTTAACTTTGTTATCGGCTTAATTTTTGCCATTTATGTATTGCTTGACAAAGAAGTGCTGCGCCGTCAGATGGGCCGCTTGGCCCGTGCTTACGGCAAAGACCATCATATTAAAAACATGGTTCACGTATGGCGCACGGCCAGTCAGGTGTTCAGTAGTTTCTTTATCGGTCAGTTCCTCGATGCTTTAATTCTGGGCGTCATGGTCGGGGCCGGCCTTGCCGTATTATCCGTTCCTTATGCCATGACAATCGGCTGTGTAATCGGGCTTACCGCTTTGGTGCCGCTCTTGGGGGCGTATATCGGCGGCTTTATGGGCCTCGTGATGTTGTTATCGGTGAGTACCATGGATGCGTTAATTTTTATTATCGTCCTCGTGGTTATGCAACAGATTGAAGGCAATGTCATTTATCCGCGCATCGTGGGCAGTTCCGTAGGCTTACCGGGCATTTGGGTATTTGCCGCTATTACCATCGGCGGTACCTTGTACGGTGTGCCGGGCATTTTATTGAGCGTGCCGTTGGCAGCTACCGTTTATAAATTGGTAAAAGAAGATGTGGACCAGCGTTTGGCTCATAAGGCATTTTCTTACAAGGCGACGGTAAAAAAAGTGGAAGACGAGGATAAGTAGATTTTTATTGAGTATGCCTGAGTAAACATGGTATACTTAAAGGACAATTGAAGTAATATGCAGGTTTAATCTTACATTATTAAAACGGAATATGTTGACTTTGACAGTTATTCAGATAGCATTAGGGGAAGCAGCATATTTTAGGAGGTTATTGTATGAAAAAGAAGTCTTTTGCCGGTTTATTGGCCGGTGCTATGGCTGTAAGTGCTGTAGCGGTGGCTATGCCTCAAACGGTAGCAGCAGCGGATGTGAATCCGTCAATCAGAATGGAAGGATCCGTACAGTCCATGGTATTATCCATGCGTCAAGTAGCCGGTGTGTTCTTGGCTAAGTATCCGAATTCGGCTGTTCACTCCATTACGTTAAAACCGGATCGCGGTCGCTTCTATTATGAAGTTACCGGTTATACGCTCAAAAATACGTATACAATCCAAGTTGACGTAATTACGGGCAATGTTATTAAAGAAAAATCGGATAAAAAAGAAAAAGACATTCCGAATAAAGTCTTCAATCCTAACAATGTTATTGATCCTAAGAAAGCTGAATCCATTGCTGTTGCCAACATCGGTGGCAATGCTATCAGTAAAGGTTGGAAATTGGAAGCTGATAACGGCAAAGTTCAATACGAAGTTACTATTTATCACAATGATGAAACAGACGGCTTAGTTCAACAGGGTGTAATCATCGACGCTGTGTCCGGTGATATTATTACCAGAACATTACCTGAGAAAGTAATCATCCCTGATGAAGAGGATGACGGTTTCATCTTGTGGGGTGAATAATAGTTATAAAGCTGAAAGTGCACATTGTATAATGTGCATTTTTCTTTTATATACCGCTTGTGGCTTTTATGATGGTCGTTTATGGCTTTTGCAATCAACGTTATGATTTTTACAATCGACTTTATGGTGTTTGTAATCACCGTTTGCAGCGGCTTTATATTAGCGGCATATTATTGTATTTATTGTTGTTTTAGGAGGCTTCTGTGATAGTCAAAACCGCTCGTGAAGAGTTAATTCGGTTTAAGGGAAAGGCTATAGGATTAGGGGTATTCAGTTTATTAGGCACCTTGGGCATTGTCGGTCAGGCATGGTTCTTTGCGGTGTTGATCGAAAAAACATTTTTTGAAGGTTTGCCGTTGGACGAAGTCTGGTCTACGGTGATTTGGCTTATAGCATCCGTCGTGCTTCGCATGGTGGCAACGTATTGCCAGGAACAAACGGCAGGCAGTTTGGCGGAGCTGGCCAAACAAGATTTGCGCCAAAAAATTTGGCATCATTTATTGCGTTTAGGGTCCTTTACCGGTGAACGGCACGGTGACGTGGTTCATTTAATGACGGATGGTCTGGAAAGCGTAGAAGCCTACATAGCCCGTTATGTGCCACAGATGCTGTATGCCATGATGATTCCGCTCATTATGGCCATTGCCATCATTGATGCGGCACCGTGGGTTGCTATTATCTTACTCATTACATTCCCGCTCATTCCGTTTTTTATGATTTTAATCGGTAAAAAAGCGGAGGCTATGAATAAAGAACAGTGGGAGCGTATGAGTTTTCTGAGCGGTCATTTCTTGGATGTCCTCCAAGGTATTGTGACGCTTAAACTCTTCGGTCGTTCCGAAGAACAGGTAGACGTCATCGCCCGTCTGTCCGCAGAATTTAGAGATTCTACTTTGCGCGTTTTGCGCGTGGCCTTTTTGTCCGCCTTGGTGCTTGAGTTAGTCAGCACTATCAGTACGGCGTTAATCGCTGTGTACATGGGGATGGCCTTGCTTTACGGCCATGAAACTTTCTTGCCGGCATTTTTCGTATTGCTTTTGGCGCCTGAGTTTTACGCTCCCCTTCGTCAGTTGGGGGCCGCCTTCCATACCGGTATGGCGGGTCAGGTAAGTCTTGCCAAAATTGATACATTCTTAGCCTTGCCTATTGAAGAACCTGAGTCCGGCACAGTTACAGCGGCGGCGCTTAATACGGTAGAGTTTAAAGAGCTGTCTTATGCGTACGGCGCGACGTCGCATCAAGAACTTAATGCCAATGAGGGCGAGGTTTCATCTGAAAAAGCGGCTGTCACGTATGCGGTTGAAAATATTAATTTCACTTTGCGCCGCGGCGAGAAAGCCATGCTGGTCGGCGGCAGTGGTGCCGGCAAGAGTACACTCGCTCATTTGCTTTTGCGTCTCATGCAACCGACAAAGGGTGAAATTGTAGTAGACGGCGTGAACTTGCTTGACATGGAGGCGGATTTTTGGCGTGATCAAGTGACGTTTGTGCCGCAACAACCCCATTTATTCCGTGGTACGTTGCGTGAGAATATTACCTTTGGACAGCCTGTATCGGATGATGAAGTATGGGCAGCCGTTCGTGATGCGGAAGCGGAAGCGTTTGTAAATTCCTTGCCTCATGGCCTTGATACAATGCTGGGTGAAGGGGGCCTCGGTTTATCCGGCGGGCAACGCCAGCGTATTGCCATCGCTCGTGCTTTTATTAAACAATCACCGCTTATCGTGCTGGACGAAGTAACGGCCCATCTTGATGTGGCGACGGAACAGAGTTTGGCAAAAGCCCTGGAACGATTGATGGCGAATAAGATTGTGCTTCTCATCGGGCATCGCTTGCAGACTATGCGTTGGGCCGATACTTTATTGGTGTTAAAACAGGGGCATATCGTTGAAAGAGGATCTTTTGATGAGTTGGTAGCGGCTGACGGCTACTTCAGCGAACTCGTCAAAGCGGGCGTGGGAGGCACCGCTGATGTTACTTCCGACGGCGTGGGTCATAACGGAGCTGCAGAGAGTGCTGTAGCCGGAGTTACAGAGGCTGCCCTAGCCGGAGCTACAGAGACTGCCGTAGCCGGAGCTACAGAGACTGCCCTAGCCGGAGCTACAGAGACTGCCGTAGGGACAGCCGATGCTATAGGGAATAGTCACACTAAGCCTAATGTTGATATTGAAAAAGCTGTCCATCCGGTGATTGCCGCCCATGCGGCACCGGGGGCATCGCATATTGAAGTCAGCGAGCCTACGCAGAATATATCGACATGGAATTCGCTAAGTCGGTTATTTGCCGTATTAGGGCCTGCGCGTAATTCCCTATGGCTCAGCTTATTATTCTCCTTCTTGACGGTATTCATGAACGTCGGCCTTTTGACAACGTCGGCTTGGCTTATCACGTCGGCGGCGCTACGCCCTGAATTGGCGGCTTTAAGCCTCTCTATTGTAGGGGTGCGCTTCTTCGGTATCAGTCGCGCCGTATGCCGTTATATTGAGCGCTATGTATCGCATCATATGGCCTTCCAAGGACTCTACGGTTTACGCGTATGGTTTTATAAAAAGCTGGAGCCGTTGATGCCGGCTGCGTTGCATCGACTCGGTTCCGGTGATATTTTAGGCCGCATCATGGCGGACATCGAGACACTCCAATTCTTCTATTTGCGTGTTATTATTCCGCCTGCGGGGGCTGTCTTATTAACTGTTATCGGCTTTTACTTCTTGGCCCAGTTCAGCTATCAGCTGGTGTGGCTATTGGCGATTGTCTTTATCTTGGGGGCCGTGGTGATTCCGTTTATTGTGTATCGTCATAATGCGCTGGCTACGGATGCAGCTCTCGTATATCGCAGCGGTATAAAGGATACGGTGGTGGAAAGCTTGGCGGGCATCATGGATATCATAACGTACAAGCAGGAACCGCGTGTGACGGCCTTGGTGGATCGTCAGTTTAACGATTTGACGTCGGCTCAGCATATCGTTCATCGCGGTACCAATATCGGCGATACGCTCTTCTTGGGGCTCACCCAATTAACGATGGTGCTGGGGGCGCTCATCATGATTCCGCTTGCTAACGGCAGTCAGGAGGAAGGGATTTTCATCGCCGTAGTGGCCATTGCCTTGCAATCCTATTTTGAAGCCTTGGCACCGCTGACTATTGCCTGGTATCATGGTCGTGAAAGTTTAGCCGCCATGAAACGATTGGTTCAATTGGCGGAGCAGGCTCCGGCTGTTAAGGAATCGATGGTGACGGCTGAGAGTGCCGATTCGGACGCTCAAAATGAGGTGATTCAGTCGGTGGCTTCGGCTGAGTCTGTTAAAGTGGGCTCGCCATCTTTGGGCATTAATTTTGATAAGGTAAGCTTCCGCTATGACGAGGGCGAGCCATATATATATGAGAATTTATCACTTCATATCAAACCGGGTGAAAAAGTAGCCGTAGTAGGGCCGAGCGGCTCCGGCAAAACGACGCTCCTTACTATGTTGGAACGGTTCTACGATTACGAAGGCCGGATTTCGTTGGGCGCCAAGGAGCTTAAATCGCTGTCTTTGGCTGAGGCTCGTGAATACTATGGTGCCTTGACGCAGGATACCTATTTATTCCATGCATCGGTGGAAGATAATATTCGCCTGGCTAAACCGCGAGCAACGGCTGAGGAAATGGTGAAAGCTATTGAATTCGCCGCCTTAACCGATTGGGTTAATACGTTGCCAAACGGTCTTAAGACAATTATCGGAAGTGGCGGCAGCGGTGTGAGCGGCGGGCAGCGTCAGCGTATTGCACTCGCTCGTTTGTGGCTCCGCAACAGTCCGATTTTGTTGCTCGATGAACCGTTGGAAGGGCTCGATCAATTGGTCCGCCAAGATATACAGAACTCCTTGTACACCTTGATGAAGGATAAAACAGTCATCTATATTACTCACCATCTGGGCGGTTTGGAGAAGATGGATCGAATTCTATTCTTAGAAAACGGTCAGGTTGTAGAAGACGGCTCCTATGATGAATTGATGGCAAAACGCGGTGCCTTTTATGCGTATCGCAAGCTATCCATGGAAACTGTTTAACACTTTGCAAAATAGCAGACAGGGTATCCATGATATCCGGGGGATAAATTTGTGACTGCCGGCTCGAAAGGGCTTGGCAGTCATTTTTTTGTACGCCGAATAGGCATGACAAAACCCCCAGTTAAACTGGGGGTCGGT
>NZ_JALKIG010000012.1 GCF_023051165.1 Veillonella sp. KGMB01456
GAAAGACCCTTATAGGGTCAGAGCAAACCACCCGTTCTACGGGTGGTTATGATTTCTTACATACCTATACTCTATACTTTAGCATTTTTATCTTATGCTTCTAGTTTTATACGCTAAGACTCTAAATTTTGAAAAACTCTATCTGATAATCATATTTTTAATAACAGATAACTTGACTTAAAGTTAACTCAAAGGGGTACAATAATTACAGTAAATAATGTGTCAAAAGCATAATATAGCATAACTAAAAACTTACAAGGAGATGATACAATGACAATAAAAGAAGTTGCTGAAAAGTTTGATATTACAACGGATACCCTTCGTTATTATGAACGCATCGGCTTGATTCCAAGCGTGCCGCGTACGGCATCAGGCATCCGCGATTTCGACGAAGTAACCATCAAGTGGGTTGAATTCGCCCTTTGCTTTAAAAAAGCAGGCGTACCTTTGGAAGGTATCGTGGAATATGTAAAACTTGCCTTGCAAGGTACCGGTACCGAACCGGCTCGCCGCGAAATCCTTGTGGAAACACGGGATAACTTGCTTGAAAAACTAGAAGAAATTCAAAATTGCTTGGAACTTTTGAATCATAAGATTGATGTTGTGTATAAAGACTGCGGTTCATATACACAACAATTGGTGGATGATTGGAAAAAGAGTCAGCAATAAAATATTCTCTAGCAACATGCTAATGTTGTAGTAAGATGTTCCCTATAAGTATAAGCAAAAGAAGGGTTCCCCTCGTAGTGCGATCGTTTCACGCTAAAGCACTACTCCGGGGAACCCTTCCTTTTGCTTTCAGTCATAGAACTAACATCCTTGCTACAACATTAGCAAATCAGTTACATAGAGAATATTTTGTTGCTGTGGGGGACGAAGAAAGAAGAGAAAAAAGATATGTTCTCGTACCGCTGGGCTGACAAGCAGCAAGGCGATACTCCGAGCATATCTTTTTTCTTGGAGGGATTATCATCTCAATTTAAAGTATTGGGAGTTTATATTGCAAGCATAATGATTAAGAGCAAATTTACTTTGAGGATATTTTTTTATGGTCTGAGTCCATCGTCTTCGGGAGCGGTGACTTCTACGGTTTCACCGGCGGCACGACGTGCTTCTATTAATTCGGCACCCCAGTCTGACATTTCGCCTAAAATGCGGCGAAGGCTTTGGCCGCGTTCGCTTAGGCTGTATTCTACACGCGGAGGGACTTCGTTATATACAGTGCGGGTGATAATGCCCGCATCTTCCAATTCGCGAAGTTGGAGGGTGAGCACACGTTGAGATATATTGGGCATCAAACGTTTTAATTCGCCGGTGCGCAAGGTTCCGTTACCTAAATGGCAGAGGATAGATACTTTCCATTTGCCGGTAAGAGCTTCTAACGTAGCCTCAATGGCTAAATGATATAAGTTTCGCAAAAATTTTTCACCTCCAAAACATTGAATATAGTTAAATTGTAACATTTATGTTCCTATAATACAAAAAAGTGCCGTCTTTTCAGGACTAATACTATGCTCTATAATTGCAATTGTTACAAGTTCAGTAAATGAATTCGTGTGAGAGTATAAATTTTTTATTGAAGAAAATAGCGTATAAAAGAGATGGGAGGATTTTTGGAATTATATGGATAAAACAAAAATGGCGCTTATAGCGCTGGCGATGATGTTTTTCGGTACGGGCATTACGGAATTCATTCCTGTAGGTCTCTTGCCGATGTTTTCACAAGAATTTGGCGTAAGCTTGTCTGAAGCGGGCAGTACCGTTTCACTTTATGCCTTTGGTGTAGCCGTAGGCGGCGTAATTTTAACATCCCTAACGGCACAAGTAAATCGCAAACGCCTTTTGGTATTTGCGGTTGCCTTATTTTTAATTGGTCATGTGTTCACTGCGATGGCCACATCTTTTACTTGGTTGTTGGTTGGCCGAATCATGGCGGCTGCGGCTCATGGCTTGTTTTTTGCCATTGCATCCTCGGTAGCCGTAAGTTTAGTGGCGCCTAATAAAAGTGCGGGTGCGATTGCCTTTATTTTTAGCGGCTTTACTATTGCAACGGCTTTTGCGGTGCCACTCGGAACGTATCTCAGTGAATTTCTAAGTTGGCGTGTATCTTTCTGGGGTGTTGTGACCGTAGCGGCCCTTACTTTATGGCTCAACTTGCGTTATATTCCTAACAATGCAGGTCAGATTGTGAGTAAACCTAGTTGGGGCGATCAATGGAAATTGATTACAACGCCACAGATTATTTTGTCATTAGTAATTACCGTATTAGGCTATGGTGGAACCTTCGCTACCTTTACATATTTGTCACCGATTTTACAAAATATTACAAAGATTAGTGCATCTGCGGTTAGTATTGTGCTTATCATGTATGGCATAATGATAGCGATAGGAAATTACTTGGGCGGTCGTTTTGGTAACTCCAATCCGATTAAAGCTTTGCTTTACACCTTTATCGTACAAAGTTTGATTCTCTTTTCATTTTACTTAACCTCTGGTTCGCCAACGGCAGCGATTATTACTGTGGCCGGTATGGGTATATTAGCGTTTATGAGTGTGCCCATGTTACAGGCGACATGATATTAGCAAAACGTTTTGTACCGAGTGCTGTTGATTTAGCTTCGTCTTTGAACATTGCCGGCTTTAGCGGTGGCATTATGTTAGGTGCTATTTTAGGCGGCATAGTCATTGATTTTGCGGGCCTTGCCTATACGCCGTTGGTTGCTGCTCTTATGGTAGGTCTTAGCGTAATTTTGACAGTAGTAGCTATTGTTTTACAAAACGAACCGGTTCATGAAACGGAAGCTGAAGGATTATTAACTAATCTTCGTTAAGGTGATTGGTTTTTAATAGATAGAATCTTATTGTGAAAATTCAGTAGAAAGGATGTATATTATGAAAGAAATTCAAGTAAAAGATTTACAATTGAATCCCATGACACTTATTTCTGACGGTTGGATGCTGATTACGGCCGGCAACGAACAAAACGGTTTTAATACGATGACCGCCAGCTGGGGGCATTTAGGCGCTATTTGGGGAACCAATAAGGGCTTACCTACGGCAACGGTATATATTCGTCCGCAACGCTATACTAAAGAGTTTGTTGATCGTGAAGAGGAATTTACTTTGTCCTTCTTTAGTAACGACTATAAACGCCAATTGGCATATTTAGGTACGCATTCCGGCCGCGATGAAGATAAAGTGGCAAAAATGGGCTTAACACCTGAGTTCGTGGATAATACCACTTACTTCAAAGAAGCCGATTTGGTACTGGTTTGCCGCAAAATCTATAAAGCACCACTTGTTGAAGAAGGTTTTCTTGATAAAAAACTAATTACCGAAAACTATACGGAAAAAGACTTCCATACCATGTACATAGGAGAAATTACGAGAGTATTAACTCGATAAAATAAAATCGCTATATTTTCAGTGTTTTCAAAGCTCCGAAATGTTTAGTCGTATTCCGTAAGTTATACAATCATAAAGAAATAAAGGCCACTCTACCTTCCTTGCACCCGGGCTACACGTAGCAAAGGGATGCTGCGTAAGGCAGAGTGGCCTTTTTGCCGTTTGCGATTACATAACAATAATCGGAATACTCCTAATCATTTCTCAGAGTCATTAAGGGGCACTGGCAAAAGTATAGCGATTTTATTTTTAATCGCCTTAACACCTCGTGTGGGGGAGAAAGGGAAAATTAATAAAGTCCATCAGGCATTTTTAATTATGCTATGTGTGAGAAAAGTGGCAAGAGATTATGCAAAACATTTTACTCTCTATTTAATACACTAGTGAAAAGCCTGATGGCGATTTATTTACAATGTGTGAGTAAGTCAAATTCGGATTCCCCTAAAACACTAACCGGAAAGACTGTAGCGACTAAAGGCGAGTTATTATAATATGCGCACCGGCATTGTTTTGAAATGATACATCCCTACCAGAAAAAAGATGTCCTCGTAGCAGTGCTTTAGCGTGAAACGATCGCACTGCGAGAGGAAATCTTTTTTCCTTTCTCCTCCCCAAGTTGATTACTTGAAGGTTTTGTAGGAGCTCTATAAGGAAGGCGCCTATGTATTTAATGAGTTGGCTAATTGGATAAAAGCTTTGGTGGCCTTCTGATATAGTAGAACGCTTTTTGAAAAGACACCCTTCCATTCAGAGTAATTATATTAGTACATGCATAAGTTTTGGTGCAAACCGAGCTTTTCTATGTATGAGTAAGTATATAAAAAAAGACACACCACCTTCTGAAGCATCCCTTTGCTGCTTGTCAGCCCGGGTGCAAGGAAGGTGGTGTGTCTTTTATTTTTATTTTTAGGAAATTCGGTTGCACCAAAACCTATTCTAACATTTTTTGCAGGAAGGGTGTCTTTTACAATACTTTTTTGTATTATAAGGCCACCAAAACTTTTAATCCTTTAGCAATAAGTAAAGAATAGGCGCCTTCCTACTTGAGCTCCTTCAATAAAACCTTTAAGTAGTCAAAAATATGCTCTACTGATGGCAAATGCAATCTTTCTTGTGGTGTATGGGCATGGGTAATGGTTGGCCCGAAGCTAATCATCTGGGTATTAGGCATAACGGCTTTCAAGAGACCACATTCGAGACCGGCATGGATAGCGGTTACTTTAGGTTTTTGACCGGTTACTTTTTCATAAAGAGCAATGGCTTGTTCTTCCAAAGCGCTACCCGGTTCATATTCCCAAGCCGGATAGGAGCCCGCAATTTTGGAAGGAAGACCTAAGGTGGAAGCTAAGAGATGGATTTTCTTGGTTAAGAAGTCCATGGAGCTTTCGGAGAGGCTGCGGATGGAAATCAACAAGTGAATGGTGTGTTCCGTTTCTTCCACGATGGCGATGTTATTACTTGTTTCAACGAGGCCTTCCAAGGAATGGTTCATGGCAAACACACCGTTTGGTGCGAGGTATAAGAAGGTAAGTAAGGATTCAGCCGTGTCACCGCCGTATACGGTATCAGGTAATTCGGCATCGCTTACGAGGATATTGATTTTTTCATCCTGTGGTGTAAATTCACTGCGATAAGCTTTCATTTTTGCTTGAATCCAAGTGGTTACCGGTTTAACATCCGCTTCTTTTACGAGGATAGTGGCTGAACCTACGCGAGGGATGGCATTGTGTTTAGTGCCGCCCGTGAAGGAAGCTAATTGGTAATTATATTGAGACGCTAATTCATATAAGAGACGGCCGAGAATTTGGTTGCCGTTGGCCCGTTCTTTGTGAATTTCAATACCGGAGTGGCCACCCAAGAAGCCGTCTAAGGTTAACTTCAAGCCGTGCGTGAATTGGGAGTCGCGATTATCGCGAAGGCGTGGAATTTCAACGTCCACACGGCACCCGCCGGCGCAACTTACTACAAATTCACCCTCCACTTCGGTGTCTATATTGAGGAGGTATTGACCGTGGGTTTGACCTTCTTTAACAGCCAAAGCACCATCCATACCGGTTTCTTCGCTTGTTGTGAAAAGACATTCCAATGGGCCGTGTTCGATTTCGTCGGAATCGAGTACAGCAAGGCTCATGGCAACGGCGATACCGTTGTCGGCGCCCAAGGTTGTTTCGTTGGCATGGAGCCATTCGCCGTCAATAATATGTTTAATCGGATCGGTTAAGAAATCATGGGTTGAAGCGTCACTTTTTTCACAAACCATATCCATATGACCTTGCAAAATGATGCTGGGGCGGTTTTCATAACCCGGCGTAGCCGCTTTGCGAATAAGTACGTTATTGGCACTGTCCTGTTCAACTTCCAAATTACGTGCTTTGGCGAACGCAACGAGCCAGTCGCTGACAGCTTTTTCATTACCGGAACCACGTGGAATTTGATTCATTGCTTTAAAAAACTCTAATACTTTTTGTGCACTCATAAATACACCCCATTTACTAAATATTGTTTAAGATTGTATACAAATGTATACGAAGAAAAAACTACAACTTTATAGTAACACATTTATGTTGATTTGTGACAAAAATATTCTTAACTATATAGTATAGAAATTGGAATTCATGATGAAATGTCATTAAAAAAGTTGTACACTGAAATTATCGACACATCGATTTTTATAGATAAAATTACCCCTTTGCATAGCCAGTGAAAGGAATTCTTTGTTATAATAATATTGTAAAAACCTTGAATTAAGAGGAGGGTATGCTATGGCATATACTAAAAAAATTGTTGTTATCGGCACCGGCGGCACCATTGCGGGACAAAGCGGTTCGGCCGAAGACTTGACGGCTTATCAGGCGGGGGAGCTTACCATTGACGAAGTGCTGGCTATCGTGCCGGGCGTTGAAAATTATGGCCCTTTTGAAAGTAAACAACTCTGTAATATTGACAGTTCAGATATGACGATGGCTATATGGATGGAGCTTGCCCGGACGGTTCAAGCTGCCGTGGATCGTGAGGATGTAGCGGCGGTAGTCATTACGCATGGCACCGATACAATGGAAGAAGGCTCCTATTTCTTGCAGTTGACGGTGCAAACGAATAAACCTATTGTCATGGTGGGCGCTATGCGTCCGGCCACCGCGATCAGCGCGGACGGACCGCTCAATTTATTACAGGCTATGCAAATAGCCCGTTCTCCTGAGGCGGTAGGTAAAGGGGTGCTCGTTACCTTGAACGGTACGATTAACTGTGCCCGCGAAGTGGTTAAACAACATACAACCGGTTCCGATGCGTTCGGCAATGCCTTTTTCGGTCATATCGGGTTTGTGCAGGACGGCATAGCGCGTTTTTACTATGAATCCTTGCGTAAACATACGGCGGCCAGTGAATTTGCACCGCTTACGGCAAAAGAATTGCCTATGGTGGCGCTTGTTTATTTGTATGGCGGTATTGATTCCAATGTATTACACTCCGTATTACAAACTAAGCCCCATGGCTTAGTGCTCGCAGGGCTTGGACATGGTATTTTGCCGGAACGTATTCGTCAGTTGGTTGAAAACCTTGATATTCCGGTGGTTCGTTCTTCGCGAACCGGTAGCGGCATGGTATCGGCTATGCCGAATGACAGCCGCCACGGCTTCATCGTTAGTGATACCTTGGCTCCTTCGAAAGCACGCATTTTATTGACCTTAGGTTTGACTAAGACGAAGGATAGAGCCGCTTTGCAGGAATATTTTTACGAATATTAATGCAAGTAGCAGTGTAAGAAGCAGTGTAAGTAGCAGTGTAAGTAGCTTAGATTTTGGCATACAAAAACGTGCTATCTTAAGTCATGGTATTTCTTAAGATAGCACGCATATAGTAGGTTAGAGTATGTTAGAGTAGCTAGGAGAGTGTTAGCTTGTTTAGGCCTCAGTGTCAGTCTCAGCTTCTTCCTTTTCATAGGCCGCTTTAGCTTTTTCATAGGCTACTTTTCGCTGAATGTTTTCAAAAGCCCGTTTCATAGCGAGACGAACGCATTTGGCTAAGGTGTCGCCGAATAGGGAATAGGTGCCGCTATCGGTTAATAACTCTCCATTCGTATCGATGGTGAGGACCACGCCGTCGGTGGCTGTACCGGTGGCGTAGGCACCGCTTATAAGGCTGTGAATTTCCTCGTCCCGAAAGGCTGCGCATTTAGCTTCCGTTACGGTGATTAAGGCTTTGGTTAATGCCCCGTCGGTTAAGGCCTTATTGGTAAAAATTAAGAGATTGATTGTCCCGGGTTGGCGGAATTTACCGTCCTTTTCTTCATAGTAATAACCGTCGCCGGCGCAATGAGCGGTCGCTTCAAAACCGCCGGTAGCAATGGTTTCTACAATGACATCACCGGCTGTTACTTTGGCGTACGCATGAAACTCCATGGTAGCACTTGTGATGAGGCCGGTGCAGAAGTTCAACGGATAATCTTCCTGCTCGAATTCGGCACTCAAATAGCCGGCCGATGAGCCGCCGGGCAATTCCTTTTCCGTTTCTACAAAAAACGGCAGATTCTGATTGCGAATGGCCATGATGTGATGGAGACCGCCATTTAAAGGACCGGTGCTCAAGCTGTAGCGCACATCGTCAAAGGCAACGACGATGGCAGTGTGGTGAAGCTTGACTTGACCGCCTACGGCTAATTCCGAAGGGGCCGTATATGGATTCTGTATAGTTGGTTTTGTCATAACTGACTCCTGTTATTTTGATGTATATGATATATATTCTGTACTACAGTTATACTATGGGTGATGTGCCTGACATATGTTAGCCCATATATAAAGGGCCTATCGACACATAGTGTTATCATATATGTTTTTTTATATTTTGTCATCCATTGTTTTTTTCAAAAAACACAATAAAACAAGTAGTAAAACGTTAGTTAATTATTAAAAGAAAGCGAGGCGTTTATATGTTAGTTGCAAGTGTACAAGAGGCTGAGCCGGTGTCGAATGCAGTTAAAAACCAAGTGGCGGACAGCATGAGTTATGTGGATAAGCTTATTAATTTCTTTATTGATCGCGGACCAAGCCTGATTGTGGCCGTTCTTATTTATATTGTGGGGCTCTATATTGCCCGTTTTATTCGTGATGTAGCCATGCGCATGATGCGCCGTGCCAACTATGATCACACGGTTGTGTCTTTTGTGAGCCAAATTATCTACTACGGTGTGTTGGCTATTGTGCTTTTGACGGCTCTTAACTCAGCAGGCTTCCCGACAACGTCCTTATTGGCAGCCTTTGGTGCCTTAGGTTTGGCCATCGGTCTTTCCTTGCAGAGCAACCTGTCAAACTTTGCATCCGGTTTGTTGATTTTGATTTTCAAACCGTTTAAAGCCGGTGATGTGATTACGGTAGGTTCTGTGACGGGTACGGTTCGTAGCATTCAGTTCATGAACACTACGATTGTAACTAAAGAAATGCGCACTGTCTTTATTCCGAATTCCATGCTCACGTCTCAGCAGGTTACTAATGCTACGTATCAAGATACGCGCGTGGTACCGTTTGTGTTTGATATCGGTTATGATAATGACCATCATAAAGCGATTGACGTTATTCGTGAGGTTATGGAAAATGATGAGCGCATCGTCAACCGTGAAATGGTTGAAATCGGCATCTCCGAATTTGGTGATAACTCCGTGCGTATCGCGGCATATCCGGTGGTGGAAAACCGCAATTACATGCAGGTGTTCTATGATACCATGTCGTCCGTAAAAGATCGTTTTGATGAAGAAAATATTGATATTCCATATCCTCAACGCGTTGTTCATATTCAGCGCAGTGGTCTTGATGAAAATGCGAAACCTTTGAGCGATATGAGTCAATATGTAAAATAAGGATTGTTAGACTATGAAATGTTGGCAAAAAATAGTAAGTGTTTTTGTATTAACCGGTAGCTTGTTTACCGGCGCGGCACTATCGGGAGCAGCGGTTTGCGCTGCTTCTGATAACGCCGTAACCTCGAAGGCGGCGGTATCTTCGGGCAGCCAAACCGGTACGTCTGAATTAGCCAAGCAGGCAGAGGTGTTTTTGGGTGAAAAAAATAGCGCTGCAAAATCGGTCGCTGTGCCTGGTTTTGCCGCCGAAGCGGCGGTTCTGATGAATGCCGATACGGGTGAAGTATTGGTGGCCCGCAATGAAAATAAACGGATGCATCCGGCCAGCACGACTAAAATGGTGACCCTATTAACGGCCTTGAAATTGCAGGGGACGCGTCTTGATGAATTGGCTACGATTAGTCCTTATGCGGCATCCATGGAGGAATCCAATTTAGGGGTGAAAACGACAGATCAATTGCCGTTGCAGGCTGTGGCGGAAGGCATGATGGTGGCCAGCGGCAATGATGCGGCTGTGGTAGTGGCTGAAAATGTAAGTGGCAGCGTGTATCGTTTTGCCTTGGAAATGAATGAGGTAGCCAAAGAAGCGGGCGCCACAAAGAGTCACTTTTTGAATCCTCATGGACTCACTGAAGTGGGCCATTATTCGACGGCGTTGGATTTGGCTAAAATAGCCGCATACGGCATGAATATTCCCATGTTCCGTGATTTTGTAGGCGATGATTTTTACAAAGTTCCTTATGAAAACCGTAAACCGGTTTGGGTGCGCACGACGAATCATTTTATTCGCAGCAAGTATGAAGGGGCGAATGGCCTCAAAACGGGCTATACCGAAGCCGCCGGTGAATGTTTGATTGCATCCGCAACGCGCGACGGCCATACTTTGATTGTGGTCCTTTTGAATGACGATAATCGTTGGGTCGATGCGCCGGCATTGTTGGATTACGGTTTTGCCAAATTGGGCGTAACCGGTAAATAGGGCCGGTCGGTGTAATAAAATTGGTCGCAGCCGGGAATTTTAAATAAATTCGGAGCCCGGCAAAAGAGCTTAGTATACATAGAGATTAGGTATAGGATGAGGGATAGTATGAAAGAAGCAACAAGTAAGGCCAGTGCATTTTTTGCATTTTTGCGGCGATTGCGATTTATTCGTCGCTGGGGCTTGATGCGTAATATGGAGCCTGAAAATAATCAGGAACACAGCCTTGATGTGGCGTTTATCGTTCATAACCTGGCGTTGTTACACAATTTAAACGGCGGCACGGTAGACGTTAATCGTCTGGCCGTAGCCGCCATGTATCATGATGTGAGTGAAATTTTTACCGGCGATATGCCGACTCCGATCAAGTATTTTCATCCGACCCTACGTGAATTGTATGGTCAGGTGGAACGATTGGCACAGGAAAAAATGCTCCGCACATTGCCGGCAGAACTTCAAAAGGCCTATGAGCCGTATTTGCTGGGTGAACTCGACGAAGTAGAAACAAAGCTTCTCAAAGCGGCTGACACGATGGCGGCGTTTATGAAATGCGCTATCGAGAAAAAAGCCGGCAATGAGGAGTTTAACGAAGCGTACGACAGCATATTAAAAAAGCTCCACGCCATGGAGTTACCGGCAGTGGAGCAGTTTTTAACGCTATATTTGGAACCTATGAGTGCGTCCTTGGATACGCTGAATTATTCGTCCTTAGACGAATGATGCTTAGCTGATGCCGGCGCTATGACGGCTGAATCGGCAGATAAGGTTGAGTCGGTAGGCGCGGACGATTCAGTAGCGGAGATGGCGCCGGTGGTTGCCGTGTCGGCCACATAACCGGCGTTGCGCAGCAGTACGGCTTTACCGCGCCACGAGAAAGCACGGTCGCCATAGGCCGCTTTGAATGTCTTATTGGTAAGGCCTACGAGCTCTGCCGGATTGACATAGGGCTCAACGGTTTGAAATTCCGGAATTGGTGTGGTAGGCACATTGCGGTTGTGAGGGCACACTTCCTGGCAAATGTCACAGCCCCAGATGAGCGGCGTTTTTTGAATAATGGCCACTTCATGAGGCGGCAAGTCGCCTTTTTTCTGGGTAAGATAACTTTTGCAGGTTTCAAAACCGAATTCTTTACGGCCCAACGATTGGCCGGGACAGGCGTTAACACAGCGGTTGCAGCCTAAGCAGGTACCTTCCATGGGCTTGTCCGCATCCAATTCGCAGGAGGTTAGGAGGGTGCCGATGGAGGTGTAGCTGCCCCAAACGGGATGAATGAGGGCGCGGTTTTTACCAAACACACCAAGCCCTGCGAGGTAGGCCATGTAACGATCCGCCATAGGGGACGTGTCGCAGTGAATTTCAAATTCCATGGTGCTGTCCATTTCCTGTAAGGCTGTGCCGAAGCGTTTGAGGTAGTCGGGAATGACCAGATGATAGTCGGGCCCCCAGGCGTAACGCGGTAAATTGACGGGCTTTTCGGTTTTTACATAATAGGGAAAAAGGCAAACGATGGCACTCTTAGGTGACTGTAACGCCGTATTGGCGCTGAGGCGTTCCTCTAATGTGCCGTTGATGAACGGACAGGGATTGGCCGTGTCGATATAGTTTGCCGCATCGTCCGGTAACGGCCATGGGGCAATGCCCACGGCGGGAATATTTAATTTTTTGGCTATTTGAAAAATGTCGTTTCGTGTTATCATAATACAGTTCTTTTTTTTTGGTTTTTATTGGTTTCTAATAGAGGCTATGTGTATAAGCGCTGTAGGGGTTAGGGGGCGTTTTTGGTTTCTAATGTTAACTAAGGTTTTACGCCTCTTTTGCCTCTTTTTTTGCCCCTTAAAATTAAAGCGCTAAATCTTCAAGTTTATTGATTAAATCAGTGTTCATGCGTTCAGTAACATGCGTATATATTGCAAGGGTGGTATTTGGGTTATTATGACCTACTCTTGCCATAATCGCTTTTAGTGGTACGCCTAACTCACAAAGTATTGAAATGTGGGTATGTCGGAATACATGACTTGTGATATGTTTTCCGTTAATTGTAATTTGGGCTAGGTTGCGGTTAATGACTTGAATTTGTAAGGGTTGACCTGTACGCCCTGTGAATATATAGCTTTCATTGCTCCATAGGAAGCGTTTTCTATTCTCCATGATTAATATATCAAGGATAGCCATTGAACGTCTACAAAGTGAAATAACACGATTGCTATATATGTTTTTGGGAGTACCTCTTTTTTTTTCATTAGAGCCTCTCAAAGTAAAGCATATCGTACCATTGATGCTTAACTGTGAATGCTCTTTATCATAATCACAGTTTCGTAAGGCGAGCAATTCGCCAATTCTAACACCGGTTAATGACATAAACTCCATAGCAAGCCCTACACGCTTATTTTTAGCCTTGATTTTTGATAAAACTTCTTTCAACTCATCACGATTTAAGAATTTATCATTCTTTTTCTTGATTTCCTCAACTGAATACGCTTTTCGCTTTAACTTGATAGCCTGTATCTCGTCGATATGGGCTATTTTCTTTTTGTCTTTTGCATATTGAAAAACTTGTTTAATTGTTGTTAATAATTGGTTGCTATATGTGTAGGATAAGCCTTTTTCAGCATAGTACACGCCATGAATAGCATTTTTTATATCCGGGGCGGTTAGATCTAATAATAGGACGTCCACCGGTAAGACTTTGTGTATCTTTTTTAACATTTGTTTGTGTGTTTTAGCCGTTACCGGTTTTACTATTAGCGCTTGTGCAGCTTGCCACTCATCAGCGATCTTCTTAAACGTGATTTTGGTATCTTCTTTTACTTTCTCTTTAGCTATGACTATTTTCTTCTGTAATTCTTCTGTAGCCATTTTTACAGCTTGCCGGCTGTTGCTATTAAGAGTAATGCTTACTTTTCGTTCCTTGCCTGTGATGTCGGTATATCGTTCAGAATACTTATATCGCACGCCCTTTTTATTTGTCTTTACTTCCTCTATCCACATAATTTATTCCCCTTTTCTGTGGAGAAAGGCTTTCACTCACCATTCGTCTATACCTAACTTTTTACGCAATTTATAGTTTTCAGATAACAGCTCATCTATTCGTATGGACATATTTACTTCTCTTTCTGAATAAGGGACACTTTCACCCTCTAATTCCTTAATGTCTATATTCATATCAATGTTTTCATTGCCAGTCATGCTTGAGATAAGAGAATAAAAAAATATACCTAGTGTATCTGAAATAAATTGTTTAATGTTTTTGTCTAATGAGTTAAATATGTTTGTTGCTGCATATTCATAGTGATTCATGAATATAATAAATATTTTTTGCGGATTTGGTGATAATAATTCGTTTTCTTCACAGATAATGTTAAATGAAATTGCTTTTTTCTTCTTGTAGATTAATTGGAGTGGAATTTTTAATAAAATGGGCTCATCTTTTTTTTGTTGATAGTCTTTAAAATTGACTTTTTGATTAATGAAATATCCTTTTATAAGTATATGGTATAACTCTTTTATATCTATATAATCTTTCAAGTTATATAAGACTTTCAGCTTAATCGGTTCATAAGAAAACAAATTATTTAGTGAAATATCAAGAAATTCGCAAAGTTTATCTACATTAGCCATATTTAAACGTTCAAAATTATTAAGGTATAAGCTGTCAATGAATGTCCTAGAGACGTTTAACTCCATTGCTAGTGGATATGGTTTTAAGCCTTTCTCCGCCATAATTTTTGACAAATTACAAATAATCATTTTATATCACCTCTCTAAGGTAATTATATAAATAAAGAATGTAATTTGCAATAGCAAAAATGTCGATTGACAAAACAAACTAAAAATTGTAAAATCAAGTTACAGTAGTGTTATTCTAAAAAACAATAATGTGAGGTGGAAAAAATATGCATATCATGTTTTCAGTTAATCAAGAACGTTTTAAGTCTGAAATGTTATCTCAAAACAAGAGTGTTACAGATTTAGCAAAAGAAGCGGGGCTTGCCACAGTAACAATAACCAATGTAATTAGTGGGAAGCGTCAAGCTACTGTAAAAACTTGTAATAAGTTAGCTAAGGCTTTAAACGTTCCTGTAGACGAATTATTCACGGTTTAAACCTCTTATATATCATCTCTTAAACCGTGGATAATTCTATTCGTTGTTCTAAGAAAGGAGATCTCAACGATGAGAGCAGCAAAAAAAAGACCGCTTGAGGAATTGCGGCAAATGGAATGGGTAAGACCTTATGAGTTATTGAGGTTGTACCCTATAGGGCGGGCGACTGTTTACAACATCTTCAATGAAATGAAGAAAGAAGGAAGGTATCAAGAATCATTCAAGAAGATTAGTAGAACATGCGCCTTTGTAAAATTGGCTGATTTTGATGAGTTTTTACTGTTAAAAAATGAAATGCGGTTAGCCGCCTTCAAAGAATAGAGGTGTGCATTATGTCAGAAAAAAGAAAAAACCGCTTCATGTGCTGCAACACATGGAGCGGAAGGGGAAGT
Organism: Veillonella sp. KGMB01456; assembly: GCF_023051165.1. Lineage (GTDB taxonomy): Bacteria > Bacillota > Negativicutes > Veillonellales > Veillonellaceae > Veillonella_A. The sequence continues at coordinate 14,731 of NZ_JALKIG010000012.1, forward strand.
AAAGCGACTAAGCTTTATACTCTATTTTTATTATACCATTTTCTCATAGGTATATCAATAAAAGGTGGCATTATATGGAATTAGAAACGTCATATTTTGAGGGGCGAAAATTCCTACATCAAAAATTAGGCGATGAATTAATACAAGAATTTCATATTTGCCGGATCCGTCAACACAAGGATGAAAAAGACGAGGATATAAAAAAACGCGATTTAATGTTTTATCAAGCTGAGTGGGGGGCATATACAGCGTTAACGGTGGAGATGCTTAATTCATTGATAAGACAAAAAATGAACGATATTTCAATCAGCCGTCAAAGAGAAGTACGCCGGTACATTGAAGATGTAGCTAGTATTATTCAAGTAAAATATGAAGATTTAGTATCAGCGCCTAACGTGGTATTCAGTGTTAAAAATGGAGCGTTTTTTAGTCACTCATCAAGTCATATCATCACTAAGCGCATAGCAACGAATTACAAAAAGGAAGAAACAGAATGCGCCGTGCTTGATGAGTTTATGAGTACAATAACCTGTGGCAACAAGGAAATAGAGCAGTTACTTTATGAAATAGTCGGTTATTGTCTTTCACCTACAATATTTATACATAAATTCTTTATTATCGTTGGTGAAGGTGGCAACGGTAAGAGCGCATTTCTTAACCTGTTGACGGCGCTGTTAGGGCGTTGGAATGTAGGCAATACACCACTTAATAAATACGGCGGGCGCTTTGAATTAGCCGGCATGGAACACATAGCCGTTAACATTGGCGATGATATAAGCAATAAGGCGCTGTTAGAGAGTGATAATTTAAAAAAATTGGTTAGTGGTGATCCTGTAAAAGTCGAATACAAAGGGCAACAAGGATATACTATTTATCCAACATGCAAGCATATTTTCAGCACTAACAGCATGTTACGCATTATTGATACTACATACGGCATAAAAAGGCGCTTTGTAGCTATTCCATTTAGAGCTAATTTAAAAGGGAAAATGAAGCCTTTTATACTCAAAGATATAATAAAAGCCGGTGGGCTTCCTGTATTGCTCAACAGGGCATTAGAGGGGCTCCAACGTTTATATGACAATCAAGAATTTACTTTATGTGATGAAGTTAAACAGGAAACGGAACAGCGCCTTAATGAAACAAACCCAATACATATTTTTAATGAAATGTGGAAAAACAACGAGTTTGAGCCATATGAAAGCCTAACCGCAAAAGAATTTATATGTGTTCCGGTGGAGCAAGTACCAACAAATAAGTATTACAAATATTACAAAGACTTTTGCAAGCAGTACGGCTATGAGGCGCTAGGTATTACAAAGTTTAATCAAGGCATGAAAGAACTAGGGTATAAAATCGCTCAACGGTGGGACGGCGAATTTAGAGGAAAACGAGTTTTTGAGCATATAGGCGATAACGCTACAAAATGATACACAACACTACAAATTTAATAATAAATCCGTAGCAAGAAAAAATTAGTAATATCAAGGCTTGAAAGGTTAAAGCTACAAATGCTACTGATATTTTCTTATTAAAGAGAAATGTAAGTATAAATAAAATTAAGCATATAAGAAATTGAAAAAATTTGTTGCATCTGTAGCAAATGTCGATAAAGTCAATAAATAAAAGGGTTTTCATGCTACACATCATTTGTTATTAGCAACAGAAAGGGGTGAAATGCTATGAATCAGGCAAAGAAGGTTGTTCAATATCCGGGTTCTAATGAAGAAACAGATTTTACTAAACTTCAAAAAAGAAAATTGGTAGAAGCTATGGAGCTGATGCAAGAAGTAACAGAATGCGATAGAAAAAAGGCGTTTTTTACAGTGGCATCGACAAATGCATTGAATGAAGTTTATAGAGCATATCCGTTTTATGACTATGTTGTTACACCGTTTGTAATTCAGTATAAAGGCATAGAAATTACCTGTTTTTATGTTGATGCTACATATAACCCAAAACCTGCACAAAGTACATACTAGGAGGAAAAGAACATGACTGAAACAACGAAAAAAATTATTAATGAAACATTATCAACGGATCCAAAAGAAGTAAGAGCAGATTTATCTAATATTGATTTAGATACTATTTATGAAGTGTTATCAGTATATTCAAAGGAATTAGAAGCCGGCTGCTCAGGTGATTTATTAATGGCAAAAGTAGCGATTATGTGCTATAAAGCGGGCAAAATAAACGGCATGCGTTTAATTACTAGTAAATAGTATTCTGACTTTTCTGACTCCCTAAAAAGGGCTATTGCGAGATTTGCGAGTCCCTAAAAAGGAAGTATCCCGACATTTCCGACACCCTAAAAAGGGAAAACTTGAAAAACGTTTGGTTTTTAAAAGGTTGAGTAAATAAGCCGGGGCGTTGCACACACAACGCCCTTATTCTTAAAAGAGGGGGGAAACATGATTAAAGCCAAAATCAGTTATGACGCTAATGAAGATACGGATCTTGCCAATGAGTTATTAAAACCGTTTAAGGCTAATTTATATAAGGTGAAATATACAACAAAATCAATTAATGGGCGTGAACATACAATCGTTTATGTGCAGCCTAAAAGAAAACCCAAAAACATGGGAAATATACCGTGATTTTGTATCGAAAAAGTGCTATGAATTCAGTAAATACGCCGGTTTTAATTGATATACTCCCCCCATTTATGATATAATATTAATAACTAGATAAGCATAGTACCGCTGTTATAGTTGACGAATTATAATAGTAAGGCTGATAAACAGTTTTGCATTTAGGTTTGTGTACAAGGCTTAAATAATAAACTGAACGCCGTGGGAATAGCAAATGACCTTTTTAACGAGGTTGTCTCTCTTTTGCTATTTCTCACGGCTTTTTTATTTGGCTGTGGTGGCTTGTTTGGTGAATAATTAAATACCTTTGCTTTTTTCAAAATCTTTTTTGAATATTCTGCTATTGGTATTTTCTTGATACCTCCGTATCATGATTAACAATATACCCCGCTTTGCCTACGCATGGCGGGGTGTGTTGTATACCTTAACTTTAGGGACTTAAAAAGGAGAAACAAAACATGAGCAACGAAAACAACGTGAACCCGACCGGAAATAATGGGGCTGAAAAACTGTTTACACAGTCTGAATTAGATACTATTGTAAAAGAACGTTTGGAGCGGGAGCGGAAGCGCTATAGTGCTGATGCTGATGCAATGAACGAATTAAATAAACAAATGGAAAGCCTACAAGCTGAATTATCACAGCTGAAAGAGGATAAAGCAGCACAGGCAAAACAGCTAAAATCTGAAAAGATAAAAAATGTGATTGTTAATGAATTAAATAAGGGCAATGCAGTAAATACATCTAGCCTACTTCATATATTTACCGGTGGCGCTGATATGGCTGATGATGAATCTATCACATATACCGGTGAGGACGGAAAAACGACTTTAATGTCAGATGCTATTGCAAAATGGCTAAAAAATAATGACTGGGCTGTAAAGTGTACACAAATTCCGGGTAGCGGTTACGGTGGACGAGGCGCAAGCGGGTATAATAGGCGTGATGAATTGCGTGAAGCCTTTGGACTAAAAAGAAAGGAATAATAAACTATGGCAACTATTGAATTAGCTTCTAAATACGCTGAATTAGTGGACGAGAAGTTCAGTACAGAAAGTAAAAGTGATTTACTAACTAACCAAAACTACAAATGGGACGGCGTGAAGTCTGTAAAGGTGTATAAAATCAGTACATCGAATATGTATGACTATGACCGGCAAGGTGAAGGGAAATACAACTCTAAATCTTATTATGGTGAAGTGCAGCCATTAGACGCTACAACACAAGAAATGACCTTATCGCAAGATCGTTCTTTTACATTTGTAATTGACCGATTAGACGAGGAAGAAACAGGGGACGCATTAGGAGCAGCTAAAGCCCTAGAGCGTCAATTAAGGGAAGTAGCTATTCCCGAATTTGATAGTTATATCTTACAAAAAATTTGTAACGGCGCCGGCATTAAAGCTAAGGCTAAAGCGTTGACCGTTGAGAATATCGCTACTGAAATTCTTACCGCAACAAATGCAATGGATAATAAAGAAGTACCGGAAGCCGGGCGTGTATTGGTGGTAACACCGGATATTTATTTCTTAATGAAACAGTGTAAAGATATTGTAATGAATACCGATGTAGGCAATGATATGCGCTTGCGTGGTGTTATTAGTAGCCTTGACGGTATGACTATCATGAAAGTACCTGCAGCCCGCTTACCTAAAAACTTTGGTTTTATGGTAGTTCACCCAGCTGCAACGGTAGCCCCTAGAAAATTGAGTGATTATGTAGTACACGATAACCCGCCGGGCATCAACGGCTTTTTAGTAGAAGGGCGTTTGGCATATGATGCTTTTGTACTTGATAATAAGAAAGACGCTATTTATTATCAGCCTACTACCACGGTAGCCACTGAATAATTAGTTTTATGTACATGCAGCCGCAAGAGGTGAAAAAGTCGCTTCTTGTGGCTATTTTCTTAAAAAATAGTCTTCTTATTTGAGGCGTACGGTGTTTTATGGTTGTGTTAGGTATAAATACCCTAGTTAATTATGAAATGACATATAGGAGCGTATGAGATGCAAGAATTAAGCTATTACAATAAAACATTACACCTCATTCAGTTGAATAAGCGCATTCAAAGGCTACAAGATAAATTGTGCAGTCTTGATAGTATAACCACTAGCAGCACAAGCCCTCAACGAGGCGGGCGCAAGGGCGATTCTATTGGCGCAATAGTGGCAAAACGTGAAGAATATACTGTGGAAATAAGAGAGATAGAAAAAGAGCGTGAAACGTTAATTGGTGATGTGAAAAGGGCTTTATATGCTTGTTGTGATTTAGACCACAACACGAGTTTTGAAGCGCTAAGGCGAGTTATAAGCGTTGTAATAGAAAATAAAACGGCATCGCATGTAGGTGCTTTATATGGTAAAACACCGGAAAGTGTTAATAATTTAGTGATTAAGTATTTGGGGCGCATGAAGGAACGAGAGGAAAAAGGAATATCGAAAATTAGTACATGGCTATGAATTTGTAAAACGAGGTGAAAATATGGATCGCATAGACAAATTGTTAATATGCATGAAAGATAAAGTTGATGATTTAAATACTATTGGCGTAGCTATTTTAGAATTAGATGAAAATAACAAGCCAACTCTAACTATGAGTACGGCTAGAGGGCTGAAAAAAGTAAACTATTCAAGTTATGAAGAAGCGGAACAGGCATTATATGAGAAGTCCGGATATAATGAAGATACCGTGTTAATCATAGATGATATTTCGCCAATGGTGGTGGCGGGGTATCATAGAGAATTACAGGAAGGGGGAACGTACGAATGGGTAAAAAACGATTAAGCCTAAGACTAAGCAAGCCGGCTGATGTAAGAAAAACACTTGCTCGCATTGCTAACATGGTAATAAATAAAGAAGTAGATAGTAAAACGGCTAACACAATTATAATTGCCTGTAATGCGATTTTGAGCGCTCTTCGTATAGATGAGCAGCAGCGGAAGCTTGACGAATTAGAACGTTTTATACAAGAATATGTCGAAAACGATAAATAGAATTATAAAAAGTAGGAATATAAACATTGAATGACGATTCGGAATAATAAATATTATTGTTCTGTGGCTACAACAGTTCTTGAACTGATATTCAAACTTCACAATATAGGATATAATAATCAAAGAAGAATGTATTCTATTGTGGGGTTAGATAAAAAAACCACCCAACGTTTTATAATTGAGTGGCTTTTGAGAGGTGATAATATATTGTGTTTGCCCCTTTTTCCGCCTCTTTTTGTGTATTGGCGTATTAAGCTTTGTAAAATGCGCGCTTTTGGGGCTTGTGTTATCATAATACAGTTATTATGACAAATTTTCCTCAAAAAAGCGAGAATTTTATGTATTGCTGACGGTAGACTTTTATAATAAAAGTGTACAACAATTCAAGTTTTATAGGTATAATTAGGAGGACATCATGTTGATGTATCGGCAATTATTGCAGCCGAAGACGGTTGCCGAGGCTTATGAAATGGCCTTGAAATTTAAAACAGCTCCATTTTTGGCCGGCGGTTGTTGGATCGGCTTAGGGAAATGGCGTTGGCCTTCGGTTATTGATATGAGCGGGTTGGGACTTGATTATATTCGTGAAGAAGACGATTATTATGCTATCGGTGCCATGGCTACGCAAGGTGACGTGGAACGGTTTGCGCCGTTTCAGACTTATGCGAAAGGCCTTTTGGTAAAAGCTGTGCATCCGATTTTGGGCGTGCAATTTCGCAATATGGCCACTATGGGAGGATCCGTGGCGGCACGCTTCGGTTTTTCGGATATTTTACCCGCTTTATTGGCTTTAGAAGCAGAAGTTATGCTTCATCAGAACGGCGTCATGCCATTATCCGAGTACATGAATTTTAAGGAAAAAGATGTGCTCGTTGAAATCCGTGTGCCTAAGAAAGTAACAGCCGTGGCTATTCATACTTTGCGTAAATCGACGAGTGATTTTCCGTTTTTGACCGGCTCAATTCGTAAAGATGAAACAGGCTATCACATTTATATCGGCTGTCGTCCCGCAGCAGTGCGTGAAGCGGTTAAGGCCGGTAAATTATTGAGTGCTAAAGGGATTACGACCCTCGAAGAGGCGATGGCTACCGCGGCCGATGAAATCGCGTTTCAGACGAATTCGCATGCGTCGGCAGATTATCGCGCAGCTATGACAAAGGTATTGGTAAAACGTTTGGTGCAGGAGGTAGAGCAGTGGAGGTAAGTTTGATAATAAATGGTAAAAAACTACAAGTGTCGGTTGAACCGGATGAAATGTTATTGACTACCTTGCGCGGTCAAGGCTATTTCAGTACGCGTCGCGGTTGCGATACGCTGAATTGCGGCCTTTGTACAGTATGGCTGGATGGTAAGACTATCTTATCTTGTTCCTATCCGACCTATCGGGCGGCCGGTCATGAAGTGACAACGTTGGAAGGCCTCGCCGATGAAGCGGCGCTCTTAGCGGATTGTTTGGCTGCCGAAGGGGCCGATCAATGCGGTTACTGCACGACGGGCATGATGATGAGTGCCATGGCGTTACGCCGTCAAAATCCGAATCCCACCGACGAAGAAATTAAAGATTTTCTCGTAGGTAATTTATGCCGTTGTACCGGTTATGAATCACATTTACGCGGCATTCGTCGTTACTTGGAGGAGGTAGAGGCATGAGTGAAGCATTAAAGGCGCGCCAACATGTAGGCAAGTCTTATAAAAAAGTAGATGCCGCTACGATTTTGAGCGGCCGTGCTGCGTATACCGAAGATTTTGTGCCGCCTCATGCGTTGGTTATTAAGGTGCTCCGCAGTCCGCATCCGATGGCTAAAATTTTAGACATTAATGCTACGGCAGCTCTAAAGTTACCGGGCGTGGAAGCGGTTTTTACTTATAAAGATGTGCCGAAGACGCGGTTCACTTTGGCAGGCCAATCCTATCCGGAACCATCCGCCTATGATTCCTTGATTCTGGATCAGTATGTACGTTATGTAGGGGATGCGGTCGCTCTCATCGTAGCGAAGGACGAAGCCACAGCGTTGCAGGCCATGAAAGTAGTACGGGTAACTTATGATGTGATGGAGCCGGTTCTCGATATGCGTACGGCGCTGGACCATCCGACGGTGATTCATCCGGAAGATGATCTTCATTACAATATGCCCGTAGGCGGCGATCCGAAGCGCAACTTGGCCTGTTCTTACAGCCGTGTGGTAGGCGATATTGAAGGGGAATTGGCTAAATGTGACTATGTGGTGGAAGACACCTATTTTGATCAGGCCACATTGCAGACGGCGATGGAAACATTCCGTACCTTCTGTACGCTTGATCAGTTTGGTCGTTTAGTTTGTACCAGTTCGACGCAAATTCCGTTCCATGTGCGTCGACATATTGCCCGAGCCTTGGAAATTCCCGCTACGAAAGTGCGCGTAATTAAACCTCGTATCGGCGGAGGCTTTGGTTCTAAGCAAACAGCCTGTACGGAACTATATGCCGCTTTTGTCACTTGGACTTTGAAAAAACCGGCCGTTTTGATTTATGACCGTCATGAAGCTAATAACTGTTCAACCAGCCGTCACGCTCGTGAATGGAAGATTCGTTTGGGTGCCACTAAAGACGGTATCATTCAAGTTATCGACATGGTGGCTATCTCGGATGCCGGCGCTTACGGCACTCATGCTTTTACCACTTTTACGGCGGGCGAACATAAATCGGTGCCCCTTTACAATAAGGGCAAAGCGGTTCGCTATGAATCCAATATTGTGTACACCAATCACATGGCCGGCGGTGCGTTCCGCGGTTACGGTGCTACGGAAGCCTTGTGGCCGCTCGAATGTGCGGTGACTAAACTCGCTAAAAAGATGGGCGTCGATGAAATTGAATTACGCCTCAAAAACCTTATTAATGTGGGCGAACGTTCGCAGGTTTACGCGCCGGACGAAGTGCTTGAATCCGGTCTTTTAAAAGAAGCGATTGCGAAAGCCAAAACGATGGCTCGTTGGGATGAACGCCCTCACAGTTGGCAGATTGACGAAACGCATCGCGGCGGCTTGGGCGTGGCCTTGGCCTTCCAAGGGTCCGGCGTAGCCAATGTGGATACGGCATCGGTAGAAATTAAGCTCCAAGATGACGGCTATTACACTTTGTATACCGGTTCCACTGACATGGGCACCGGGGCTAACACGATTTTGATGCAGATGGCCTGTGAAGTATTGGGCTGTCCGATTGATCATATGACTTGTTATGAAGCAGATACCGACGTAGTACCGTTCGATCCGGGTTCGTATGCATCCAGTACAACCTATGTAACGGGAACGGCCGCTAAATTGGCCGCGGAAGATTTACGGGCTAAATTGCTTAAGACGTTTGCTATGTATTTGGAAGTGGCCGAAGAAGATATTGATTTTGACGGCGTAACGGCCAGAACCAAGGATGGCCAAAAATCCATGACGACTCAGGAATTGGCACCGAAGTTGATGGTCAGCTTTGGTCATGAAGCACAGCAACTCGTCGGTTTTGCCACCTGGGGTAGTCATACGTCACCGCCACCGTTCATGGTAGGTATTGCGGAAGTGAGTGTCGATACGGAAACGGGTCAGGTAACACCGCTTGATTATTATGCCGTAGTAGATTGCGGTACGGTGGTGAATCCGAAGCTTGCCAAAGTGCAGGCGGAAGGCGGTATTGTGCAAGGCATCGGTATGGCTTTGACGGAAGAAATTAACTATTCGAGCACGGGCCGTTTGGAAACTAATAATCTGATGCGTTATAAGATTCCGACGCGCCTCGATATGGGAACGCTCCATGTAGATTTTGTAGAATCGCATGAGCCGACCGGCGCTTTCGGTGTGAAATCTATCGGCGAAGTAGTCATTAACACATCCTGTCCGGCCATTCAAGGGGCCATCTTAAATGCTTGCGGAGCAGAATTAACTACATTACCTATGATTTCAGAAAAGGTATTTCAGGCCTTGATGGCGAAAGAATAAAGGGTAGGTATTTAATTTCGAGCTAAACGTGCTCGTACTGAGGAGGAACGGCCATGATGATTCAAGCTAAACATTGGAATTCGTTGATTGAACCGGGGATTACAGCCATTGTAGGGGCTGGCGGTAAGACAACTGTATTGTCTAAATTGGTAGAATATGCAGGTTTAATAGGACAGCCGACATTAGTTACGACGACTACCAAACTGTATGAATCTCAGGTAGCTTTGTGGAATCCCTATTACGGGACTGATTTTAATGATGCGGAAGATGCATGTCACAAAGCTATGCAGCGGGGACGGTGTGCAGCTTGGTTCAGCGGTGTGGACGGCACCAAAGTAACCTCCTTGAAGCCCCAGGCTATTGATGCGATGTATATGGTACATCCAAATTGGCAAATTTTGGTTGAAGCGGATGGTGCTAAAGAAAAATGGGTAAAAGCACCAAAAACGACGGAACCGATTATCCCATCCAAAACGACGACTACCATCGGGGTAGTAAATTTACAAATGCTCGGCACTGAACTTACGGAGGAACATGTTCATAATTTAGGCGCTGTAGCGCAGATTATGGAACGTGCCGAAGGGGCCGTAGTTACGCCATCTATGTTGGCGCGCTTGGTACTGCATCCGCAAGGTCTGTTCCAGTACAGCCAAGGTAAGCGAATTTTATTCTGTACCGGTTATGATACGGTGCAGCATCGCATTATCGATTCCTTCCTTGACGCCTTAGCGGACAGCAAATTCTCTATGATTGTTTTGGCCGACGGCTATAAAGCCAGCTGCGAAATTGCCCGCGTTATTCAGTGGCAATAGAAAGACTGTAGGAATTTTCGCACAAAACAAGGTTATATGCATAAGCTGATGCATAAGCCGGGTTTTTAAAAATCAGCAGTGATTAGGAATACACAATGGAAATTGATGTAGTGATTTTGGCGGCTGGGCTCAGCCGCCGCATGGGGACCTCCAAAGTCTTGTTGCCATGGCGTGGAGGTACTCTGTTAGAAGCCGCCTGTCAGGTATACGGTGACTTGGGAGGCAAACGAATTGTAGTTATAGGGGGAGAACGGGCAGAGGAAGCGGCACGCATAGTAAATGCATGTGGCTTTACTGCTGTTTATAACGAAAAACCGGAAGCGGGGCAAAGCCGTTCATTGGCTCTGGGAATCGCCGCCCTGGCTGATTCTGCAAGGCCTGTGCTTTGCGCCGTGGCGGATCAACCGCTGATGACGAAAGAGGCTGCAGGGCAAATGCAAGTTGCCTACAGTAAACTTGAGCAAAATGATAAGCCCATTCTGTGTCCTTTGTATGGGCCGAATAAAGAAAGGGGCAATCCGGTTATTTTTTCACCTGATTGGAAAGACGCTTTACAACAGTTAGTGGGGGATGAAGGGGGTCGCCGTCTGATTCGAGGGGCGGCTAAAGAGTATGTGCAATTTATCGAAATTTCAGAACCTATCGGCGTTGATGTAGATACGCCGTTTGAATATGAACAGTTGTATAATAGGCGAGGAAAAATATGAAACCATTAATATTAATGCGCAGTGGCGGCGATATTGCCTCCGGTTGTGTGTATCGCTTACGCCGCGCCGGTTTTCCTGTTGTGATTAATGAATTACCGATTCCTACGATGATTCGTCGCAAGGTGTGTTATGGGTCGGCTGTGCATCGCGGGGAAGTTTTATTGGAACGTTACGTGGCGCGCCATGTGACTTTGGCGGAAGCTAAAGCTATTTTGGAGCGCGGCGAAGATATAATACCGGTAGTGACTGAGGACTACCGAACCGTGCTGGAGGCCTTGACGCCGGATGTGGTGGTGGATGCCATTTTGGCCAAACGCAATGTAGGTACGCGCAATGACGATGCGCCGCTGGTAATCGGTTGCGGACCGGGCTTCACCGCCGGTGATGATGTAAATGTCGTAGTGGAAACTATGCGCGGTCACACTTTGGGCCGTTGTATTTATGACGGCTCCGCTTTACCGAATACGGGTGTGCCCGGTAATGTAGGCGGCTATACCATTGAGCGGGTTATGCATTCCCCGTGTGACGGTTTATTTACGGCGCGCCGTCATATCGGTGAAGAAGTGGAAGCCGGTGAAACCATCGGTTTTGTTGACGGAACACCGGTTGTCTCTCAGATTGCCGGCATTTTGCGCGGCGTGTTGGCATCCGGTTTGATGGTAACGAAGGGCTTTAAATTAGCCGATGTGGACGCTCGTTGCGAGAAATCTCACTGCTATAGCATTTCCGATAAGGCCTTGGCGGTAGCCGGCGGTGTTATGGAAGCTATAATGGCATTTTTGTATGAAGAATCTAAAAAGCAGACGGCCCATAAAGGGATGTCGTCCGATATAGATTTACATTAAGGTAGAATTTGAGGTTTTTATGAGTTTATATGATGTAATTGAAAAGCGTTTGTCACAAGATGAAAAATCAATCATGGTGACTGTTTTAAGTGGTGAACGACAAGGAGATAAAGTATTGTATAGTGAAAAAGGCGAAGTGGTATATGGTGATGCGGTTGATGGCATCTGCATCAATCCGGAACAACGCCCCGAAGTATTGAATTTGGGAGCTATGGAATGCTTTGTACAACCGGTTGAAAAAGATCCGGAAGTATTAGTGCTGGGCGCCGGCCATGTGAGTCGCTGTATTGCGGATATGCTATTATTTATCGGCTGTCATGTAACCGTAGCCGATGACCGTCCCGAATATTTACGGCCCGACTTTTTCGATGAACGCGTTCGTCGTCAATGCATTGATTTTAATAATCTGGCAGCAAAGTTGCCGCTTAACAACTATAAGGGTATCATCATCGTAACCAGAGCTCATGAATACGACAGCATTTGTCTTCATCAGGTACGCCATTTGGTAGATGCCACCTATATGGGCATGATGGGCAGTCATAAACGGGTGTATCATGCCTTTGAAGTATTAAAAGAAGAAGGCTGGACCCAGACGGAATTAGATAAAATTTACGCACCTATCGGCTTGTCGTTGGGCGCACAAACACCGGAAGAAATCGCCTTATCTATTGTAAGCGAATATCTGGCAGTAACTCGTGGTCATAAGGGCGGTTTCTTATCGGAAGGAGCGAAGTAAGCATGAAACGAGAATTTGTCCGCTATTTACAAGGACATGAGAAAGATACCTTGGCGATTGCCACAATTTTGCAGACTCACGGATCTACACCGCGCAAAGCGGGCACCACTATGGTGGTACATCCGGACGGCTCTATTTTTGGTACCATCGGCGGCGGCCGGGCAGAAAACGAAATCCGTTTGAGTGCCTTAGAGGCTCTTAAGTTAAAAGAAGCTCATCGTCGAATTATGGTGGATTTGAATGATGATGCTGCTGTTAAAGAAGGCATGGTATGCGGCGGTAACCTGGACGTTTGGATTGAAACGCAGAATGTATAATCCGTTGTAATTATTGGTTATCAAATTTACAGCACTCTCAAAATAAGGTAAAATAAAAGAGTACCTGTGCGTTAGCGCAGTGTACTCTTTATTTATTTGTGAACCTCCTGAGGAGTGGTTATATATGATGGCACAGTTGCAAGGTTTAATTGAAACATTCCGCTTCGGTGACTTAGTCGATATTTTATCGGTAGCGGTTTTATTATATTATCTATATAAACAAATTCGAGACACTCGCGCTATGGCGCTGTTAAAAGGCCTTATTGTACTTGGTCTTATTAATGTGGCCAGCCGTTTCTTTGATTTACACGTTATCAGCTGGTTGTTGCAGCAAGGGATGACGGTCTTATTGGTTGCGTTGCCGGTAGTATTTCAGCCGGAATTGCGCCGTGCGTTGGAACGATTGGGCCGTGGACGACTTTTTTCAAAATCACAAGATGTGAGTGAAGTTGAAATCGATAGTTTAGTAAATGAAGTAATGGCGTCGGCGAAAGTCATGTCCCGTGATCGCATCGGTGCGCTCATTGTATTTGAACGTGAAGTGGGGCTCGGCGAAATCATCGATACAGGCATCGAGATTGACGGTAAGGTGTCTAGAGAACTTTTAAATAACATATTTATTCCGAATACACCGCTTCATGACGGTGCCGTTGTTATTCGCGGCAATCGCATTATGGCGGCGGGCTGTTTATTACCGTTGACGCAGGATCGGTCCTTAAGCACTGAATTGGGGACGCGTCACCGTGCGGCTATCGGCCTCAGTGAACAGGCTGATGCGGTAGTATTGGTAGTGAGTGAAGAAACCGGTAAAATTTCCTATACTTACGGCGGTCATATTTACCGTCATTTACCGGAAGAACAATTGCGCGAATCCTTGCGTGCCTTCATGGAACGTCCTAAGAACGCGTTGTCCTTCTTGAAGAAATGGAGGGCTAAAAAATGATGCGTTTTATTCATAAAATTCAAGGTCATTGGATGGCTAAAATTTTGTCCCTCTTAGGTGCCATTTTATTGTGGTTCTTTGTAATGAAGGAACAAAATCCGATTGTGGATATTAATTACACCGTACCGGTGCAGATGCAAAATTTGAATTCCCAATATGTAGTTGAAAATATTCCGTCGGAAGTGCATATCCACTTGCGCGGACCGCGTAATTCCATCTTAGCCATTAATCAAAGCACCCTTAAAGCCTATATGGATATGGGGGATGTGGCACCGGGTCAGCAAAATATTCAGGTGCAGTTTACCCCACCTTCCGGGGTAAGCCTCGTGAGCATGACGCCGGATTCGGTGAACGTAAATGTGGATGAATATACCTTGCGTGAAGTACCGGTAGAGGTACAACAGCTCGGCAAAGTCCCTGAAGACGTGGCCATTAAATCCATAAACACGGTGCCGAAAGTGGTAACCGTAAGCGGTGCGAAACAGCAAGTTGATGCAGTAGCCCATGTGGTACTGCGCGTTAAAATGAATGATCGCCGCGCTGATTTTACTGCCTCCGGTATGATGGTGGCTGTTGATACAGCGGGCAAGGCGGTAGACAATGTAACAATTACGCCACGCCAAGGGCAGGCTCAAATTGACTTAGAGCAGATTCGTTTTGAGAAAAACTTACCGGCTGTAGCCAATTTAACCGGTACCTTGAGCAATGAGTATGCAGTTAAGAGCGTTACCGTAGAGCCGCAACAAGTTCTTGTGAGCGGCAAAGAAGGGGTCATTAAAGACCTCACTGAAGTTCGTACTATAGATATTCCGCTTAACGGCCAAGTTGCCAATATTGAAGGGGACTATGATTTAGTATCGAACGAAAACTATACGGCAACTCCGGCGAGAGTGCACGTAATTGTAGAAATCGTCAAAAAATATTTAGGAGACACTAATGCTCAGAATAATTAATTTTCGAGTGGATGTAAAAAATAAAAATCCCCTGGAAGCCTTACTTGTTCATAAATTTCCTGTCTTAAAAGATCAGATTCAAGAGATTCATGTAGTGAGACGAGCCGTAGATGCTCGTAAAAAACCGCATATTACCTTCGTGTATACCTTGTTCGTAGCGGTGCAGAACGAAGTGGTGGTTATGAAAAAGCTTGGCCGTGATAAAAATGTGAGCACCATGGAGCCTATCGAACCGGAACCGATTGTACATGGCGAGCAGGTTCTGAAAGAGCGACCGGTGGTGGTCGGCTTTGGTCCGGCCGGCATGTTGGCGGCTTTTTACCTCGCCCGTGAAGGCTATCGTCCCATCGTATTGGAGCGCGGCCAAGATGTAGATCAACGCTCTCATGATGTGGAAACCTTTTGGCAAACCGGCGAATTCAAAGCCGAATCGAATGTACAATTCGGTGAAGGTGGTGCCGGTACTTTCTCGGATGGTAAATTAACCACCCGCGTTACCCATCCGCGACTCCATGAAATCGCCAAATATTTTGTTCAATTCGGGGCGCCGCAAGAGATTCTCTACAAACATAAACCCCATGTAGGGACTGATGTTTTGCGTGGTATGGTGAAGGCCATGCGCGAGCAGATTATCGCCTGGGGCGGTGAAGTGCGCTTCGGTGCGAAACTTACCAAACTTCAGTTGGCAGCTAATCAGGTGGTCGGCGTTGAAGTGAATGATGAAGAAATAATTCCCACGAGCCTGGTATTGGCCGGGGTCGGTCACAGTGCTCGCGATACCTATGAAATGCTCTATAATACGGGCATTGCCATGGAAAGTAAACCTTTTGCCGTAGGCGTGCGTATCGAGCATCCGCAGTCCATGATTGATATTTCTCAGTACGGCATCGAGCCGGCTGAATTGGGCCTGGGGGCGGCGGAATACTCTGTTGTCTACCATGATAAAGAAACCGGGCGTACGGCGTACAGCTTCTGTATGTGCCCGGGCGGTGAAGTGGTGGCCTCCGCGTCGGAAGACGGTCACGTGGTTACGAACGGCATGAGTTTATATGCTCGTGCCAGCGGTGTGGCCAACAGTGCCTTAGTGGTTACGGTTGGGCCTGATGATTTCGGGAACCATCCGCTCGGCGGCGTAGCCTTCCAGCGTGAATGGGAAAAGAAAGCCTTTGAGTTGGGCGGTCATGACTATAAAGCACCGCTGCAGACGGTAGGCGATTTCTTGGCCCGTCAAAAAGGGACTGTGCCGGAAGGGAATGCGGCAGCACCGCATTCCTATCGTCCCGGCGTAGTGGCGGCAGACCTCCATGAATGTTTGCCAACCTATGTGACGGACGTAATGGAGCGAGCGTTACCGTATTTCGGACGTCGTATTAAAGGATTTGATGAACCTCAGATTTGTATGACCGGTGTAGAAACGAGAACCTCCTCACCATTGCGCATTTTGCGGGATGATGATCGGCAATCGCCGACGGTCAAGGGACTATACCCTATGGGTGAAGGAGCCGGCTATGCAGGCGGTATCATGAGTGCCGCTTTGGATGGTGCGGAAACAGCCATTCGTGTTATGGTTGCGTATAAGCCGTTGAAGGCGCAGGAAGGAGAAGCGTAATGTCTAGATTATTTGGCACCGATGGGGTGCGTGGCGTAGTAAATGCTTTTTTGACGCCTGAATTGGCGTATCATTTGGGACGTGCGGCAGGATCATATTTCGGCCGTCAAAAGAAACGTCCCGTATTCCTTATCGGGCGCGACACTCGTATTTCCGGGGCTATGCTTGAAAACGCATTGGCTGCCGGCATTTGCTCCGTAGGTGGCGATGTAGTGGTAGCCGGTGTTGTACCGACTCCTGCCGTTGCCTATTTAGTACGCAAACATGGTTGGGATGCGGGTGTTGTTATTTCCGCATCTCATAATAAATTCCCTGATAATGGGATTAAATTTTTCGACCGCGAAGGCTTTAAATTGCCGGATGCCGTAGAAGATGAATTGGAAGAATTATGCAGTCAAAGCAGCGAAAATAATTTGGAACGGCCTACAGGTGCCGATATCGGTCGTATTTTGAACAGCCGTGAATTGGCTCATGAATACGCCGCTTTCGTAGAAAGTACCGTAGATGTGTCCCTCGAAGGCTTGACTGTGGTATATGATGGTGCCAACGGAGCCGCTTCGGCTGTAGGTCCTGAAGTATTTGAGAAATTAGGTGCCAAAGTTATCGCCATCAATGTTGATCCTGACGGCGTTAATATCAATGAAAACGCCGGTTCCACTCATATGGAAGGCCTCCAGGCCGCTGTTGTGAAATACGGCGCCGATGTGGGGATTGCCAACGATGGTGATGCGGACCGTTGCCTTTTGGTTGATGAAAAAGGTCAGACCCTCGACGGCGACCAAATCATGTTACTCTGCGCCAAACAGCTTAAAGAACAGGGCCGTTTGAAGCAAGACATGATTGTAGGCACCGTTATGAGTAACATCGGTTTCCACAAAGCGGCTAAAGAAATGGGTATGAAAACCTTTGCTACCGCTGTAGGCGATCGCTATGTACTTGAAAAAATGCGTGCCGACGGTTATTCCATCGGCGGTGAACAGTCCGGTCACGTTATTTTCCTCGATTATAACAGCACCGGTGACGGTTTATTGACCGCCGTGCAGATGCTTGCATTGCTTAAAAAATCCGGTCAACCTTTATCGGAATTGGCAAAAGTTATGGTGAAATATCCGCAATTGCTTATCAACGTTCATGTAGTAACAAAAACGGGTTGGGATGAAAATCCGCTCATTCAGGCAGAAATTTCCGAAGCCGCTCGTGAGCTTGGTGAAAACGGTCGCATCTTGGTGCGCCCATCCGGCACGGAAGCGTTAATCCGCGTTATGGCGGAAGGTCCGGACCATGAACAATTGGAACGCATTTGTCATACCGTGGCTGAAACCATCGGTCGTGAACAAGGTCTTGTAGAAGAGTAAGGCTAATTGATGCATAGCTGAATGACCTTAGGGGCTCTTCATTGAGCATAAAAGAATAAAGATATAAAATAATCAAAATCCATAGCATGATAAGCGTCTTGGAGTATCAAGATGCTTGCCTGCTATGGATTTTTCACGCTTTTTGGCCTTCTTTACTTTAATTCCGGTATCGGTTATAATATATTAACGCAGTATGCTTTGTTGAGAGATATATTCAGAAACTTTTTGTATGCTCTCTATATGCTTACAGATGATTAAATAAAGTCTCTAATGCGTGTACAGCAGGCTACTGCAAGACTGTCGCAACTTAAGTAAAGGAGAGAACCAAATTCGTAAAGGCGAATAGCGCAGGCACTGATCGGGGACAGCCGATTTCAGTAGACGAGGTAGAGGAGTATCGAAACATCAGCGGATGCCTCTCGGCCGGCTTCAGTCGTTATATAAGTTACAATGTCTATCGGTGACGATGAGAACAAAAGACTTATACGAAGCAATTGGAGTAGTCTGTTTACAGGAGGATACAACCATGTGTGGTATTGTAGGATATATTGGATTTGAAGATGCGTCCCAGTTTATGTTGGATGGTTTGTCTAAGCTCGAATATCGCGGCTATGACTCTGCCGGGATTGCCGTAATCGGTCCGAATAATGTAATTAAAGTGCAGAAAAAAGTGGGCCGTTTGGCTAACTTGGAAGGCATTGTTAAAAACGACCCAAATCCGGGTCATATAGGTATCGGTCATACTCGTTGGGCCACTCACGGCCGTCCGTCGGATATGAATGCTCATCCGCACACCGATGCTAAAGGCTTATTTGCCGTTGTACATAATGGTATTGTAGAAAATTACTTACCGATTAAAGAAGAATTAATCAAAAAAGGTTACGAATTCAAATCCGAAACGGATACGGAAGTAGTAGCCCACTTATTGGCTGACTTATACGACGGAGACTTTGAAGGTACCGTTCGTCGCGTATTACAACGCATCGAAGGTTCTTACTCTTTGGTTATTTTGTGCGCCGACGATCCAAGTCGTATCATTTGTACTAAAAAAGATAACCCTCTCGTTATCGGTCTCGGTAAAGGTGAAAACTTCATCGCTTCCGATATTCCGGCCATTATCAATCACACCCGTGATACTTTTATCATGAACGACGGTGAAGTAGCGGTTGTTACTAAAGATTCCGTACGTGTAAGCGATTTGGCGGGTAATTTAATCAATAAAAAAGTATACCATGTAACTTGGAATGCAGAAGCAGCTGAAAAAGGCGGTTTTGAACATTTCATGTTAAAAGAAATCTACGAACAACCTAAAGCAATTCGCGATACCTTGACCGGTCGTATTTCCAAAGATAACAAAGATGTTATCTTCGAAGAATTGGGTTGGGAACCGGCTGATGTAGCGTCCGTTAACCGTATTTTGATTACTGCTTGCGGTACCGCTTATCATGCAGGTTTGGTAGCTAAATATTATATTGAACAATTGGCGCGCATTCCGGTAGAAGTAGATATCGCTTCCGAATACCGTTATCGCGATCCGTTGACTGATAAAAATACCTTGGCTATTGTTATTAGTCAGTCCGGTGAAACCAGCGACACCTTGGCGGCTTTAAAAGAAGCAAAACGCCGCGGCGCTCGTTCCTTGGCGGTAACTAACGTTGTAGGTTCTTCCATCGCTCGTGAAGCAGACCAAGTAATTTACACTTGGGCCGGCCCTGAAATCGCCGTTGCTTCTACGAAAGCTTACACAACGCAGCTCGTAGCTTTATTGTTACTCGCTGTTTACATCGGTAAATTGAACGGCAAATTGGATGCTGCTTTGGCAGAAAAAATCTTAACCGATTTACATGAATTGCCAACTCTATGCAATGAAATCTTTGAAACGGTTGATGATATTAAAGCATTTGCCAAAAACTACGGTTTCCGTGAAGATGCGTTCTTCTTGGGCCGTTCCATCGACTATGCCGTAGCCATGGAAGGTTCCTTGAAATTGAAAGAAATTTCGTACATCCATGCGGAAGCGTACGCCGGCGGCGAATTGAAACACGGTACCTTAGCCCTCATCGAAGAAGGTGTGCCGGTTATCGCCTTGGCAACCCAGGAAGATGTACGCGAAAAAATGATGAGCAACATTAAGGAAGTTAAAGCTCGTGATGCGGTTGTTATCGGTCTCGGTCTGGCCGGTGATACGGAAATTTCCAAATATGTGGACCACACAATTTTTGTACCACGCTCCGATAAATTTACGGCCCCTATTTTGGCCGTTGTGCCATTGCAGTTATTGGCTTACTATGCAGCCATTACGCGCGGTACCGACGTTGATAAACCAAGAAACTTGGCTAAATCCGTAACGGTTGAATAATTGCTTATTGATTTTTAGAATCCTAACCGTGGCTATATGAAGATGTAGCCACGGTTATTTTTCATGTACAGAATGACGTTTTCGGGGTACAATAATATATAATACATACAAAAGATTTCGCCGGTGTGAGAGAGGACGAAATCTTTATAGGAGGAATTTTTATGTCAGTTATTTTTTCAGGCATTCAACCGAGCGGTGAATTGACCTTAGGCAACTATTTAGGCGCGTTGCGTAACTTTTTGGATTATCAGGAGAGCGATGAATGCTACTACTGTATCGTAAACCAGCATGCTATCACGGTACCGCAAGATCCAAAAGAACTTTTTGCCAACACTCGTCGCTTGGCTGCACTATATTTAGCCGTAGGCCTCGACCCTAAGAAAGTTACCTTGTTCGTACAGTCCGAAGTACCGGAACATGTACGCTTAGGTTGGGTTATGACGACGATCAGCTACGTGGGCGAATTGGAACGCATGACACAGTACAAAGATAAATCGCAAAAACGGGGTGACTCCATTCCGGCCGGTTTGTTGACCTATCCGCCACTCATGGCTGCGGATATTTTGCTCTACCAGACCAATTATGTACCGGTTGGGGAAGACCAGAAGCAACATATGGAATTGACCCGCGATTTGGCCCAGCGCTTCAACCGCGTGTACGGCGAAGTTTTCACTATTCCTGAAATTAAACTCGGCGTGGGCGGTGCTCGCGTTATGAGCTTACAAGAACCGACTAAGAAAATGAGTAAATCCGATGACAATCAGATGGCTACCATTCGCTTGTTGGATGATGAAAAGACAATCGTTAAGAAGATTAAACGAGCTCAGACTGACTCGGAAAACTCCGTTCATTATGACAAAGAAAATAAACCGGGCATTTCCAACTTGATGGGAATTTATGCGGCCATCACCAAAGAATCGTATGAAACCATCGAACAACGCTATGTGGGTCAGGGCTACGGCACGTTTAAAAAAGACGTAGCCGAATTGTTGGTAGACACATTACGCCCGATTCATGAACGTTACAATGACTTAATCGACAGTCCTGAATTGGATCGCATTCTCGACGAAGGGGCTGTTAAAGCTCGTGAAAAGGCAAGCAAAACATATCGTGACGTAGAGCTTGCTATGGGCCTTCATCGTAAATAATTATCTGTATTTAGGGGAACCTTGGGCTGATGCTGGAGGTGGGAATATGGAAGTACGTGAAGTAACCGAACGCTTTCCTTGCGGTGAAGTAGAGGAAACGTTTGCCGATTATATATTAGTATCTTGGGTTATGTGGCTGTTTTTTGGTGCCGTGGCTACTTGGGCCGTGTGGCATTCACAACGCGGTGTGGTTTGGAATCATATCGCGATTGACTACATCATTGTAGGTTTTTGTGTATGGCGCATGACAAGACAAAGACGCCCGTTGGTCTACGTTTGTGAAAAGGGGATTGTCATCAGACGTCGGCCGAGTAGTCTTTGGGAGCGCATTGACATGCTCTGGAATGGTGACCATTACTACAATTTTATTCCGTATGCTCAAATTATCGGTTTTACCGCTAATTGGGAAGAAATCCACATGGTAACCGAAAGCGGGGGTATCCTTATCGTAATGGTGGACTTACAGTTCGTAACCTATAAGGATAAACTTAAATTGTTGTCGGTTATTGATGAACGCAGTCATACTGCCATGTAAATAACAGTGAACGTGCAGCGGTCCGGCTTTTGTCGGACCGTTTTTTGTTAGTGTATAGGCCGAATTTGCTGTTTTGAAATTAAAAAGGCCGGCCGGTCTATTTCATAACTATGACTTTTGGTAAAAGTTCCTATGATTAATTAGAAGTATAAATTAAAATTTAACTCTTTACTTCTTTAGTTAGATAAAGTATAATGAGTTCATGAATTAAAACTAATGCTTTGGATTGAGAAAACAGAAAGAGGGGACTTAGTTATGAAGTTGAAGAAGATGTTGGCCTTGGGCCTGGCAATGTTTACGATGGCGGCGTTTGCAGCCGGTTGTGGTAATGACGCCGATAAAGATAAAGCGGCCGCCACTGAATTACCGAAGAAAATTGTAATCGGTTTGGATGACAATTTCCCACCAATGGGCTTCCGTGATGATAAGGGCGAAATCGTAGGTTTTGATATCGATTTAGCCAAAGAAGTGGCGAAACGAGCCGGTATGGAAGTAGAATTTAAACCAATCGACTGGGACAGCAAGGAAGCAGAACTTAAGAGTAAACGTATCGACGCTTTGTGGAATGGCTTAAGCCTTACACCGGAACGTGAAAAGAATATTTTATTCTCCACCCCATATGTACAGGATAAACAAATCATTGCCGTGCGCGCTGATTCCCCAATCCAAAGCAAAGACGACTTAAAAGGTAAAATCGTAGGTACCCAGCAGGGTAGTAGCGTAGAAGCGGCTGTTGAAAAAGATGCGCAAGAACGCGGTTTTAAAGAAGTGAAAAAATATGGCGACTTCGTTAACGCCTTCATGGATTTGGAACTCGGTCGTATTGATGCCCTCGTAGTTGACGGTATCGTTGGTCAGTTTACCATGACTCAAAAACCGGGCGTATTCCGCTTGGCTAACGGCGACTATGGCGCTGAAACAATGGGCGTTGGTTTCCGCTTAGACGATAAAGCGTTACAAGCCAGAATCAATGAAGTATTAAAACAAGTAATGAATGACGGCACAGCCGACAAGATTGCTGAAAAATGGTTCGGCAACAGTAACTTATTAAATAAAGATGCTTTTAAATAATCGCTTTGTGGCAGTGATGGCGTAAGGCTGTAACCGTTTACACAACCCGGTTAATATAGCAGTGAAGAAAGGAGGTAGTCCTTACCTCCTTTCTTTCTTTGAAAGGAGTCAGTTTGATGGAATTAATAGACTATTTATTGAAGATTACGCCGGTCATCGCCAACGGGCTGGGAGTAACCGTCTCCCTGTTTTTAATCGTATTGGTATTGTCCGTGCCGTTCGGTGTTTTAGCGGCTCTGTTGCGCTTGTCACCTATCGGCATTGTACGCAAAATTATGGCATTCTATGTATATATTATGCGTGGCACCCCGTTAATGTTACAGATCTTATTTATTTACTACGGCTTGCCATTCATTCCTTACGTCGGCGTGCAACTCGACGATACGACGGCGGCGGTTATTTCCTTCGTGCTCAACTATGCGGCTTATTTGTGTGAAATCTTCCGCGGCGGCATTCAATCCATTCCGAAAGGCCAGTATGAAGGGGCCAAGGTTTTGGGCTTTACCTATGTACAGACCATGCGCAAAATTATTTTACCCCAGGTAATCAAACGCGTTTTACCGCCGTTGGCGAATGAAACAATCAACTTGCTCAAAGATACGTCTTTGGTGTATATTTTAGCTATGAACGATGTTCTTAGAATTACGCGCGGTATTGTGCAACGTGATTTTGACACGTCTGCTTTTATCGTGGCGGCTATTTTCTATTTAATAATGACCTTTGTATTGACTAGTATTTTTAACTATTTGGAAAAACGTTACGCTGTGTACGATGAATAGGAGGACTACACATGAGCTTTATTGAAATGAAAGAAATAGAAAAAAGCTTTGACGGCCTACCTGTTCTAAAAAAAGTATCCCTGGCTATGGATAAAGGTGAGGTTGTGGCTATCATCGGACCATCCGGTTCGGGGAAATCTACATTTTTACGCTGTTTAGGTCAGCTGGAAGTGATAGACCGTGGTACAATAGTAGTAGATGGTACACCTTTGGTACAGACTGAAGGGGACGGTAATGCCGTGTATACTGATAAAAAGACACAGCAGGCACTCTTGCTTAAAATGGGCATGGTGTTCCAGCAGTTCAATTTATTCCCACACATGACGGTTTGGGATAATATTTTGATTGCCCCGCAAATGGTAAAAGGCATGAAAGCCGCTGATATTGCTCCGACGGCGGAAGCGTTACTTAAAAAAGTAGGCCTCTGGGAGAAAAAGGATGTATATCCGTCCAAATTGTCGGGCGGCCAGAAACAGCGTGTGGCCATTGCCAGAGCATTGGCCATGAATCCGAGCATCATGCTTTTTGATGAACCGACGTCGGCCCTTGATCCGGAATTGACCGGTGAAGTACTGCGTACGATTCAACAATTGGCGGAAGAGCATATGACGATGATTATCGTAACCCATGAAATGACGTTTGCCCGTCAGGTGGCGGATCGCATCATTTTCATGGCGGACGGCATCATTCAGGAAGAAGGCAAACCGGAAGACGTTTTTACCAATCCAAAGTCACCACGTACCAAGGCATTTTTAGATTCTATGCTATAAGTAAAGGAGACATATGTAATGAAGCAACGATGGCAAATGCGAATTGCTACCTTAGCGGTAGGGGCACTGTTGGGCGTAGTCGGCACCGGCTATGCTAAGAGTTTACCGACTTATGATACGACGAAAGCAACGGCGGAAGCTCAGACTTTTGAAGCTCGCGGGGTTCACAGTGAATCCGATTTACCGGCGGCGTATCAATCGTATGCTACCACGATGATCACAGAAATTCGCGATTACTCTGACGGTTATACATTTACCGTGCCATGGCGTCTCACCAATGGTCGTTATGAATCACAAGCTAAAGATGACGGCAGCACCGAACGCGGTTATTTCTTTAACTTGGCGGAAAGCTCTATTTCCGAGCCATTCCTTGTTTCTTTTACCAAACGTGACAATATTGTGGAAGGCAATGTGAGTTTGCAACAGTGGAACACTACTTGGTATAACGAATCTGTTACGAATATGACGAAAGAACGCTACCTTGCTTTGTGGCGTGAAAACCGCAAGGACTTAAGCGGGTACACCTTAGACGGCGATTTATTCGATTTCAAAGGGGCTACGACGGCTCGTTGGGACTCCTTCGTGCGCAGTGATGCTGGCGAAACCGGTTCTACTTTCTTTGATGCTGAATTTATCATGGCGGCGGACCCTACGCAGCGATATACCATGACCATGATGTATCCTAGCAAATACAATGATTATATGATGCAGGGTGTTGTAAAGAATGTCGTGCCTTCGTTTAAACTTATGAAAGAAAAATATCGCAATACGGGCAACTTGGTATTAACCGATGAAATCAGTTATATTAAACCAAGCGGCTTTAAAGTGGTAACACAAAATAGAAACGGTGCCGTTTTAACCAAAGATTTCTATCGCATCGAAGTGGGCCTATTCCCGATGGATAAAACCGTATCCATCGATTCCCGAGCCAGCTATCCGACTATGACGGCTCGTCAGGAAATTGCCGATTTCTATGTAAATGAATTAGTCACCAATTATGGCGCTACGATTGAAGGTTATAAAACTTTGATTGATAACCATAATACGGGCTCCTTAATCGTAGGCAGCTTACAACGTGGTGAAGGGGTAGCCATTAAGTTTGCTTCTTTCATCACCCTTACCGACTCCGGTCAAGCCGTTGTGGCTCGCGTTATGGCGCCGGATAACGGTCAGTTTACCGACGAAGACTTGATGAAAATGGTCGAAGGTGTTCGCATTCAGCACAAAGGCCTTTTGAGTGGCGGTACGGTTATACTGTAAGCGTGTGCAAGAGCTTCTGTTTAGGTTCGCATACGGTGATATTATGAGTATCTCCGCATTAATTTAAAAATTCTAAACTTTTTTTGAAAATTTTTTGAAATAAAAAAGGACTTTTGTAACTCCGTAGAGAATACTTAAGTATAGAAGAAGTCATCGTGAATGAATCGAATCATTCACCAATGGGAGGGATTCATATGCAAGAACAAAATAACGCTAAAGTAGTATACAAGACGATAGTTGTACCGGCTGACGGTTCCGAGAACTCGAAACGTGCATTACAGCATGCTGTTTCGATTTGCGAACGTAACGAAGCACAGCTTGTTATCGTACACGTAGCCAATATCGTGTCCGCTATTTCCAATTTTGACCAGACCCCTATCAGTGGCGGTTATGTATCGGAACAAATCGCGGAAGACATGGAAGAAACAGGTAAAAAGATTTTGGAAGACGTTTCCAAAGATGTACCTGCTGATATTGCTGTTAAAAATGTATTTGAAGTAGGATCTCCCGGCCCGGCTGTATTAGCGGTAGCTAAGAAGTTTAATGCCGATTTAATCGTAATGGGCAGCCGAGGCCTTGGACCTTTGAAAGGTTTATTTATGGGCAGTGTAAGTAGCTATGTAACCAGTCATTCTACTTGCCCGGTGCTCGTTGTCAAATAAATAGTCACATATGAGGGGCTTTGCTCGCCAAGGGGCAAAGCCTCTTTTTAGAATGGAGGTACTATGAATAAACAACGGATTGTTTGGCTTCATGAACAACTGCCCGAGTGGGAGGCAAAGGGTTGGATTTCTAAAGAACATGCGGCACAGATGCGCGTGTTTTATGGTACCGTAGACACCACTCAGGGGCCTTCGCTCAGAAGGTTATTGGTGTTATTATTAGGGCTGTTGTTAACGAGTTTAGGTGTATTTTTACTCTTTGCCGGTTATTGGTACAGCTTTTCACCGGCCGGTCGTATGGACTGGTGTATTGCGCTCTTGCTCTTGGCGGTTATCGCTTTAGGCTTAGGTCTTTGGAAAGCGCCTAGGGGGAGCATCTATGCGGAAGGCATAGGGCTTTTTTATGTGGCGGCCCTTACCATCTCGACGGTGCTCATGAGCGATACCTATTATACGGGTGAAGGCTGGGGCTTTTATGCCCTCATCATAATGCTCCTCACCTTGCCGGTCATATATCTGTTGGGATCCGGCTTCACCATGATGGCCTATCTCTTAATTGGCCTTTTATGGAGCGTATCGGCGCGGGAAGTTACCATGTGGGGTGAACCTGTTTGGTTATGGCTTCTTCTGGCAGCGGGCAGTCCGTTCTTTGCGGAGCAGTTACGTAAACGCACACGCTCATATTTGTCCACGTTGTGGCTCTCATGGGCCTATGTGGCGGCTATTTTCGGGGCGTTCTTTTTTACCATTACGTCGTATAACTTATCGCTCGGTCTATTCTTTGTAGCGTCTTTATCGGCGGCCACTTATGCACTGGGCAGCTTGTCCCGCGAACAGGGTCTCTGGTCTTTGCCGTTCCGCGGTATCGGGGTACTCGGCCTCATGTATGTGGTCGTATACGGTACATTTATCAGTACCTGGCAGGAAGAAGCGGCGGCTTCGGCTGATTGGCTCAGTATCGGCTTAGGAATAGTTGCCTTAATCTTGGTTGCGGGCGGCTTAAATGCACTTTGGCAAAAACGAATGGGCACGGATCTTTTAATCACGTTTTGTCCTATTGTAGTAGGGCTTTTGATGTTGTCTGTTCATTGGGGTGTGACACCGCTAACCGGTTCTATCCTATTTAATGTATATGTAGTATTATTAGCCATTGTCCTCTTGTGGCAAGGTACGGTAACCAAACGTGTAGGTTTGGTAAATGGTTGTATTTTTACCTTCTTAGCTATGATTGCGGCGCGCTTCTTTGATCCTACGTTCTCCTTTGTTGAACGCGGTTTTACCTTTATGGTAACAGGCGTAGCTATTTTTGCGGTTAACTTGTTCTACATGTGGCGTAAGCAATCGCAACAGGCGCAGGTGAATACATCGGTAGCCAGAGCCAATCGACGTTTACGTCGTCGCCAAACCTTGGGTGATGATGAACATATTGAAGTGACGGATACCGGTGAACATACCGAATCGGCCGGTAATTATACGAGTGCGCCGAGCGATGATCGAACGGGGGCAGACGCAGCGAAATCTGCCACTGTTAAAGAAGACGGTAATATGGCCTATACTGCTCGCGAGCAGGAATCGGCGGCCGCTGTAAGTTCTGATAAAACGACGGCACGAAAGGGGGAATCCTCTGATGCGCAATAGAGTTTATATAAAATGGATTCTCTTTATTGTAGTCGGTATTTGTACTTTGCTATCGCCGTTTTTTATTCAACATCGGTCCACCTCATTGTTGCAAGGTGGCGGTGAATATCAATGGCCCATGTCCTTGTCGCGTACAGCCGGTTGGATTCCGTCCGATTATTTGGAAGTCAGATTTTTAGGCAGTCGCGGACCATGGCAGGGCGGTCGTTTGCCGGTGTATGACCAGGAAGTATATGTGTGGGTAACGGCTAAGCCGAACGGCATCTTGGAAGTAACCGGCGTGTCCGATAAAAAGCCGACTACAGGCGATTATATTTTTGCGCGCGTAACTCGCGTAGATAATACGGATGTAGAATTTAAACTATTATTTAATCGTGTGACCTTGGATTTAAATAAAGTAAATCCCGATTTTTACACGACCTATAAAGGAACTTTATTGGCTACGCTTAAAATCAAAGACGGCCACGGTATCGTTACGGGCGTATATTCGCGCGGTATACCTTTAGAATTGGCTACCCCTGAGAGTGAAGCACAACAGGAAATTGACAGCCGCACACCAATCAATCAAATCGGTGAACCGCAGGCAACTGCTGAAGCAACGGCCGCCATTGACGGGGCGGGTCAAAATTAAACTGGTTAAATTTGCTTGTTTCGTTATATAATAATTAAACAGGCTCTGAAAGCTTTAAGTAACCGTTAGCAAATAGAAGTCTATAAGTATTAGAACGTGAGAATATAAATGGTGTAATAGGAGTTAGGTATGGATGTTGCTCATGCACAAGTAGATGTGCAAGAATTGGCTGATTTGTTTAAAGTGCTGGGAGATCCTACGCGGATTCGCATTGTGCAGCAATTATTGAATAAAGAAATGTGTGTAACGGATATTGCTGAAGCCATGGGTATGGGGCAATCCGCTATTTCACACCAATTGCGAGTGTTGCGCCAAGCGCGCTTGGTAGCATTTCGTAAGGAAGGGAAAACCGTGTACTACAGCCTTAATGACGAACACGTGGTTATGCTTCTCAGTCAGGGGATTGAGCACGTATCCCATCAGTAAAAACAGAATAGCCCTAGGGTTAAACGTAAAAACCGCCTGCAAAGGCGGTTTTATTTTGTTCTGTAAATACAATGTTGCAGACTTAATTTTATGGCAGCGGTTTAATTTTGTTATATGAAGCAGTTGAAAATCGTGGTAAGCCGCATTATGAGAGACATTTTCTTTTGACTGGTGAGAGTGGTATAATAAGATGTTAACGTTATTTATGAATGAGGAAGTTTATGAAATATACAATCTTTCCAACAGATATATGGGAACCCTTAGCTGTTTGGCAACATTTTGAGGGCGAGGAAAGGGTCTATTGGCATGATACGCAGGTTAATCGCGTTATCGTGGCGGCCGGCCGTGTTAAAAGTATTACGGAAGCGGAATTACCGGAGTATCCGTGGGCTTGGTACGGTCAGACTTTTTTTGAAACAGTCAACGATGAAGCATGGCAAAACATGGGGAATGAATTGGTTGTTTTCACCCATTACTATGTACAGGAAGAAGGACGTGCCTATTGGGTCACCGCCGCTGCGGCGCCACCGGTTATTGAATCGGAACCGATTAAGCCGGTAGCACACAGCTATCGCGAAGCGGGAGCCGATGATTATGAAGCCTGGCAGACCTTGTTCGGTCATATTCAAGAAGGTATTGCGTCGGGCGAAGTGACTAAAGTAGTGGCTTCCCGTAAAGTGACGCTGGAAAGCGATACACCGTTTGACAGTACCTCGATTATCGGTCGCTTAGTGGCGCAGAACCAAGGGGCGTTTATTTTTGCCTATAACAAGGGTGACGCCGTATTCCTCGGTGCATCGCCGGAAGTATTGGTGCGTAAGCGCGGTCAGGACTTCATGAGCTATGCCTTAGCCGGTACGATGAAAAAAGATGACATTCATGATCAAGGGGCGCGTCTCTTGGCGGATGCTAAAAACCGCTATGAACACAATATTGTGGTGGATATGATTAAAGCAACCATGAGTGATTTATGCGATAGGGTAGAAGTGAAAGATACGCATATTATGGAACTACCGAATTTGTATCATTTGCGTACCTTACTCTACGGTCATGATACGGAACACTCTATTTTGACCATGGCTAAAGCCCTTCATCCGACACCGGCCATGGGCGGTGAACCGCGGGCAGCGGCGTTGGCCCTTTTACAGCAATATGAGCCGTATGAACGGGGCTTATATGCGGCACCTATCGGTTGGGTTTGCGGGAATACGCCACTTTTCCGTGAAGCGGGCGACGGACTCTTAATCGTAGGTATTCGTTCGGCCCTGATTCATGGCAAGACATTGTATGCCTATGCGGGTTGCGGTGTCGTGGCTGATTCCGATTGCGAGTCGGAATACAAAGAAACAATGACTAAATTACAAACTATTATGCGGGCCTTGTAAGTGGCTTAGGTACCTACAGCTTCGTGGCTAACAGGTTCCTTTGTGGTTAACGGCTTTTTGAACCATCTGATTATAGGCCCTATGAACCAGCCGGTTATAGGCTCTTTGAACCAGCCGGTTATAGGCGTATATCGAAGATTATGATAAAATAAAAAAGCAGGATACGTGTAGTGGTCGTTGTTTTCATGGAGGTGCAGGATGAACGAATATATAGCAGCCGCAGTGGATGAGCTTTTTGAACTTGGTGTGCGCCATGTGGTTTTCAGCGGGGGATCTCGCTCGACGAGTATGGCCGTACCATTCATGGCTCACGGCGGCTACAAAACATATATGAATATTGATGAACGTTCGGCAGGCTTTTTTGCCCTCGGTTTGGCAAAACGTTTGCATACACCGGTGGCTTTGGTATGCACCTCCGGATCGGCAGGCGCTCATTATTTTCCGGCCGTTATTGAAGCGTTTCACAGCCGAGTGCCTTTAATCGTGCTCACTGCGGACCGTCCGCCGGAAGCTCAGTTTGTAGGGGCACCGCAAACGATGGACCAAGTAAAACTCTTCGGTTCTTTCGTGCATCATTTTGAAACCCTCAGTCCCGATATTGCCGGCAGCGGCGCTCTTGAGTCGTCCCTGTATGCGCGTCAGGTAATCCAAAGGGCCTATATGAAAGCCATGGATGTGGTACCGGGGCCGGTACATATTAACGTACCCCTTCGTGAGCCTTTGGTGCCGGATACGAGCGCCGAGCAGTTTGCTAAAGGCCGGTTGAGCGGAGCTAAGCGCTTTGTAACTCAATCGGGTATTATGCGTCTCAGTGAAAATGCCTTAAAGCCTCTGATTGAAGAACTTAAAGGTCGTAAAGGCATTATTTTGTGCGGCCCCGCTACGGGACGCGACGGTGATGATGAGTACTACCGAGCTAATGGTTACGGCAATGGCTTTGAATTTTGCCAGGGCGTAGAAATACGGCCCGGTTTTTACGATAATCCTAAAAACGTAATCAACAATGCCTATGGCACGGCCATGCTAGCCTTAGGTGAAGCTTTGGAAGCGCCCGTACTGGCTGATCCCCTATCGCCGGTTAGAGCTTTGAATCATCCGCTCATCATTGACAAGTATGATGCGTTTTTGAGTAATGAGGAATGGCAAAGTGAGTTGGCACCGGAGTACATCTTGATGATGGGTCAAATGCCGGTTTCAAAACGATTGCAACAATTCATCAAAAAGCATTCCGCAGCTGTTTGTTATCAGATTGATGCGGGGGCCGGGTATCGCAACGGCACGGTAACGACGAACCGTGTTATTCAATGCGACCCCATTGCTTTTGCCTTGGATGTGGCAAAACAGTTGATTTATACCTTATGGGCGCCGGAGATGATTGATAATCTCTTAACCACCAAAGGCGAGTTGAGGACCTTTTTAAAAGCCAAGGAAAATCTTCATAAGAAATTAAGCGACAATGCCTATACGAAAAGTTGGCTGAAAGCACAATATAGAACGAGTCTTTCCATGGCCCGCGTAAGGGAAGAGAAAACTCTCTTTGAGGGCAAGTTCGTGGCCCTCTTGAACGATGGTCTCGATGAGCGAACCTTCATCAAACACGGGGCCCCACAGACGGTGAATGTGGTGGTGGCCAACAGCATGCCGATTCGCGATTTTGACTATTTTTGGCGCCAAGGTAAACCGAATACGCGCGTGTTCGGAAACCGCGGTATCAACGGTATCGACGGCACCGAATCGACAGCGTTGGGGATTGCGGCCGCTTTAGGTGAGCAGACTTTACTCGTGACGGGCGATTTATCCTTCTTCCATGACCTGAACGGTCTTGTGATGGGCAAAAATGAAGGCCTGAACTTAGTAATTGTATTGTTTAATAACGATGGGGGCGGTATTTTTGAATATTTACCGCAAAAAGGCATCGACAATTTCGAATATTTATTTGGAACGCCGCAAGGCCTGAACTACAGTGCCCTAGCTGATTTGATGGGCATTCACTATCAGGCGGTGACGAGCTATGAAGACTTTGAAGACAATGTAGTGCGCGCCATGAAAGCGGGCGGTATCCATGTATTGGAAGTAAAAACAAATCGTGAAGTGAGTCGTGAACTTCACAGAAAGTATACGGTAACTGTGTATGAAAAATGACTTTGACAGTCTTGATGAAACATCAATGTACGATCAAGGTGATCGAGAAGAGATTACGGCTGTGTTGGAAGCGGCCGATGATGTATATATAAGTATTGACAACGTGTCTTATCACGTGGCCCTGCGGGGTGAGGGCATGCCCCTCATTTGTCTCCACGGCTTCGGCGAAGCCGGTGACACGTGGGATAAATTGAATCTCCCCGGTTTTCGCCTCTATTGTGTGGATTTTTTGGGCCACGGCGTATCGGACCGGTCGCACAATCCGGTGCTGTATCAGTTTGATACGGTGCTGCGCCATTTATATACCTTGATTCACACCTTGGTAGGTGAAGAACCATACGGTATTATGGGGTACTCCATGGGCGGTCGCATGGCCTTGCAGTATGCGGCTATGTATGAACCGTCGCGGTTAATGTTCCTCGTATTGGAATCCGCTTCAGCGGGCATTGAAGATATTAATGAGCGGCAGGAACGGGCGGCTGCCGACGAAGTGTTGGCCCACAAAATTGAGACCCACTCCATTGAATGGTTTGAAGAAATGTGGTCAAAACTGCCTATTTTTGCGACTCAGCAAAAACTATCACCGGCGGTGCAGCACACCATCAAAGAGCGTCGTCTCAGTAACACACCGGAGGTGCTCGCCCATACTTTACGCGGCACCGGTCAGGGCATGACGCCCTACGTAGGGAATAAAATTGCCGATTTGGAAATGGAAATCCTTTACGTATCGGGGGCGCTTGATACAAAGTATGATGACATAGGGAAGACTATTTTCGGGTTTTGTGAAAACTCGGCCCATGTGTCGGTCCCTGAGGCGGGGCACAATGTGCACACCGAAATGCCCGATGAATTTAATGATATAGTAAACCTGTTTTTGTCAGATTATAATGACAAAAACATCAGTTGATTAGCTGTTAACTATGAATACTTTATGTGTTTTAGCTGTTAACTATGAATACTTTATGTGTTTTAGTTGTTAACTATGAAGACTTTAAGTGCTTTTTAGATGTATATTAATGTAGCTAGCATTGCCGATTGCAACTGAAATACGGTCGGCAGAGGTTTAAAAAGGAGGCTATTATGAGCAAGTTTGATTGGCAAGTATTGGATCGCGGTTATGAAGATGTAATTTATGAAACCTATAACGGCATTGCCAAAATCACTATTAATCGTCCTGAAATCCGCAATGCGTTCCGTCCTAAAACAGTGGTGGAACTCATTGACGCGTTTACCATTGCCCGTGATGACACCGAAGTGGGCGTAATTATTTTAACCGGTGCCAACCACGGCGGCGATGTGAATAAAGAAGCATTCTGCTCCGGCGGTGACCAGAGTGTGCGCGGTAACGGCGGTTATGTAGGTGAAGACCGCATTCCACGCCTTAACGTGCTCGATTTGCAGCACTTAATCCGCATCACGCCAAAACCGGTTATTGCCATGGTTAACGGCTATGCTATCGGCGGCGGTCATGTACTTCACATCGTTTGTGACTTGTCCATTGCTTCTGAAAACGCTAAATTCGGCCAGACCGGTCCGCGCGTAGGCTCCTTCGATGCCGGTTACGGTGCAGGCTACCTCGCTCGTTTGGTCGGTCATAAAAAAGCCCGTGAAATCTGGTTCTTGTGCCGCCAATACACCGCGCAGGAAGCCCTCGACATGGGTCTTGTTAATACGGTAGTGCCATTTGACCAATTGGAAGAAGAAACCGTTAAATGGTGTGAAGAAATCCTTCAATTATCCCCAATGGCCCTTCGCTTCTTAAAAGCATCCTTCAACGCTGATACCGACGGTCTTGCCGGTTTACAACAGTTCGGTGGCGACGCAACTCTCATGTTCTACACCACCGACGAAGCGAAAGAAGGTCGCGACGCGTTCAAAGAAAAACGTAAACCTAATTTCAAACAATTCCCTAAATTCCCTTGATAGGAGGACGTTTTAATTATGCGATGGTTACGAGAGCGGGCGCAAGCAACTCCCAATCAGCCCTTTCTTGATGGCTATACTTATAAAACGATATATGAGCGCACCGTACTGCAGGCCGGCTTTTTGTCGGCCGTAGTGCTCGGTGAGAACCGCATCGGTCTTTGCAGTGAAAACTCGGTGGACATGGCGGTGATGCTCTTCGCGTTATGGTCCTTAGGGAAAGAAGTATTTTTAGTAAATCCACACCTCACTGTACAGGAGCAGGAACAGCAAGCCCTCGACTTGGGCGTTCATTTAATCTTTGCGTCACCCACGGTGCAGGAACGGGTGGAAGCAACCTGTAACGGTCGTTTTTGCCGACCCCATCACAGTGCGGTCAACGAAGTAGCTTGGCGTACCTGGGGTGCCTTGCCGCCTATGGATGAAACATCCCGCACAAGACTTGTGCAATGCTTTGAAGGTCTCTTGGTGCCGCCACTGATGGATCAGGCTATAGCGGCCATTATGAACACCAGTGCTACAACCGGTTCGGTAAAATCCGTACCCCTTCGCTGGGGGCAGATTGAAGCCCATGTGAAAGCGTCGGCCAAGGTGCTGGGCGTTTCGCCGAACGATAATTGGCTTACCGTACTACCTATGTTCCACGTGTCGGGCTTGTCTATTATTTTGCGGACCTTATATAACGGCACGGCGGCTACGATTATGTCGTCTTTTGACGAAGCCAAAGTCATTGCCGGCATTACGTCCGGTAAACTTACCATGGTATCGTTGGTGCCCACCGTATTGCAGCGCATCATCGATCGTATTGATAACCACGCCTTGCGGGTGGTGCTGCTCGGTGGTGAGTTCATCCCCGATGCGTTGGTGGAAAACTGTTTAGCCAAAGCCATGCCGATTTTTAAGACCTACGGCATGACGGAAACCTTTGCTCAAAGTGCGACGGTGAATGTATTGGCTCATCCGGATAAGCGACAGGCTGTAGGTAAGCCATTACCGGGTGTTGTTATTGAAGTGCGTAATCCCGATGAAACGGGTATCGGGGAAATTTGGCTTCAGTCGCCTATGCTCATGACAGGCTACCTCGGTAAGCCGCCGATTGTTGGCTTTTTCAATACGGACGATATGGGCTATTTGGATGAAGACGGCTATTTATATATTGTGAATCGCCGCCAGGATATTATTATCTCCGGTGGTGAAAACATTTATCCGAAAGAATTGGAAGATTGCCTCTATCGCTTGCCGGGCGTGACGGAATGTGCCGTAGTCCCTAAAGCGGATGAACGGTGGGGACAGGTACCGATTCTCTACTATGCCGGCGAGGCCAGTGTAAAAGCGGTTAAAGAGCACTTGAGTGAAAACTTGGGCCGCTACAAACAACCAAAGGCGATTTGCCGTTTGGCAAAATTACCACGTAATAACTCTGGCAAAATCATGCGTCGCACGCTGATTGACGAAGCGGCGGATATGTAAAATAGAATGATCGGCATGGCAGATTGCTGCGAAGGTAATCGCTATGTGAGGGCGATGCCAACATTTGAAATAAGGCTATGTGGCGTCGATGATATTAATATTGTTTTAAGGCGAGGGACGAACGATGACTCATCAGATGACAATCTCAAAAATCACCTTATGGCACATTGGTTTACCGATGCGCTTTACCTTTCGTACGTCCCAAAGCACCTTATCACATCGAGAAAGTCTTATCGTAGGCGTCACCATATCGTCAGGCTATACCGGCTATGGCGAAGTGGTGGCGTTTACGGAGCCTTTTTATACGGCAGAAACGTTGACCAAGAGTAAAGAGATACTGTTGACGGCGTGGCTGCCGTTTTTTGTAGGCAAAACTATGGTAGGGCCGTGGGCCATGTATGAAATGGTGGATTCGTTACAGGATGTGTCGGTTGAGCCGAATGCGAATGCTGACTATGCTAATGAGGGTGCCGATTCTCCTAGGGCGACGGGCAAAAAATTGCGCATGTGTTATCCTATGGCTTGGGCGGGGCTTGAAAATGCCATCCTCCATGCTTATTATGGTGAACAAGGGTTAGCAACTATCGATACTTTAGTACCCGGTAAAAAATGTAAAACCATTGAATCCGGCGTTGTTTTGGGCGATATGCCGATTCCGGAGCTTTTAAAGGCTGTGGAAAAACACGTAGACAACGGTTGCCGACGTATCAAGTTAAAACTCAAGCCCGGTGATGCGGTGGACCGTGTGGCAGCCGTACGCAAGGCTTATCCAGATATTATCTTGGCCGGGGATGCGAACTGCAGTTTTGCGCCGGACAAGGCTGATGAGATTATTGCTTTAAATGAGTATAATCTGCGGTCCTTGGAAGAACCGTTTGTGGTGAAGGATGCAGCAGGAAACTATAAAAGTGCTGAAGTTTATGGTTCACTGCCTCAAGAATTACGACAGACGATTCAAACGCCACTTTGTTTTGACGAAAGTGTACAATCCTTAGCAGAATTAAAAGCCATGCATCAAACAGGCTGGCTCGATTTATTGAATATTAAAGTAGGACGCCTTGGTGGGCTCCGCGAAACTTTGGACTGCTTAAGTTATTGTCGTCAACATAAGATTGGTTTTTGGATTGGCAGCATGGTGGAAAGCGGTGTTTCAAAATACATGCATGTACAGCTGGCTACCTTGGCAGATACGTGGATGGCCGGCGATTTATCGGATATGAGCCGTTATTTTGAAAAGGACATTATTACCACGCCTATTGAGTTTTTACAGGGAAAGTTAGCCGTGGATTTCAAAGCCGGTCTGGGAACGGATATAAATGATGCGGCTCTGCGAGAATATACCTTGGACAGGACTGTGTTTGAATAGAGCTGGGGCTAGACGACATAGAAGATAGATAAAATAGATCATGGTTAAAAATTGAGCCTTCAAAATGATGAGGTGTAAGATTTATAGCAATCGGAAGGGAGTGCACTATGACTTTAGTTGATCAATTAAATATAGATTATGTAAATTTAACGGATACAGGCTTTGAAAGTACTATGACCATGGGTGAATTTCATGCCCAGCCGTTTGGCTTTTTAAACGGTGGCGCAACGCTTGCGTATTGCGAAGCTATCGCGGGCATGGCCAGTAATCTTATGGGTGAAGGTGCCTATGTGGGCGTAGGACAGACTGTTACAGCTCACCATTTAAAAGCAACGAAGCCTCAGGGCAAATTGTTGGCGCAGGGAATCTTATTACATGGCGGTAAACGCAGTCATGTGTGGGAAATAAAGTTGACTAATGAAAAAGGCGAACACATTTCGCAAGTAACTGTGGTTAATGCATTGATTGAGATGAATTGTAAATAGCTGGTTATGAAGTACTTGTTTAGTAATTGGTTTGTAAAGACGTTTTAAGAGATGTAAATAAACTGTACGGAATGTCGAAAACACAGAGTGAAGTGTTATAATAGGGATATGTTTATAATTTTGGAATAAATAGAGTAATACAGGTGTAGGAGTTTGGTGTGTTAGAGCGTAAAGTATTTGGCCTGGTTGTATTAGTCGGCATTTTTGCCGGTATCGTAGGTATAGTATTTACCAATTTATTGCATGTGATTCAGCATTTTACCTTTGGTTACAATGATTTGAGCTTTGGTGTTGGCGTAGCGCAGGCGAGCGGCGAACGTCGTGTTTGGGCGTTGCTGGCTTGTGGTCTTGTGGGCGGTATTGGCTGGGTGCTGATTCACCGCTATGGCGGCAAACTTGTTGAAGTTAAAGACGCAGTAAAAGATGTGACGAAAGAAATGCCGCCGGTAACTACTTTGATCCACTCTACTTTGCAAATTATAACCGTGGCTATGGGTTCTCCGCTCGGTCGAGAAGTGGCACCGCGCGAAGCAACTTCGGCGCTAATTACTTGGGTGATGCGCTATGTGAAACTAACGAATGAAAATCGATCCCTTCTCATTGCTTGTGCATCCGGTGCCGGTTTAGCGGCCGTGTATAACTCGCCGGTATCGGCCACGATTTTCGTTTTGGAAACACTGCTGTTAACCTGGAACGTGAGAGCGTTGAGCTCCGCTTTTATCGCCTGTGGTATTGCCACATTTGTGGTTCGTTTAGGGCTTGGTGATACGGTTCAGTACGATATGCCACAACCGGTTATGATTGGAAATTTTGCCGAATTTGCCGTACTTATCGGGATTATTATCGGCGTGGCTGTAGTGTTTTTTGATAAATCGCAAGCTTATTTACCTAAGTTTGATCGTAAAAGTCCTAAGATGATTTTATTATCGGTGATTGCCTTTGGCCTCGTAGGCCTTATGGCTGTATATTTCCCGGCCATTTTGGGTAACGGTAAACCTGGAAATCAGCTTACCTTTGCTCATTTAGTACCTTGGGAATATGGCTTAGGACTCTTTGCCGCTAAATGGGCTGCTGTCCTACTCGCTATGGGCGCCGGCGCTTATGGTGGTAAAATTACACCATCCATGATGCTGGGGAGTACTTTGGCCCTCGTTGTAGCCATTGCGTGGAACTTCGCTATCGGGCCTATTTCAATTGGACTCAGTGCCTTTTTGGGGGCAGTAGTGTTCTTGGGTCTCGCGCAAAAAATGCCGCTTACTTCCTCTGTATTTATGCTGGAATTATCGCGGTTTTCAGTGGAACTATTATTCCCGATTGCACTCGCTATGGGGATGGGGATGATTACGCAGGCGTGGCTTAAAGATAAAATATAATGCTAAGATAATCGGCATATTATATAAAGAATACGTACGATTCTTGATGATTTATAATGTTGTAAAGTTTTTTGCAAAATTTGTAAAAAATTTATAAAAAAGTACTTGCGCTGATTTGCGTGGTATGATACAATATCTTTGTTGTTGAGAACGAAGCAATAAACAACGGCGAAAAGAATACTATTCTTTATATCGGGGCATAGCGCAGTTTGGTAGCGCACCTGGCTTGGGACCAGGGGGTCGCAGGTTCGAATCCTGCTGCCCCGACCATTTTTTTATGCGGGTGTAGCTCAATGGTAGAGCCCCAGCCTTCCAAGCTGGTCGCGAGGGTTCGATTCCCTTCACCCGCTCCATAAACGACTTTTACCGCAATCATTCGATGAGTGATTGCGGATTTTTTTGTGAACAGGCACTCTGTTGACTGTTGTCAGTCTGCAAGCTGTTTAAAAATAAAAAAGTATAAAATAATGTAGTTGATATGCATAGAGTAAATCGTGTAAACTATGTAAAGAACTTAGTGATGAGAATTGATTTTTTCTCAAACTTTGGTGTATAATAGTATACAGTGATTTTTGGAGAGCTTCTGATTGTCACAACTAAATTAAATATGGTCCAGTAGCTCAGTTGGATAGAGCAACGGCCTTCTAAGCCGTGGGTCGGGAGTTCGAATCTCTCCTGGATCACCATAAAAATAAAGCAGCCATGCCGATTTTACTAAAGTGTAAAATTGTTCGCATGGCTGCTTTTTTGCTTTTGGGGCTTATTTTTGGGGCTGCGCGATATTTGATGAGTTATAGGACAAAAAGTGTGTGTAAAAAGTGCTGTAAACCTAGATAGATACT
>NZ_JALKIG010000013.1 GCF_023051165.1 Veillonella sp. KGMB01456
AAAACCGACCTCCTTAAAATTAGATTTTTAGGTCTAACTTTAAGGGGTCGGTTCACAACACTACACCCTTAATTCGTTTTGTGCTACCGTTCTGATGGCTTTTAGCCAATTCAGACACTACTACATACATACCCTTTGTCTTGCTCCATACTACCTTGAATACCTTATTCATACTCTGTAACTCCTTTACCTACCCACACACAACCCTAATTACTAGTTTGTAGCGATATTTTTCAAAAAATTATTCCCAAAAATTAATATAAAATTACATCGCTTCCTAACTATTTCGGATGATTGGCTCCCACAAATCATCCATAATTCGTTAATAATCTTTCCCTTAAAAATAAAAAAATACCATTTATTTGATTATCAACATATATTTATCACATCTTGTGTTGATATATGTCAGTTAATCCTATTATTTATATATAAATAAATATTCAATTACTACCATCCCCTTTCAAAATACTTTCATGAGATATATAACCCTATTTAACCAATCGATTATTATTTATCTCATTTAACTTTCCCTAAATTTATACTATACACATCTTAATTCTATATTCATTTTATCACCTTTCATTTTCATATTCAACTACAAAAGACTAAATTTTTCACCGTCAACTTTATTTTTTATTTTGTTATAATTTTTATAAACTCAAAACATCTAAAATGTACGATAACAATAGGTTTAAACGGCAATTTATTAATGATATATTTTATTTTTATATTCAAAATTACACATTACATAAATTTTTATCAGTCTTCTACAAAGAGACAGTCAATATTTTATCAATTAGAACGATGTATATTCTTGAGATAAAAATTCATTTTTCATCTTAAATCCATAAAACCCTTATAAATTAAACTTTAATATTATATAATTATTGTGATGTCTTGTCATACTAAACCTCAGCCATCAAATATTACTTCTCAAGTACATATTTATCGATAAACAACCCCGTTTTCACACTACCATAATCTATTGAATATAAAGTTTTATGTATTTTTATACTCACTTTTGAGAATTTTTATAATTATCACTATCCGTGTCGACATCACATTTTCATAATCAATTCATTTTTAGCAACTATTAGTTTTATAATCGATATAATATCAGTTAAAATTCATAAATCGAAGTTTTTATATATAGCATAATTCAAAACAAACAAAAAAAGACGCTGTTTTATAACAGCGTCTTACTAATTAACAATATATAATTATTAAAATTTTTTCTGATTTTTGCAAAAATTTTTATATTTGAAATATAAAATTAGTCGTTATGAGAAGTTAAGAACTCAGCTAATTTTTCAACAGCTTCAGCTTCATCAGGACCATCAGCTTTTAACACTACTTCAGAACCTTTAGTAGCGCCCAAAGTTAATACAGTCAAAATAGATTTAGCATCAGCTTGTTTTTCACCGGAAGAAATCGTAATCTTCGAAGAAAATTTAGCGGCCAGTTGCGTAAAAAGCGTGGCAGGGCGCGCATGTAAACCGGATTCATTGGTAATAACTACTACTTTTTCAGTCATATCGGATACCTTCCTTCA
The DNA here is from genome assembly GCF_023051165.1 of Veillonella sp. KGMB01456. Classification (GTDB taxonomy): domain Bacteria; phylum Bacillota; class Negativicutes; order Veillonellales; family Veillonellaceae; genus Veillonella_A. The sequence goes on from NZ_JALKIG010000013.1 coordinate 1,553, forward strand.
GTAAAATCAACAAGGGACAGTAATAGGTTTCTTCCCTTATATCTTAATATAAATTTTGCCATTATAGCAATGTTTTTATTTTTATAAGCCTTTTTCAGCCAAAATCGATTTGGCGTAAGCCACAATTTCGGAAGCGGTACTCATAGTCAGTGCTTTTTCTGCAACGGCTTTACATTCTTCAACAGTTACGGAACGAACAATGTTCTTAACTACCGGAATCGCCGAGGCACTCATACTGAATTCATCGAGGCCAAGTCCCAAAAGAATCATAGTCGCCACCGGATCACCGGCCATTTCACCACACATACCGGTAATCTGTTTCGCCTCATGACTGGCTTCGATCGTATGTTTAATGAGGCGCAATACGGCCGGATGCAACGGCTGATATAAGTGACCGATATTTTCATTCATACGATCCACCGCTAAGGTGTACTGGCATAAATCATTGGTGCCGATACTGAAAAAATCCACATGCGGCGTGAATAATTCGGCCGCTGCAGCCACCGCCGGGATTTCAACCATAATACCGATTTGAATATCTTCATTAAAGGCGATACCTTCAGCTCGCAGTTCTTCTTTAGCCGTTTCCACAACCGCATTAGCGGCTTTAATTTCTTCTACCGAGGCAATCATCGGATACATAATCTGAGCATCGCCAAACGCACTGGCACGCAAAATTGCGCGCAATTGTGTTTTAAAAATATCCGTCCGATCTAAACTGATACGAATGGCACGATAGCCGAGGAATGGATTCATTTCTTTCGGCAACTGTAAGCATTTAAGTTCCTTGTCACCGCCGATATCCATAGTACGAATAATAACCGGACGCCCACCAAGGCGTTCAACCGCTTTTTTATACGCTTCAAACTGCATCTCTTCAGATGGCAGTTCATCGTTTTTCATATATAAGAATTCGGTGCGGAATAAACCGATGCCTTCAGCACCTAAATGGCAGGCATGGGATGCATCTTCCGCCTTGCCTACATTGCCGAAGAGCAAAATTTCTTTGCCGTCTTTGGTTACGGCCGGTAAGGTAGCCGACTCTTTTAATACTTGGAGATGCTCACGATATGCCTTAGCTTCGGCGGTGTATGTTTCAAAATCGGCATCACTCACGTGGAGCAACACTTCACCTTCCGTGCCTTTAACAACCGCTTTTTCACCGTTTTCAAAAACAGAAATGTCCCCTAAGCCCATAACGGCCGGGATTTCCAACGTACGTGCCATAATAGCGGCATGACTGGTCGGGCCACCACTGGCCGTCACCAAACCTTTAACGATATTTTTATTCAACGCCGCCGTATCGGATGGTGTTAAATCTTCGGCCACCAGAATCACTTCACCGGTCAAATGAGCTAAGCCACGCGGGCTCATGCCAAGTAAATTACGCATTAACCGATCGCCAATATCCTTAATATCGGCACCGCGTTCACGCATGTATGGATCTTCCATGGCCAGGAACATATCCGCAAAGGTATTGATTGTCTGTTCGGCAGCAGCTGCGGCCGATTGCAAGCCATCTTTAATCTGCCCTTTAATGCTGTCACTGAGGGTCGGATCTTGCACGATTAAACCATGCGCTTCAAAAATGGCGGCTTCATCCTTCCCCATTGTAGCTCGGGCATGCTCTTCAATGGCTTTCAACTGTTCAATTGTCAACTGAATAGCCGATTCCAAGGCGCTGATTTCAGCCTCCACTTCGGCTGCAGTAATCACACGTTTTTCAATTACAATGGCTTCTTGCTTATACACATACACTGTACCGGTGCCAACACCGCGTGCTCCGGAAATCCCTTTGAGTGTTACCTGCTCCATATCGTTCCTCCGCAATCGTTCTTACACTTTAAAGTTCAATGTCGGTTTCAAACACTTCGGTCGCCGGCCCCGTCATGAATACGGTACCGTCATCAGCATACCGAATATGCAATGTCCCTAAATATACTGCCACGTCGACTTCGCGACCGGTAAAACCATTCTGATGTGCCATAACCACACTACCGCAACAACCGGTGCCGCAAGCAAGGGTTGCGCCCGCACCGCGTTCCCAGGTGCGCACTTTAATATGAGTATCATCCACTACTTCAACAAAGTTAACATTCGTGCCTTGCGGAAATAACGGATGTTTCTCAATCTTAGGACCTAATGTCAAAAGAGGCACCTTCGTTACATCCTCTACAAATACTTCCGTATGAGGTACGCCCATAAGCACAGAGCTCACTTTATATTCCACGCCATCCACCGTAATCGGGAAATTCATAACTTCCGGCAAATCGGTATCCATAGGAATATCTTTGGCGGCAAAACTTGGTTTGCCCATATCAACGGTTACCTGTTCAACCTTGCCGTTTTTGATATGTAATGTCGGTTTCATGATGCCCGCCAACGTTTCAATGGTAAACGTTTCTTTTGTCATAATGCCGTGTTCATACGCATACTTAGCATAACAACGAATTCCGTTACCGCACATTTCTGCTTCACTGCCGTCGGCATTAATAATGCGCATGCGTATATCGGCAATATCCGAAGACACTACCACCATCAAACCGTCTGCACCGATGCCTGTTTGACGATGGCAAAGACGCTTAGCCAGCTCGCTATAATCTTTATTGCCACCGGCAAGCTCCGTAATAATCACGAAATCATTGCCAAGGCCATGCATTTTTGTAACTCTCATAATATATCTCCTATTTTCTGCAATTTTTATGCTTTACTATATTTTTACTATAATATTATATTTTACATAACTACTTTATAGTATCCGGTTAAAAATATTCTTAAATCTCTTCTAAAATTGCCTGTTACCGAAAATCTCTTATTTGAGTTATATTATATCACACTTTGAAGCATGATAATCATATAAAACGCTCATAATCAATCAATAAAAATCACATTGATTCACAATAAATCATATTAGAAAGTCTTATGTCAGAAATCAGAAATTGTAAAAAGTCTATTTTCAATGCCCATTTGGTATTATCATGCATACATTATAACTAATCTGAATAGTGCAGTATTCCAATTCTTTGATTTCTATGCTATACTGACATTATCCTAATCTGACAAACTTTTCTATAGAGTGTACACAATCACAAGGAAATCACCTAGATTAGTCCCCAACTATTATGTAATATGATACCTATATTACAAGGTGCCTTGCCATTGTTTATACTCTTATCATTTTGTAAAAAGGAGGTCCCCCAACAGTCTAACGTTTTGTTTTAACCGAATGTATGCAAACTGTATAAGTTTTTAACTATATTGTTTTTGTACGACACAATTCTTTAAAAGATAGGTTTTCAATACTAAGTAATTTTTTTATCATACGTTATTATTTTAATTTGTAGATATAAGCCTTTTAGGAATTTATTTCATAATATACACGTAAGGCCTTATATAGACGCTAATCTTAATAAAATGCTTAGTATAACTTGTTACTTTAAGTAAGTTACCCTCTGCGTTTAAGCGTGAAAGGATGATTGCACCAATGTTGACAACATTTTTAGCATTACTGCCAATCTTATGGTTAATCGTCGCATTAGCCATTCTTAAAATGCCGGCTTGGAAAGCCTGCGGTATCGCCGCTATCGGCTCTTTTATTCTTGCTATCACTTACTTTGAAAAAGGTGCAGGCGTTATGTTCTCCGGCGCCTTAGAAGGTGTTGCTCTTGCGGTATGGCCTATTTTACTCGTTATTACCGCTGCTATTTTCACTTACAACTTAGTGGTTCATACGAAAGCTATGGAAACCATTAAATTGATGTTATCCTCTGTTACTTCCGATACCCGTATCCTCGCCTTATTATTGGCTTGGGGCTTCGGCGCATTCATGGAAGGTATGGCCGGCTTCGGTACTGCCGTAGCGATTCCGGCGGCTATGATGGTAGCTGTAGGCTTTGACCCGCTCAAATCCATCTTAGCTTGTCTCGTAGCTAACTCCGTACCGACAACTTTCGGTTCCATCGCGATTCCGACAACGACGTTGGCATCCTTAACCAACCTTGATCCGGTTCATCTCGGTACCTTCATTTCCTCGCAATTATTTATTCTTAACGTAATTGCTCCATTCTTCGTTGTTGGTATCATCGGTGGCGGTTTCAAAGCGTTAAAAGGCGTTTTCACCATTACCTTATTATCCGGTTTGGCTTTAGCTGTGCCTGAGTTATTAATCAATGCAGCAGCCGGCCCTGAATTATCTGTAATGGTTTCTTCCGTTATCATCATGGGCGTTATTATCTTAGGTGCTAAATACTTACCTACTAATGACCCTGAATACAAAGTTGAATCTACAGCAACAACATCTGTAAGCGCAAAAGACGGCTTCGTTGCGGCTTTACCATTCATCTTAATCGTAATTCTCTTGATTTTAACTTCCAAATTGGTACCGGCTATTAACGGTCCGCTTTCCACGATTAAAACGGCTGTACCGATTTACCAAGGTCCTGGCGCTAAACCTTACACCTTCATGTGGGTTGCAACCCCTGGTATCATGATTTTCATCGCAGCTTTCATCGGCGGTTCTGTTCAGAAATCCAGCTTTGGTGAAATGTTTGGCGTATTGAGCAAAACATTTGCTAACTTGAAATTCACGTACTTAACCATTATCTCCGTAGTAGTTACTGCTAAATTGATGACTTACTCCGGTATGACTACCGATATTGCAAAAGCTTTAGTAGCTGCTACCGGTTCCTTGTATCCGGCCTTTGCTCCACTCGTTGGTGCGCTTGGTGCCTTCTTGACCGGTTCCGGTACAAATGCGAACGTACTCTTTGGGCCATTGCAGTTGGCAGCTGCTCATGACTTGGCTCCTGAATACAAAGACTTACCACTCTGGTTGGCTGCTATTAACTCCGGTGCAGCCGGTATTGGTAAAATGTTCTCCCCTCAGAGTATCGCCATCGCTATCGGCGCCGTTGCTCCTGCATTAGATGCTTATATCGAAAGCAACAAAGTTGACGCTGCTAAAGCAACTCAGTTGCGTGATAGCATTAAAGCCAACGTAATCATGGTGTCCGTATTAAAATACTTCATCATCTTCATCGTGGCCAATGGCGTTATTTCCTACTTTGGTCATAACTTCATCGAACACATCCAATCATTCTTGTTGTAATTTACAACTAAATGGATATAACCGCCTAAGTTTAAAACTTGCGGTTTATGTTAAAAAATTAGCCCTCGGCTCGTATCTCTTGAGATACGGCTCGAGGGCTTTTTGTTTCATCGCCTTTTTAAAATTATTGCTATTCTACTTACTTCCTATGCTTTTCTTAGCCGGAATACGTAGCGATTTTAAATACACTTTTTGTTCCGGTGTAATCCGGCGACTTTCCACCGCTTTTTGAATAGCTTTATTATGAGTCCAATCATCTAAATGCTGCGTTTGTAAATACGGCACCGCCTCATCGTAATTGAACGCCAGAGCTGTGGCAAAATACCAAGCGGTCATCATATTTACGTAATACTCGTCACTACGAATCGCTGCAATCGCATCAGCCTGATCCGGTTTAAACAAATCACCCAAGAAATAGGACATGAAGACACAAATCCCAAAGCGAATCGTATACGGATGTGAATCTTTCAGCCATTTAAAGGCTAACGGTTCCAATTCTTTTGTATGTTGAGCAAAGATTTTAGGTGAAATCGTATCGCAAGTTCCCCAATCTTCTACATATGGTAAGAAACGTTCCACCGCTTCAATTAATTGATCAAAATCATGCATTTCGGAAAACAAAATGGCATGCAATAAGTTTTCTTCAAAATATTTATGAGGTAGGTCAGCAAAAAAAGATTTAACCTGTGTCGGCTCTGATTTATCTGCCTGTTTGGCCTCTTTCAAAAGCATCTTGGCCAACTGACGCAATTTAGGAATTCGGATGCCAATTACCTTCTCCTGTGGCACCGCCGGATTAACCTTGCCCGTATATTCTTTATATGCTAAATCCTGTAATGCTAAAAGTTCCTTCGTTATATCTATTGCCATTGCTACACCTCCTGTAGGTTTAATCGTGCCTATTTATCTTGCCACTAAAGAATCGGATATTCTTTTATAATTTCTCCGTTATAATTGCTCATTCTTCAAAAGAGTCTCCAAATCTTCCACATCAATCACCGTGACACCCGCTTCACGCAAGCGTTTAGCAAAAATACCTTCTCCCGCGATTAGCTTTTTACTAAACGTTCCATCGTAAATCTCTTTAGGCCCACAAGATGGGCTGCGTGATTGTAAAACGGCGATTGTTACTTTATTTTCTTTAGCTATATCAAGGGCTCTTTCAGCACCATGCCGAAACTCCTGATCTACAGATACACCGTTCTTATCTATTACCACGCCATCTACAATCTCGGCCGGAATACGCGGTGTCGAAAGACCACCCAATACTTCAGGACAAACAGGGATTACTTCAAAGTCCGCATCAAGGTTCTTTTGCTTAGCAATATACTCGGCCAGAGCTTGATTGAAATTATTACCACCATTGTATTTACAGTTATTTCCTAATAAACAGGCACTTACTAAAATTTTTTTAGGCATAAAAACTCCTTATTCATCGGAATCTTCCAAAAAAATTATCGTTCCAGATACTTAACCGGCACTTCCTTGGTAAGCCACACATTATTTACGGATAGATAGAAAATATAACCGTCACGGCTCATCTCGCCACTTTTTACTTTGTATATAACCGGTTTGCCGTGCCTTTTACCTACTCGTGTAGCTGTCTCTTCATCCCCTGATAAATGCACATGCAAGCGCTTCATAGGCAATAAACCTTTTTCATCAATAGCTGCTACCGATTTTTCACCGGTTCCATGATATAAAATATCCGGAGGGATTGCCTCCTGTAACTCAACATCTACATCAATCGTATGGCCTTGGTTGGCACGAATCTTAGTATGACTTTCGTCGAAAGAGAATCGTTGCTTATTATTCGTCCGTACGATTTCTTCAAGTATTTCCATAGTTATGGCATGACGCGGCTGCATTTTCTCCAGTAGTTCCGCCACATCAGCCCAACCATGTTCATCAAGCTTAAGACCAATTTCCTGAGGTTTATGGCGCAGAACCATACTAACGAATTTACTCATGCGCATTAAGTTTTTAGGTATACTGTTATGGTCATACGGCATTAGATCCACTCCCTTAACTTATTAATTTAACAAGTTCCGCCTATCCTATATATAGAAATTTTAATTGCTAAAGTGCATCTCAATCATTGATTATAGTATTTCTATTTCTATTTCTATTTTTGTTTTTAATCTGCTTTACATAAAAAACTTCATCACAAAAAAAGCCTATACAACTATAATCCTTGTCTACCTCAAAATTGCCAAATCGCTCTCTAGCTTTTCTTGTCTCTCGCCTATTCTCTCGCATAATCCATATTAGTTTTTTCCCTTTTTCTAATAGCTGCTTTAAAAGAGAACGTGTAACAAGCAAATTCTCTTGTTCTGTATTCCATTTCTCTCCCATTATAATATTAATCGCCTTAACCTTATTATCATCACTATAAAATTCGTAGCCATTAGTATTATTAATTTGTAATATTTTTCTAATTAGAAAAGATGGCAGATCATAACTCACATCACCAATTTGAGGAAAATTACAAATACATTCATCTACAGCAGAATTTATATTTAAATTTGGTAGTTGATTTGTAAGTGAACTATCATATCTCTTCTTCCAAGGCATCCAACATATTTCTTTAGGTGTAATAGCATTATTTAAACTAATCCCACCATACCAATCAACAGGATTTGCTATACTAGTAGCTATATTAATATCTGTTTCCACTAAACGAATAAAACTGTCAAAATCAGCCTCATCTATTAAAATAGAATTTATATAAAGATTAGTCTCTACTCCTGCTTCACCCTCAAAGTGAGAATATCCACTTAATACAAGTAATTCATCTTCTCCAATAGGAAATTGTTGTTGAAAATTATCTATCTGTATCCATTTTTCCCAAGTAATATCCGGTGAATTATAAACAGCTTTTTTTACCTCATCAAGAGAATTAGATTTCCCTGAAATTATTACCGCTTCCATTTCGGGAATATGCCATGAATAAAGATTTCTTACTCTTTCAGAATCTAATGGCTCTATTTCTAATGCAGGAATATAAAAATTATCTAATAAACTATAATCATAAACATAGAAAGCAGCATTATTTTCATGACATAAAATATGGTCTGATAAAAAGCCACTAATATAATTTCTCGCTTGCCAAACATATTTTTCACAAATAGTCATTACACTGCTTTGACTTCCATGAGTATTAGGGTTATAAGATTGACTAATAGCAAAATCAACTCCATATACTTTATGATTCTCCACATCAAAATACTCAAAGTCCCTTTCATTCCAACCACATGATGTAATAAATTGAAATGCTGCAGATAAAATAAACTGATCTGATGATATATTAATATATTTAGGTTGATTCTTAGCAATATTTTCAATTAGTGTATTATAATTAATATCTAATTTTCTATTTCTATCACAAAAATAATAGTCTAAATAATCTATTAAAACATATCGACTCAAATCATATGTAATGCCTTTATAGCCACTCATACGAGTCCCTTTTAACGCCTCTTCGCTTAATTCAATATAAGTAGATGTAGCATTAAATGGTGGCAAATAATTATCTGCTTCTTTCGAAGTAATCACCCCACTATCCATTGCTTTACGAATAATTGAAGTCGAATAATATCTTATTGCAATATCACGATTTTTTTCAATCTGGTCTAGTCCTAAAATATTCTGCATTAACCAATCAGCAGAAGCTTTAAGTAATTCTGGATAGTCTTTTTCAAATAATAGACTCATTAAAATTGAAAATATATCGTTTCGAATTTGCGGATCATTAACAGAAGAAAATTTGAGAAATAATTTATAGAATTCTCCAGGTGTTTGAATTGCCCATTTCATAAGCGCTATCCTATAGTTTTGGCGCATAACATTATTCACTGTCGATAGAGCCCATGCATAAACCGTTGGCAGACCTTCTGCCGTGTCAGTATCTATTAAAAAATTCATGTCTTGCTCTAGTTTTAATTCCGAACTAGAATACCACTTATCGCCATAAGATCCCCTTAAATTACAAGGTACTGACCATAAAATATCCCGCTCTGCCGGGAATTCAAAACTAAGTAAAAACTCATTTAAAAGTGAAACTCCTAATGGATGTTGCGATTCCCTAGCTAATGGCAATACTATATAATTAGTAATAGCTCTTAAAATTTCAGCGTTCTCTGTCATCATCTGAAACAAGCGGAGTTTATAACTTTCTCCATCTGATTTCCTTGTAAAGCGTAATGCCAAAAACATTAGCTCAGTCTTAAAAGAATTACTTATTGTCGCGTCAATAGATAGATTATCTGTAATTAAAAAAGAAAATTTCTGAATTGAAATTATAGCTAATATATAATATGCATTGTGTTCCAATGCCTTACACGAGCTAAAGTCAATATCTTGTGGTCTCTCATACTCATCTATAAGCATCAAAGCCATTGCATAGTCAAAATAGCCTTGGATTCCCGGCTCGCAATAATAGATATCGAGAGGAAGAACTCCATTTTCATGCTCACAAGATTGATGTAATATTCCGTAGTTTTCAAGGTACTCAATTATACTTTTAGCTAGACTTAACTCGATAGACAATTCCTGCCTCAATGTGTTAATTAAATTTTCCCTTTTCAATCTTGAATTATTTTTGAATAAATTAGCTAATCTTAAAATTGACTTAAAAATGTATTGATCAGCTTTTGTAGCATCAATCACCTGTTTACAAAACTCTATTTCAATCAGTTTAATTTTTTCTCTTAATAAAGCAGAAATAGAAATATCTGCACTTGAATGATATTCTACTACCTTATCTTGATTAATCTCACAAAAAATCTTTAATGCCAAAGGCGTGTTCAATGCACTTTTTATCCATTCAGTATTCGAAATATCAACATTATATGCTTTAAGATATCTATCAATCAATTTACATGTCGCAGTATCACCACTTATACCAATATTAACTATCTTGCCTTCAATATTATTATCACTAAAAACATGTGGCCTTGATGTAAAGATAAACCTAATCAAAGGATATTTCTTAACAATCGCATTCGTACTTTGCACTCGTTCTATCCACTTTTCATAAGGCCATGATTCATCAAGTCCATCAATGAAAATTGCAATTTTAGGCAAAACGAATACCTCATCAGACTTATCTAGTGCATGAAATTTTTTTCGGCTTGCCAATGACATTAGGCCTTGCCATATTTCTTCTTCACTCCATTCGTTTGATAATCCTAAGCTAGAGCTTATAATGTCTTTCCATGTATCTGTTACAGCAATATCTCGGGCCTGAATTAATATCGCAACATGATATCCTTCTTTTAATAAATTATCTACTTCAGCAGCTATCCCATGCGTTTTTCCCACCCCGGGTTCTCCCAGGAAAAGTATACTTCTCCGGTCAATCCCTTTATTGAGTAAATCAAGTTCCGCTTGAATTGGTATATTACTCATTTGCTCTAAAATCTTTAAAACAGCAGAAAAATGAAAATAATGACTGTGTGATGCTTTACTTTCTTTAAGTCTTGATATAATAGCAAAAAAATTTATACCAAAAAAATTCTCATCAAAAGTAGCCTGAATAATAGACTCATTACTTAGCCATAATTGAATATTTTCTATTTCATTTGTTATTGATTGAAATTGTTTTCTTAACTCATTCAATAACATTACAGTTTGAGCATCTACTTCTCCACACACATTAATTAGTTTTTCTGATTCAGAATAAAACTCATTACATAAATTACGTAAATGTTCAAAAACTTTTTTCGATTTAATCCGCCATTCGGGCGTGCCTAAATAAGAAGTAATAGAATCATGGATATAACCAAAAGTATTTAATTCCGGAATATATTTAGTTTTCAACCAACTATTTTTACTCTTCTCAAAAGCAAATTCTATATTCTCTTCTGAAATCTCACCTCGTTCAAACCAAAACTTAAATATTCCAGCAGAGCATTGTTTTTGTAGTTCTTGAAGCAAACGGTTTTCATCCCATAAATCTATTATAAGATCAGGATAATCCTTTAATACTTCATTTTTTATTTTTTCCCAACGACTAGCTTCTGTATTATTACTATTAACCGTCAAAGAGCCTAGATTTCTAGGAATACACACGATATAGCGAGCAATAGTAGGTCTAACTCTTAATGCTGTATTAATAGAATTTTTAATCTGTTGCATTTGATTACTATTAATACTATTAGTAAACCATTTTGCCTGAAGACCGACCATTTTTTTATCAGAGAGAACTGCATAAGACTCTACCCCACCGTCTCCTCCGGCACCATTCACCACTCTAAACGAAGATAGTTCATTATCATAAGTTTCTTTGCACCAATTCTCAAAAAGTTGATTGCATAGGGTTTCAAATGCTTCAGTTGGAGCCTCATTATAAGTTTGAAAATTTGTCCAATTCATCTTTTCACCTCATTGCTTTAAATAATAAAAAATCAGCAAGGGTTAACCTGATAACAATAACATACAAAATTATAAGAATAGTGTAGCAAATTTATGTATGATAGCACAATTTATTTGAATATCAAAATTTTATTCTTCCATATTATTCTTCATCTCCATGAAAAATCTACTATTCACTTTCGCTATTCTTTTAAAATCTACCTTTTTAAAAATACAAACCTAATTATTAACTTATATTCATATCATTTTACACAACACAAAACCCTCGGTTCAAGAACCGAGGGTTTTAATATATCCAAACTTATCATTCAGATATCAATTATAAAGTTATTTATCTCTTATTCCCACTCAATGGTAGCCGGTGGTTTAGAAGTAATATCATACACGATACGGTTAATATGTTTTACTTCGTTGATGATACGTACGGAGATTTTGTCCAACACATCATACGGAATGCGTGCCCAGTCAGCTGTCATGAAGTCAGTGGTGGTTACACCGCGAAGTGCCAAGGTGTAATCGTAAGTACGGAAATCACCCATAACGCCAACAGTACGCGTACCGGTCAATACGGCAAAGTACTGATTGATGGAACGATCGAGTTTTGCGTTCGCAATTTCTTCACGGAAAATTGCATCTGCATCACGAAGGATGTCGAGTTTTTCAGGCGTAATTTCGCCCATTACACGAATGGCTAGACCAGGACCTGGGAATGGTTGACGCCATACTAAATAGTCGGCTAAGCCAAGTTCGGAACCGAGTTCACGTACTTCGTCTTTGAACAAGTTGCGAAGTGGTTCGATAAGGCCTTTGAAGTCAACAACTGCAGGCAAACCGCCTACATTGTGGTGACTCTTGATAACTGCAGCATCGCCCGCGCCGGATTCGATAACGTCCGGATAGATGGTGCCTTGTGCCAAGAAGTCAACGGCGCCGATTTTACGGCCTTCGTCTTCAAATACGCGAATGAATTCTTCGCCGATAATTTTACGTTTTTGTTCCGGTTCTTCAACGCCTGCTAAGCGACCTAAGAAACGGTCGGATGCATCTACACGAATGAAGTTCATGCCGGAGTCTTTGAACGCCGCTTCTACTTCGTCGCCTTCGTTTTTACGCATCAAACCATGGTCAACGAAGATACAAGTCAACTGATTGCCTACAGCTTTAGAAATAAGTGCTGCCGCTACGGAGCTGTCTACGCCACCGGACAAAGCCAATAATACTTTGCCGTCGCCAACAGTTTTGCGAATGTCTTCAACCGCGGTTTTAGCGTAGTTAGCCATTGTCCATTCGCCATGGCAACCGCATACTTCGAATAAGAAGTTGTGAATCATTTCCTTGCCGTGTTCACTGTGAAGCACTTCCGGATGGTATTGCATAGCGTATAATTTACGTTCCACGTTCTGCATAGCCGCAACTGGGCAGTTAGCCGTATGACCAACGATTTCAAAACCTTCCGGCACGGATGCTACATAGTCAACATGGCTCATCCATACGGTTTCGTTTTCGCTGAGACCTTTGAACAATGGGGACTCGGTATTCACTGTTACCGGGGTTTTACCAAACTCGCGAGCATCAGCGGATTTAACTTCGCCGCCCAAAGTGTGTGCCATAAGCTGCATACCGTAGCAAAGGCCGAGTACCGGAATACCCAATTCGAACACTTCCGCTTCAATGCGAGGCGATTTTTCTTCGTAAACACTGTTAGGGCCGCCTGTGAAAATTACGCCCATCGGGTTCAATTCTTTAATTTTAGCAACCGCTTTATCATATGGATACACTTCGCAGTAAACGTGGTTTTCACGAACGCGACGTGCAATCAACTGATTGTACTGACCGCCAAAATCGACAACGATAATAAGCTCTTTTTGGTTCATTATGCCCTCCATTAATGTAACAACTGCCTATGTTTACGCTTTTGTCAAAACTTCAAAATCATATTCATAGCTACATTTAAATAGTTCTATTACGTATTTATTCAATCTATTATACCATAGAAAGCAAGGTCTCGCCTAACTTATAAAAAATAAATTCTCAGTTTAGTCCATCACAGACAAACAAAAATAGAGGCAATCATAACCGCAGTTACAGTTACCTCTATTTTAAACTAAGGTGGGGCGACACTCCCACATCTCCTACTCAAAGGTCTTACACCTTATCCGGCGACGGCTGCCCGTTCCGTCCTCTTATTTCTGCTTATACATAGATTATATCACAAACCTCTATCGAATCGACACGTCTTCCCCGGCCAAGATATGTTTCATGGTGCGAGCCGGGCACATTTTACCGCACATGGTACAAGTGCCTTCGCATTCCGGTTTACTGGATTCATAGTAACGGCGAGCTTTTTCAGGATCGATAGCCAATGAAATCATGGTATCAAAATCCACTTCCGCACGGGCTTTACTCATGGCATCGTCCCAAGCCTGAGCGCCCGGAATGCCTTTAGCCAAATCCGCTGCATGAGCGGCAATGCGCGTAGCAATGATGCCTTCTTTCACATCTTCAACGGTTGGCAAACGTAAATGTTCAGCCGGGGTTACATAGCAAAGGAAATCGGCGCCACACGAACCGGCAATGGCACCACCGATAGCACTCGTAATATGATCATAGCCCGGCGCAATATCTGTAACCAACGGTCCCAGCACATAGAACGGGGCATTATGGCAAAGGCGTTTTTCCAAGGTCATATTGGCCGCAATTTCATTGAGCACCATGTGACCCGGACCTTCAATCATAACCTGCACATTATGTTCCCAAGCCCGCTTAGTGAGTTCACCCAAAGTGATGAGTTCTTCAATCTGAGCTGCATCAGTGGCATCGTGGGTACAGCCCGGACGACATGCATCACCAAGGCTCAAGGTTACATCGTATTTTTCACAAACTTCGAGCAAACGGTCATAATATTCGTAGAACGGATTTTCCTGCTTGTTCATTTCCATCCAAGCAAAGAGTAAGGAGCCACCACGGGATACTATATTAGTCAAACGCGGATTGTCTTTGATACGTTGTGCCGTTTTTTGGTTCATACCGCAGTGAATGGTCATGAAGTCCACGCCATCTTTAGCGTGTTGTTCAATAACGGCAAAGAATTCATCTACCGTAATATCCTTCAAATCTTTATCGAGCATACCTACCGCATCATACATCGGCACAGTACCAATCATCGCCGTCGACATATCGACTAACTTACGACGGAACTCTTGGGTTTTGCCAAAATTCGACAAGTCCATGATAGCTTCTGCCTTCATGGCAATGGCGTTGCGCACTTTTTCCAATTCTTCGTCCAAATTATTGTGTTCCGGCGACACGCCAAGGTTTACATTAATTTTAGTGCGGCAGTTCTTACCTACCCCTTCCGGCGACAAACTGGTGTGCATTTTATTAGCCGGAATCGCTACCTGACCGGATGCTACGAGAGCCATCAAATCGTCCAACCGCATCTGTTCTTTTTCAGCCACCGCTTTAAGTTGCGGTGTCACCAAACCGCGACGCGCCGCATCCATCTGCGTCGTGTACTCCTCACTTTTTGCCAAGCGTACATCCTGCATGTTTACTGTAAATTTCGAACTATTCATTTTAGCCTCCTCTGCGCTATACCTAAGCGCGAATCCATGGAAATATATTAAAAAGATATCTCCTAAAATAGGTTATACGCAAAAAAGCCAAAATAAAAAGCTCATCCACGCGGATGAGCTTTAAAAGTCCTGTACAGCTTTCCTACGTCGGCATTATCCGAATCAGGTCAAGGGTCAAGTGTTCACGCACTTTTCTCAGCCATAAGGCTCCCCTAGCTTTTTTGTGTATTTCTTACATTATAGTACAGGTTTTTGTAAAAAACAACTATATATAAAAATTAGCAAATTCTAAAGCCAACTTCAATTTTATGTATTAATCACTACGATTTGCATGTAAATGCCCTTACATGCGGATATCGGCATACTCAGGACGACGGTCAAATTCTTTTTTGGCAAATGGGCATAGCGGCATAATTTTCAAGCCCCGTTCGCGTGCCTGTTTTACAATTTCAGCCACTAATTGGCCGGCAATGCCTTGACCACCGTAGTTTTCATCTACCAAGGTGTGGTCGATAATCCAGAATTTATCGGATGGCGAATAGGTGCTTTCACCGATATTTTTGTCACCATCATAGGCAGCGGCTCTGTTTTTATCCGCTTCATGTACAATTTTAATCATTTACGAACCTCCTGTTGTATTTAAGACTAAAGACTAATAGCCGGTATAAAAATCTTATTTTTCCGTATACGTAAGTGCACCGGACGGACACTGATCAATAACCGCTTTAATCTCTTCGGTCGTACCGTTTTCCGGCATAATCCACGGTTTACGACTCACATCAAAAACATCGGGCGCCCCATTTACACATTTAGCTGCATGCTGACATAAATCAGGCTTCCAATGAATCACTAAACTTTCAGTTTCATATGTTTTTTCAGCCATACAATCCTCCTATAATTCTGTCACACGGCCAAACTCCCACTTAGGATATTAAAATTTAACTACTCTCTACTATTTATTATACTGTAAAAACGGCCAATTACGCACTAATTAATACTAAGACTAGACAATTTTTAAATTGTGTCTTCAGCTAATTAATAATCCACTTTTGTTTTAACAAAGGTATTATTTCTAAGATCAACAAAGGCCTGTTTAACTTCGTCTTCCGTGTTCATTACAATCGGACCCGCCCAAGCAACCGGTTCATTCAAAGCCTTAGACGCGATGTACAATACTTGCGCCGGTTTATCGCCGTTTTTAATCGTAACGCTATCGCCTTCAGTTAATTTAACGGCGGTTTTTTCTTCAATATGTTGACCGTCTACTTCAATATCGCCAATCAAGGTGAAAAGCATAACCGATTCATCTTTGCCCATGGTCAACGTAATTTCAGCGCCTGCTTCGAGCTGGAGATCATAGTAGTTGAGCGGTAAATGTTCACCCACATAGCCCTGATGCTCTTTGTACGAACCGGCTAACAAGCGAAGTATGCCGCCTTCAATCGGAATTTCCGGAATATCTGCTCGCTTAATACCATGATAGCTTGGTTTGCTCATTTTATCTTTTTGCGGTAAGTTGAGCCAAAGTTGAACGCCCAATAAGCGTTCGGACGCCGGTACTAATTCTTCGTGCAAAATACCGGAACCTGAGTTCATCCATTGCACTTCGCCATCCGTAACGGCTTCTTCATTGCCGAGGCTGTCCTTATGCACCATTTTACCGCGTGATACATAACTGATTGTTTCAATGCCACGATGCGGATGCATTGGGAAACCTGCCGTATAGTCGTCCGGATTTACACTATCAAACGAGTCCAACATTAAAATCGGATCAAACTCTTTAATTGTCTGATTGCCTAATACACGCACTAATTTTACACCGGCTCCGTCAATTGTCTGAAAGCCTTTTACTGTTGTTTTAACGGTTCTTTTCATCCGTCTTACCTCCAATTTTTCTTAAAATTGCTACTAAATCTTCTTTTTCTTTTTCATCAAGCACGGAAAGTACATCCTTTATCATAGTTATGTTTTCCGGTGCCAATTGACTGATAATTTTGTGACCTGCTTCAGTCAAATGCAGGATTGATACGCGGCGGTCATTTTTATCCGTCAAGCGCTCAATATACTTCATTTTTACTAAATTATTAACAATAACCGAAATTGTACCGACACTGCTCAAAATGTGCTCACGCACGGCACCCACCGTAAGATCGCCCTTGCTGTACAAGGCTTCCAGCACCATGAACTGGCTAAACGTCACTTCATACTTAGCTGCCAGGTCCGCCGTCAGTTTATCGAGCATATTGACACTTCGGTGAAGGCCTACTAACGCTCTCATTTCTAAACTCTTCAAAGCATCAACCCCTTCATACGATGTTTTGCTAAAAATACTATTTCGTCAACCTTTGGAGCCGTGGGATTCAATCCCCCCTTCTCCGACGAGGTGGACATATAAATTACATTAGATTATATAGATATGTTTCAATTATATCTAATTAGATGTATCTAACTAGATATATTATAATCTAAAACTTTCGATTTGTAAAGACCCCTATGACAAGTTGTAAAAATAGCGCCGTAAAATAAGAATAAAACCGCGAATTAAAAGGCTTTTCCACCACTATCGACTTTGATTTTATAGCTTACTTGTGTTATACTTAACGTACAAAGAGAGTTATTAACGTGTAGCTAGCGTTAGGCTCATCTAAATGCTTTGAAATGATAAACCTAACGTGTGAAGTACCGCTAATACTTCTTTTACGTTAGGTTTATTTCTTATCTTTTAAAAGAAATAATTAATACCACAAGTGTAGCAAAAGCTATCATTAAAGATAAGGCTTCATATACAGTCATAGTATCACCGCCTTTCATGGCGATGAACCTAACTCACGTTAATAACTCTCGAAATATAGTATAGCACTAATCAAAAACAAAAGGTACATAAAATATGCATGATTTATGTTGCATATTTTATGTACCTTTTTTGTATTCATGTCCAATTATTGCAGTTTTAGATTTATAGGACAAATTGAACCGCTCTTTGGTTTTACGTCCTATTTCACTTTTCAAATCAGTCTTTCCGCATCATGAGCAAATTACCATTGGCATCAAAGATGCCGGTGTATTTTTCACGAGCTCCCTCAATATGAATATGAGCTCGGTACATATGCGCATCCACATCGAATTCATAGATTACACTCTTATTGACTTGCCCCTGTTCAATCGCCTTGGCCTTTTCATCAGCAATCTTGTAAATTTGTGTTACTTTTGAAAAATCGATGCTTTTAATAGGCATGATATTATCGTCCATATTGCCGTCACCGGTGAGCTGCACCGGTTCCGGACCAGTCCACTTGCCATTAATATAGGTATAATGGTCAACCTTGTCGGTCGTATCCGGCTTTAGCACATCAAGGTCAATGACATTCCCTTCACCATCAATGTCCGATACAGTCACATCTTGGAACAGCTTCAAATCTTTACCCTTGAGCTCCGGCATTTCACGAAGATCAGCCATGGCTTTCGTAATAATTTCCGGGTCCGTGAAAATGCTCGTATGCGTCGTATTAGTCGTTGCCGTCTCATTACTGCAACCGGCGATGATTACTACTGACAGAATCATCATAAGAAAAGCTACTATTCGTTTCATAAGTCACCTCTAATACAGTATCCCTAAACAATTCATTGCTGTATCAATCGTCCCTAAGATTGAATGTCAAAAAGGTCTAATCATGATTATATTTTATATTAAAAATGACTCATTGACAATTCATAAAATAACGTTCCGTGAAATTAAATTTTACTTCACCGTCGTCAGATAGCGCCGCAAATCTTCAATGGCCCGCTCTTTGGCAATAATGCCGTGGGCATTCCAAAGGACCGGATTTACGTTTAGGATATGGCCGTCTTTAACGGCCGGAATGGTTTGCCACAAGGGATCCGCTTGCAGTTCTTCATAGTACTTTTGAGCAGCCCCCGCATTACCGCTACTGCTTGGTCCGTAGCCACTGGCTACAATCAAGTACTCAGCCTTAAGCTCCGGCAACATTTCGAGGGATACCACATTCGTATCCCCAGAATCCTGCGCCACCAACATCGGGTCCGGTCGCAAATTCAAGAGTTCATACATGAAGCGATTAATATCGTTCGTCGAATACGGATACAGGCGCACTTCTTTGCGCATAACGCGTAGCAATGCTACCGGTGCATTCCCAATATGAGCCTTAATCTCCATGCGAGCTTCTTTGACGCGGTCATAATAGAGGTGTAAACGGTCTTCAGCCTGTTTTTCACGATGAAGAATACGACCTAGTGCGAGCAACGTGACCTCCGTATCTTGCAATCTTAACGCCGCTACGGGTGCAATTTTGCTGAGCGCCACATAAGTATTACGGTCAAAAAAATCACGCAACAGAATCAAATCCGGCTTTAACGCCTGCACCTGTTCCATGTTGATGGCCTTGATATTTTCATTAATGCTGATGGGTTCCACACCCTCGGCCGTCAATTCGTCATGGAGGTAAAAAGTCGGCGGATTATACGCCCCCACCATAGGCGCCCCCAAGGCCGCCATAGGATCCTCCAAACGAATCACCACAACCCGTTTGGCCTCTTTAGGAATTACGGTGGTACCGTATTTATGCTTTAAGATAAGCTGCCCATCCTGTTCCGTGAAAAGAGCGTCCGCCTTCTTTTGAACTTGTACTTTTCGCTTTGCCAGTTCCGCATCAATCGCCGCCGATGCATCACTTCTAAGCACATTCGGGTCGAATAAAGGCTTCGCCTTCGCCGTTACCGCCGCCAAACTTGGTTTGATAGACCAATTCACATCCTCAAAACTGCATCCGGCCACGAGCAATATAGGTAAAAATGCCATTACCATAGCAGCCTTTCGCCAAGTTATAGGCTGTACCTTGCGCACATTCGCTTCCGATACGATTTGTTCCAAGGAATATTTACTACATCCGGTTATGGATTGCATTAACGGTTTCAATCGTCTGCGCCCGGTTACGGCTCGCATCAACGTTTTCAACTGTCTCATAAAGAGCCTCCCACGTTTTGTGGAATGCAAAACGGCAAGCGTGTAAGCGGGTCTTTTATAATCATGGCGGTTATGCCGAACACATCAGCCAACATTTCGGCCGTAAACACCGCTTCCGGCGAGCCTTCAAAACGCACCGAGCCATCTTTCATGGCAATAATATGATCCGCAAAGCGAGCTGCCTGATTCAGTTCATGAAGCACCATGATAATGGTTTTGCCATATGTCTTATTGAGTTCAGCCACTAATTGCAACACTTCCAATTGATGCGCAATATCTAAAAAGCTGGTCGGTTCATCTAAGAAGAGGATTTCCGTATCCTGTGCAATAGCCATGGCAATCCATGCTCGTTGCCGCTGCCCACCGGATAAACGATGAATCGGTCTGTCCGCCAAGTCTTCCAAATGCGTTACTTTAAGAGCCCAGTTAATAATATCTCGGTCTTCCCGCTTCATCCGCGTGAAAACACCGTTCTTATACGGCGCTCGGCCATAAGCGATGAGCTCACGAATGGTCAGCCCTTCCGGTGCCGTCGGATGCTGTGGCAAAATAGCAATCTTTTTTGCCAACACCTTCGTGTTTTCTTTATGAATATCTTGGCCGTCCAAATACACCGTACCACTCATAGGTGTAATAATACGACATATTGTTTTCAGAAGTGTCGACTTGCCACAACCGTTCGAACCGATTAAAGCCGTTACTTTGCCACGCGGAATGGTAAGGTTTAAATTGTCGATGATGACCGTTTTGTCATAACCCGTGCGCAACCCTTCTATCTGAATATCCGTTTTTTTAGAATAATCCATTGAAGATTCGTTCATGCCAGATTGACTCATTGCAGATTGCTCCATTGCAGACCGGTTCATTGCAGAATGATCCATGACTTACCCCCGTTTCCGTGCCAAAATAAATAGAAAATACGGCGCTCCGATGAGAGCTACCACGATGCCCACCAGCATTTCATCCGGTGCAATAATAACGCGGCCAACCCAGTCGGCCGTTACCAAAAGCCATCCTCCGATTAACGCCGTCAGTGGCAATACATAGGTACAATCGGCTCCGATTAAACGCCGGGCAATATGTGGTGCCACGAGCCCGATAAAGCCGATGCTGCCGCCAATGGCCACACAGGTGGCGGCTAAAATAACAGCCAAAATTAAGAAGCCCGGACGACTGCGTTTGAGCGACACCCCAAGACCGATGGCTGTTTCATCGCGGAGCGTAAGAATATTAAGGGTTGTCCGATTGGCATAGAGTATAATCGCCAATACGACGACCACAGCTCCTAAAATTAACACATGCGCCCAGGTGTTGCCCGCAATATTCCCGATAATCCAAGTATTGACCTGATTAAACTTTTCAGGCGACAAAAGAACTATTAGTAACGTTTGCAAGGCATGAATACCGGCCGTCAAGGTAATGCCGCTGAGCACCAACGCATAAGTACCGCCCGCTTCGTTTTTACGCATAGCCAAAGCGTAGATGCTCCCGGCCGCCACGAGAGCCCCCATGACTGCCACGATCGGCAATGACCATATGGGAAGACCTTGGTCAATCGGTGTAAGAAAAATTAATATCATGACACCGAGACCGGCCCCTGCATTGACACCAAGAAGTCCCGGGCCGGCCAATTCATTACGGGTGAGTTGCTGAAATACAGCCCCCGACAAGGCTAAGCCCATACCGATTAAAACAGCGAGTACCGCTCGTACCAAGCGAAAATCGAAGACTACCGTATTTTCTTCCGCCGTACCGCCCCCTAACAGAATAGCCAATAAATGGCTGTGCGAATAATAGGTAAAGCCGGTACTCACATGGAGAAAGAAGAACAGCAATAAGAGCACCAGAAATACGGTGCTATATACTGCGAACTGTTTTTGACGAAGTGTCATTACCGTGCCCCCTTTCGATTCGCTAAGTAGAGGAAGAACGGTACGCCGATGAGCGCTGTAATGGCACCTAACGGTATTTCAAAGGGAGCTGCCACACTGCGAACTACCAAATCGGCCCCAACCAATAAAATGGCCCCCAATAAAGCCGTAATGGGAATTACCTTGCGATAATCAATGCCCACCAATTGGCGAGCCATATGCGGTGTCACGAGGCCGACGAAGCCAATAGGCCCCGCAATAGCCACGGCGGATCCGCAAAGGATTAATACCGCTACACCGGCCAAAAAGCGAATGCGTCCCATGTGGCCACCAAGACCGATAGCCATCTCCTCGCCGAAGCTAAGAAGGGTTACGGATTTTGACAAACTAACTGCCATGACTACACCTATCAAAGTCCACGGCCATAACAAGAGAACTTGTGGCATACGCACGCCACTGATGCCACCGGCGGTCCAATAACTCAAGTCCTGCGCCACATCAAAATAGACTACCAAGGCCTGTGTAATGGCCAATAATACGGCGCTCACAGCCGTACCGGCTAAGGCGAGAAAAACCGGCGACATCCGGCTGCCGTTGCGATTGGCCAGTGCCATAATGATGACCGTCGCCAAAGCGGCGCCGCCAAAGGCAAATAATACGGCTACATTTAAGCTACTGTCCGGCAACAAAATCATAGCGACCGCCAAACCTAAGGCAGCACCGGAGTTGACCCCCATTATAGACGGACTGGCCATGGGATTATTCGTTATCCCCTGCATCAAAGCCCCGGCTACGCCAAAACTGATACCGCAGGCCACGGCCAACAGGAGTCGCGGTACGCGCAAGGTTTGCACCAATAACTCGTCTACCTGTGAAGGGTCATAGTTTACCAGCGCCTTCCATATTGTCGGCAAAGGAATATGGCGTGCTCCCACGGTGAGTGAATAACTCGCCAACAGCACTAGCCCGACTAGCAATAAGAGGCCCAATAGCCAGGGTCTTCGATTCCAATTCATGTATTACCTCGATTAGAAATCAGCAGAAACGGATAAGGTAAAGGTACGGCCTTTGCCTAAGTAGATAGCATTCGTCGTGCTGCCTTGAAGGGCATGCCATTTAACGGTATCGAGTACGTTGTACACGTTGGCGCGTACAGTTAACGGGGTTTTGTCCCAAGTAAATTTATAACGAGCACCCAAGTCCCAACGAACCCATGGGCTCGTGCTGAGGGTATTGGCCATATTTACATAGGCCTTGCCGTTATAGGTCAAGCGTGTATTAACGGACAAGCCTTCCACGCTCTTAATGTCCTGTTCTACGCCGATAACGCCACTCCAACGCGGTACCCCCGTAGCCTGATTGCCTTCGTAACCGGCATAGGAAGAGGCCAAGGTAATGTATTTAGCATCCATGAAGGTAATACCGCCCAAAATACGCGTACCTTCACGAGGTTCACCGAATACGCTAAGTTCCACACCGCGGTTACGCTGTTCACCGGCTAAAGAATAATAGTTGTCATCCGTGGTGATAAAGCTTGGGTTTTTCATGGTAAAGGCACTGATGGTAGTGGCGATTTTGCCAAAATCAAATTTAGCCCCCACTTCATACTGCGTCGTTTTATACGGTGCAAACGTTTCACCTGCATTTTCCGTGCCATCCGGCGCCGTTTCACCTAAGGATAAGCCCTGCGCATAGTTCGCATAAAAGGACATGCGATCAGTCACTTTATGAACGATGCCAAAAGTTGGCGTAAAGGCCGTTTCATCATAACGGTTCGTGCTCTTCAACGTGCTGCCACTGTAGCTGTAAGAGGTGTCTTTTACCTGCTGAATACGACCGCCGAGAATAAAGTTCCAACGGTTATCGGCCGTGGAGATAATATCGTTAATACCTACACTTTGCTGCACGCGATTATCACGAATCAAGTACGGACCATAGCTGCCGTCGGTATACGTTTGCCAAGAAGGACTATAAACATTAGTTGTGTACGTTGGCGTTACGGACGGTTTATCTTCGTATACTTTGTAACGAACTTGGGATGCGGCGATACTTACTTCATGAGACAAAGAGCCGGTTTGCAAATGACCGCGAACGCCAAATTCACTGGAAATAGCCTTATTAATCTGGCGATTGTGTACGTAACTAACGCGAGCATTACCGTTTACATTGTTCAATAAGAAACGGTTAGATAAGCCGTCCTGAGAGGTATTACGCATACCAAAGGCGGCCCAAGCGGTCCAATCATCGTTAAGGTCATATTCCCCTTTCCAAAGGGCAAATTTCTCAGTCACGCGACGATAGGTATCCGGTGCCCCGAACGTAGCGTCATCGCTCACACTCGGCAAGGCTGTAAGCTTATTGGCCGTAGCCTGAGACATGGTTACCTGATACTGAGGATTTTCAATATCGTTATAAATATAGCCCATGTCGAGGGAAGTACGCCAACGTTCCCCTTTGGCGTCAAAACCCATAAATACGGTGTTGGCACTGTTAGATTCATTCTTGTATGCATCTTCCTGGCTGCCACGGTTTAAGATGTTGAGACGAACCCCGTATTTACCGTCGTTAAAACGGCGGCTCATATCGAGTTGTTGTGTGAACTGATGGCCCTCACCGTAGGTCAACGTCACGGTATTTTTCGGCTCATCACCGGCATGTTTCGTTACATAGTTAATAACGCCGCCTACCGTATCATTTGGTGCCATGCCGCTGAGCATCGCACTCGGGCCCTTTAGAATTTCTACATTTTCAAGGTACTCAATACCCGTATAGTAACGCGGTGCAACGCCGTAAATACCGTTCAACTGCACATCCTGCTGGGTCGTTTTAAAACCGCGGATACTCCATGCATTGGACGCTCCGGACAAGGTTAAATCCGTAACCGACGGATCGTTCGCCACTACGTCGATAATATTGCTAGCCTGCTGGTTCTGCATCGTTTCTTCGGAAATGGAAATTACATTAAACGGCACTTCCATGAAGTCTTTTTTGCCCAAAACGCCAATACTGCTCTTACGAGATACCTGACCGCCGGCATAAGTGTCTTCAGACGCTGTTTCTGGCTCCGCCTGCTCTACTACAGGCTCTTTCTTTTCTTCCACTAACGTAACTTTACCCAAGTCCTGCAAATTACTGTAATCACGGGCCGCCTCTACCTGATTACCGGCCGCAACAGTCCATAAACCGCCTAATACTAAGGCGCCCAACACACGACCGGCCAGTACGGCTTGGCCTTTTTTCACACGCACACCATTTGTCTTCATTACCGAGGTCTCCTCTCTCAAAACTCAAGCTATACAACACCGTATAACTATACTGCACACAAAACCACAATCGTCTTTTAACAATCAATATAACTTAGCATCACTAATTGCTATTAAAATTTCATATTCGGAACTTGAAATTCAACTTTATAGTATAAGAACGGAAAACAGGAGAGCGACCTACCTGCCCTCCTGTTACGGCTTCCTTTACTAGCAACTGTCTTAAAACCATCCTGCCAAACTAATTCAGTTGCTCATTAGATTTTAACTAGCTGCCAAACTCAATTTTCCCTTCGGAAACAACCGGCTCACCGTTCACCGTTTTAGGGCGGTATGCACTGCTGCGCGCCTGTTGCAACGCCCAGCGATCTAACGAACCGTTACCACTGCTGCTGATAATATCTACATCCACAGCTCGACCCGCTTCATTGATCAATACATATACCACGACATTACCTTTACCCGGTAATGAACGGGGTCCTAAATATTCCGCATCAATGACGATATCTCCGGCCGGTTCAGTACCTTCGCCGCCGGCAACGCCGCCTTGACCGCTACCGCCGCCACTACCGGTTCCTTCGCCGGCTTCACTGCCACTGCCGCCGCCCGAACCGGATGATTCACCGGCATACGAACCGGTTGCAGCCGGTGCTACCGGTGCCGCCGGTACTTGCGGTGTATCTTTTTTGATTACCTGTTCTACGGGCACACCGTTTTTAATATCCGCAATCTGCTCTTCGGTTAACGGTGCCGGCGGTTGTACCGTCGACTTTTGCGGCGCTGCTACAGCCGGCCCCGCCGAAGGACCCGCATCTCCGACTACACTGATGGTAATCGGCGTCTTATCGGGCACGAGTTCCGTTTTTTGCAAAAACGACCACACCATACCGCTCATCAACGCCACATTGATAATCACGGACGTCGTAATCGCCATGCGCCAGCGATTTTTATAAATATGAGCAAACGGCGACGTTTTTTGCGTTACCTCTTGTACGTTTTCACTCATACTATCACCTACTTACTTTCGGTAGCTACGGCAATCTTATTGAGCTGCATATTTTTGAGCGTATCCAAAACTTGAACAAATTCACCATACTGCGCACGTTGGTCGGCTCTGAGAATAATCGTTAAATCACCGCCTTTAGCTTTTTCAGCTTCAAGACGTTTGGCCATACCGTTCAAGTCGTACGCATCCTGCTCTACATAAATTTTGCCATCCGCCGTGATGGTAATCGGAATCTTACGCTGCAAATCAACCGAACTGGCTGTGGCTGTCGGTAAGTTCACAGGCATGGATTTTTGCACGACCATGGACAACATACTCATCATGAAAAACACTAATAGGAAGAATATAATGTCAATCATGGGGATAATCATAAGCTTTGGTTTATTAGTTGTACGAAGGCTTCGGATATTCACATTAAGCCTCTTTCGCTACAACATCAACGGCCGCATTCATATACACATTACCGATTTCTTCCATATCGGTAATAAGACCGTCTTGTTTATGCACCAAATAGGAATGGATAACGAGGGCTACGATAGCCACAACAAGGCCTGTTGCTGTAGCAATCAACGCTTCGCCCACGCCGCCGGTAATAGCGAATGGCTGACCGTCGGATACAGATAACACGCTGAAAGAGCTGATCATACCGGTAACCGTACCGAGCAAACCGAGGAGCGGAGCCAAGGTAACGATAGTTTCCAAATAACTCAAGCGAGCACGTAAGCGACCCGCAATGGCACCGGCTGCGCCCTGTAACGCGGCATTTTTGGATTTAACTGTGTCGCGGTAAATAGCCGACGTAAGCATTTCGGCTGCCACACCGCCATCTTCGGCACACAAAGCTTCCAAACCTTTTTGATTATTGGCTGCCGTTAACACAGGTACTTCTTCGCGCAAACGATTCATATTGGATTGCGCTGCACGATAGGTGCGCACCCGTTCTACCAAGATAGCGATAGCTATAATCGAGCAAAGTAACAACGGATACATTACTAATCCGCCTTGGTGAAATAATTCTAATAGTTCCATGAGATACTCCTTTGTTTAAATAAAATAATCTATTAATCACCGCCTTAAAGTCGGTCATTTAACGTTTTAAAATCACTTAACATACAGTGCCGGCCAATAATTTATAATTTTAAATTTACCGAGCCCATCAACTTCACGACCTAACCTTTTCAAAAAAATTTTAGAAGCTATGTTCCACACCTACTACATAATGGCGTTCCGGCATAGCATACGCACCAACCGGATAGTTATACGGTTCTACTTCATAGGATTCATTGGTTAAGTTCAGGCCCTGCGCGTAAATCTTCGTGGAATCACTCAATTTATAACTTACGTTCAAGTCCCAGTTAAAATAGGAGGAATCCGTGTAATAAGCGGTTGAACGACCGGTTACATAACGGAAGTTGTTGGATACGTACCAACGATTCTTTTCATAACTTACTTCCAAGCCATAAGAGTTCGGATGACGGTTCTTATCGTCATTTGTCATACCGCTACCGGTATCAACACGTTGACGCAAGAAGTTGTAAGATGCACGAAGTTTCCAAGCATCATCCAATTTATAAGTAGCGCTCAAGTTGAGACCTTGGCGTTTTTCTTTATTTACGTTGTAGTACACTGTTTTGGCAATGCTTGTATCCCATACCCAATCAAGAGCATCTTTCAATTTGCTTTCATAGATGCTGGCCGATACGAGTAAACGATCGGATACTTGACTGTCAATCCCTAATGTTACGGTATACGATTTTTCCTGTTTCAAATCAGGGTTACCAATCCAGTACGGGGAGTTAGCGTATAACATCTTAAGAGTCGGGTTATTAACGGCCTGGCCCCAAGAAATGTAAGCATGGGTATTTTCATCGAGTTTTTTATTCAAACCGATATGAGATGCCCAGTCACCGCCGAATGTATCGTGATGTTCATAGCGAGTGCCAAGGTTAGCGGTCCAGCCATTGCCGAGTTCCCATTTATCTTCCACATAAGCCGCCTTCGTTTTAGCCCCTTTGTTAAAAGAAACACCATCATTGGTTTCGTCGATATCTTCTTTGTTAAAAGTAGCACCACTGATTAAGGTATGGTCACCAAGTTTCCATGTTTTTTGGCCTTCTAAACCAAACATAGTCAAGTCATGTTCATACGGTGTGCCGGCAAACGGTGCATCCGCTTTTTCAGTATTGCGGTAAGCACGTACGAACGTGCCGGAATCGGAACCGAAGTTATAGGTCACGCCATAGCTCATGTCGGTTGTATTACTCTTCATGCCGGAACCGTAAGCAACACCGTTTTGTGGATCGCTGAGGTAAATGCCGAAGCCGTCTTTACGATGGCTATAGGAGAAATCTACCATCATGCGGTCATCATCAAAATAATGGTCAAAACGAGCCGTTACATTATTACGGTTAATGGAACTGTCCGGGAATTCATGAGAATTACCGTTGCTGTCTTTATAGTGATAATTTTTTTGACGCGTTTTGCTGTAGGATACGAAGTACGCATTACTTTCATCACCGCCTTGCGCCGTAATACCGGTTTTCCAGTAACCCCAGCTGCCGACTTCACCTTTAACGGTCGTCTTTTGACCCATAGTACCTTCTTTGGTAATGATGTTAATAACACCGGCTACGGCACGTTCACCGTAGAGCGCGGAGTTAGGGCCTTTTACCACTTCGATACGTTCAATATTTTCAACCGGGAACTGGTCGATATCGATGGCATTATTGGCACCGGATACAATTAAATGATCCCAGTTCATTTTACGGCCGTTTACCATAACGAGCACACGGGTGTCACCGTTAAGTTCAGGGTACGATGCAAAACCTTTCTGAACTACCGGCAC
Source organism: Veillonella sp. KGMB01456 (assembly GCF_023051165.1). Classification (GTDB taxonomy): domain Bacteria; phylum Bacillota; class Negativicutes; order Veillonellales; family Veillonellaceae; genus Veillonella_A. The sequence goes on from NZ_JALKIG010000013.1 coordinate 30,576, forward strand.
ATTATTGGCTTTCAACGCATCAGACACACTATTGTAGTTGCCTTGTTCAATTTCTTTAGCCGTAATAACGGTCGTATCCGCCGGAATGTCCACTTTTTCTTCCGATAAACGACTGGCTGTTACGAGCACAACTTTCCCTAAATCTTGCAAATTGCTTTCATCGTAGTCGGCGGCCCACACACTGCCGCTCGTAGCGGTAATTACCAAAGCTGTCAAAACAGCTTTACTTACACCATTGCGATGATTCAATTTCATTATTTTACCTCCTCGAATCCCTGAGCAATTCTCTCCAGGGCATCTACCACACGACCGTTACCATTGTTAACATCCGCAAACGGCACGGCTATAATGCGCCGCTCCCGAATAGCACGCATATTACGCAAATTCGGATCTTTTAACAATTCGGCAATCGCCTCCTCAGCACTTGGCGTACGATTACCTTGACTTACGGTCACAAACACAATTACATCCGGGTCGAACGCCAACACACGTTCCGGCCCCACAACTGAAATCTGTCGGTCGGTCAGGTTATGACCGCCCGCTTTTTTGACAATGTCATCCACAAGATAAACCGGTCCGTATAAGCTATAAGTACTATGCCCATGGGCTTGTAAAATAATGACATTTGGCTTATAGTTCCGTTGATTTACTTGTTCAGTCACTTTTTGCACTCGCTTTTGTAATTGTTCTTTATAGGCACTTGCCCGCTCCGGGACCTGAAAAAGCTGTCCCATATCATCAATAAAGGGATATACTGTACTCTCCATAGTCGGCTGATTCTTACGAATCGTAGCAGGCACAATATATACACCGATATTTCGTTCATACCACTGCCGCACATCACCCAGTGCGGCCGGCGTAAAATGATGTGACCAGCCCATAAGTAAGTCAGGCTGCAACGCCATAACCTGTTCACGGCTGGGCACATAACTATTCGTTACCAAAGGCAAACGACTATAGGTCTCGCGGTATCGCTCCGGTTCTTCACCGTAAGGCTCTACCGTACCGACAATTCGGTTCTCGAGGCCCAAATCAATGAGTAATTCCGTCGCACCGGGATACGTAATAATCACACGACTCGGCGGTTCTTCATATTCAAAACTCATTGGATTTCCGTCACTGTCAAAATTTCGAATAACGATACCGCCTTGATTGGCACTTACCTCACCAACAGGTTGCCAGCGACCGTTAGTATACGCAAACCACACGACTAATACTAAGGCACTAAGCGCTACCAAGCCGATTAAGCGCCGACTCCATCGCTCCCACCGGGACATCATGGCGAATCACCCGAATTCCCAATCATGCTCTGCCTACGATACGTCACAATCGGCGTGCCGTCGTCATGGGCCGACACAATCCCTTTCACATCATACACATCACGAATCAGCTCTTCGCTGATAAGTTCTGCCGGGGAACCGTGATTCACGAGACGTCCTTTTTTCATGATAAAAATCTCATCACAAAAGAGCGAAGCCAAGTTCAAATCATGAAGTGCGGCAATGACGCCAACACCAAGACCTTTAATCACTTCCAACAGTTCCAATTGATAGGTTATATCCAGATGGTTCGTCGGCTCATCTAAAATTAAGTACGACGGTTGTTGGCAAAGCACACGAGCCAACATGACACGTTGCTGCTCACCGCCGGATAACGAAGCAAAGCTTCGTTTAGCTCGGTCCCACATTCCAACCTTTCGGAGGGCCTCCATGGCAAGCTGTGCGTCTTCTTCCGTGTCATCGTCAAAACCTTTTTTATATGGCGTACGACCCATCATTACAATTTGCCACACCGTAAAATCAAAGTTGACCGCATGAAACTGTCCCATCACACCGATTTGCTGAGCCGCTTCGCGAAGCGGAATCGCCGCCAATGGCGTACCGTCAAAGGTTATTTCACCCTGCTGAATGGGAAGGACTCGGTATAAATGTTTCAATAAGGTCGACTTGCCGCACCCATTCGGCCCCATAAGTCCTACAAATTTATCGCCCGGAATGGTGAGTGATAAATCATTTAGAATTTGATTGTTACCGGCACGGTAGCTAAGATTTTTTACTACAATTTCTTTCATACCAGCCTCCTAACCGCCAAAATTCCGACTTGAACCAAAGAGAAGTTTCATAAAGAGCGGCGCCCCCATTAAGGCTGTCAAAATGCCGATTGGCAAATCGCCGGCCGGCAACAGCACACGAGACAGTAAATCGGCCAACACAAGGAAAATGGCACCACCCAACACAACTACGGGCAGCAACCGCTTATGACCGACACCTACAAAGGCACGCGACATGTGAGGAATAACGAGCCCCACAAACCCGATAATACCGCACTGCGAGACGAGCACACCCGTTAAAAGCGCCATACAAGCCATATAGATGTACCGTTTACGCGTCGCATTAATCCCCAGTGTAACCGCCATTTCTTCGCCCAGTAGTAAGGCGTCCAAGGCACGCACCTGGGATAAAAAGTAAACAGTCATACAACCGACCACGAGAGCCGGCCAACCAAGCATGGACCATTTCGCATCGGCTAGCGAACCCATTGTCCAAAACGCGGCACTTTGCATGCCTTCCGCATCACCGGCCATGTAGATAATAAAATTGGACAAAGCCGTACATAAGGCACTCACAACCGCACCGGCCAAGACGAGCTTGACCGTCGAGCTGCGTCGCCCCATACCGGCCAAAGCAAGTACTGCCAGAGTTGCCACGATGGCACCGCCAAAAGCCCACAGCGGCACCCCTACATTAGCGGCTCCTAATAAATGACCTAACAGAATCGCTACAACTGCCCCCACCGAGGCACCGGACGCAATCCCCAAAATAAATGGTTCCGCCAGCGGATTTTGCACCGACGCCTGCATAATCGCACCGGATAAAGCCAGTCCGGCACCGACTAATGCGGCCAATATGACACGAGGTATGCGAATATCCCAAATAATATCCGTCATGGCGGGTGGCACCGACTCAGGCACCACGCTCCCCGTTAATTTTGCACTTATTACCGTCATTACTTGCTCTGCCGAGATAGTTACACTGCCCAAGGCTACTGCGGCTATAATTGCGCATAATAAAAAGGCAGTCAGAACCGGTACGGCCCAACTGCCCAATGTTTCAGTTCGATGCTTCGTAGCGGTCTGTAACTCTTGCAGGCGTTCTTGACGTGTCATTAATTCGACATCGTTCATCAACTACCCTCATTTCGTTATGACATAAAAACAGGTCAACAGTATACGTCCCTGATTCCAATAACACTTACCTGAAAATATGAGGTACTATTACATATCGGCTTACTCAAGCCAACTGAAATCGTCGCGCAGTGCTAACCTTGTCGAAAGAGGCCAAATTTTTGGCTACAAATATTACATTGTCCTATGCTACTTAGCATTCGTTTATTATGTATTAAAATTTATAGAATTGAGAAAAAATTCTTCTATTGCATACATTATTTTATATAAAATGATAGTAACTGTCAATACTAACTCATGAAAACTTCCTTTAAAACACTATATATAATCTTATTTTTCAAAATTACCCTTCAACTTAAGAGGAATTAAAATTCAACTTCATCTCATTATCATTAAGTTTGTAAACCTTCACTTCAAAAATTAAGATAACAACTCTTGAATTACTACTCAGTAATTTAAATAAGCTCCATTCCGACAATAATTATCACAAAGAAAAACCGATGTATTCTGTGAAAATACACCGGTTATAAAACCAACACGTTCTCCTATATGCCTAAAAACGCCCCTCAAAAATAAAAGCGATTAGCATCATATCTCAGGTTCCCACGCAAAGCTTATTTACCTTACGAAAGCCCTAAAAATCACTACTAATCGCCTAATCCATATTAACTTGTACTTCAACTAAATATTCACCATACTAGTCTCTATCAACTTTGATACGTTCAATAGCACCAACGGGACAAATCTCATAACAATCGCCGCAACCGATGCAGCCGCTGCCGATAAAAAACTGCTGCGGTTCTTCCACGATAATCTGCACCGGGCAATCCATGGCACAGGCTCCGCATTTAACGCATCGCTCACCATTCACCACGAAACGCCAACTTACCGCATCCTTAAGTTCGGTCGGCAGTTCTTCCTTACTGTTCATTATTTCACCAATTCTTTAGACGCCGCTACAACAGCACGCACCACTTGAGCCACACCATCTTCATCATTAGTCGGCGCCAAATATTTGGCCGTTGCTTTCGTCGTAGCCTCACCATTGGCCATGGCAAACGATACGCCTGCATACGCGAGCATCGTCAAATCATTGTTACTGTCCCCGATAGTCATTACCTCATCGGCCGTAATCCCCAACTTATTAGCCAACGCTTCCACCGCACGGCCTTTGCTGATGCCGGGTTGTACAAACTCCAAATTACCTTCACTGGACTGAATAATCGTAAAATGATCGTCCCCTTCAAAATGCTTCAGAATAGCCTGCTTTTTCTCTTCCGTACCGTAGAACAACTGGATTTTTTCCAAATCCATGCCCGTTTCCACAATATAATCGCGCAAATTCGGCACCATTGTACGACTGGCCTTCATGAGCGGAACCAAATGCGGCGATAAATTAGCGGCAAATTCCTCCATCTCATTGGCCGTGCCGAAAATATTCTTACCGCCATACGCTTCAATATACACATCAAACGGCAACAACTCATCCAATAACCGCAGCCCTTCTTCATTACTGAAAGACTGATGGAAAATCACTTTGGACTCGCCATTCTTCTGCTCTACAACTACAGCCCCGTTACTGCAAATATATTCCTCAATCTCCGGTAAACGATGCAACACCTCGCCCATCTCACCGAACGCACGACCGCTGGCTACCGCCACCGTAATACCCTCAGCCATCGCTTCCTTCATAGCCTGCACCGTCACATCACTGACATGCTTATCCGTATCAACAAGCGTTCCGTCCACATCCGAAACAATCAACTTAATCGGCTTTTTCAAAAAACTCTTATCAAAAGTTGTAATATCCGTCGCCATGCAAAACCTCCTCTAATTTCTTTCTTATAAATACACTTATTAAGTGTTTAATCCCTTTATTAACTACTTTTTATCTTAGTACCTTTAAATTTTATTATAGCATATCTTAATGTGCCTTCCGACTAAATAATTCTTAAACAAAGTCCTTTAATAAAAAAGGGGCCTATACCTTTCTTGCTCCTAGCCTACAGCTTCGCTGATAGGAAAAGTCGCATCGAAAGGTATAGGCCTCCTTTTCTACTCAGAGTACATTAGCCTTTTTTAGAATTATTTAGTCCGGCAAACTTAAGATATGATAAGGGGGGCGTGTGTGTGATAACTACTCCGTAGCGAGCGAAGCAATGCGGAAAGCCCCTAAATAACACCTGAGCCACGCCACCACCGCTCATTACGCTAAAAACCATCACACTCCCCGTAGCGAGCGAAGCAATGCGGAGAACACCTAAATAACACCTGAGTCACGCCACCACCGCTCATTGCACTAATACAAAACCACATCCCCCGCAGCGAGCGAAGCAATGCGGAAAGCCCCTAAATAACACCTGAGCCACGCCACCACTGCTCATTGCACTAATACAAAACCACATCCCCCGTAGTGAGCGAAGCAATGCGGAGAAGCCCTAAATAACCTCCACACTCCCTTCCCCCGTATAAAGCGATTCGGCCACTGCAACTAAATAACCTCTGAGAAACGGCGCTATCGTACTCCGGTCACCAAAAAGAAGCATATATCTTCCGAAGCGACCTTTCCTATCAGCGAAGCTGTAGGCAGAGAGCGAGGAAGATATATGCTTCTTTTCCCCAGAGCCCATAACGGCTCAGACGCTATTTAGTAAAACGGCCAAATCGATTTATACACCGCCTCCATGCCCGACTCCGGCACTATATGTTTCCACCCGTCATAGAAATCTCCGGCACTGGTAATTACGCCATTTTTATCATAAACAGCATAAGAGAAATATTTTATAATCTTTGCCCGACGAGCCATGACAACAAGAAAAATATCTGACGCCCCATCCGGATACTCCATCTTAACCCATACCCTGGCATGTTCAGCATTTATTTCAGCACTATCCGTATCAACAAACAGCATCGTGCCTTTAACATTCTTGCCAATATAATCCCAATTAACAGCCAATGAAGTACTGTTTAAACCGAATAGCCCTAATAAACAAAAAAATATAAAAAATATACGCATTAATCTCATGGTATTAATCTCCGCCAGCTAGCATACAACTATAACAATCGTATATCAAAATTCACACCTTAACATTTACCACAATAACGAATAAACCCATTCCATCGGCGAATCCGGCACAATAGCAAGCCATTCACTATTGACAGCCCCCGCTTCTAAAACCTCACCGGACGCACCGTACTTAATCCGCGAAATAACTTTCACCGTGCGCGACTCCCGATCCATCCCCATCAAATAATAAATAGTCGTACCGTCAGCACTACCTTTTCGAACCCATAACTTAGCCTGTAAACTCGTCTTTTCAAGACTTTCATTATCGATTAAAAAAGTATCTTTATTAGCACTTTGACCAACATAATACCAATCGGCGGCAGACGAAATATTCCCTATCGATAAAATCCCCAGCAATAAAAATACAGCTAAGCAAACACGCAAATATCTCATTTTACGCCCCCTATTCCCCACACTCTATATCATCACTTATAATTATTTCAATTATACTACAAAAATTTCTCACAGATATATATTTATTTTATATACTTCAAGAAACTCCACCTAAAAAACACATCCGTAACGAGCGAAGCAAAGCGGGCTACGCCTAAATAATTCCCGAGCGTACGGCGCTATCGTTCCATGAGAAAAAAATAAACCATCCTCCAAAGCGCCCCCTGCCTGCAGCATAGCTGCAGGCAGGGAGCGCTTCCACCTCTTTCTCTCCCCGCTCCTAAATAATTTCTGAGCAAAGCCGCTAGCGTTCTCTGAGTAGAAAGACAGAAGACCCCTTCTGCCGCGACCTTTCCTATCAGCGAAGCTATATCTCCTCCCGCCTTCCCTTGACTAAATAATTTCCGAGCCCACGGTGCTATCGTACTCTGAGCAGAAAAGGAGACTATGTCTTCCGATGCGACCTTTCCTATCAGCGAAGCTGTAGGCTGGGAGCAAGGAAGAGCATAGTCTCCTTTTCATCTAACGAGCACAAAGGCTCGAAAATTATTTAGTTAATACCTCTACGCAACGATGGCATAATGTAGGGTGTTCTGCATTCTGCCCTACTGTTTCACGATGGATCCAGCAGCGTTCACATTTTTCAAATTCACTTGGTTTTACAACCACGCTCAAGTGACCTTCTTCGGTAGCCACCGCTTCAGCCGGAGCCGAATCGCGACCTTCTACCAAATGAGCTTCACTTACGATGAGTAAAACAGCCAACTGATCTTTAACTTCATTCAAGCGTTTGAATACATCACCGTCAGCATATACTGTGATGGATGCATCCAAGGAGTGACCGATTTCTTTGTTCTGACGAGCCGTTTCCAAAGCTTTGGTAAGTTCGGAACGAAGAGCCAAGAGCTTACTCCATTTTTCAGCCAAAGCTTCGTCATAATGAACTTCTTTGCCGGTAGGCCAATCTTCAAGCATTACACTTTCACGCATACCGTCTTCTTTTGGCATGTACTGCCATACTTCTTCAGCGGTGAAGGATAGAACCGGTGCTACCATACGTACCAAGGTTGCTACGATTTCATACATAGCAGTCTGAGCACTGCGACGAGCCTGTGCAGTCGCTTTTTCAGCATACATGGTATCCTTCATTACATCCAAGTAGAAGGAGCTCAAATCAACGGTGCAGAAGTTGTGGATTGTATGATATAAGATATGGAATTCGTAGTTTTCATAGGCTTCCGTAACTTTGCGGCGAACTTCTTCCAAACGAAGGAGTGCCCATTTATCGATTTCAGACAAGTTTTCATAAGCCACTTTATCCGTATTCGGATTGAAGTCGTCCAAGTTGCCCAATAAGAAGCGGAATGTGTTACGAATCTTACGATATACTTCAGACAACTGTTTAACGATATCTTTGGACAAACGAACGTCGCCCTGGTAATCCGCGGAGGATACCCAAAGACGCATTACGTCGGCGCCGTATACATCGATGATATCGGAAGGTGCTACCGTATTACCTACGGATTTAGACATTTTACGGCCTTCACCGTCAACTACGAAACCGTGAGTCAATACGGAATTGTAAGGGGCCTTACCGGTTGTGGCCACTGCCGTAAGCAAGGAAGAGTTGAACCAACCGCGATGCTGGTCAGAACCTTCAAGGTACATAGCGCATGGCACTTCAAGACCTTCGTTTTCCAAAACACCGGCCCAAGAGGAACCGCTATCGAACCAAACGTCCATGATGTCAGTTTCTTTGTGGAATTCGCCATGGCCGCAATGAGGGCAAGTGAAGCCTTCAGGTAATAGTTCTTTCGCTGTATGATTCCACCAAGCGTCGGAGCCTTCTTTGGCAACCCAAGCCTGAACGGATTTGATAGTGTCGTCGTTAACTACATAATCACCGCAAGAATCGCAGTAGAATACAGGGATTGGCACGCCCCATACACGTTGACGGGAGATTACCCAGTCCCCGCGGTCCGCAATCATATTGTAGATGCGGTCATGACCCCATTTAGGAATCCACTGTACTTGATTGTCGATAACATCAAGAGCTGCTTTGCGGTAACCGTCAACGGAAGAGAACCACTGTTCGGTGGCACGGTAGATTACCGGGTTTTTACAACGCCAGCAGTGTGCATATTGGTGACGCAACGTACCTTTATGTAATAAAGCACCGTTATGAGCTACAATTTTCAAGATAGGCACTTCGGCTTCGTGAATTTCTTTGCCGGCCAACGGTTCTTCCGTATCGCCGTAACGATCGTTATCTACAGCGGCCACATAGTTACCGGTCGCATTAACGAAGGAAAGAATTTCAGTGTTGATTTTGCCTTCTTTATTATATTTTTGGAAAATCCCAAAGTCTTCTTCGCCGTGTGCAGGCGCGGTATGAACGCAGCCGGTACCGGCTTCAAGTGTTACATGGTCGCCCAATAATACTCTAACTTCGCGGTCAATGAACGGATGCTTGAACGTAGCCAATTCCAAGTCGGAACCTGGGAAGGTTTTAACTACTTTGTAGTCTTCAACCTGAGCATCTTTCATAGCCGATTCAACAAGTTCTACGGCCATCAAGTAGTATTCATCGCCAACCTGTACCCATGCATACTCAAGGTCAGGGTTTACGGAGATGGCCTGGGATGCAGGTAATGTCCAAGGTGTGGTTGTCCAGATTACGGCATATGCTTTAGCCGGATCCACACCTTCCGGTAACGTACGTTTTACTTCGTCTACATACGCATATTTTACATAGATAGAGAAGGATTTCTTTTCATGGTATTCGATTTCCGCTTCAGCCAACGCTGTTTCACAGTGCGTACACCAGTAAACAGTTTTAAGACCTTTGTAGATGTAACCGCGTTTCGCCATTTCACCGAAGATACCAAGCTGTTTAACTTCAAACGCAGGTTTTAATGTCAAATACGGATCTTCAAAACGGCCGAGCACACCGAAACGGATGAAGTCTTTTTTCTGTTCTTCCACGCACTGTAAGGCATATTCTTTACATTTAGCGCGAAGATCCAAAGGACTCATTTCATGACGGTTAAGGCCGGTGTTTTTGATGATGGCATGTTCGATTGGCAAACCATGCGTATCCCAACCGGGAATATATGGAGTGTAAAAACCTTGCATGGTTTTGTATTTCATGATGATATCTTTTAACGTTTTGTTAAGGGCATGGCCGATATGAAGTTTGCCGTTTGCATACGGAGGTCCGTCATGCAACACAAAGCTCTTGTTGCCTTTTCTTAATTCCAAACGTTTTTCGTAGATTTTATTGTCTTCCCAAAATTTTAAATACTCAGGTTCGCGTTTTGGCAAGTTGCCGCGCATAGGAAATTCCGTTGCAGGCAAATGCAAAGTTTTACCGTAATCCATAAATACTCTCCTCTCAACTAATAAAAAAAGCGCTCATCCCCGAAGGGACGAACGCGATAGTCCGTGGTACCACCCTACTGACTCATAAAGAGCCACTCACGCATATAACGGTGCTCACCGATAAAGTTAAAACTTTATATGCTCCCAAGTGATTCGTTATTTCTTCATTCACTGACCTCGCACCATCTGTCAGCTCGCTGAGAATTACCCGAAATAACCGTCTTTGTCATCGCATTCTATCATATGTATAAAACATTTTCTTATAACTAAAATATCCATAGCGAGATGCTATGGTATTTTGCCTTAGCTAGAGTATAGAGAAGTACCTCCATTTTGTCAAGTCATTTCATATACACTTTTTGTAAAAAAAGTGTATAATTAAAACATCTACTAACAAATTCAAAAGGAGGATTTATATGCTTGCTTGGCAACGTACTGTATACATTTGTTTCTTCGGTGCGTTCTTATCGGCCTTGGGGCTTAGCCAATTGGCGCCGCTCTTGCCGATTTATATGAACGAACTGGGAGTCACCACAACAAACGAAACAGCCTATTGGTCAGGCTTGGCGATGGGTATCACATATTTAGTCGTCGCATTAGTTTCTCCCTATTGGGGTCGTTTAGCCGACCGTAAAGGTCGTAAAATATCCTTATTACGAGCCAGTTTTGGGATGATGCTCTGCAATCTGCTCATGTGCTTTGTACAATCGCCATTGCAACTTGTGTTCGTCCGATTTATACACGGCCTTGTTTCCGGCTTTTTCTCCGCTTCCATCATTCTGGTGGCATCGGAAACACCGGAAGAAAAAACGGGTTGGGCTCTGTCGGTGCTGGCCTCATCCAATTTGGCCGGTTCACTCATCGGTCCCTTAATCGGCGGTTACTTAGCCGATATGTTTGGCGTCCGTTTCTCCTTTTTCATCATTGCCTGCTTCTTAGGCGCCGCCTTTTTACTTGTGTTTTTCTTTGTTCACGAGTCCTTTACACCGGATCCAAACAAGGTGGCACACAATTTTAAAGAGTTGCGTCAACAATTACCGAACTTCCACGAGCTGTTAATTGTAGCGGCCTCTACTTTTATTTATGCACTCTCTCTGATGAGCTTGCAGCCGATTATCACGGTGTACTTAAGTGAAATTGTACCGCCTGATACACCGCAACTGGCCTTATTGGCAGGGCTCGTCTTTGCCTCAACCGGTTTTGCGCAAATGCTGAGCAGTTCCTATATAGGCAAATGGATAGACCACATCGGTCCGCGGCCTATCCTCATCGGTTCGTTAATTTATGTAGCCCTCGTTACCATACCACAGGCCTATGTCACTTCGGCCTTGGAACTTGGCGTTTTGCGCTTTTTAACCGGCCTCGGGCTCGCCGGCCTATTACCGTCACTCAACACGTATATTTCCACTCATGCACCTAAAACCGTTTCCGGCCAAGTCTTTTCCTATACCCAGACGACTCAGTTCTTGGGGTATTTCCTCGGTTCCGTCGGCGGTGCACTCTTCATGGGGCAATTCGGCTTTACCGCCCTCTTCTGGGCCAGTGGTCTGCTATTCTTAGCCAATGCCGTGTGGGTGTACTTTAAGTTAAGATTGTAAATATACTTTATCCTGTGAATTAACTATATGCTTTATCCTGTGAATTAACTAAATGCTTTAAACTCTGAATTAAATTACAATCCTATCTATACTAAAAATACTTTCTCCACTCAATTAACCAAAGCGTCAGTTTATACCGTACGAGTCACACTGCGACGCCATTGCATGGCTTCTTCATATTCTTTGGAATAATTCAAAATAAACTTGTCCAATTCTTGGATGAGTTTATTTTTTTCTTCCGGTAATCTAGCACGGAATGTCACGCCATTTGTGGATGTCACCGCATCAACCGTAATTTTATTGTTCAGGTTACGTAAAAACTCGCGGAACTCCTGAATGCGTTCTAGTTCCGTTTCTTCCGTAAATTTGCCGGCTTTCATTTCTTCATACAATTCAGTATCCGGTAAAACAGAAACCGTCGTTAAATACATATAATGCGGATGAATTTGATTCCATATTTCGGCACTCCGTTTAGCGCTGATCACAGCTTTACCTAGGCCGGCCAAACCGCCTAAGTAAATAACGCGATAGTCCATACCGGCTTCCTCTATTTTTTTACACTCACGCACAATATCTTCGGCCGTATAGCCCTTATTCACCGCTTCAAGAACTTCATCATCACCACTTTCAATACCGATAACAATATCATTAAAGCCCAATTCTTTTAATTGGCGTAAATCTTCTACCGATTTTTGATAAAAATCATTAATACGCCCATAAGTTGCAATATTAGCTTCTGGCAAATATTTTTTGAATAATTTGCCAATCTCTGTCAAACGATCCATGGAAAGAGCTAACGGATTACCACCGGATGCCCAAGCACGTTTCGCATGCGGATAAAGACGAGATGCTTCCTGTAAATCGCCTTCTATTTTTTCAATATCCACTACGCGGAAGGGATAGCCTTTATAAAAATTGCAAAACGTACAAGCGTCATGAGTACAACCAACGGTTACTTCAATAAACACACTATCGGCATCGGTTGCCGGTCTTACAATAGGGCCACTAAATTGCATACTATTTTACCTGCTTTCTTTACCAAATCATCATATATCGAATTATAGATATGTTATGAAAAATAAAAAGCAGCGAACACTGCCTTTTATCTAAAGCGTACTATTAATTTCGGCCTTAAAACTTTCTATCACTTTTTCATTACGGCGATAATATGTCCATTTGCCAAAGCGAGCGGACTCTAATAACCCAGCCCGTTGCATAAGGTCTAAGTAATGGGACACGGCCGATTGCGAAATGCCTAATTTTTCTTGAATACTCCCTACACAGACTCCTCCTTTAAACGCGTCTTCCTCAGGCATATGAAATCCCTGGGGCGGGAAGTGCTTCGACGGTTCTTTTAACCATTGTAAAATTTTTAGGCGGCTTTCATTAGATAGCGCTTTAAAAATATCTTGTAATTCTTTATTACTCATAATTTTATTATATCTTAATTTTGAGATATGTCAATATACATTACCTAAGTATTTCGATTTACTGTCGTCAGGATAAAATGATTTAATCTGAAACTATCCACTCAATACTATTTGCTCTTCTCTCGAGCCAAAATAAATATTGTCGATAGAATAAGAACAAAGCCGATAATATCAGTAGTTAAAAATTCACTGCCCAATAAAGCCCATCCTAGTAGGGCTGCCGAAATCGGCTCTACCGAAGATAATACAGAGCCTTTTACGGCACCAATGCGGCGTACCCCTTCCAAATAGGCATTGAAGGAAATAATCGTGCCTAACACAACCACATTAAAAAAAGCAATATAGGTCCACATATCCCATTCACCGGGTACAACAAGCGGCTTAGCCCAGGGAGTTATGATAATGCCCGAAAACAACATGGCAAAACCGACAATCGGACCCGTGCCGTAACGGCGCAACAATGAAACCGGCTGAACGCTGTAGATAGCTACCGCCACGGCTGAAAGCAATCCCCAAAAGAGGACTTTTTCATCAATACCGGCCAACGATAACTTACCCTGTAATGCAATCATAGCCGTCCCTATGGTGGCCAACACGATGCTTATGGCTTCGCCCCAAGTAGGCAATTTCAGATACCGAATAGCCATATAGAGTACAATAATAATCGGCGCTAAGTACTGTAACACGGTGGCAATGCCCGCACCGGCATAATAAATCGAGCGGAAGTAGGCGTATTGGCATAAGGCCATGCCGAGCAAACCGAACACCAGAACACCAATCACATCTTTTGGCGTTTTAAACACTTCAAAAATCTTACCGTGCCCTTGCCAATATGCGGCTATAACGGTGACAACACCGGAGATTAATAAGCGTACGACCAATAACCATTCCGGCGTGATGCCGCGCTGTTGTTGTAAAAATTGTGATGAGGCGCCCGATAACCCCCATAAAATACCGCCCATGAGCGTCAGACCGATACCGATTAAAAACTTTCTATCCATATTTTCATCCTTCGAAGTAAAGTACTAAAAACGACCGGCCATAAGCCGGTCGTCCTTCATTTACTGCTATTGTAACAAATCGCCAATTGCTTATCAAGCCAATAAGTTGGTGACTACAATCACAAATAGCTTATCAAGCCAATAACTTCATAGCTACTTTGACAACAATTTTTAATACTTTGGCAGGCTCATCATTAACGGCGCAACATGGTCGATGAATGTCTTCCGGGTAGAAAATAACATATGTCCCCGGTGTGGCTAATACAAAGCCTTCATCGGTCACTTCCGAAGCATAAAAATATAAATCTCTGTCCGGATGTGCTTCAGTTACCTTTTCAATACCATAATCCGGTAAGAAGCCCATTTTTTCTTGCCCATCGATGACGAACTGAACATCTAAATAGTCCTTATGTGATTCAGGTCGCGTATCTGCTATTTTTTTAGTCGTCACTTCTTGCAGCATGGCAAAAATATTGTCACCGTCAATGTCATGACGCCCCAATGGCAGCTGCTTAAAATCCGTAGACTTCAACCAATCGAGTACGCGTACCAACACGGGCGAATACCCGAGACCGTTATAATTTACATTTACATTACCAAATATCACAATATGTCCCTTCTTATCTGTTTAAACGCCTTCTTATTACTAATCAGCTGTAAATTAATGTCTATAAATGGAAGCTCGGCTACTGCTAAGCTTCCATTTATGTATTGAACATTTATTTATTAATCAAACATTTATTTATAAATCACATAGTATTTTATTCTTCATCAGCGGTACCATCAAATTTAGCAATGATTGCTTCCGCTGTTTTATGAGGCACTTCTTCATAGGAGTTGAATTCCATGTTGAAAACGCCTTGCCCTTGCGTCATGGAGCGCAATACAGTTACATAATCGAGCATTTCAGCAAACGGCACCTGTGCTTTTACCACAGTAATGCCTTCACGTTCACCCTGTTCCATGCCGAGCACACGACCGCGACGACTATTCAAATCGCCCATAATATCACCCATGAAAGCATCCGGTGCAAACACGTTTACATTGTAAACAGGTTCTAAGAGTACCGGTTTAGCCTGTGGCACGCCTTTCTTCAAGGCTTGCGCCGCGGCTACCTTGAATGCTAATTCCGAGGAGTCAACAGCATGGTAAGAACCGTCTAATAAGGTTACCTTCACACCAATCATAGGATAGCCGGCCAATAAGCCTTTTTCCAATGTTTCTCGGGCACCTTTTTCTACAGCCGGAATATACTGCTTAGGTACCGCACCACCGAAGATTTTATCTACAAATTCAAAATCACTTTCCGTGGATGGCTCAATAGCAATTTTAACATGACCATACTGACCATGACCGCCGCTTTGTTTCTTATGCTTGCCTTCTACTTCTACATGGCCGCGAACCGTTTCACGATATGGAATATACGGTTTTTCCAATTTAGCTTTTACGCCATATTTACGTTCCATCTTAGTGAGGATATGATCCAAATGGACTTCGCCCATACAACGAACTTGCATCTGACGCCCTTCTACGTCTTTAACAACTACACAAGTCGGGTCTTCTTCCGAAATGCGCTGTAATGCGCCGGCTAATTTTTCTTCTTCCCCTTTCTTTTCAGGAACCATTGCTACCGTATGGAGCGGTTGTGGGAAGCGAATCTGACGATATTTAACTTTGAACGCAGGCGTTGCAAAAGTATCACCGGTCTTAGTTACAGCCAATTTAGGAATAACAACGATATCACCGGCGCGAGCTTCCGTAACAGGAACCTGTTGCTTACCGATGAGGGTATACATTTTACCCCATTTTTCTTCCACGCCTTGGTTCATATTAAGGAGTTTATCCCCTTCTTTTAATTCACCGGAGAACACACGCACAAAGCTCTGTTTGCCGGCAAACGGATCTAAAACGGTCTTAAATACAAAACCGGTAAACGGTTTATCCACATGAACAACGCGTTCTTCGCCTGTCTCAACATCTTCAGCAGTCATAACTCGTTTAGACGCATCCGGCATGTAGCGAATCATACGATCGAGTACTTGGTCCATGCCGATATTATTAGTGGCACTGCCGCACATAACGGCACATACGCGACCGGTCAACATACCTTCGCGAAGGCCTTGACGAATTTCTTCCAAAGTAAGCTCTTGACCGTCTAAATATTTTTCCAATAAGGTATCGTCACCTTCAGCAGCGGATTCTACCGTTAATTCACGGATTTCTTCTACTTTGGCAGACAATTCTGCCGGTACCGGCACTTCGGTAACCTTGCCGTTTTCATACACATAAGCCGTACGTTTTGCTACGTCAACAACACCTTTAAAATCAGGACCTTCGCCGATTGGAATCTGCAGTGGCATGATGGCTTTGCCGAATAAGTCGTGCATTTTTTCAAGAGTGCCGAAGAAGTCGGCCCCTTCCATATCCATTTTGTTAATAAAAGCCATGCGCGGCATCTGCAATTCTACCCCGTAATCCCAAGCGCGAATGGTGTCCACTTCTACACCCGATGTAGCGGAGAGTACCATAAGCATGCCGTCGGAAGCACGCAATGCGGCGCGCACTTCACCATGGAATTCGGAATAACCCGGCGTATCAATGAAATTAATTTTATAATTTTTCCATTCACATGGTGCCATACCAAGCTGAATAGTAACATTACGTTTAATTTCTTCAGGTTCAAAATCCATAATATGTTTGTTGTCTTGCCCTTTACCGACGGATTGAACAGCGCCGCAAGCTAAAAGCAAAGATTCTACCAATGCTGTTTTGCCCGCACCATCGTGAGATACAACAGCCACATTACGAATTAAATCACTAGCATATTCTTTCATATGAACCGCCTCCTTTAAAGCGCAGAAACGCAATTTACTGTATGTATTCGATGCGACCATATGAAATTCCTTTATATTTATTATACATTTTTCGAAATTATAGTAATTTTTTTAAAATTGTCCCCTAAAATTGTGCAAACAGCTTGCCAAAAACGACTATATAACGTAACATTAGAGAATATATATAAGAGGTTCGGCAGCGTAACACGGTAGTTGAGTATTTTTGAAGAGCCGAACATAAAGGGGGATTTTTTATGAGTGAAAAATCAAATCAAGGTCACGACCATAGTATGAAACGTGGTCTCAAAAACCGTCACATGCAGATGATTGCCTTAGGCGCATCGGTAGGTACCGGCCTGTTTTACGGCTCGGCGCCGACGATCAAATTGGTAGGACCGGGTATTATTGCATCCTATGCATTGGCAGGCCTTTTTATTTTCTTCGTTATGCGCATGCTCGGTGAAATGGCCGTACGCGAACCGGTATCGGGTTCATTCAGTCATTTTGCCAACAAATATTGGAACGGTTTTATGGGTTACTTGGCCGGCTGGAATTATTGGACCTTATTTATGCTCGCCGGCATGGCGGAACTGGCGGCCATCGCCGTGTACCTCGCCTATTGGTTCCCGGACATTCCGCATTGGCTGACTACGCTCATATGCCTTGTGACTATCACGGCCATTAACTTAATCAACGTTAAGGCCTACGGCGAAGTTGAGTTCTGGGCGTCCTTCATCAAAATCGGCGCTATCGTCAGCATGATTTTATTCGGTTTCTACCTGATTTTCACCACCATGGGTTCCTTCCCTCATAACTTCCATAACTTATGGGATAACGGTGGTTTCTTCCCGAATGGTTCTTGGGGCTTCCTTTGCTCCTTGGCCGTTGTTATGTTCTCCTTCGGCGGTGTCGATCTTATCGGTATTACGGCGGGCGAAGCGGAGAATCCTGAAAAAAGCTTACCAACCGCAATTAATGAATTATTATTACGTATCTTAATTTTCTACATTGGCACCATGGTTGTACTTATGTCTTTGGCACCTTGGGATAAAGTTGGTCTTGAAGCCAGCCCATTCGTTCAAATCTTTGAAGAAATCGGTATTCCCGCGGCTTCCAACATTTTGAACCTCGTAGTACTTGTAGCGGCTTTATCTGTATTCAACAGTATTTTATACAGTAACTCCCGTATGTTGTACGGTTTGGCACAAGCAGGTAATGCACCTAAGATTTTCAGTTATTTGACGGTTCACGGTGTGCCATTGGCCAGTACCTTATTCTCATCCGGGTTAGCGTTAATTATCGTTTTGACAACCTACCTCTATCCGCAAGCTGGTGAAGTGTTCATGCATCTCTTGGCACTCGTAGTAGCCGGTCTTGTAATCAGCTGGTTCGTCATCATCGCTACGCACATGAAATTCCGTAGCACTTTCATTCGAGAAGGCCGTCTTGATGAATTGAAATTCAAATCGCCGCTCTATCCGGTCATCAACTACTTATGTATTTTATTCCTGTTGGTAGTTGTAGTCGTTATGTATCAAATGGACAGCTTCCGACCATCGGTAATCGCAATTCCGTTCTGGATTCTGTTCTTGTATGTAACATATAAGTTGAAAAAAGTTAAAAAATAACAAAGTAAAACGAGGCTCGTTATGAGCCTCGTTTTTTCATACCTGAATTTTATTCTACTGAACTATAACTTCGCGGCGATGTATTAAAATGTTTTTTAAATGCCTTGTAAAAATTACTGGTATTACTGTAGCCCAGCATACCGGCAATCATTTCAATGGATAAATCAGTTCCTTTAAGCAATGACGCCGCTCTATCCATACGATGAGCCGTCACGATTTCACTAAAGGATTGCCCCGTTTCTTGACGAATCAAATTGGAAATATAATTCGGATGGTAGGCCAAATCCGCTGCCATCTGCTTTAAAGACACCGAATCTACATGAGTACTGATGTATTGCATAATTTGCTCAATTAAGCTACTTGGTTCCGCACTCTGTTGCTGAGATTTTTGCTCCCGCGCCACGCTCATTAACAAGGCGGCCACCAACGATTGCAAAATTGCCTGTGTATCCTCTTGCGGCGTCGCATATTCAAGCACCATCAACTCCAAGAGACGGCGCACATAGTGTGGCTTTTCAAAATGAAGATGGATAAAATTTTCCGAAAATTCATTATTCTGCGGCTCCAAGAAGAAATTAAACACCTTTTTATCCGCTGCCAAAATGGGGAAGAACGTCTTAAAGAACGCCTCTTTTTGAATTAAAACGCCAAGAATAATGATCTTCTCTTTGCTACCCCCTTGAAGCGCATAGCCCGTATAGGGTTGCCCGATATAGCACTCATTTTCCTTAACTTTTATATAGTTATCCTGTGTATAACTGAGCGCCCCATAATCACCTTGATAGGCAAAATTCAAGAAAAAGAAATCATGACGATGAAAGGCCTCTTCAATATGCTGACCTTTAAAAACGCAAATCATGATGGTTTCGTCAGCCTTACCCGGCCATTGATAAGCTCGTTCCGGATGAGTATCCCCGGATGATCTAAGCTTCGGCCAGTGTTCTGTAATGAAGGCAGCCCCCAACTGAGTAAGTGCTTCATTGAGTTCTTGCTGTTCCGGGGAAATCGTCTCTTCAGCCATAGTAGTTGATTCTCCCTTTATTGATTCAGGGGGCTCTTGTTTGACTGCCACTGCCGCATCATCTTTTGCCATAGCCGTCAGTACTGCTCCCGATTCACTTTTCGATGCTTCCTTCACCACCGTCGCCATAGCCGACTCCCCTTTTATAGCTATATCCGTTTGCTGTAGGTTTAATTTCTTTTTAGCCTTTTTTTGCTTCTTATCCTGAATTTTTTTATTTTGCTTCTTCTTCGATTTTTTCTTCTTTTTCAATTCTGTTTTCTTGGAAAGCTTCTTTTTCGCTTTCTTCAATTTATCCTTATCTTTACGCTTTTTTGCCATATCAGCTGCCTAATACCTTTCTAGTTCTTCATAAGCTTCTTTTTAGTATATCATCAATCTTAAGATTTGCCACTATATATCTTACGTTTTACCGTCGTCAGTAATTTTAAAGCCGATTATACTGTGGTTACAGCCGATCCTTTACCACTCTCCGCCGAAGATTATCTAACTATTTTTGAAAAATCCTATCGTTAATTTCCAATGCTGACTAACAACAAAAGGAGGACATATGACTGAATTAGAAAAATTAAACGCCGGTTTGCCTTATAATTTTATGGATCCCGAAGTAGACGCACTGAAACTAAATGCCGTAAAAGGTTGTGAAGAACTCAATGCACTCAGTGCCGCCGACTATGGAGCACGGGATACCGTAATTCGCAAATTATTCCGCAAAGTCGGCCAAAATCCTGTCATATTGCCTCGTTTTATTTGTGATAACGGTAAAAATATTTCTGTAGGCAATAACTTTCTAATTAACTTTAACGGCGTTATCCTCGATATTGCGCCGGTAACTATCGGTGATAATGTCATGATTGGCCCAAACACGCTTATTACCACGGTCAATCATCCCTTAAACGCCAAAGAACGACGCAATCACATGGCTGTGGCCACACCGGTAACCATCGGTAATGATGTATGGATTGGTGGTAATGTAACATTTCTTCCCGGTGTAACTATCGGCGATAAAGCTGTCATCGCCGCCGGAGCCGTAGTAACCAAAGACGTGCCGTCTAATACCGTAGCCGGCGGTGTACCGGCTCGTGTAATTAAAGAATTGCCGGAAGAAGACCAATAGACAGATAAAAATTTAATTTTATGCATCAAAAATGCCGCATCGAACCCGATGCGGCATTTAGCATTTTATATTCAATCACGCTTTCATGCGTTCTATGATATTTACAAATTCTTCATAATTGGCAAGCCCATTCACAAGTGCCGCCTTTTCACCATATTCAATAAGACAGGTTGGCAAACTGTGAATATTCAAAGCGTGTCGCAAGCGGAGATCTTCTTCAAAGGCCTTGGCGGCACTGCCGTTTTCAAAATAGCGAAGAAATTCATCTGTATCTAAATCGGACGCCTTAGCTACCGCTACTAACTCATCGATTCGCGTAGTCTGTCGGGTCTCGACAATCGTCGCCCGTCGCAAGCGAAGCAAAAACTCATCAGCCTTCACGGGGTCACAAAGCTGAGCGGCCTTGTAGGCAATGCACAGCGGATAGGATGACCGGTGGTCCGCATCAAAGAGGTGAAACCCCTCCATATTAATGGGTAGCCCACCAATGCTTTCCTCGCTTTTATAAATCTGTGCCAACCGCTTATTATATACGCGAATCCCGTCTTCAGCCGGCAACGCCAATTCTTGCGGCAACATAAAATCGGCCACATCGCGCACCAGCCCACTCATTACATACTTAAAAACAAGCTCTTCGCCGAAATGGTTAGCCAATTTTTCATAAACCGGCTCTTGCTCATAGGAAAGACCCATCATCGGATCCGTAAAAGTTATAAGGATAATCTTTTTCATAGTATTCATCAGTATCGGTTACGGTCAATAAACTGACCACCCACCGACCACGCCTTAATATCATAAAATTTTATATAAATATTTTCTGTCGGAATATCGAGAACGTCCTGAAAGGCAGCCGTCATCTCGGCGCCGAAGTCACTAAAGCCGACATAAGCTTCATTACCGAAAAGGCTGGCTTCTATATAGGCAATTTTCTGCTGTCCGTCACCGCGAAGATAAAGTGACTGATTGGCTTCGAGACCAAACAATAAGTAATTTTCATTCAACCCCGGCACACGCTCAATAGCTTTGCCCATGCGCGATTTAATAACTGTCTCCTGTTCACGACTGACAGGTGTATTAACTTTCGCCATTACAAACGGCATTACTGCTCCCTCCATTCTTGTAGCTGTTCCAGAATACGGTCGGCAACTTCCTGATGTTTCATCTGATAGGTATGACCGGTTTTTTCAATAAAAATCAACTTATTTTCTGCAGCCGTTGGCATATGATTATTCAAATTGCGTAAAAACTCCGACGGATCGCCATCCGTAAAATTATCATAGGTGCCCACAAGTAACGCCCCCGTATGAGTAAGCTTCGCGGCTTGTGAAAAATCACCCTTCGGCGAGGTATGCACATTATTGAGTAATCCTGAAAATTGCCAATCCCACGCCGTATGAGCGATACATTCTACCCAGCCCATAAACGGAAACGGCAATCGTTTATCTCCATCACCACGCTCAACTTGGTCTTTAATCAATCGTTTTTCATAGTCTGTAACACCCGACATCATATACGTCAGGTTAGCGGGCGACAGTAAAAAGAACCGTTCTACGCGCTCATCATGATGGCGCGACAGATAATAGATAACCTTATTGGCTCCCAAGGAGTGGCCGGCCAAAATGATATGCTTATAACCGGCGTTCTCCGCAAAGGTCAGATAAGCATCAATATCTTCATCCGGATAGGCAAAACGCTCATTCCACGAGCCGATAAGTTCCTCTTTGCCCGTCTTCACATTGACGGTAGGAATTTCACCGAATGCATCATTTGTCTGGGCATAGATAAAATCAATGTTTCCACTATTAAGGGTATCCCCGATATTATAATAAAACGGATTGGAATAAAAATTACCGTGAATACCTGTGATGGCAATCATCACAGTATCTGACGTCCGCTTCTCTTCTTGACGGAAAAGAACGCCGTTTAGAACCACACCGCGCTTCGTCGGCACATCCAAACGAAACTTCATACATTATCACTCTTTCTAAAAATACACTGATGGAAGGATGAGGCGTAACAAGCATTACAGGAAATACACTTCGCCTCTAGAGCTTCACCGCTTTTCATTTTATTGGGTAAATCCGGTTCTCGCAAAAGGGGGCGAGACAAAGAAATCATTTCTATTTTAGTTTTATTTAGTATCTCTTCCATTGTATCGAGGCTTCGTAAACCACCGACCAAAATAATCGGCGTATCCACGGATTTGGCCAATGTATCGGCAAATTTCAAGAAATAGGCTTCGTTTTTATGTGGTCGAATACCGGCCACGGACGTACCATTACCACTTACCTCGATAGAATCGATACCGGCGTCGGCCAGTAAGCGGCACATAACCAAGCTTTCAGCTTCATCCAAACCGCCATAGGTAAAGTCACTGCTGTTAATTTTTGCCGTAATATGCAATTGTGGCGCTTTTTCACGAATACCGTTAATGATTTCCACCACCAAGCGGGTACGATTGGCAATACTGCCACCATATTCATCCGTTCTGTGATTGACAGCAGGCGATACAAAACGACTCAAAAAGAAGAAATGGGCCACATGAATTTGCACACCGTCAAAGCCCGCTTTAGCCGCACGGACACCGGCTTCAATAAATTGGTCGCGCACCATATGAATCTCTTCTATCGTCATATTATCCGGTTCAACCTGCTCAAAGCGACCGTTCGTTTCACGATAATAGGCACCAAGGGCTAACTGGGTAATCACCGGCACATCTTGGGCATGGATTACGTCGGTAAGTGTCTTATATTGCGGAATCAAGGCATCATCGGATAACCGCATCATCCCGTCAAAATAGTAATCATTGGCGGCCACGCTGGTAAACCCGGTAATAATGATACCAACACCACCTTTGGCCAACTCATCATAAATCTCATACGCTTTTTCCGTCACACTGCCGTCGCGATTAGCTAAACCTTCCCAAGTAGCGGAACGAACCAAACGATTTTTTGCTTTCAAATTTTTTAATTCAATTGTATTAAAAAGACTTTTCATTAATTTCACACTCCTTAGTATTATGAATTATATTAAATCACATTGATTTTTCTCTATATCTACATTATAATTATTTACAACATAAAAACAAGAAGGATGTTTTTTCTTCGTCAATATAAAAAGTATACTATGGAGGCTCTATGACACAAAAACCACTACCTAAAGATAAAAACATTTACGACACCGATTGTCCCATCCTGTATGCCATGGAGATAATCGGCCAAAAATGGAAACTTCCCATTCTTTGGTATATATGCGACGCCGAAAACCAAACACTTCGCTATAAGGAACTGGAGCGAAAAGTTGTCGGCATTACCGCCACAATGCTAACCAAATGTTTGCGCGAATTGGAACAAGATAGGCTGATATCAAGAAAACAGTACAATACCATTCCACCAACCGTTGAGTATTCAATTGCGGAACGGGGCAAGCTATTGATGCCCGCCCTCCAATCCATATATGATTGGGGCGAATCCCAGATGAACGAAAAAGAATAAACAAAAACAGGTTCTATAATTTATTTTGGGGCGCTAAAGAGAAACGCTAGTTGCGTGTCCTCT
>NZ_JALKIG010000014.1 GCF_023051165.1 Veillonella sp. KGMB01456
AAGAGGACACGCAACTAGCGTTTCTCTTTAGCGCCCCAAAATAAATTATAGAACCCTGTTTTAAGTATTCAGTTAATTCTTTTGCTTAATACTCATTTTAATAGAGATTTTATTACGATTCTTCACGTAATAAAATTAGCGTTTTAACGTTGTGCTAAGTATTCCTTTTAGCGATAGGCCACCCGTTCCGGCTGCATATCATGGAAATGAAGACGTTCTTTGGCTACTTTTTCCCATTCAGTGCCCGGTTTGCCGTAGTTTGCATACGGATCGATAGCAAGACCGCCACGTGGCGTAAATTTGCCCCATACTTCGATATATTTTGGCTCCATGAGCTTAATTAAATCCTTCATAATGATGTTTACACAGTCTTCGTGGAAATCACCGTGATTGCGGAAACTGAACAAATACAGTTTAAGCGATTTACTTTCTACCAGACGTTCATCCGGCACATAGGAAATGTAAATGGTCGCAAAATCAGGTTGCCCCGTCATCGGACAAAGACTTGTAAACTCAGGACAATTAAATTTTACAAAATAATCATTGCCCGGATGTTTATTGACGAATGATTCAAGCACTTCCGGTGCATAGTCCATAGGATACTTGGTTTGTTGACTGCCAAGGCCGTGTACGCCCTGCAGTTCTTCACTGGTTCTTCCGCTTGCCATTAACGGCACCTCCTTACACAGTTTTAATAGTAAAACTAATTACATAGTATAGAATTGGTAATTATTTAGAGTGCAATTTCATGTTTGTGTAGTTTGTATGCACCATAATTATTCGTATTATAAACGGCTGGCTTCATTCACATCAAGTATAGCTTCTTCATCGCCGGCAGCCGCTTCAGCTGTTTTAACAGTCTCTTTCTTAGATTGTACCACACCGAGCATGGTACCGGCATAGCGTTCTAAGCCGTTAACAATAAAAAAGCTCACTACTGCAGAAATGCCCTGCCCCACTAATAGTGAAGTTACGAGTAGTAAATACGGTAAATTCAAAATCGGTGCCAACCAAAGTGGCACTACCAAACTGGGAACCAATGTAATAAAGGGAATGACAATCCAATTACCGAGGCCGCGTTTTTTACCATACGCAATACCGCCGGCCGTCATAAGACCTACCAAGCAGCCACCGATGGCATCAATCGGCCCTAAACCGCCCATAAGCAAGTTACTCACCAAATTACCGATACCGAAGGCCAGTACGGAAAACGGGAATAAGGCGGCTAAACCGTATAAAGCCGTAGCAATACGCACTTGATACTGCCCGAAAGCAAATCCTTGCGTCATCATCATAATCACAATATACATGGCTAAACAAAGCCCTGAAATAGTCAGCTTTTTTGTTGTACTTAAAGTATTCATTTTTATAATCTCCTTAGTTTTATTTAAAGACAGGATGGTTACGAACTGTCTAACAGTAAACAGAGTAACAGGCGACACCTTGGTATCGCCTGTTACCGATACAAGCGCTATGGCACCCGGTAAGACGTCACATCACTTGTTAAAATTACTGTTGTCGTACATCTTATTTGAATTCATTGCACAAGCCGCGGAACATGGCAGCATCAGGTTTTACTACGTCATGAACCAAAGCACGTACATGAGAACCACCGTTAGCGGCAGCCATTGCTTTTTCGAAGGATGGTTTCGTCGTATCTTGGTAGATAAGACCGGTCAACAAGCCTTCATGTTCGCCCAATGTTTTAAGGGCAGCGGCACGATCGGTAGGATCATAGCCTTCAATCGTCGTTAAGGACGTTAAGTTTTCTTTGAAGTAATCATAACCGTTACGTTTGTTGTAGGTTACGCAAGGACTAAATACGTTGATGAAAGAGAACCCTTCATGCTGCATGCCTTGTTTAATCAATTCAACGAGTTCCGCACGATTAATCATGTAGCCTTGCGCTACGAAAGTAGCACCGGAGGCAATTGCTGTTTCACAAATTGGCAATGGAGATTCAAACGAACCATGTGGGGACGTTTTAGTTACAAAGCCAATATCGGAACGAGGGGATGTCTGACCTTTGGTCAAGCCGTAAACATGGTTATCCATAACAACGTAAGTAATATTTACATTACGTTTGAATGCATGAATCGTATGGCCCATGCCGATAGCGAAGGCATCACCGTCACCGCCGCAAACAACAACATTTAAATCTTCATTAGCTAATTTTACCCCTTGAGCATAAGGTAACGCACGACCATGAGTCGTATGAGCACCGTATGCATAGAAGTAACCACCAATACGGCTGGAGCAGCCGATACCGGAGATAACGGCTAAATTATCCGGACTAATATCAAGCTGAGCTACCGCATCGGTAATGGCAGCCTGTACCCCATAGTGCCCACAGCCGGGACACCAGTTAGGGCGAATATCATTTCTGTAATCGGTCACTTGTGCCATATTATAAAACCTCCTTAATTGCTTTCTTCACATAGGTTGCTGTGAATGGATTACCATCATATTTTAAGCAACTATGGAGCTTACATTTATTAGGCATATTAATACGGAAAATATCAGCTAATTGAGCCGTTGCGTTTTGTTCGCAAATAACAACTTTTTTTGCTTTTTCATAGAATGGCATTAACTGTTCTTTAGGGAACGGTTTAATCAAGCGAAGTTGTAAGTGGTTAACTTTAACACCTTCAGCTTCAAGTTCAGCTGCTGCTTCTTCAATAGCGCCACGGCTGGAAGCAATACCGATTACCAATACATCACATTCATCATGTTTTGCATTGTTAAGGAATGGTTCATATACTTCGGCAACTGTGCTCAATTTACGCAAGCGTTTGTCAGTCTGGCTAACGTGCATAGTCGGAGCTTCAGCAGGTTTACCTTCTTCATTATGTTCAAGACCGGTGGACAAGAACATACCGTTCTTCATACCAGGAATAGTACGAGGGGAAATACCGTCTTCAGTCAATTCAAAACGTTTGAAGTAATGAGGACGTTCCAATGCAGGTAAGTCTTCTTCTTTCATCAGTTTACCGCGTTCGATAGGTACACGGTTCAAATCAAAGGAAGGAACGGACTGTTTGTTAAGGCCCTGTTGTAAGTCAGGCATAAAGATTACCGGACATTGATACATTTCAGCCAAGTTGAATGCTTTTTGAATTTCGTAGAAGCATTCTTCAATGCTGGTTGGGGAAATAACAATATTGGCATAGTCACCATGAGCATTATGGCAAGCAGCGTTGATATCGGAAGTTTCTACTTTAGTAGCCATACCGGTGGATGGGCCGGAACGTTGTACATCGATAACGAGCATAGGAAGTTCCGCCATAGAAGCCATGGATAAGGATTCAGCCATAAGGCTGAGGCCCGGGCCGGAAGTACAAGTGAAACCGCGAACGCCTGCATATACACCGCCCATAGCAGTCATACAAGCAGCAATTTCATCTTCTGTCTGAACAACGGTAGCGCCGATATGGTCCATTTTCTTAATCATGTATTCCATAACTTCAGACGCCGGCGTAATCGGATAGGATGCCATGAAACGGGAACCTGCCGCAATAGCACCTAAAGCCAAGGCTTCATTACCCAATAAGAACATCTGGTCTTTTGGTTCCGGAACAGGTAATGTATCTACGTCGCCTTCGCCGCGTTTTTCTACGATAAGTTTGTAACCGTCTTCAAAAGCGTTTAAGTTTTTGTCGATTACATCTTCGGCTTTCTTCGCAAAACGAGCGGCAATCGCTGTTCTGAACGGAGCTTTGTCAAATCCTAATAGAGCAACCGACATACCTAAAGCAACAATGTTACGCATTAACAAGGAACCTTGCTTCATGGCGGTTTCGGTAATAGGAACGGCTAAGCAAGTGATTGGCTCACCTTCATATTTGGAGAAGTCCGGGTTAACTTTGCTGTCGCAAATAATATAACCGCCTTCACGAACTTCTTTGCCGTGCATGTCAACAGTTTCCTGATCCAAAGCAACTAAGAAGTCGATGGATTCGCCTACTGTCATGATTTGCTCAAGAGCAATACGCAATGCAAACGTTGTATGCCCACCTTTAATACGGGAAGCAAATAAACGTTGGCTGTACAAAGAGTAACCCTCTTTAGCTAAGATTGTGGCCATAATTTCGCCGCAGCTTTCGATACCTTCGCCCTGCTGGCCACCCATTTTCCAGATAAAATCTTTACGTTTTTGCAAAAGATTCACCCTCCTTAGGATTAACATTACTTGGTATAGTGGATCTGTTAAATCTTTCAACTACTTTACATTTTAACATTTTTATACAAAATCATCAATCATCATCAGCTAAAGATAAATTATGCCTATGCCTTGGATGCAATCCGCTAAATTCGCTATATTATCGTAATATTCTATAGTGTATAAAAAGTGAAGCATTAATCACGCAATACATATTAACTCATCACCACAGAATATTTATTCACACAGTATTACTATTAAACAGCCGCTTTAAAGTACTCAATGGTAAGACTTTTTCATTAGAAATAGCCTTACCATAATGATTTTTCATAAAGTTAAGCATTAAATCGGGCAACAAAGACAAGCAAAATAGTAAAAATTTTACAACTAAACTTTTGCATTTTATTAATTTTTTACTTATGTATATAAGTAAACTGCTAAATTGCATTTTCAAATTAGAAATGACTTGAAATACGCTATAAAGGAATATAGTCAAATTCATAGTCAAATTCTAAGCTCAAATCTTGACTGTATTCAGTAAGCTATGAGCAAATGATATATCCCTACAAAATAGTTCGTCTTTAACGCTTTACAACGATTTAATTGCTGCTCGTTTTAAACATAATTCTAAAAAGTTAAGGTACTATATGCTCAAACTTTTGCCATTATGCTTGCAAGCTGTCAATAACCGCTTGGCGTCGTTCTTCGTCAAAGAAGATTTCCTCCAAACAGAGCCCTTGTGGCGGTGCCGTTTTACCGATAAGCCGCCGATTGCGAGCGGCTAACAGTTCCGGTATCTTAGCCGGCTCGATTCG
This sequence comes from Veillonella sp. KGMB01456, assembly GCF_023051165.1. GTDB lineage: Bacteria > Bacillota > Negativicutes > Veillonellales > Veillonellaceae > Veillonella_A. The sequence continues at coordinate 4,975 of NZ_JALKIG010000014.1, forward strand.
CCCGAGCCCTACATCCACCAAAAGCCCCGCTATATTTCGCACCATATGATACAAAAAGCCATCCCCGATAACGTGAATATACACGGCCGGGCCGTTAAACTTTAAAGACACGGCAAACATAGTTTTTACCGGATTAGCCGGCGTTGAATTGGCGCCCTGTAAAGTAGTAAAGTCATGCGTTCCTTCCAGCGCTTTAGCCGCTGCCACCATAGCCTCGCGATTTAGCGGCTTTTTTACATGCCAGTGAAAGCGCATGCCAAGGGGATCTTCAATGACATCATTGTGAATAGTGTAGATATATTCCTTCCCTACTATTTTCCAACGGGGACGCCAATCTAACGGAATTTCTTCCGCCCGGCGAATTACAATAAAAGGCGGTAAATGTGCAATTAAAGCACGTGTCAGGTTTTCCACGGGAACACGCCCGGTTGTAAAAAAGGTCACTACCTGAAACTTAGCATGCACGCCTGCATCAGTGCGCGAAGCGCCATAAATAGAGATGGGCTCATTACACACTTTAGTGAGCGCCGCTTCCAAGCAGTCCTGCACCGTAATGCCGTTAACTTGGCTTTGATAGCCGTTTAATTCCGTGCCGTCATAAGCAACGATTAAACGAATATTGCGTTGTTCTGTCGCCAATGACAACCCTCCTTAGCCAATCGGCACAAAGCGTAAAACTAATAGTACTACAGTAATCACCAGTACGCCGGCAATGCCGATGTAATCATAACTTGTAATGGTTAATTCTTTCATGCGCGTACGGTTTTCACCACCGCGATAACAACGTGCTTCCATAGCTACCGCCAATTCATCGGCACGACGGAAGGCGCTGATAAAAAGCGGTACCAATAAAGGCACCATATTTTTAGCACGTTTTACCAAACTACCGGTCGTAAAGTCGGCACCACGCGAAGCTTGAGCCTTCATAATACGATCCGTTTCTTCCAACAAAGTGGGAATAAAACGTAGGGCAATGGTCATCATCATAGCGAGTTCATGAGCCGGTACACCGAAAAGGCGGAACGGATTCAAGAGATGCTCAATCCCGTCAGTCAAACGAATTGGTGATGTTGTATACGTAAGTAATGACGAGAAAATAATCAAAAATACCAAGCGGGCCGCCATATAGCTACCCATGCGCAAGCCTTCTTCACTGATGTGTAAGAAGCCGTACTGCCAAATCATCGTGCCCGGTGTTGTGAAAACATGAACACCCATGGTAAATACGATGATAATCCACAGCGGTTTAACGGAGTTCCAAACGAGGCGCATCGGTAAGCGCGATAACGCCACCGTAAATAGCGTAAACAACCCTACCAGCGTATATGCCAAAGTCGTTTCCGCCAAGAAAATAGCTATAATAAAAATCATAGTCGCCACAATCTTAGCGCGCGGATCCATGCGATGCAAAAAAGAGTCGCCCGGAAAATATTGTCCGATAGTAATATTACTTAGCATGATTTACCTCCTTTAAAGCAACTTCAATCGCCTTAACAGCATCATCTACGGAGATAACCTGCTGCGAAACCGGTAAGCCGCGGTCACGCAAATATTCCACCAACTTGGAAACAGGAGGTACATCCACACCGGCAGATTGCAATTCCTGTCGTTTGTTCATAAAAATGTCGATAGGTTTACCATCAAGCTGAATCTTACCGTTATCGATGACGATAAGGCGATTCGCCATGCGCGAAATATCTTCCATATTGTGAGATACGAGAACTACGGTAATGCCTTTTTTAGCATGTAAGTCGATGATTTTTTGGAAAATCTCTTCACGACCAAATGGGTCGAGGCCGGCCGACGGTTCGTCCAAAATAAGATAACTTGGATTCAGTGCTACCACGCCGGCAATAGCGACACGGCGCATTTGTCCACCGGAAAGTTGGAACGGCGAACGATTAGCGTAGGTTTCGTAGTCAAGTCCTACAAAGTCCATCGCTTCCCGTACGCGGGCGTCTACTTCATCGGCGCTGAGTCCTAAGTTCTTCGGACCAAAAGCAATATCTTGCGCAATCGTTTCTTCAAATAATTGATGCTCCGGATATTGGAACACCATGCCTACTTTATGACGCATTAATTTGGCTTCTTCTGTCTTAAGCGCCGCATCGACACCATCGATAGTAACCTGGCCCGTCGTCGGATGCAACAGCCCGTTCAGATGCTGTACCAAAGTGGATTTGCCGGAACCGGTATGACCGATGATGCCCACAAAATCGCCTTCATTGATTGTTAAATTAATTCCTTTCAGCGCTTCTTTGCGAAACGGCGTATGTTCCCCATACACATAAGAAACGTTGTTTAAAATTATTGGCATAATTGGTCCCCCAATTCTTCTTCAGTAATAATTTCATTCGACAGACTTACCCCATCGAGTCGCAATTTAGCGGCTACTTCTGCTGCCACCGGCACATCCAGGCCTAACTCTTTAAGCATCGGTACCTGTGAAAAGATTTCACGTGGTGTACCGTCATGCAAGAGTTTACCGTTTTTCATTACCACCACACGGTCCGAAGTCACCGCTTCTTCCATGAAGTGCGTAATGTAAACAATCGTAATGCCTTCTTCTTTATTTAAACGATGGACTGTCTCCAATACTTCTTTACGTCCTACCGGATCAAGCATAGCCGTTGGTTCGTCCAGTACGATGCAATCCGGTTTCATAGCCAATACACCGGCAATGGCGATGCGCTGTTTTTGTCCGCCCGATAAAAGTCCCGGGGAATGAAGGGCATAATCCGTCATATTAACACTGGCCAAGGCTTCATCCACCCGGCGGCGAATCTCAGAAGGCTCTACACCTAAATTTTCCGGTCCGAAAGCCACATCTTCTTCAACTACGGCGGCTACAATCTGATTGTCCGGATTTTGGAAAACCATGCCCACATGCTGACGAATATCCCACAAATTTTTAGGATCCTTCGTGTCCATGCCAAGTACGGTAACAGCCCCTTTGCTAGGCGTCAACAAAACGTTAAAATGCTTAGCTAAGGTACTTTTACCACTGCCGTTCGTGCCGATGATACTTACAAATTCCCCTTTACGAATGGCGAGGCTCACATCATCAAGGGCATATACTACATTGCCGGACTCATCTTGATAGGTATGACTCATGTGTTCGGTTTGTATCATTATATCCTGTGTGCTCATAATATCCTCAAATCTTAGTAAATTTATATGATTAAACTCTAATATCACTATATTGATAATATAAAAATAGCAACGATTCGTCAACCTATTAAATTGTTTAGGTTGTCAATATCGTTTCTATTTGTATATTACCAATTTTGAAGGTATTCCCTCAAAATTAGAAATATTTAGCCTCACGCCACATCAGCCATAACTAATCCTATCGTAAAAAACAGATATCTCATTATAGCACAGTATTAACGAGCATAAAAAAGCGGTGTTGCTAACATCCGTTGCAACACCGACTTCTTAATTATTAAACAAGCTCGATAAGTGCTAATGGAGCCGCATCGCCTTTACGAAGGCCAAGCTTAATTACACGAGTGTAACCGCCCTGACGATCAGCATATTTTGGAGCAATTTCGTCAAATAATTTTTTTACTACATCTTCGTCCATGAGGTATGCAAGCACCTGACGACGAGCATGAAGATCACCACGTTTTGCAAGGGTAATCATCTGGTCAGCTAAGCCACGTAATTCTTTAGCTTTAGCTTCAGTCGTTTCAATGCGATCATACTGGAAGAAAGATGTTAACATACCGCGGAATAAAGCTTTGCGAGCAGAGCTGTCACGGCCTAATTTTCTATACATTAGTCATCCTCCTTATTCGCCTTTTTTCTTCAAGTAAAATGGTCCCAAAGGATGTTTCTGAAGTTTTTCTTCAATTTCATCAATGGATTTTTTACCTAAATTACGTACCTTACCTAAATCATCCATACTCTTATCCAAGAGGTCCGCAATTGTATTGATGCTTGCGCGTTTCAAACAATTGTATGCACGAACGGATAATTCCAAATCGTCGATAAGGATTTTAGATGGACCGTCATCATCCGGTACATCTACGCCGCCCACTTCGCCTTTACCGTCCAAGTCACTATTTTCACTTGGAACGTCAAATTCTTCAACCGAATGAGCAAGCTTGGTGAAGTTTTTCAAATAGCCAATCATAATATTAGCCGAACGTGCTACTGCTTCCGCAGCGGTAATGGAACCATTGGTAACAACTTCGAGAGTTAATTTATCAAAGTCCATTTCATTACCTACACGCACATCACTTACTTCATATTTCGCACGAAGAATTGGAGAGAAGATGGAATCGATTGGAATACGACCGATTACATCATCATCTTTTTTATTCTTCGTAGATGGCACATATCCTTTACCACGTTCAATGCGAACATCCATTACGAGATGAGCCACTTCATCCATCGTAGCGATTACGAGGTCAGGATTTAAAATTTCTAATTCCGGTGGACAGAATCGTTCCAATTCACCGGCTGTTAGAACGCCCTCTTTCTGAATATCTACGTGGAGATCTACTGGCACTTGTGCTTCGCCGTCAAGACGGAAACACAATTGCTTGAGGTTTAGGATTATATCCGTTACGTCCTCACGAATACCAGGAATTGTAGAAAATTCATGAAGCACACCATCAATTTTAATAGAAGTGATAGCTGCTCCATCTAAAGACGAAAGCAGAATTCGACGTAAGCTGTTACCGAGCGTAATCCCGTAGCCGCGATCTAATGGTTCACAGACGAATTTACCATAACGACCGTTGTCGCGTACTTCAACTTTCTCGATTTTTAATTTCTTTTCTTCGCTCATCAGGACAATCCTCCTATAAAACACGTCGTCTATCTATAGTATATCATAGCAATCGCAAAATGCGATTACTTAAAACTATAAATTATACACGACGACGTTTTGGAGGACGGCAACCATTGTGAGGAATCGGAGTAACGTCTTTAATGCTGTTTACTTCGAGACCAGCAGCCTGCAATGCACGGATTGCAGCTTCACGGCCGGAGCCTGGACCTTTAACGAATACTTCAACCTGACGTAAGCCATGTTCCATAGCTGCTTTAGCTGCTTGTTCAGCTGCCATCTGAGCTGCGAATGGAGTGCTTTTACGGGAACCACGGAATCCAAGACCGCCTGCAGAAGCCCAGGAAAGTGCATTACCGTTTGTGTCAGTAATAGTTACGATAGTGTTGTTGAATGTGGAACGGATATGAGCCGCACCGGATTCAACGTGTTTCTTTTCTTTTCTTTTAGTTCTTACTACCTTTTTAGCCACGCTTTATCCCTCCTTTATTATTTCTTCTTCCCAGCAATTGCTTTTCTAGGACCTTTACGAGTACGAGCATTTGTCTTAGTGCGTTGACCGCGCAAAGGCAAGCCTGCACGATGACGTTTGCCGCGATAGGAGTTGATTTCGATTAAGCGTTTAATGTTGAGTGCTTCTTCACGACGAAGGTCACCTTCAACTTTATAATCTTCATCAAGAATCGCACGAATTTTCGCAACTTCATCTTCAGTAAGGTCACGAACGCGAGTATCAGGATTAATACCAGTTTTTTCCAAAATTTCTTTGGACAAAGTAAGTCCGATACCATAAATATAAGTTAAACCAATTTCCACACGTTTGTCACGTGGTAAATCTACACCGGCTATACGTGCCATCTATTCATCCACCTCCTATCAATTATCCTTGTTTTTGTTTATGTTTCGGGTTTTCGCAAATTACCATTACACGGCCTTTACGTTTAATGATTTTGCATTTTTCGCATATCTTTTTAACTGATGGTCTAACCTTCATAAGTACCTCCTTTGTGTCGCTGCCGCTTACTATTTAAAACGGTAGGTAATACGACCACGATTTAAGTCATATGGTGTCAGTTCCATAGTAACTTTATCACCGGGAAGGATACGAATAAAATTCATACGCATTTTGCCTGACACATGAGCAAGTACCACATGACCATTTTCAAGTTCTACCTGAAACATGGCATTAGGTAATGCCTCTACGACCGTACCTTCCACTTCAATAACGTCTTCTTTTGACATATCATTTCCTCCGGCTACTGGTTATTTTATCAACCTGGGTTCATCACGCATGGTCAAAATTTCAGGGCCGTTTTCAGTAACAACCACTGTATGTTCAAAGTGCGCTGCCGGTTTGCCGTCACGAGTAACGGCTGTCCAGTCATCGTCCAGAACCTGCACTTCGTAAGTCCCCATAGTAATCATTGGCTCTATACAAAGCACCATACCCGGCTTTAATAAGGGGCCATGCCCAGCCGGACCGTAATTTGGAATCTGCGGATCTTCGTGCATTTCACGACCGAGGCCATGCCCTACGAAGTCTCGCACAACACCAAATCCAAATTTTTCACAATACGTCTGAACAGCGTGGGAAATGTCCCCCACTCTGTTCCCGACAACTGCTTGTTCAATACCTTTGAACAAGCTTTCTTCTGTCACCTTGAGAAGTTTCATAACTTGAGGTTTGACCTTCCCAATAGGAATGGTTACGCAGGAATCACCATGATACCCATTAACTGAAGACACGAGGTCGATACTAATAATATCGCCGTGCTTCAGCTTGCGATGAGCATTGGGAATACCATGAACCACTTCATCGTTGATAGAAGCGCAAATTGTTGCAGGATACCCATAGTAACCTTTGCAGCTTGGTTCACCACCGTGGCTGCGAATATATTCTTCGGCAAATTGATCCAACTCAAGTGTTGTTACACCCGGTTTAGCTAATGCGATAAGCTCTGTTAACGTATCAGCAGTGAGTTTACATGCCTGACGGATATACTCAATTTCATGTTGCGATTTCAAAATAATCATTGATTATTTCTCCAACGCTTTAATGATATCTGTAAATACTGCATCCACATCCTGTAATCCGTTGATTTCTACATATAAACCACTGTTACGATAGTAATCAATTAAAGGCTTAGTAGATTCGTCGTATACAGCAAGACGTTTCTGTACTGTTTCCGGTTTATCATCGTCACGATTTTCAAGACGTGCTCGTTCACTGATGCGACGTACTAACTCATCGTTAGGAACGTTGAGATTAACTACAGCATCAAGAACAATTCCCATTTCTTTTAATATAGCATCTAATGATACTGCTTGGGCGGTCGTACGTGGGAAACCGTCAAGGATGAAGCCGTTTTTGCAATCATCTTTAGCAAGACGTTCACGTACGATACCAACCGTAACACTATCCGGTACGAGTTGGCCCGCATCCATGTATTTCTTAGCCTCAAGACCAAGAGGGGTACATTCCTTTACCGCTGCACGGAACATATCACCGGTTGAAATCTGAGGAATACCATATTTATCGATTAAACGAGTAGCCTGAGTACCTTTACCGGCACCGGGAGGTCCCATTAACAAAATATACATAGCTATTTTCCTCCTATTTAACAAAGCCCTTATAGTGACGGGTTAAAACTAAAGACTCAACTTGTTGCATTGTATCTAAAGCAACGCCGACAACGATAAGTAACGCTGTACCACCAAAATACACACCTTCGATGCCTGTAATACCACCGATAAAGTTAGGTAAAATAGCAACGAGAGCCAAGAATAAGGCGCCCGCGAAGGTAATGCGAGTCATTACGCGATCTACATAATCAGCAGTAGGTTTACCCGGACGAATGCCAGGGATAAATCCACCGTATTTTTTCATATTATCTGCCATATCCGTAATGTTAATTGAGATAGCTGTATAGAAGTACGTAAAAATAAAAATCAATACAGCATATAATACTGTCTGCAATGGGGTTCCCCATGTGAAATAATTAGCCAGTGTTCTCACCCAGTCAACCTGCACAAACTGAGCTAACGTCACAGGGAACATCAAAACGGATGACGCAAAGATAATTGGAATAACACCTGCCTGGTTGACCTTAAGAGGAAGGAAGGTTGAGTGTCCACCGTACATTTTACGACCAACAACGCGTTTGGCGTATTGAATCGGAATACGACGTTGACCTTGTGTTACCGCAATTACAAATACGATCATTGCAACAGCGATAATCGCAAATAATATTGCTTGGAAAATATTAATTGTTCCTACTTGTAAATATTCGTAGATAGTGCTGAATCCGGATGGGAAACGCGCTACGATACCGGCAAAGATGATAAGGGAAATACCGTTACCAATGCCGTATGCTGTAATCTGTTCACCAATCCACATGAGGAGACAAGTCCCTGCTGTAAGGATGATGGCAGTTACAATAACTGATAAGAAACTGTTGTCAATAAGTGCACTATTAGCACGTAACGCATAGGACATACCGAAAGCTTGGACAAATCCAAGAATTACGGTGCCATAGCGTGTTACTTTGGCAATTTTCTTACGTCCGTCTTCGCCGTCTTTACTCCACTGTTCAAAGGTCGGTACTACCGCTGTTAAGAGCTGCATAATAATCGACGCATTAATGTATGGGGTAATACTCATGGCAAAGATGGAGAACTTACTTAACGCACCACCGGCGAATAAGTCTAAGAGACCAAATAAGCCGCCGGATGTAAATAAGCTTTCAATAACAGAGGCATCTACGCCAGGGACCGGGATATGAACGCCTGCCCTAAACACGATAAACATAAGTAATGTATACGCTACTTTATTGCGTAGCTCTGTTATTTTAAAGATGTTCGAGAGGCCTTCTAGCACCCTAGATCACCTCTACTTTTCCGCCTGCTGCTACAATCTTTTCTTCGGCAGTTTTAGTAAAACCATTAGCAATAACTGTTAATTTCTTTTCTAACGTGCCATTACCAAGGATGCGAATACCATCACGTACGTTTTTCAAAATGCCCATTTCGATAAGAGCTACCGGATCAACCGTAGCACCATCTTCGAAGCGGTTAAGTTGGGAAATATTAACTTCCGCATATTCTTTAGCGAACACATTTTTGAAACCACGTTTTGGTAAACGGCGATAAAGAGGCATCTGGCCACCTTCGAAGCCGGAACGTACGCCACCACCACTACGGGAGTTTTGACCTTTCTGACCACGGCCAGCGGTTTTACCAAGACCGGAACCAAGACCACGACCACGACGAGTGCGTGTCTTTTTAGAACCTGCTGCTGGAGCTAATTCATGAAGTTTCATTCAGTGCACCTCCTTATCTATATTATACTTCTTCTACAGTAACTAAATGTCTAACTTTGTGAAGCATACCCTGAATTTGAGGTGTAACTTCTTTAACTACCTGAGAGTTAGTTTTCTTTAAGCCAAGAGCTTTTACAGTTGCGCGCTGATCTTCAGGGCGACCGATTAAGCTTCTGGTCAATGTAATTTTTACCTGTGCCATTACAGTCAATCCCCCTTATTAGCCGTAAATCTCAGCTACAGTTTTGCCGCGAAGTGCTGCCACTTCTTCAACACGTTTTAACTGTGCCAAGCCTTCAATTGTTGCGCGAACCATGTTGTTAGGATTGGAAGAACCAAGGGATTTCGTAAGGATGTTACGAACACCTACTAATTCCAATACGGCACGCACAGGGCCACCTGCGATAACCCCGGTACCTTCTGCAGCCGGTTTCAAGAAAACGCTGCCTGCACCGAAACGACCGGTTACAGTGTGAGGAATTGTACCGTTTTTAATAACAACGTGAATAAGATTTTTCTTAGCATCATCAATGCCTTTACGAATTGCTTCAGGCACTTCTGCCGCTTTACCTAAGCCAACGCCTACGTAACCGTTGCCATCACCGACAACTACTAAAGCGCTGAAGGAAAAACGACGACCGCCTTTTACTACTTTGGCTACGCGGTTGATGAATACTACTCTTTCTTTAAGATCAAGACTGGTGTAGTCAATTCTCGCCATGTCTAAAGTTCCTCCTTCTTAGAATTTCAAGCCAGCTTCACGAGCGCCTTCTGCAAGGGCCGCTACACGACCATGATAGATGTAACCACCGCGATCGAATACTACTGTTTCGATGCCTTTTGCGATAGCACGTTTAGCAACTAATTCACCAACAGCTTTAGCTGCAGCAATGTTGCCACCATAGTTCAAGTTTAATTCTTTATCTAATGAGCTTGCTGCTACCAAAGTAGTACCAGCTACGTCATCAATAACCTGTGCATAAATGTTGCTAAGGCTACGGAATACGTTCAAACGTGGGCATTGCGCCGTACCGGAAATGTGACGACGAATACGAAGATGACGTTTTGCTCGAGCAATATTTCTTGTGGATTTACGAGCCAAGATGTTCACTCCTTTCTAAATTCTACTGATATTATTTGCCTTTAGCGCCAGCTTTACCAGCTTTACGACGAACAACTTCGCCTTCATAACGGATACCTTTACCTTTGTAAGGTTCTGGTTCTCTCCATTTACGAATATTAGCAGCTACAGCACCAACCACTTCTTTGTCAGCACCACTAACAATGATTTTGTTAGGAGCCGGCACATCAATGGTAATACCAGCAGGAGCTTCCATCTCTACTGGATGAGAGAAACCAAGGGTAAGCACTAATTTGTTACCTTGTTTGGCCGCTCTGTAACCAACACCGTTGATTTCCAATGTTTTAGCAAAGCCATCATGAACGCCTGTTACCAAGTTAGCAACAAGAGCTCGAGTGAGGCCATGTAAAGAACGGTGTGCTTTATCTTCGCTCGGACGAGCTACTGTGATTGTGTTACCTTCCACAGTAATAATCATATCCGGATGCAATTCACGAGATAATTCACCTTTAGGGCCTTTAACAGTCATTACGTGGTTTTCGTAGTTAACTGTAACGCCTTCAGGGATCTCGATAGGCATTCTACCGATACGTGACATTATTTCTACCTCCTATTGCCTGATTACCATACGTATGCGAGTACTTCGCCACCAAGACCTTCTTTACGAGCTTGTTTGTCGCTCATAACGCCTTTAGATGTGGAGATAACTGCAATACCTAAACCACCAAGTACGCGAGGGAGTTCTTCCTTCTTCGCATAAACACGTAATCCCGGTTTGGAAATACGTTTAATTCCAGTAATTACTTTTTCGTTATTGGAACCATATTTTAACGTTACTTTTAAAACTGTGTGTTTGCCGTTTTCAACGGTTTCAACGCTCTTTACAAACCCTTCTTCTTTAAGGATTTCAAGAACGGCAGCCTTCATGCGAGATACAGGAATCTCTACGGATTCATGAAGAGCAGCATTTGCATTACGGATGCGCGTAAGCATATCCGCAATCGGATCGGTCATTACCATATTCTAAAAACCTCCTCCCGTAATCCAATTACCAACTGGCTTTTTTAACGCCAGGAATCTGTCCTTTGTATGCAAGTTCACGGAACGCAATACGGCTAATACCGAATTTACGCATGTAGCCATGAGGGCGACCGGTCAAGTTGCAACGATTATGTAAACGAGTTGGAGAAGCATTTGCAGGCAATTGTGCCAATGCTTCATAGTCGCCGGCTGCTTTTAAAGCTTCGCGCTTAGCAGCATATTTAGCAACGATTTTCGCACGTTTCTTTTCGCGTTCAATCATAGATTTTTTAGCCATCTATAAGTTCCTCCTAATTATTTTTCAAAAGGCATGCCACAAAGAGTCAACAACTCACGCGCTTCTTCATCAGTTTTAGCGCTTGTAACTACGATGATATCCATACCTGTTACACGTTCTACCTGATCATATTCAATTTCAGGGAAGATGAGCTGTTCTTTAAGACCCAATGCATAGTTACCGCGGCCATCAAAAGCCGTTGCACTCACGCCTCGGAAGTCACGTACACGTGGCAAAGCTACGTTGATCAACTTGTCTAAGAACTCATACATGCGTTCGCCGCGAAGAGTTACCTTAGTACCTAAGGCCATACCTTCACGAACTTTAAAGTTAGCGATGGATTTCTTAGCTTTGGTGATTACCGGTTTCTGACCGGCGATAATAGTGAGGTCGTTAACGGCAGCTTCCAATGCTTTAGCATTACCAACTGCATCGCCAACACCAATATTGATAACGACTTTTTCCAATTTAGGAATTTCCATTACGTTTTTGTACTGGAATTTTTCCTGTAAAGCCTGACGAATTTCACTAGTATATTTTTCGTTTAAACGAGACATTAGTTAAAAGCCCTCCTTTCCCTTATTATTTATCGAGTACGGCACCGCTTTTCACAGTCGCACGTACGAATTTACCATTTTGTTCTACTTTTTTGATACGAGTAGGCTGTTTAGTTTCAGGATCGATTACCATTACGTTGGAAACATGGATAGGAGCTTCCTTAGTGATGATGCCGCCCTGAGGGTTAGCCTGGCTTGGTTTCGTGTGGCGTTTTACTAAGTTAACACCTTTCACGAAAACGCGCGATTTCTTAGGTTCAGTTGCGATAACTTCACCTTGTTTGCCTTTATCTCGACCGGAGATAACAACAACAGTATCGCCTTTTTTTACTAGAAGTTTAGTTTGGGACATCGTCGCGTTCCTCCTTCTTATAATACTTCCGGAGCAAGGGAGATGATTTTCATGAAGTCTTTTTCACGAAGCTCACGAGCTACCGGTCCAAAAATACGAGTGCCACGTGGGCTCTTGTCATCTTTAATTACTACTGCTGCATTTTCGTCGAAACGAATATAAGAACCGTCCTGACGACGGATACCTTTTTTAGAACGAACAATAACGGCTTTAACTACGTCGCCTTTCTTGACAACGCCACCGGGTGATGCATCTTTTACAGAAGCAACGATTACGTCACCGATATTGCCGAATTTGCGATAAGAACCGCCCAAAACTTGAATACACATAATACGTTTTGCGCCAGTGTTATCGGCAACATTCAAAATTGTTTGTTGCTGGATCATCGTATTTCCTCCTTACATCACGTATTATTTTACTTTTTCAATAATTTCAACCAATCTCCAATGTTTATCTTTGGAAAGTGGACGAGTTTCTACAATTTTAACTGTATCGCCAATTTGGCACTCATTGTTTTCATCATGAGCTTTAAAGCGTTTGCTTGTTACCATTGGCTTGTTATATAAAGCGTGAGGCACTTTACGTTCAACGGACACAACGATGGTTTTGTCCATTTTGTTACTTACAACTTTGCCTACACGTACTTTTCGTACATTTCTTTCTTCTGCCACGACCATTAGCCTCCTTTTCAATCCAAAACAAATTTGTTATTATGCGTTTCCTTTAAGAGCAGCTTCACGCTGAATTGTTTTAATACGCGCAATAGTTTTCTTAACTTCACGAATACGCATTGGATTTTCTAATTGACCAGTTGCGAGCTGAAAACGGAGGTTAAACAACTCTTCTTTAAGGCCGGAAACTTTTTGTTCCATTTCGGCAGCGCTCATGTTACGGATGTCATTAACCTTCATTTACGTCACCACCCAATTCTTTACCCTTAACAACGAACTTAGTTTTGATTGGAAGTTTATGACCTGCCAATCGCATAGCTTCACGAGCTACTTCTTCAGATACGCCGTCCATTTCGAACATTACGCGACCTGGTTTTACTACAGCAACCCAGTATTCAGGCGAACCTTTACCGGAACCCATACGAGTACCAGCTGGTTTAGCAGTGATTGGTTTGTCTGGGAAAATTTTGATCCAAACTTTACCACCACGTTTAATATAACGAGTCATAGCAATACGAGCAGCTTCGATCTGACGGTTTGTGATCCAAGATGGCTCTAATGCTACTAAACCGAATTCACCGTGAGCAACTGTGTTACCACGCATTGCGCGACCTTTCATACGACCGCGGAATTGTTTACGATGCTTTACGCGCTTTGGAATAAGCATTAGTTGTCACCTTCTTCCTTCTTAGCAGGTGCTTGTTTTGCCTCCGGCAATACTTCACCTTTGTAGATCCATACTTTGATGCCGATACAACCGTAAGTTGTATGAGCTTCAGCAGTACCGTAGTCGATATTGGCACGAAGTGTGTGCAATGGGATACTGCCTTCACGGTAGGATTCGCTACGAGCGATTTCAGCGCCGCCTAAACGACCGCTAACCATGATTTTAATACCTTTTGCACCAAGACGCATTGTGCGACCTACGGCTTGTTTCATTGCACGGCGGAAACCGATACGGCGTTCCAACTGGCTGGCAATGTTTTCAGCAACTAATACGGAGTCCATATCAGCTTGCTTAATTTCAGCGATGTTTACATCGATTTGTTTATCAGTGAAGCGTTTTAACGCTTTGCGGATATCTTCGATACCTGCACCACCACGACCGATAACCATACCTGGTTTAGCAGTGTGGATAGTCAATTTAATACGTTTATTAATACGCTCAATTTCAATGCGGGAAATACCGGCAATGAAAAGGGTTTTCTTCAAGAAGTTACGAATTAAAACGTCTTCGTGAAGATTTGCAGCGTAATCTTTATCAGCATACCATTTTGCGTCCCAATCTTTTACGATACCAACACGCAAACCATGGGGATTAACTTTCTGACCCACTATATTCCCTCCTTCTATTAAGCTCTTTCAGAAACTACTACTGTTACGTGGCTGGAGCGTTTCAAAATTTTGAAAGCCTGTCCACGGGAACGAGGATGAATGCGTTTCATTGTTGGACCCTGATCAACGAAGATTTCGGATACATAAAGATTGTCAACATTCATATCAAAATTGTGTTCTGCATTTGCGATTGCGGAACGCATTACTTTTTCTACTACATCGGCGCCAACTTTCGGAGTGAACTTCAAGATGGCAAATGCTTCGCCGATATTCTTGCCGCGAACGAGGTCAGCAACAATACGGATTTTACGAGGCGCGATGCGCACGTGTCTAGCGATTGCTTTTGCTTCCATTATCTAATTCCTCCTATATTATTTCTTACCGGTTGTTTTTTCACTCTTAACGTGACCTTTGAAAGTACGAGTCGGAGCGAATTCGCCTAATTTATGACCTACCATATCCTCTGTAACGAATACAGGTACGTGTTTGCGACCATCATGCACAGCAATTGTATGGCCTACAAAGTTAGGGATAATAGTAGAGGCACGAGACCAGGTTTTTACAACTTTCTTATCATTAGTTTCATTTAAGGCATCAATTTTCTTTGCAAGCGAAGCTGCAACGAAAGGGCCTTTTTTTATAGATCTGGACACTGTCTTATCTCCTTCCTGCTATCCTATTTTGTACGACGTTTAACAATCAAGCTGCTAGAAGCTTTTTTCTTGTCGCGAGTTTTAACACCATGTGCCGGTTTACCCCAAGGTGTAACAGGATGTTTACGACCTACAGGAGATTTACCTTCACCACCACCATGTGGATGGTCACAAGGGTTCATTATAACACCACGGTTGCCAGGACGAACGCCCATCCAACGATGGCGACCGGCTTTACCGATTGTAATGTTTTCATGATCAATGTTACCTACAACACCTACGGTTGCACGGCAGTTGATATGAACACGACGAAGTTCACCGGATGGTAAACGAAGTAATGCATAGGAACCTTCTTTAGCCATAAGCTGAGCAGAAGTACCTGCGGAACGAACGATCTGGCCACCTTTACCGATTTTCATTTCGATGTTGTGTACTTGAGTACCCAAAGGAATGTTGAGTAATGGTAAGCAGTTACCAGGTTTGATATCGGATTCAGGACCGCTATATACAGTGTCGCCTACTTTCAAGCCATGTGGAGCAAGAATGTAGCGTTTTTCACCATCGGCATAGTTAAGCAACGCGATACGAGCGCTACGGTTAGGATCGTATTCGATAGATGCTACTTTAGCCGGGATATTATCTTTAACACGTTTGAAGTCAATAATACGGTACTGACGCTTGTGACCGCCACCTTGGTGACGTACAGTCATTTTACCGGTGTTATTACGACCGCCTGTCTGAGAAACCTTAGCGAGCAAAGACTTTTCAGGTTTGCTTGCAGTGATTTCAGTGAAGGCAGATACTGTCATAAACCGACGACCAGCGGAGTACGGTTTGAATGATTTAATTGCCATTATGGGGCCTCCTTACTAGACTATCTTAAACACCTTCAAAGAATTCAATGGATTCGCCAGCCTTCAAAGTTACGATAGCTTTTTTGTAATCGCTACGTTTACCCTGTGTACGGCCCATGCGTTTTACTTTACCAAGAACTCGAATGGTAGCTACTTTTTCTACCTGTACGTTGAAGATTTTTTCTACAGCTTGACGAATCTGCACTTTGTTTGCAGTCAAAGGCACACGGAAAGTGTATTTGCCTTCTTCCATAAGCAGAGTTGTTTTTTCTGTAATAATCGGACGAATAAGAACATCGCGTAATTCCATTATGCGAGCACCTCCTCAATCTTTGCTACGGCACCTTCAGTGATGAAGAGCTTATCGTAGTGGAGAAGATCAAAAATGTTCACGCCTTCACAAGCCAAAGCTTTAACGCCTTGAATGTTACGAGCGGAACGTTCTACATTAATATCACCTTCGGTGATAAATAATACTTTAGCGTCACCTACGTTGAAGTTGTTAAGGATGTTTAATACTTCTTTCGTTTTTGGAGCTGCTAAGGTTAATTCGTCCAATACGATTAATTCGTTGTTGTTTACTTTATCGCTAAGAGCAGATTTAACTGCAAGACGTCTAGCTTTACGAGGCATTGCCTTGTAATAGCTACGAGGTTGTGGACCAAATACGGTACCACCACCAACCCACAATGGGCTACGAGTGGAGCCTACACGAGCACGGCCAGTACCTTTTTGTTTCCAAGGTTTACGACCACCGCCACGAACAAGACCTCTCGTTTTAGTTGCGTGAGTGCCAAGACGTTCGTTAGATAACTGACGAACTACGGCTTGATGCATAACAGCTTCGTTAACTTCAACTGCAAATACTGCATCATTTAACTGTATTTCACCGACTTTAGCGCCGGACATATTGTATTTTGTTACTGTTGGCATTAGAGATCCTCCTTTCGACAATGTTATTTAACAGGTTTCACCGTGTTGCGAACCATTACTAGGCTGCCTTTAGCGCCCGGAATGCCACCTTTAACTAAAAGTAAGTTACGGTCTGCATCAACTTTTACTACAGATAAGCGCTGTACGGTAACTCTGCCGCCACCCATTTGTCCAGGGAGTTTCTTGCCTTTGTATACCTTACCGCCGCCACCGGAGATCATAGGACCGATGGAACCAGGTTCACGATGAGATTTGGAACCGTGAGTTACAGGACCACGATGGAAGTTGTGGCGCTTAATAGTGCCCGCAAATCCTTTACCTTTACCTGTACCTACAACATCAACCAACTCACCTTCTGCGAAGATATCAGCTGCCAGAGTTTGGCCCACTGTGTAATCAGTTGCTTCAGCAAGGCGAAGTTCGCGAAGATATTTAACCGGTGCTACGCCGGCTTTGTCGAACTGGCCTTTTACAGGTTTAGTTAAATGTTTTTCTTTAATGGAGCCATAGCCGAGCTGTACTGCGTCATAACCGTCAGATTCAACAGTTTTAACACGCACTACTACGCTTGGGGTTGCTTCCACTACAGTGACAGGAACGAGTTTACCTTCAGCAGTGAAGATCTGAGTCATTCCTAACTTTTTACCCAAAATAGCTTTAGACATAATCGCACCTCCTTATTATAATTTTATTTCAATAGACACACCAGCCGGTAATTCAAGACGGGTGATAGCATCTACTGTTTTCGCATTTGATTCAAGAATATCGATTAAACGTTTATGTGTACGCATTTCGAATTGTTCACGAGAGTCTTTATTGACATGTGGTGAACGAAGAATTGTAAAAATATTTTTTTCAGTTGGCAATGGAATTGGACCGGATACTAATGCACCGTTGCGTTTTGCAGTGTCAACAATTTTTGCCGCGCTCTGATCAAGAGCTTTGTGATCGTATGATTTTAAACGAATACGAATTTTTTGCTGTTTAGCCATGAATAACTTCCTCCTGTCGCTCATTTCATGAATGAACTGCTCCATAGAAATTCTCCTCCGCAGAGGCAACCTTCTATATCATAGTTTAAAAACACAACACAAGAGCGGCATGCAAATGCCGCTCTGCGCTGCACAAAGTATAGGTTTGTGACCTACATTTACTACTAATTATCCTTCGATAATTTCAGTAACAACACCGGCGCCTACTGTGTGGCCACCTTCGCGGATAGCGAAACGAAGACCAGCTTCAATAGCGATTGGTGTAATCAATTCAATAGTCATAGTGATGTTATCACCAGGCATACACATTTCAGTACCTTCTGGCAACTGGATAACACCGGTTACGTCAGTTGTACGGAAGTAGAACTGTGGACGATAGTTGGAGAAGAATGGAGTATGACGGCCACCTTCTTCTTTAGTCAATACGTAAACTTCACCTTTGAATTTAGTGTGTGGGTGAATGGAACCCGGTTTAGCCAATACCTGACCACGTTCGATGTCTTTACGGTCTACACCACGAAGAAGAGCACCAACGTTGTCGCCAGCTTGTGCGGAATCCAAAGTTTTACGGAACATTTCAAGACCGGTAACTACATAGCTTTCAGCTTTTTCTTTCAAGCCAACGATTTCTACAGTGTCACCAACTTTAACTTCGCCACGTTCAACACGACCGGTAGCAACAGTACCACGACCGGTGATTGTGAAAACGTCTTCGACCGGCATCAAGAAAGTTTTGTCAGTGTCGCGTTCAGGAGTTGGGATGTAGTCGTCAACTGCCTGCATCAATTCTTTGATTTTTTCTACGTATTTAGCGTCGCCTTCCAAAGCTTTCAAAGCGGAACCTACGATAATAGGTACTTCGTCGCCAGGGAATTCGTAAGTGGAAAGGAGGTCACGAACTTCCATTTCTACTAATTCGATCAATTCTTCATCGTCAACCATGTCAGCTTTGTTCAAGAATACAACGATAGCTGGTACACCTACCTGACGAGCAAGAAGGATGTGTTCACGAGTCTGAGCCATAGGGCCGTCAGTTGCAGCGATAACCAAGATAGCGCCGTCCATCTGAGCAGCACCGGTGATCATGTTTTTAACATAGTCAGCATGGCCTGGGCAGTCAACGTGAGCATAGTGACGGTTTTCAGTTTCATATTCTACGTGAGAAGTGTTGATTGTGATACCGCGTTCACGTTCTTCAGGAGCTTTGTCGATCATGCTGTAGTCCTGGAACTGAGCTTTGCCTTCTTCAGCAAGTACTTTAGTGATTGCTGCAGTAAGAGTAGTTTTACCATGGTCAACGTGACCGATAGTACCGATGTTAACATGCGGTTTAGTACGTTCAAATTTTGCTTTTGCCATTTTGAATTGTCCTCCCGGATAATTAAAATTTTACTTATTGTGTTAACCCTTAAGGGATTAGCCGTTTTTCTTTGCTTGAATTTCTTCAGCAATTTTCTTAGGCACTTCTTCGTAATGGTCTACTGTCATAGAGTAGTTACCACGACCCTGAGTTTTGGAACGGAGGTCCGTTGCATAACCGAACATTTCGCTCAATGGAACGAATGCTTTGATATGCTGGCTGCCGTTACGAGCTTCCATGCCTTCCATACGACCACGACGAGAGTTCAAGTCGCCGATTACGTCGCCCATGTATTCTTCCGGTACATCAACTTCTACCGCCATGTATGGTTCGAGAAGTACTGGGTCGGCTTTACGAGCACCTTCTTTGAAGCCCATCGAACCGGCGATTTTAAACGCCATTTCGGAGGAGTCAACATCATGGTAGGAACCGTCAAATACGATTACTTTGATGTCAACCATTGGGTAGCCGGCGATAACACCGGATTCCATAGCTTCCTTAACACCGTTTTCAACCGGTCCAATGTATTCACGAGGAATAGCACCGCCGACAATTTTGTTTTCAAATTCGAAGCCTGCACCAGGTTCTTGCGGAATTAATTCCAACCAGCAGTCACCATATTGACCACGGCCACCGGACTGACGTACGAATTTACCTTGAGATTTAACGGATTTGCGAATCGTTTCACGGTAAGCAACCTGAGGTTTACCAACATTACATTCAACTTTGAACTCACGGTTCATACGGTCAACGATAATGTCGAGGTGAAGTTCACCCATACCGGAAATGATTGTCTGACCGGTTTCTTCATCAGTGCGAACTTTGAAGGTTGGATCTTCTTCAGCCAAGCGAGCTAAAGCGATACCCATTTTTTCCTGGTCAGCTTTAGTTTTAGGTTCAACTGCTACGGAGATAACAGGTTCTGGGAATTCCATGGATTCAAGAATTACCGGAGCCTTTTCATCACAGAGAGTATCACCGGTGGTTGTATCTTTCAAGCCTACAGCAGCTGCGATATCGCCGGAGTAAACGCGTTCGATTTCTTGACGGCTGTTAGCATGCATCTGAAGGATACGACCGATACGTTCTTTCTTACCTTTTGTGGAGTTGAACACGTAAGAACCGGATTCTAAGGAACCGGAGTATACGCGGAAGAACGCTAATTTACCAACATAAGGGTCAGCCATGATTTTGAAGGCCAATGCGGAGAATGGTTCTTCATCGGATGCAGGGCGAGTTTCTTCAGCGCCTGTATCAGGGTTAACACCTTTAATAGCTGGAATATCAAGTGGAGATGGCATGTAGTCAATAACTGCATCCAATAACATCTGCACACCTTTGTTCTTATAAGAAGAACCGCAAAGTACAGGGAACAATTTGTTTTCACAAACTGCTTTACGAAGAGCCGCTTTTAATTCATCAATGCTGATTTCTTCGCCTTCCAAGTACTTCATCATGATTTCGTCGTCAGTTTCGGCAATAGCGTCTACTAACATTTCACGACGTTCTTGAACTATTTGTACGTAGTCTTCAGGAATATCAGTGATTTCGAATTCTTTACCATCATCGCTGATGTAGATTTCGGCTTTCATAGTCATCAAGTCGATGATGCCTTTGAAAGTATCTTCAGCGCCGATTGGTACTTGAAGAGCAACACTGTTTGCACCCAAGCGTTCTTTCATCATGTTTACAACATTGAAGTAGTCAGCGCCTACGGTATCCATCTTATTTACATAAGCGATACGTGGTACGCCATAGGTAGATGCTTGACGCCATACAGTTTCAGACTGTGGTTCAACGCCACCTTTAGCACTGAATACTGCAACGGAACCGTCAAGTACGCGCAACGAACGTTCTACTTCTACAGTAAAGTCAACGTGACCCGGGGTATCAATGATGTTGATGCGATGTTCTTTCCAGTGACAAGTAGTCGCAGCAGACGTGATTGTAATACCACGTTCCTGTTCCTGTGCCATCCAGTCCATCGTCGCAGCGCCTTCATGAACTTCACCGATCTTGTGAACTCGGCCTGTGTAGTAAAGAATACGTTCCGTTGTGGTTGTTTTACCGGCGTCGATGTGAGCCATGATACCGATATTACGAGTTTTCTCTAGCGAAAATTCTCTTGCCACGAATGTCAACTCCTCTTACTAATTACCAACGATAATGAGCAAACGCTTTATTAGCTTCTGCCATTTTATGAGTGTCATCTTTTTTCTTAATAGCTGCGCCAGTATTGTTGAACGCATCCATTAATTCACCGGCCAAACGTTCTTTCATGGTACGTTCGCCGCGAAGACGAGCGTAGTTTACCATCCAACGAATACCTAACGTCTGACGACGATCGGCACGAACTTCAACCGGAACTTGGTAGTTGGCACCGCCGATACGACGAGCACGAACTTCCAATACAGGCATTACATTTTTTAAAGCCTGATCAAATACTTCCATTGGGTCCTGACCCATTTTGGAACGAATAATTTCAAATGCATCATATACGATAGTTTCGGCAATACCTTTTTTACCATCGTACATTACTTTGTTAATGAAGCGTGTAACCAATTTGCTGTTGTACACCGGATCCGGAAGTACATCACGCTTCAACACAGGGCCTTTTCTTGGCATGTTATTTCCTCCTCTACGATGTGTGATTTCAATTGTTTAGCTATAATTATTTCTTAGCTTTTTTCGCGCCATATTTGGAACGGCTCTGCATACGATTCTGTACGCCGGCTGTATCCAAAGCACCACGAACAATGTGATAACGCACACCGGGTAAGTCTTTAACATGACCACCTCTGATAAGTACTACACTGTGTTCCTGTAAATTGTGACCAATGCCTGGGATGTAAGCAGTTACTTCAATAGCGTTTGTCAAACGAACACGGGCAACTTTACGAAGCGCGGAGTTCGGTTTCCTTGGAGTAGCTGTATATACACGAGTACATACACCACGTTTCTGCGGACTTTCTTTAAGTGCAGGAGCGTCGGATTTCTTTGTCAAAGTTTGACGGCCTTTGCGTACTAACTGGTTAATAGTTGGCATGTGGGCACCTCCTTTCCAAACAATTAGATTTATAATTGATCTGCAATGACGAATTATCACCACAGATATTACCAAATTTAGCGCAGCACCCCGATGGCAGCTGCTTTTACTTTAATCTTGCCGGCCTTACCAAGTTCTTCCATGGAGTGTTCTTGATTTACCGGTACGGCGTGTTTCTCACAAAGTTCAAGTATGGGCAACACCACTCGATCGTCACTGTTATTAGCAACAAACACCATCTGAACTTCGCCGCGCATAATCGCTTTCGACGTTTGTTTAGCTCCGATTGTCTTTTTCGCTGATGTTAATACTTCGATTTCCATACCATTACTCCTTGATTTTTCTTGTACTCAGGCACACTCTCCCCTGAGCACTATAACAGTTTAGCATTACTACCCCATGCCTGTCAACAACTTTTATAGCCTTTTCACCGCAGTAAATCAACATTTTATATGTACACTTATCCGTGTGTTTCAAAAGGCCTTATTTTTGCATATTTCACATAATTTTATACAAAATTTACGTAATTTTTCTTCATTTTATACAATTCTATGCATTAGTTGCAAAATTAGCATACATAGATTTCGAATTAAATATAAAAGAGTGCCATTATTTTTACATAATAACACTCTCTTACATAACTCTATTTATGACATTGGCTCCGGTAAAGATGAAACCTGTAAGTTCCCTCTCTACCGATGCACCATTGTCAAATTCTTACTTATTCTTCAACTGCAGCCGAAGCTTCAACCGCTACTACATCTTCGATTTGAGGTTCTTTTTTAGTAACCTTAATCTTACGATAACGGCTCATGCCGGTACCAGCCGGAATCAACTTACCGATAATAACGTTTTCTTTGAGGCCCAATAATGGATCGATTTTGCCTTTAATAGCAGCATCGGTAAGAACACGCGTCGTTTCCTGGAAGGATGCTGCCGACAAGAAGCTGTCAGTAGCCAACGCAGCTTTAGTGATACCGAGTAAAATACGTTTACCCGTAGCCGGTTGTTTGCCGTTCAAGATAAGACGACGGTTTTCTTCTTCAAAGGTGTTAACATCGATAGGATCGCCAGGTAATAAGTCGGCATCGCCCACTTCTTCTACCTTCACTTTATGAAGCATCTGGCGCACAATAACCTCAATGTGTTTATCGTTAATTTCTACACCTTGAGATTTATATACTTTCTGTACTTCATAAACGAGGTAGCGCTGAGTAGCTTCAGTACCCATTACGCGCATGATGTCATGCGGATTAATGGAACCTTCTGTTAAACGGGCACCCAATTTAACTACATCACCGTCACGTACGATAATGCGGGCACCGTATGGAATGAGGTAATCATATTCCACACCGTCTTTGTCGGTAACAAAGATAGTGTTAGTACCTTTTTTATTGTCATTAGGAACTACGCGAACTGTACCTTCCACTTCACTGATGATGGCATGACGTTTAGGACGACGTGCTTCGAACAATTCTTCAACACGTGGCAAACCTTGCGTAATATCATCACCGGCAACACCGCCTGTATGGAATGTACGCATTGTAAGCTGTGTACCCGGTTCACCGATGGACTGAGCTGCGATAATACCAACAGCTTCACCAACCTGTACCTGGTTGCCGGTACCGAGGTCACGGCCATAGCACTTCATACATACACCATAAGGGGAATGACAAGTCAATACGGAACGAATCTTAACCGTTTCATAGTGTTTAACTACTTCATCAGCCAATTCTTCCGTAATTTCGCCATTAAGCGGCACGATAACTTCGCCGGTTTCTTTGTTGATTAATTCTTCAGCAGCCGTACGGCCTACGATACGGTCTTTAAGCGGTTCAATAATACCGGAACCTTCAACGATGGCTTCCACTTCAATGCCGTGGATATCATTGTTGCGTACCTGTACTTCCTTAACATCACTGTCAAGAATCGCTTCAATGCCTTCTTCAGTAAGAGCACTGTGAGCCGGGAATACTTCGTTACCTTCGCTGTCAACTACAGCGTTAACGGTATCTTTGCCGAGCATATTTTGAACCATGGTTTCACTCAATGTCTGACGAATGCCTTCATCGGTTTCACCAAGGCTGATTTTTTGAACCAAGTTAGTATGGTTAATATCGCTGTCGCTACCCAAATGAGCACCGCGAAGATCGATATCGGTGATCTTATGATCGGCTAAAGCTTCAAGATCTTGAAGAGTCAAGATAGTTTCAGCGGCCAATACGAGTTCACCCGTTGCAGGATCTACAACATCTTTATCGAGTACGCGACCAATCAATTTATCTTTCAACAAGGAAAGAGCCTGACGAGTGGAGCTTGCCAAACGAGCGCGTTCACGCACTAAGTCAATGCCTACTACGTCACAATCTTCTTCGCGAACGATAACGTCTTGCGATACGTCAACGAGACGACGAGTGAGGTAACCGGAGTCAGCTGTACGAAGCGCCGTATCGGCCAAACCTTTACGGGCACCATGGCTGGATGTAAAGTAATCCAATACAGTAAGGCCTTCTTTAAAGTTAGCCTTGATTGGCAAGTCGATGATTCGACCGGATGGGTCGGCCATCAAACCACGCATACCGGCCAACTGACGAATCTGCTGTTTGTTACCACGGGCACCGGAGATAGCCATCATGTAAACCGGGTTGAAACCTTCCTGGTCACGCATCATGGTATCCATCATGGCATCCGTTACGTCTTCCGTAGCCTGAGTCCAAAGTTCGATAGTCTTGCGATAACGTTCGTCTTCGGACATGTAACCACGACGGTAGTTACGGGATACTTTTTCTACATCTTCGTCCGCTTTTTGTAAAATTTCCGCTTTTTCAGTCGGTACTTTAATATCCGCAATCGCGATAGTCATACCGGCACGACGAGCGTAGGAATAACCTAAGGATTTTACGCGGTCAAGAAGTTCAGCGGTTTTTTCGTTGCCGAATAACTGGAAGCATTGGTCAACTAATTTACCAACCATCTTCTTGTCCATAACGCGACCTAATGTATAATGTCCGTCTTCCTGTAATTCGTATTGACGAAGTTCAGGGTAGAGGGCGTTGTTAAAGATCAAACGGCCGGCCGTCGTTTCAACACGACCATGGCCTTCTTCACGAATGTATAAAATATCTTGCAAGCCGATTACGCCGGAATCATAAGCCAACATAACTTCGTCAAAGTTAGCGAAGTATTTAGCTTTTTCCTTCGTATGTTGACGTACTACGGTTAAGTAGTAAGTACCCAAAATCATATCCTGGGAAGGAACCGCTACCGGTTTACCATCCTTAGTGGATAAGATGTTATGGGACGACAACATGAGGGTACGCGCTTCGGACTGAGCTTCTACGGACAATGGCAAGTGACAAGCCATCTGGTCACCGTCGAAGTCAGCGTTGAACGCAGTACATACTAACGGATGCAATTTAATGGCACGACCTTCCCAAAGGATAGGTTCGAATGCCTGGATACCCAAACGGTGCAATGTCGGTGCACGGTTTAAGAGTACCGGATGTTCTTTAATTACTTCTTCCAAAGCTTCCCAAACGCCCGGGCCGATTCGTTCTACCTGACGTTTAGCAGCTTTAATATTGCTTGCCTGTTGGCGTTCTACCAAACGTTTCATAACGAAAGGTTTGAATAATTCGAGCGCCATTTCTTTAGGCAAACCGCATTGATGCATTTTGAGTTCCGGACCAACTACGATTACGGAACGGCCGGAGTAGTCAACACGTTTACCCAAGAGGTTCTGACGGAAACGACCTTGTTTACCTTTAAGCATATCGGATAAAGATTTCAAAGGACGGTTGCCCGGACCTGTTACAGGACGACCGCGACGACCATTGTCGATCAAAGCGTCAACCGCTTCTTGCAACATACGTTTTTCGTTGCGCACGATAATATCAGGAGCGCCTAAATCTAATAAACGTTTTAAACGGTTGTTACGGTTAATTACACGACGATATAAATCGTTAAGGTCAGATGTAGCAAAACGACCGCCGTCGAGCTGAACCATAGGGCGTAATTCCGGCGGAATAACCGGTACTACATCCATAATCATCCATTCCGGTTTATTGCCGGACTGACGGAATGCTTCAACTACTTCCAAACGACGTACGGCACGAATTTTACGTTGGCCCGTAGCCGTTTCGAGTTCACTGCGAAGTTCAACATTAAGGCTTTCCAAATCCAATTCGGCAAGTAATGCTTTAATGGCTTCGGCCCCCATGTCAACGCACACGAATTCCACTTCTTCTTGAGCGCCTAATTCGTAACGTTCTTCACGAGTCAATTCTTCATATTCTTTTTCTTCTTCGGCAATTTCAGTGTTAGCTTTTAATGCTTCATTAGCAGCTATTTTGCGTTGTGCTTCGGCAATAATCGCCAAACGGTCGCGGCGCTGAGCCACAGTTTCAATTTCAACCTGTTTGCCGTTGATTTTGTAATCTTCTTCATTGAATTGCGCTTCATATTCACGGAATTCAGTTTCAGATAACAACTGACGTTTCATGAGCGGCGTGCTGCCCGGATCAACTACGATGTAAGCAGCAAAGTAAAGTACGCGCTCTAAGGAACGTGGTGATACATCAAGGATAAGACCCATACGAGATGGGATACCCTTGAAATACCAAATGTGAGATACCGGTGTAGCCAATACAATATGACCCATGCGCTCACGACGCACTTTAGAACGAGTCACTTCTACACCACATTTATCGCAGACTACGCCTTTATGGCGAATGCGTTTATATTTACCGCAATGACATTCCCAGTCCTTGGTCGGTCCAAAAATACGCTCGCAGAACAAGCCGTCACGTTCCGGTTTAAGCGTACGATAGTTAATTGTTTCCGGCTTTTTAACTTCCCCATAGGACCAATCTAAAATTTGTTCCGGCGAAGCCAAGCCGATTCGCATAGAATCGAATTCATTAACGTCTAGCACAAGTATCGCTCCCTTCTTTCGGATACTCAAATATTAGTCTTCATCAGTTTCGGATTCGCCGACATACGTAGCCATAGTGCTAAGTATGTCGTCATCTTCCCCGCTCGTTACCGGTTCTTCTTCGATAACATTCGCTTCTTCCGTATCGTCAGCTACTGCATCTGAGCCTTCCATTACTTCTTTGATTTCATCTTCATTGGTATCTACATCATCGTCGTCATCAAGTTCTTTGATTACAACTTCTTCTTGATCTTCGTTCAAAATCTTCACATCAAGACCGATACTCTGAAGTTCTTTAAGCAATACTTTGAAAGATTCCGGTACGCCCGGTTCAGGAATATTTTCACCTTTAACAATCTTTTCGTATGCTTTCACACGACCTACCACGTCATCAGACTTAACAGTGAGCAATTCCTGCAAGGTATACGCTGCACCATAGGCTTCCAACGCCCATACTTCCATTTCCCCGAAACGCTGACCGCCGAACTGAGCTTTACCGCCCAATGGCTGTTGCGTTACTAAGGAGTAAGGACCGGTTGAACGAGCATGGATCTTATCATCAACCAAATGGTGAAGTTTTAACATGTATACGTAACCAACGGTAACTTTGTTATCCATCGGTTCGCCCGTACGGCCGTCGTACAATACGGTTTTACCGTCATCATTTTTACCGGCAATACGGAGGGTATCGAATACGTCACTTTCGTGCGTGCCGTCAAATACCGGTGTAGCGATATGGATACCGGCTACATCAGGTTTTGGCATGCCGTAAGTTTCGTAGTCATAACCGTAAGATTCCAAATCTTTGCGGATTTCTTCGCGTTTTACACGAGCCGATTCAATAGCATCGATGATGTCAACCACTACCGAAATGTCTTTTAATTCAATCTGTAAAGATTCTTCCATTTCCGGAGCTTGGTCTTCATCGTCAAAATATTCAATTTCAGCATCGCTGTATTCTTTTTCGATAGCGCGCAATTCGTCATAACGTTCGCGGCCACCGAGTTCAGTCAATTGTTTCTGTGCTTCCGCCAAGATTAAGCTCAACGCTTCTTCGCGGCGTGCATCGATTTCACTGTCCACATCAAGATGGGCAACAGTTACGTTTTCCGCCACTTTAGCTTTTAAAGCGTCCATTTCGCCGTATAATTCTTTAATGCGGTCGATATTATCCCAATAACGGCTGTCGGCTTTCGCTTGGTTCAATACATTTTGAATCTTGAGGTCGGTAGCTTTAATCTGCATACCGAGGCCCTGAACAGCCCAACCGAGGTGAGTTTCCAATACCTGACCGATGTTCATACGAGAAGGTACGCCCAATGGGTTCAATACGATTTGAACCGGTGTGCCGTCCGGCAAGAATGGCATGTCTTCCTGACGCATTACGCGGGAAACGACACCCTTGTTACCATGACGACCGGCCATTTTATCGCCTTCGTGGATTTTACGTTTTTGTGCAATATATACACGAACTAATTTGTTAACGCCCGGTTGCAATTCATCACCGTTTTCACGAGTGAAAACTTTAACGTCAACGATTTTACCGGATTCACCATGCGGCACACGAAGGGAAGTATCACGTACTTCACGTTCTTTGTCACCGAAGATGGCACGCAATAAGCGTTCTTCCGGCGTTAATTCAGTTTCACCTTTTGGTGTAACTTTACCAACTAAGATATCCCCCGGATGAACTTCCGCACCGATGCAGATGATACCTTCTTCGTCCAAGTTGCGAAGATTGTCATCGCCCGTATTCGGCAATTCACGGGTAATTTCTTCGGCACCCAATTTGGTGTCGCGTGCATCACATTCGTATTCTTCAATATGAATGGATGTATAAATATCTTCTTTGCAAAGCTCTTCGCTAAGCAAGATAGCATCTTCGTAGTTGTAACCTTCCCACGGCATGAACGCCACGAGCACGTTAAAACCGAGTGCCAATTCACCGCCGTCAGTAGCCGGGCCGTCAGCCAATACTTGGCCTTTAACAACGCGGTCGCCGCGGAATACGATTGGTTTCTGGTTGAAACATGTGGATTGGTTGGAACGAAGGAATTTATTTAATTTGTAAACGTCAACACGACCGTTGTCGCGCTGTACATGGATTTCATTACCCCAACAACGAGTAACGATACCTTCTTCTTTAGCCAGTACACAAACGCCGGAGTCAGTGGCTGCTTTGTATTCCATACCGGTACCTACAAGCGGAGCCTGAGCGCGGAGCAAAGGCACGGCCTGACGCTGCATGTTCGCACCCATCAAAGCACGGTTAGCATCGTCGTTTTCGAGAAACGGAATCATAGCGGTACCGATGGAAACAACTTCCTTCGGACTAACGTCCATGTAGTCAACTTTTTCAGGTGCTACTTCAAGGACTTCAGAACCGCGACGACAAGCGATATGCGTATCTACGAAGTTACCTTCGCTATCGAGAATGGAGTTAGCCTGTGCAATGGTCATGCCTTCTTCTTCGTCGGCCGTCATGTACACAACCTGATCCGTAACTTGTACTTTAATAATTTTGTTGGCCTGATCGCCGGTACCGTAGATTTTTTCTACACGACGATATGGCGCTTCAATAAAGCCGAATTCGTTAACTTTCGCATAGTTGGAAAGGGAAGAAATCAAGCCGATGTTCGGACCTTCAGGTGTTTCGATCGGACACATACGACCATAGTGGGAGTGATGCACGTCACGAACTTCGAAGCCCGCACGTTCACGAGACAAACCACCAGGTCCCAACGCGGACAAACGACGTTTGTGCGTCAATTCGCCAAGTGGGTTAGTCTGATCCATGAACTGGGACAACTGAGAGGAACCGAAGAATTCTTTAATAGCTGCCACTACCGGACGAATGTTGATGAGCGCCTGTGGCGTAATCATAGCATTGTCTTGAATCGTCATACGTTCGCGAACTACACGTTCCATACGAGTTAAACCGATGCGGAACTGATTCTGTAACAATTCGCCTACGCAACGCAAACGACGGTTACCCAAGTGGTCGATATCATCCACATGACCAACGCCATCCATCAAGTTCAACAAGTAGCTGATGTTGGCAATCATATCTTCGCGAGTTACCGTACGATGTTCAAACGGCAAGTTGCTGTTATTGCAGATAACTTTGAAGGAGTGGCCTTCAGAGCTCTTCACATAGAATTCCGCAAAACCTTCACCGCTGAAAACGCCGCTATTCGCAACGATATCGAGCTGTTCTTCGTTCATTACTGTATCAGCATCAACGATGATTTCGCCGGTTTCCATGTTTACGATTGGCTGAGCCAAAGTCTGACCTAACATACGTTGACGCCAGCCTAATTTTTTATTCAATTTATAACGACCTACGCGCGCTAAATCGTAACGACGCGGATCGAAGAATAAATTGTCGAATAAATTACGTGCACTTTCTACTGTAGGCGGTTCGCCCGGACGTAATTTTTTGTAAATTTCAACCAACGCTTCTTCGGAAGATTCGGTGGTATCTTTTTCAAGGGTGCGAAGCAAGCGTTCGTCATATACGCGATTGCCTTCTTCGTCAGTTTCACCATTCCAGAACAATTCCAAAATGGATTCATCCGTGCTCCAACCAAGGGCACGAACTAAAATTGTAGCCGGTAATTTACGATTACGGTCGATACGTACGGATACGATTTCGTTAGCATCTGTTTCAAGCTCAATCCAAGCACCACGATTAGGAATGACTGTGGAACCGTACAAGCGGTTACCCATAGTATCGATTTCACGAGTGTAATATACACCCGGGGAACGAACCAGCTGGGATACGATAACACGTTCCGCCCCGTTGATAATGAATGTACCGGTTTCGGTCATCAACGGGAAGTCGCCCATGAAAACTTCCTGTTCTTTAATATCCTGGTTTTCAGGATCATTATTAATCAAACGAACGTTAACACGCAATGGCGCCGCATAAGTAGCATCACGGTTCTTACATTCGTTAATATCGTATTTTGGCTCCCCAAGGCTAAATCCTTCAAAAGAAAGCACTAAATTACCTGAATTGTCTTTAATCGGAGAAATATCGTCAAAAATATTTTGTAAACCGCTCTCCAAAAACCACTCATAAGACTTGCGTTGCACGTCCAATAAATGTGGCATTTCTAGAACTTCGTTAATTTTAGCATACGTATAACGCGTTCTTTTACCTACCTTCTCAGGTTTGAACATACCAGCTTTCACCCCTCATTTCAATTGGCTTACCTTCTATTCTATAACGGTATGACATCAGACAAAAATCCAGGTCTCAGTTTTCCTGTTAACGCAATGACAAAATAAGCAAGGCTCTCATTTTTTTATTTTGAACCTTGCTTCGCCTTCGGTTAACACAACCTTGGAAGATTTACCCTTTATCAGTAACGATGTTATAGTCATATTATTGAGTACCCCTTAATTTATACGACGCATTCGTACGCCTATAAAATAATATTATACATTAATCAATATATATCTGAGTACATTTGCAATTTAGTATTATATCATTATAAAATTGCTTTGTCAAAAATATTTTACAAAAAAAATTCCCGGACAATGACTGCAAAAAATTTTTTGAAAAATCACTTTGCCCATTCTCAAAACTCTGCTATACTGAAATCAATATATAACCATGACATGAAGGGGGAGCACCACCAAAAGGGTGCTCTCCCTTCATGTCTTTTTTTATAGGAATTTTATAAGGAGGCATCCATGATTGTCAACGGCAAAGAACAAACGCTTACGGAATCTGTGACAGTTTCCGCCTTTCTCGAAACTGCGGGCTACAATTCCAAACGCGTTGTGGTGGAGCGAAACCGCATCATCATTCCGCAAAGCGAATTCGAATCAACTTGGTTACTGGACAGCGACACGCTGGAAATTGTTCACTTCGTAGGAGGCGGCTGATGAATATTACAGTAAACGGCCAAGCCCGGTCGGTAGCTCCCGGCTCGGTTACGGCGGATATCATTACCAACGGCAGCGATGACCTTTGGTTACTAAACGGCTTTGCCGTCGATGGGGCAACGCCCCTCAAAGAGGGCGATGCTTTATTACGCGTGTCACGCACTGAAGCACCTGACGAAGCAACGTACGACGCCGTATGGAACGCTCGTTACGGCAAAACCATTTATAACAAGCTAAAGTCGAGCCACATTCCCATCTGCGGTGCCGGCGGTCTTGGCTCACATATCGCCATTAGCCTCGCGCGGCTTGGCATCGGCGAGCTCACCATCATCGACAAGGATGTGGTAGACATTACGAACCTTGGTCGCCAAGCTTATGAAATGACGGATTTGGGCAAACCGAAAGTTGTAGCCTTAAAAGATATTCTTCACCGCATCAATCCGTTCATCAAAGTGAACGCCGTCCACACCACCATCAACAGCAGTAATTTTGACAACTATTTAAAAGGCTTCCCCTACATCATCGAAGCCTTCGACTCGGCTGAAAACAAGGCGGAATTAACAAGCTATGTACTAACGCATTATCCCGCAACAACGTTAATCGGGGCCAGCGGCGTCAGCGGTTACGATCATCCGAATACGGTCCAAACCAAAGAATTATTCAGCCGCTATTACCAAACAGGTGACGGCCACAGCGAAAGCACCCTCGGACTTTTGGCACCGCGTGTCATGCTCTGTGCCGCTCACGAAGCAACCATGCTCTTACATTTATTACTGACTCAAAAGGAGTGACACTATGTCAACAACAGCCTCACAACAGGCCACCATCGAACCAAGTTCTAAATTTACACCGGAAGGCGATACCTTCACGCTGGGCGGCAAAACATTTTCTTCCCGCCTTATCTTAGGTTCCGGCAAATTTTCACTACCCCTTATAAAAGCCGTCGCCGAAGAAGGCAAGGCTCAAATCATCACCTTAGCTTTGCGTCGCGCCACGCCGGACGGGCAAGAAAACATCTTAGACTTTATGCCTAAAGATGTAACCTTATTGCCAAATACCTCAGGTGCCCGCACAGCGGAAGAAGCGGTGCGCATTGCCGAACTCTCCCGTGCCATGGGCTGCGGCGATTTTGTCAAAGTAGAAATCATTAGCGATGCCCGCTGGCTCTTGCCGGATAACCAAGAAACCATCCGTGCCACCAAAATGCTGGCCGATAAAGGCTTTGTCGTACTCCCTTATATGTATCCCGATTACTATGCCACTAAGGCTCTTGAAGAAGCCGGCGCAGCCGCCATCATGCCCCTCGCCGCACCGATTGGCAGTAACCGCGGTCTTTGTACCAAAGCTTTCATCGACATTGTTCTAAAAAGTACGGACTTGCCGGTTATCGTCGATGCAGGCATCGGCAAACCGTCGGAAGCATGCGAAGCCATGGAGATGGGTGTCACCGCCATCATGTGCAACACGGCCATCGCCACGGCCGGCAATGTAGCGCAAATGTGTAAAGCTTTTCGCCTCGCCATCGAAGCCGGTCGCCTGGCGTACCTTGGCCAAACGGGCCGCGTTATTGCGGACCAAGCGGAAGCATCCAGCCCACTCACGGGCTTCTTGAACGATTAAATACATACACACGAAATGATTACGTGCGCATCTTCAAGACAAGTTCTTCCGACATTGATCACCGGATTACTTTCCTAATGCGCAATTAAACTCAAGCTAAATAATTTAGGAGATCATAATGAATATATTACCTACTCCTCGTCATATGATGCCGCCCAAGCTCAATGGCCACATCAAAACGGCCACGCCCGACGACGAAGCTGTATTAAAAAATAACATCATGGCCTACACTTCGTCCATGGACCAATTGGATATGACGCGGCTCAACTATGTGCTGAATACTAAAAACAGCTTTTCTGATAAAAACTTTACCGCCCACCATGTAGAGCAAGCCTTGGCCAAAGACACATTGGAGCCGGAAGATTTTATGGCCCTCCTCAGTACGGCTGCCGCTCCCTATTTAGAGGCGATGGCGCAAAAAGCCAAAACCTTAACGCGGGCTCGCTTCGGCAATAACGTGCAACTATTCACGCCCCTCTATATCGCCAACTACTGCCATAACGGTTGTCGTTACTGTGGTTTTAACAGTAAACAAACGATTAAACGCGCCCAACTTTCCATGGATGATGTGAAACGCGAGTTAGAAAGCATTGCTCAAACAGGCTTACAAGAAATTCTATTTTTAACCGGTGAATCAGAATCGCGCTCTTCCATCGAATATATTGCAGCCGCCCTCGAACTGGCCAAACCATATTTTGCCAACATCGGCATAGAAATCTATCCGGCCAATCAAGCGGACTACGAAATTCTCCATCAAGCAGGCGCGGACTTCATCACTGTATTCCAAGAGTCTTACGACCTTAAAGCGTATGAATACTACCACCCTTACGGCAATAAACGCTCCTTCCCGTATCGCTTTTATGCCCAAGAACGGGCTTTGAACAGCGGCTTTAGAGGCGCCGGCTTTGCCGCTTTATTAGGTCTTAGCAATTTCCGCTACGATGCCTTAGCCACCGGGCTTCACGTCTGGTCTACGCAACAAGCCTTCCCGGCCGCCGAACTCAGTTTTTCCGTACCACGCTTGCGTCCGGTTAACGGTGAACTGGGACACTTCAACCATTTAGTGAGCGACCGTGACTTCTTACAAATCATGTGTGCCTATCGTTTGTTTGTTCCGCAAGCACAAATTACCGTATCCAGCCGCGAAAGCAAAGAATTCCGCAATGCAGTCATGAATATTTGTGCCACCAAAGTATCGGCCGGCGTTCAAGTGGATGTGGGCGGCCACAGTGCCAGTAATAAACATCGCAGTAGCGACCAATTTGACATTAGCGATACCCGCAGCGTTGCCGAAATGCATGATGATATTCAAAAACTGGGCCTCCAGGTAGTGTACCATGACCACATCCGTGTCTAAAAACGAAGTTTTCAACTTAAAAGCTCCCTCAACTGCGCAAGGGGACGCAACCACACAAGGTTCTATGAAACTAACCTATGTCACTCATTTACCCGCACTCTATGAGTTTTTAGGAAAAATAAATTCACCCTTGTCACCGACCGACTATTTACGAGCTCTAATTAAGTCCGGTCCCGATGCAGTATTGCTTCGAGCTAAGGAATTATCCATCAAAGAGTATGAGGACCTACTCACAGAACTTCTTCCCATAGCTAAAACGGTCGGCACGGAGCTCATCATCAGCCACCATATCGACTTAGCCATAAAATATAATTTGCCGGCTCAACTTTCAGTGCCCGAATGTCTCGATATAACGGCTCAAGCCCAGGCAGAGTCTGTTTTAGGATATAAAGTTCTTATGCCTGCCCCGTTTAAATTTGGGGTTTCAGTTCATTCTTTAGGTGAAGCCCAAAAAGGAGAATCTCAGGGTGCCAAATGGTTAGTCTTAGGGCACTTATTCCCTTCTCGCTGCAAACCGGGACTGGCACCGCGAAATAGCGCCGAATGCCAGGACGTGCTTGAGTTCGCGAAAGCCCACCATATCCCCCTTCACGCTATCGGCGGCATAAACTTTAACACGTTCAGCCAACTTCCAAAAGGATTTGCGGGCATCTATGTAATGACGGAAACCATGGAACAGGAAGATATTTACGGTTACACGAAAAAATGGCGGCAACTGTTAAGCGGCATTGAATAAACTTAGTTTTCTATTAACTACAAAAGGCGCTTGAATCTAAGCAGAGATAGATTCAGGCGCCTTTTATAAGGGTCATTGGCTATATTTTTATTGTATTGAATATGTAGTATTTGATATTCCGCATCTAGGATTTAAAATCCA
This sequence comes from Veillonella sp. KGMB01456, assembly GCF_023051165.1. GTDB lineage: Bacteria > Bacillota > Negativicutes > Veillonellales > Veillonellaceae > Veillonella_A. The sequence goes on from NZ_JALKIG010000014.1 coordinate 40,927, forward strand.
GTACTCAATATCTAATACTTTGTATTCGGCATTCAGTATCTAATACTTTGTATTATTAGTTGCCTTTTACTTTTAAAATGTCAGCACCGGCAATACCAGGTTTTGTCATTTCAGCCGGCGATAAGATATGGTTCATTTCGGCTTCGGTCAACAAACCTTTTTCCAAAATGATTTCTTTAATAGCGCGGCCCGTTGTGTACGCTTCTTTAGCCAAAGCGGATGCGTTTTCATAACCAACATGCGGTAACAAAGCGGTTACGATGCCCACACTGCGGTTCAACCAGTATTCGCAACGTTCGCGGTCAACTTCGAGGTCGATTAATAATTTATCAACGAAAGTATTTACGCCGTTTTTCAAATAGCACATAGCATTGAACAAGTTGTACGCAATAACCGGTTCCATAACGTTCAATTCGAACTGGCCGTTTTCAACGCCCAAGGTTACGGCTAAGTCGTTAGCTACTACCTGGTAGCAGACCTGGTTCAATACTTCCGCAATTACAGGGTTAACTTTGCCCGGCATAATGGAAGAACCCGGTTGACGAGGTGGTAATTTCAATTCGCCAATACCGCAACGAGGGCCGGATGCCATCAAGCGGAAATCGTTCGCCATTTTAATCAACACGAGAGCCGTTACTTTCATGCCACTGGAAATGTCGGCAAAAATATCGGTGTTGTTCGTAGCATCGATCAAGTTATCAGCGGTAACAAATTTTTCACCAACCACTTCAGATAATTCATGAGCTACGTCTTCGATGTAAGAAGGTTCGGCGTTAAGACCCGTACCTACAGCAGTCGCCCCCATGTTCACAACATGAGCACCTTCAATGGAAGACTGAATACGTTTAATGCCACGGCGAATACCGGAAGCGTAAGAGCCCATTTCCTGACCAAGGGTAATCGGCACAGCGTCTTGTAAATGAGTACGGCCCATTTTCAAAACTTCTTTGTATTCTTCCGCTTTCTTTTCCAATTCGTCAACTAAGCGCTGCAATGCTTCAATTAACGGTTTGCTTTTTAAAATAGCACACACTTTAATAGCTGTCGGGAATGTATCGTTCGTGGACTGAGCCATGTTGCAGTGGTTGTTTGGAGAAATAATGTCATAACTGCCTTTGGCATGACCTAAGATTTCAAGACCACGGTTCGCCAACACTTCGTTCATGTTCATGTTGAAGGATGTACCGGCACCACCTTGAATCGGATCGATTGGGAATTGTTCTACCCATTGGCCGGCAATGATTTCATCGGCAGCCTGCACGATGGCATTACCGATAGTCGGATCCATACGACCTGTCTTCATGTTAGCCAAAGCACTGGCTTTTTTAACCATAGCCATGGATTTAATGAAATCACGGTCAAGATGTTTCCCTGTAATTGTAAAATTTTCCATTGCGCGAAGAGTTTGCACACCATAATACAATTCGTCAGCAACTTCTAATTCGCCTAAAAAATCATGTTCCTTACGCATACGTTTTACCTCATTTCTTCTAGTACCTACTATGTTGAACCGATTATCGCAAACCGGTTAAAATCATTGTTATATTATTGTTATGTTACTGTTAGTTTTTGTTCGCTCATTGGATTCCTTCTGTACAACTTTAAGACTGTATTATCCTTTGTCTTAAAACTTCATTATTCAAGCTGCATATAGGAAATGTCCGGTATGGGCTAAGTTCGCTCCATCCAATATCTACCGGACACGTTCATTATAACATGTATACAATGTACAACAAAGGCTAAAAGGGCCATAAAGCTATATCAAATAAGGATATAGCTGGCATAGGTCATGTCTTTTTCTATAGAACAGTTAACAAAGCCACTAGCTACAACGGTATAACAACAATGAGTTTGACGCATAGCTCTGACGAGTTTTGACGCTTTTTAGTACGGTAATATGCATTTGGCTAAGACTATAGAATATAAAGGCTCATCAGCCTCTTCCTACAAATAAAAAGAGCCGCAGCGAAATACAGATGCACTGTTTTCGCTACAGCTCAATTATGGTTTGAGTAAATGTCCGATATATTAGTCTTCTACAGACACCAATTCAATTTTGAAGTTAAGTTCTTTGCCGGCCATTTCATGGTTAGCGTCGAAAGTAATCATTGTTTCAGTTTTGTCGATTACTTTAGCCGGTACCGGTTGACCTGCAGTATTAGTTAACTGAACACGATTGCCTACTTCGAGTTTTTCAGAACCCGGTAATTCAGCAATTTCAATTGTTAAAATATAAGCAGGATTTGCTTCGCCGTAAGCATCAGCAGGCATCAAGTGAATATCTTTTACTTCGCCTACAGCCATGTCTTTAACGGCTTCGTCAAAACCTTTAATCATCATGCCGGCACCACAAATGAATTCTAATGGTTCACCACGATCGTAAGAAGAATCAAACTTCGTGCCGTCATTAAACGTGCCGGTGTAATGTACTTGTACTTTTTTGTTTTCGTTGCTCATGTTTAGCTCCATTCTGTTTAGAGAATTTCTGAAAAATATTCAAATCCTTTTCATTGTACACTAAGTAAGTCATAAAGTAAAACTATCTAAATAATCGCTAATTCCAATTCTTAATGGGTAATATAATTTACATTATGAGAAGTTTGCTGATGGGACTATTAAAGAAATAGAAGTCCCCTATGAATTGCCTGAAGGATGGGCATGGGCAAATCTTAATCAAGTCACAAATATTGTTATGGGTTCATCACCATCAGGTAATAATATTTATAATAAACCTATTTTAAATTGCGTTGAATTCCATCAGGGGAAAAGTCATTTTTCTGAAGTTTATGTAAATGAATCAAAAAAATGGACAACGGAAATTACACAATTAATAGAAACTGATGCAGTATTAATGTCGGTAAGAGCACCTGTTGGTGACGTTAATATAATTAATAGGCCAATTGTAATTGGTCGCGGGATAGCAGGGCTTATCCCTCAAATTAATATAAAGTACTTATTTTATTACTTATCTTTAGAAAAAGAAGGTCTTGAACAAAATGCATCTGGAAGTACGTTTAAATCTATCACTGTGAAAGGTATAAAAAAACATCTAATCGCAGTTCCACCATTAAATGAACAGACGCGTATAATAAAGCAAATTAATAAATCTCTTGTCTTAGTTTGTGCGATTAAACAAAATCAAAATGAATTAAACTTGATTAGTACTAATTTGAAACAAAAAATTTTAGATATATCTATGCAAGGGAAATTAATTCCACAAAATATTAACGATGAACCAGCTTCAATATTATTAGATAAAATTAGAGCCGAAAAACAAAAACTCTTTAAGGAAGGGAAAATAAAAAAGAAAGATTTAGAAGAAATTCAACCCACTTTAGATGAGGATAACGCCTATTATCAGAATATTCCTAAAAGTTGGAGTTTAGTTTGTTTGAAGACAATTGTATATATTTTAAATGGTGACCGCGGTAAAAATTACCCATCTAAAGAGAAATTAAGTTTTTCTGGAAATATTCCATTTATTAGCGCTATCAATTTGAAAAATGGCCTTGTATCTAAAGAATCTTTAAAATATTTAAATGATGAGCAATATAATCTTTTAAGAAGTGGCAAAATAAAAAAGGACGATATTCTTTTTTGTATTAGAGGCTCATTGGCAAAAAATGGTATTTCTAAATTTACAAAAGGTGCTATAGCATCTTCATTAGTAATTTTACGCTCTTATAATAAGAGATTAATTTCTCCTCTTTTTTTATTGGCATATTGTAACTCTACCCAAATATCAAGTGAATTAAACAAATATAATAATGGCACGGCACAACCTAATTTGGCCGCTTCGGATCTTTCAAAATTTGTGATTGCTTTGCCTCCAAAAATGCAACAACATAAAATATTGAGAGCAATCTATAGAGTCAATAATATTGTTGACTTTATAAAATAGTTTCTTTGAATTGCAATATAATTCAAGATGCACACTTGCTAAAATACGAGTACAATAGAATAACGTGCGGTGGAATTTCAAATTCAATAAAAGGAGAATTATGTGAAATCGGTAAATGAATTTGAGTTACACCTAAAAAAAGAAGGGTTATCTAAGAATACAGTATCAGCTTATCTTTTTGCGATTAATTATTTTAGAGCTAATTATGAGTTAAATCTAGAATCGATTTTAGAGTATAAAGGATATCTAATTGAAAAATTTAAACCCAAAACAGTAAATTTACGAATACAAGCGATAAATTCGTATTTGAAATTTATAGGAAAAGAAGATTTATGTTTACGTGCATTGAAAATTCAGCAAAAAAACTTTTTAGAAAATGTAATTAGTTATGCTGATTACTTATTTTTAAAAAAAGCTCTAAAAAAAGAAGAAAATTTAAAATGGCATTTTGTTGTTTGGTTTTTAGGCGCTACAGGAGCACGTGTTAGCGAGCTTATCAGGCTAAAAGTAGAACATATTCATATTGGCTATTTTGATGTTTATTCAAAAGGTGGAAAAATACGTCGATTATATATTCCTAAAAGGTTAAAATTCGAAGCTTTAGATTGGTTGAGTACGGAAAATCGTAATACCGGCTATCTTTTTTTAAATCGATATAAAGAGCCAATTAGCCCTCGTGGAATTTCTCAACAATTAAAATTTTATGCTGATAAATATGGATTAGAGAAAAAAGTTATTTATCCTCATTCTTTTCGCCATATGTATGCCAAACGTTTTTTAGAAAAATTTAATGATATTTCTTTATTAGCTGACCTATTGGGGCATGAATCAATAGAAACAACCAGAATCTATTTAAGAAGGACTACGAGTGAACAACAGCAACTGGTAGATAAAATTGTAACTTGGTAAAATTTTGATTTAGAAAAAGCGTATGATATTAATAAAATATCATACGCTTTTTCGTTGTACGCCGAATAGGCATGACAAAACCCCCAGTTAAACTGGGGGTCGGTAAAAAATTCTTATAGAAAAGGAAAGAACCTCCTAATGATACAATGAAGTTGGTCTGGCAACCACAACATTTCAACTTAGGAGGTTCAATGTCAATGAATGACGTAAAAAGCTTATCACATAGTAAATGGAGATGTAAATACCATATTGTCTTTGCACCTAAGTATAGACGACAAGTTATATATGGGCGAATAAAAGTTGATATAGGGAAAATATTAAGAGATTTATGTACAAGAAAGAATGTGGAGATTATAGAGGCGGAGTGCTGCCCCGATCATATACATATGCTCGTTACTATACCTCCACATTTAAGTGTATCAAGTTTTATGGGGTATTTAAAGAGTAAAAGTAGCCTCATGATATTCGATAAACATGCTAATTTAAAATATAAGTATGGGAATCGACATTTTTGGTGTAGAGGATATTATGTGGATACGGTAGGCAGATACGAAGGAGCGATAAAGGAGTATATTCGCAATCAATTACAAGAAGATATAGCTCAAGATACGTTAAATTTTAAAGAATATATGGACCCGTTCACGGGTGAGCAGGTAAAGTAGGCAAAAATAAAAGCCCCCGAGTAGGGGGCAGCCAGTGGTAATAGAGTGGTTGTCAGATTACTCAAAGCCCTCTTTAGAGGGCAACCACTAGAGAAAGACCCTTATAGGGTCAGAGCAAACCACCCGTTCTACGGGTGGTTATGATTTAATATCTCGCTTTACTATTAAGTAATTATAGTATTTTCTCCTATTATCAAAACTTATCACCAAGTTGGTTGCTAATGCCTTTAATTAATATTGCACTAATTGTAATGGGACAATCACAAAAAATGAGGATATATTTTCAATGCCAATAAATAATGGCATTGAGTTTCATCAAGGAAAGTTTCATTTTGGCAGAGATTATTTCATGAATTCTGGCCGTTGGACATCAAAACTTTCAAAGAAGATTATTTACCCCAGTTTAGTTATGTCAGTTCGTGCTCCAGTTAGGGATGTAAATATTATTATATGATAGACCTATTGTAATTAGCAGAAGTTTAGCTGCTATAAAACCGTATATAGGATTACTAGAATATCTCTATTTTTTATCTAGATTAAAGAATTTTTTGAATGCCAATGCTAGTGGAACTATATTTAAATCAATTACTACCGGAGAAATTCGAAAAATTTTGGTTCCTGTACCTCCAGTATTAGAACAAAAGAGAATTGTTAAACACTTAATTCGATGCTTTCGATATATTGATATATTAAAGTGAGTAAACCTACAATTCTATATTGTTCATTTAATGGCGGACATAGTATTGTTAAGTTCAAAATATCTGTTCTAGATATTCCGGGAATCATACTTCTTGCTAAAAATTGTAAATATGGCACTTTCCATTCTAAAAAATATTTTACAAATGATGATGACATTAAAAGTGAATCAATTGCCATTATTTGTCTTGCAATATGTGCTTTTTCATAGGGGGATTGGGCGATTTTTCCTATTGTTCCTTTTACAGAAAGAAGAATATTACCTTTGTAAGCAAGCGTTTCTGGTTCACAAGTATAACGATTCGTATTTATAGTATCTTTCGAAAAGTTATTAGCACCTGTAATATAGGGGACTCCAGTTTTGCAATCATCATAGTATTTGTCAGAAGGTAAATCTCTTCCAGAAGTTAATACAATTACTGTTTTTAGTTGTGTTTGAGTCCAACCGATAGGTTGGTTCTGATAATAGGCGTTATCCTCATCTAAAGTGGGTTGAATTTCTTCTAAATCTTTCTTTTTTATTTTCCCTTCCTTAAAGAGTTTTTGTTTTTCGGCTCTAATTTTATCTAATAATATTGAAGCTGGTTCATCGTCCGAATTTTGCGGAAGGAGTGTCCCTTGCATAGCACCGTCTAAAACTAATTTCTTTAGACGAGATGATAATTCCTGTAAATCATGTTGCTCTAACTCAATTAGTTTAACTAATTCCATTCCTTCCGATAGTCTGTCTACGATCCTTATTTGTTCTGCTAAAGGAGGAATCGGTATTAATGTAGATAAAGTACTTTTTATTGATAACTTAGGTTGAGCAACTTGCTTGAATAAATTATTGAACTGATTTTGAGCTACATTAGAATTTAACGCTTTGATTAAATAAGATTTATTCATGGGAGAATAATTAATGATTTTTAAAGCGTTTTCTGTCAGAAGGGAGTTGTTAAGTTCCAATGGTACACTTCCAGCTCTGCCAATGGTGCCAGCTATAGTCAAATAAATATCTTCATTATTAATAGTATAACCTTTAATTTTTTCCCAAATAGACTCAGAGGCATATAATAATTTATCTAATAATATCGTTTCTTCCTTCATATCTGTCACTCGAAGATAAGGATATAAGGTTTTAATAGCTTGCAAATTCATTCCTTTAGGAACTCTTTTACCGCCTTTTGCTTGAGCAAATTGTGATATTCTTGCCCATGCCCATCCTTCAGGCAATTCATAGGGGACTTCTATCTCTTTAATAGTCTCATCAGCAAACTTCTCATAATGTAAACCATCATCACCTTGAAAAATTTCAGAACCATTTTTTTCTCGTTTAATCTTTTTTTGATTAATTAGCTTTTCTTTTTCTGCTTTAATCCTTTTTAGGAGTTCACTTGCTGGTTCATCATTAGGGTCTTGGGGAGTCAATTTCCCTCTCATTGCCAAATCTAAAATTTTATCTTTCAGCGCTTTTGTATCTATCATTCTTCAACCTCACCTAAAAGCTCCTTCAGTTGTGCTACAGCATGCGCTATATTATCTGATTTTTCCTGCATAAGATCTAACATTTCTAAAATAGTATATTCTGTTTCCTCGCTTTCAGGTTCAATCCAAGAAATATCTAAATTCACACTATCCCTTTTTAAGATCTCTTCAATGCTATACTTACGCCATCGACCATTAGTGTTAGACTCATTCCAAAGTTCCTGACGCTCCTCACGATAATCTCGTTTATAACATTCAACAAATTCTTTAAAATCATCTTTATTCAAAGGATTTCGTTTTCCAAATGTTCTCATATTATTACGTAGATCATATATCCAAATCTCCTTAGTATTGTTTGTTTCTGTTGCGCCTCTTTCAAAAAACAATACATTTGTTTGAACACCTTTAGCATAAAAAATTCCCGTTGGTAACCGCAAGATAGTGTGTAAATTACATTTATTCATTAAGTCTCGCCTAATTAACTCTCCTACACCACTATCAAATAAAACATTGTCTGGAACAACGACTGCAGCCCTTGATTTTCCATTGGGCTTCAAAGAATTATAAATTATCTGAAGAAAATTCAGCTGCTTATTACTTGTCTCGTATGTTAAATCATCACGAGTCGCTCGTTCTCCTCCTGACTTTGTTCCAAAAGGTGGATTGGTTAAAACAACATCAAAATCCTTCATCCACTTCCCATTAGAAGATAAAGAGTCTCCCTGCACTAATCTACAATCTATGTCATGAAGCAATGCATTCATCAATGCTAATTTATGTGTATTAGGAACTAATTCCATACCACTTAAAGCCTTTTGTTTTTGAAACTCAACCTCATCAGGCGATAGTTCAAAAAACTCGTCATACTTTGATTTAAGATAATGATTTGCTGCGATCATAAAACCAAATGTACCTGCTGCTGGATCATTTAGTTTTTCTCCTTTAACTGGATTGACTAATTCCACCATGACATCAATTAAAGCTCGTGGTGTAAAATATTGACCTGCACCAGATTTTGTTTCATTAGCATTTTTCTCTAATAACCCCTCATACAAATCTCCAAGACCTTCTTCTTTGGCCGAATACCATTCTAAATCATCAATAGATTTAATTATCTTTTCTAGATTCTTAGGTTCATCTATATGGGTTGAAGCGTCTGCATAAATCATATTTAATGTTCTATTCGCCGTAATTGCAGGATCTCCTAAGTCGAGCAATAACCTTTTATAAAATTTCTTAAGCTTTAAACCTTCTTTAGAAACTAACTCATCCCAACGATACATCTCCGGAATTACTTCTTCAGAGTTTTGTTCTTTCATCATTTTAAGAAACAAAACATAAGTTAACTCAGTTACATAGTTTTGATAACTAATCCCATCATCTCGTAAAATATCTGCCATTTTCCATAGTTTTTGTACAATTTCATTATTTGTCACAATTTATCTCCTATCACTATGATATATACAATTCATCATTAAGTAATTCAATAACTTTGTCTATATCTTCTCCTATTCTTCGTTTCATCCCGTTATATCCGCCTTTTTCACGCCATACAGTTGTCTCATCAAAATATACCTGTGCTGTTGGCGCCAATACCGGCGTACTCAAAAGTTGGGCTCTAATACGTTTCAGCCACTCCATTTGTTTCGGTGTCCAAGATTTCATATTATATACTTTTTCCATGGCATTTTCTATACGTGTCTCATGAGAAACTAATGCACTTCCAATTGCAGCTTGTCTAATAAAGCTAATAATATCTGCAACAATATATTCTTTTTTGGCTTTTTGCCACGCAGAATTCAACATATTTTCATCGTAATGATTACGTTTTAATTCTAATTGAATAGAGCGCAATTCGTTAAAAGTCAAATCTTTTGGTCTATTAACTATAATATTTAAAGCTGCAATTTTATTTATATTATCGTTTATAAACTTTGAAAACTCTTCTAAATAGTCATTAGGTTTCATATTCTTAGGACCATACGTTTGAATTACTTCCAAAAGCTTATCCGGATGCTTAGAAATATATTTAATATTTGGATATTTTGAATTTGTGTGCAAACGATCAAAAGAGTCTATTTTATCTTTTTCGGCTCCCAACTGTTTTTGGCTCATGCTCTTTAAGTCTAATAGCCACGAATCCAATGTACCAAAAGAAGCTGATATTTCTATATTATTTTCTTCAGTTCTATCAATTCGTTGTTTTTTTTGCTGCATTTTAGCAATGAGCTCATTTTTAAAATATTCATATGTTTCGTTATCTGTAGCATCTAATGCTCTCTGATACAACTCCATTAAAGATAGATTAGTATTTACTACAACCGGTTTCATATCAGTAATATTCTTCAAATGATCATATAAATGAACCGCATCGAAAATATAAAATGATGTCTTACCAATCTTCGGACAAAGCCTTGTTGCACGACCTAACATTTGATCATATAAAATGCGAGAACGTACTCTCCGCAAAAAGACTAAATTAATTATTTTTGGCACATCAATACCTGTAGTTAATAAATCTACGGTTACCACTATATTAGGATATTTCTCATTTTTAAATCGCTTAATTGCTTCTTCTGGATTCTTAATATATCCTGTAATTTTAATAATGGCATCATCATGTACCGGAATACCCTTATCTTCATATGCCTTTTTTAAAAGTCGAACTACCATATCAGCATGTAAATCATTGGCTGCAAAAATAAGAGTTTTCCCATCGTCGTCTGTATCTAAATAATCAGTTAATTTTTCTAAGATTACTTTATTAAAATCCTCTGTAATTACCTTTTTATTAAAATTGTCTACTTCAAAACTTAATTCATCCTCTAAATAGGCCTTATCAAAAACCTTCTTTTCTTCATCCCATATATCGACATCTGATTTTGCAGCAAAAGTTATCCCATTTTTTAATAGCTCTGTCTCAAATCTATATGGCGGCTCATGATCAACTAAAAAACCATCAATCACAGCATCAGAATACGAATAAGTATATATAGGTGCATTAAAAATTTTTGTAGTATGTAAAGCTGGAGTTGCCGTAAGCCCCACCACCGTAGCGTCAAAATAATCAATAACTCTTCTATATTGACTAATATATTCTTGTTGGTCTCTAAATAAAATTTCATCATCAGTCATTTCTTTGTCATAAAGATATCCTCTATGAGCTTCGTCAACAATAATGAAATCATATGTTCCAACAGATAATATTCTATCATCAGAATAAAAAAGCCTCTTAACCATACCTTGAACGGTTGAAATATGAATCTTTGTAGCCGTTTCAGGATCAGGTTCACCTATCGATTTGACATCATAAATATCTGCAACAGATAAATTTTCAATTTTTATATCCCCAAGCGCATCGGCCGCCTGAATACCTAAACTTCTACGATCAACTAAAAAGAGCACTCTCCTTACACGTTTAGTTTTAATTAATCGATACATTAATGCTATCGCCAAACGAGTTTTTCCAGTACCTGTAGCCATTGCCAATAGCATTCGACGTTTATTATCAGCTAATCCCTTTTCAACAGCCTTTATTGCCTCAATTTGATAATAACGTTCTACAAAATCTGGATAAGGTTCATTAATTAATTCAGCATTAGCCTTATTTTCATCTACTTTAAGCTTTTCTTTTAAATCATCCGGACTATGCCACCCTTCTAAAGGAAAAGAAGTTTTTTCAGGGTATCTACTATCCCAGAACCATATTCCAGATTGTTCTTTGAATTGTTCTATATACGAACGACCATTAGTTGCATATATAAAAGGTACTTTATATTCTCCATCTATAAATGGCACCTCATATTCATCCATGTCTTTTATATTTTTAGCATAAGTCTTTGCTTGTTCTATATGACCGGCTATTGAAAAATTATATTGTTTTGCTTCTATTATACCCACCAAATCCAAACCAATAAAAAGAGCATAATCAGCATATCCCCCATTAACAGGAACTTCAGCAATAGCCTTATTCTTATTTTTTTCCGGTCTTTCACCTTGAGACCAAGCTATTTTATCAGTATCCGCTAACCAACCTGCATTACGCAACTGCTCATCAATAAAATTAAGCCGAGTCTCTTTTTCAGAAAGGGGTTTATTTTTAAGATATTTTTGAGACTGAGATCTACGAACTTTAGTAACATTCTTATTAATAATGTTTCCTGAATTTTTACTTAACTTTTGTAATTTTAAACCATAATCTAATCGTTCGCTTTCCAGTATAGCCTCTAATAATTTAATCTTTTCATTTAACTCATCAATTGTACTATTAGGATTATCTTGTGGTTTTTCGGGATTGGAAAAAGCTTTCCCTTCATAATCATAAGAAACATATACTTCCATGAACCAATTTGCAAGAAAATGTGCCCACCGAACACTATTTAGTGCTGTAGTAAAATCACCATAATTTGTATGAACTGCCAAATTACCATGTTTACGAATATTATGAAAAACTTCTAATAGCTCTGGTTCTAAAACATTTCTCAATTCTAATATTCTTAACCGTTTGATTAACGAGCACTCAGAATCAACTTCAATCTGCTCGAGAGAAAATATTGCTTCTACCATACTTTCTGCAAACTGTCTAATTTTAACCAATGTTACATTTGGATCTCTATAAACATTGTACTCCGCTGTTTCTCCCAGATGCCCCAAAAGACTCCATTCATCCTTCATCATATCAAAGTTACTCATATAAATACCCCATTTTCCTAATCTATGCTTCCATGAGTATCTTCCATATATTTATTATTATAGGAAGTATTATTTTATATTATTATATCACATCACCCATGAAATATGATTTTATATTATAAAATATTTGACTTCTAGATATTATCTCAAATATAACAAAAAAGACCGCTTGATGAATTTTTCATCATGAACCGACCCCTTAAAGTTAGACCTAAAAATCTAATTTTAAGGAGGTCGGTTT